>JBNKCG010000047.1:0-25247 GCA_050287605.1 Gammaproteobacteria bacterium | reverse complement strand
GGGGCCAAGATGAGCACGCTGGGCGCCGGCATCGACCTGTCGTGGCCGATCAGCGACTCGGTGACGACGCGTCTGGGCCTGAACAGCTTTAAGTACAGCACCAGCCTCGACGAGGGCGGCATCAACTACGACGCCGATCTGGAACTGAGCTCCTACGGGCTGTTCGTCGACTGGCATCCGTTCCGCGGTTCGTTCCGCTTGACCGCCGGCTACGTCGCCAACGACAACTCCATCTCCGGACGTGCCAGCGGCAATATCGACGTCGGCGGCGGCTCCTACACCAACGTCGACCTGCGCGGCTCGATCAGCTTCGACTCCGGCGCCTACCTGGGCATCGGTTGGGGCAACCAGGCGCTCAAGGGTTGGGGGTTCACCGCCGACATCGGCCTGCTGCAGCAGGGATCGCCTTCCGTCACTCTGCGCGATGCCACCAACCAGGTCAGCAGCACGGATCTCAATGACGAGGCCTCCCAGCTGGAGGATGGTGTGTCCAATTTCGACCTCTATCCGGTGCTCGGCGTCGGCGTCTCCTACAGCTTCTGATCCCTGCTTCAGAAGCCTGGACAGCGGAGTGCGCGCGGGACAATCCCGCGTCGTCGACGCCTAACGACCTCCGCTACGCAGGCTCCGAACGCTGCGCAATGGTCACCTCGCCGAACAACACCTGCTTGAGAAAGCGGTAGCCGAACTCCAGCAGCGCCACTTCGTCGGTGCGCAGCTGTTCCAGCAGTTCCGGGTCGATGATGTAGACGCGCTGGAATGCGTCGCTGACGACGAACTCGCGGAAATCATCGATGTTATAGCAGGTCATGAAAAAGAGCCGCAGGCTGCGCTCCGAGGGCTTGCCGACGGCAGGCCCCGCCGATTTCTTCTTCAGAATCAGCTCGCGCCAGCCGAGGCTGTGGACGTCGTACTCGTCCAGCCCCTGCTCGCTGCGATACTGATCGATGGTGAGCTCGTTGTCCTCCTCGTGCCCGCGGCAGTGCTCCTCCTTGACCACCGCGTAGAAATCCTTCTGACCGGCCTCCCCGGATTCGTGCATGGAGAGCAACCCCACCGGGTAGTAACGGCACGCGGCGGGACGATCCTCGTAGACGCTGCACCCCTCCTCGGTCATGAACAGGCACTGCGGTGAATCGTCCAGCGTGCGCAGCTTGACCCCGGCGATCCCCTGGGGCTCGAACTCGAAGGGCACGGCGTAGTCGCGCAAAAAGGCGTCCGAACGCAGGCCGAGGCGATTCTTCAGCCGCACGATGTCATACGGGGTAAGCGTCACGTCGGCATGCTTGCAGCAGGCGTTGAAGCACGAGATACCCTTGTAGCAGCGAAAGTGGATCTTGTGCGAACCGTCGTAGCGGACGGGAACGACGGGACTGGTCCAGGGTTTGGAATCGGACTCGCTCATGGGATTACTCCGGAGACGGGGAAATACATGCAGGGACACGACGATTATGCCACCGCCGCCATCGGCTAAACACCAAACAATGCAAATGGAAAAGCCGGATGCCTCGCGGCATCCGGCCTTCCGTTAACCGCCGTTCAAACGCGACTTACTTGAACAGCTTCGACTTGTCGACCAGATCGACGTGCTCGCGCTTGAACACGTTCCACTTGTGGGTCGTCTTGTCGTAGGTGGAGTTGACGAAGCACTTCCAGTTCTCTTCGTCGATGTAGTTGTGGTCCATACGATAGTAGAAACCGGGGTAACGGCTCTCCTCGCGGAACTGGATGTGCTTCATGTGGGCTTCCGCCGTCAGGATGCGGTGGTAGTTCTCCCAGGCACGCAGCAGCTCGTGCAGGTCTTTCGCACGCATCTTCTGGGCGTCTTCCTTCAGCATCTCCAGCTTCTCTTCGGCCACTTCCAGCATCTTGCCGTTGGTCTTGTACCAAGTCGCCACGCCCGCCACGTACTCGTCCATGATCTTCTGCAGACGGAACTGCAGCATCTTGGGAGTGATGAGGTGGGGATTGACGTCGATGGCAGAGGTGTAGTCCTTGTGCTCGAGGTAGTTGCGCACCGGCTTGTAAATCTCTTCCACCAGTTCGTCCACGGAGGCATCGAACTCGGGCGCGATGCCCTTGTTGTCCATCACGTACTTCACCATCGCCTTGGCCGCGATACGGCCCTCGGCGTGGGAACCTGAGGAGAACTTGTGGCCGGAGGCGCCCACGCCGTCGCCGGCGGTGAACAGACCGTTGATGGTGGTCATGGAGCGGTAGCCCCAGCTCCACTCGGACGGCGCGCCCAGATCCTCGGGACCGGAGACCCAGATGCCGCAGCAGCCAGAGTGCGAACCCAGCAGGTAGGGCTCGGTGGGCATCAGCTCGGAGTTCTTCTTCTCCGGCTCGACGTTCTCACCCGCCCAGACGCCGGCCTGGCCGATACACATATCGAGGAAGTCTTCCCACGCCTCGGCTTCGAGGTGCTTCACCTCTTTCGGCGTCAGGCTCTCGCGCAGATTGGCCAGCGCGGTGACGGTATCCATGTAGATGGGACCGCGGCCCTCGATCATCTCGTGCATCATGAGATGGTTGCGCAGGCACGAAGCCGGCACGGCGGCCTGACCGTAAGGCGGATACTGGTCCAGCATCGCCTTGTTGGTCTCCATGTAGACCTCGCCGAAGGCGTTGGTGGCCTTGGACTTGAAGAGCAGGAACCAGGCGCCCACCGGACCGTAGCCGTCCTTGAAGCGGGCGGGCACGAAGCGGTTTTCCATCATGGTGAGCTCGGCGCCGGCCTCGGCGGCCATGGCGTAGGTGGAGCCGGCGTTCCACACCGGGTACCAGGCACGGCCCGTGCCTTCGCCGACCGAACGCGGACGGAAGATGTTCACCGCGCCGCCGCACACCAGCAGGCACGCCTTGAACTTGTAGACGTAGACCTTGTGATCGCGCACCGAGAAGCCGACGGCACCGGCGATACGCTTGGGGTCGTTCTTGTCGTTGATCAGCTTGACGATGAAGACGCGCTCCTGGATGTTCTCGACACCCAGCGCCTTCTGCGCGGCCTCGGCGACGATCCACTTGTAGGACTCGCCGTTGATCATGATCTGCCACTTGCCCGAACGCACCGGCTTGCCGCCGTCGCGCAGCGTGGGGATGCCTTCGCGCTGGGCCGCGGCGCCGTCGTGACGCACGCCCTGGTCGTCGGTCTTCCAGATCGGCAGACCCCAGTCCTCGAACAGATGCACCGAGTCGTCCACGTGACGGCCCAGGTCGTAGGCCAGATCGTCGCGGGTGATGCCCATCAGGTCGTTGGAGACCATACGCGCATAGTCGGCCGGGTCCTGCTCGGAGCCGATGTAGGTGTTGATGGCGGACAGACCCTGTGCCACCGCGCCGGAACGCGGCAGGGCGGCCTTGTCGACCAGCTTCACCTTGATGTCGACGCCCGCTTTCTTGGCGGCCTCGACCCACGGCACGATTTCGTAGGCGGCGCCGCACGCGGCCATGCCGCCGCCGATGATGAGGATGTCCACTTCTTCCTGGACAACCTCGGGATTGCCAAAAGTTCCTTCAGCCATTGTCGTTACCTCTTAAGAGCTTCAAGTTCGGTTGACACGAGCGCCGCTCAGAGGCGGATCAGCTCGCTGCGATCGCCCGGCTTCTGCACGCCGCCCAGGTTGAAGAAACCCGCATCGCTGATCTTGCTGATGTCGGCCTCGGGCTTGCCGGCGTAGGGCTCGATGGAACCCTCCGGGGTGGTGCGGATCGGGAACTTGAAACGCTTCATGGTCCCGTTGCGGAACTTGATGGTCCAGATGATGGAGTCGGACCCGCGCAGCGGTTGGACGCTGGCGCCCATCGGCACGATATCGGCGTAGTGACGCGCCTCGATGGCCTGCTGCGGGCAGATCTTCACGCAGGAGTAGCACTCCCAGCACTGCTCCGGCTCCTGGTTGTAGGCCTTCATGGCGTGGCCGGTGACCGAACCGTCCTTGTCCAGCGCCATCAGGTCATGGGGGCAGATGTACATGCAAGCGGTCTTGTCCTGACCCTTGCAGCCATCGCACTTGTCGGTACGTACGAATGTAGGCATCGTCTTTCTCTCCACTGCAGTTGGATGTAGATGCACCCAGGGGATGCGGCCGACGCAAGGTGCGCCGGCAAAACCGGAAACGCCGTCAGCGGGCCGAATGGCCGCTCAACTTCACCTCCACCTTCTCGTCATCCTTCAGGCTGGCGTAGTACTCGCGCAGGATGGCCAGCACTTCGGGACGACTGAAGTGATGCGGTACCTCGCTGCCTTCCGATAGCGCCTTGCGCAGCTTGGTGCCGGAGAGCAGCAGGCGGTCTTCCGCGCCGTGCGGGCAGGTCTTCATGGAGGCCATGCCTTCGCACTTGTCGCACCAGAAGGTCCAGTCGATCTTCAGCGGCTGTGTCTCCAGGGCGTCGTGCGGAATCTCGTCGAAGATGTGATGGGCGTCGAAGGGACCGTAGTAGTCGCCGACGCCGGCGTGGTCGCGCCCCACGATCAGGTGCGAGCAGCCGTAGTTCTGGCGGAACAGCGCGTGCAGCAGCGCCTCGCGCGGACCGGCGTAGCGCATGTCCAGCGGATAGCCGGCCTGCACCACCGTGTCGTTGACGAAGTAGTTCTCCATCAGCGTGTCGATGGCCTTCACGCGCACCTCAGCGGGGATGTCGCCCGGTTTCAGTTTGCCGAGCAGCGAGTGCACCAGCACGCCGTCGCAGATCTCCACCGCGATCTTGGCCAGATACTCGTGGGAGCGGTGCATGGGATTGCGGGTCTGAAACGCCGCCACCGTGCTCCAACCTTTGGAGGCGAACAGCTCGCGCGTCTGCGCGGGCGTCAGGAAAATGCCCGGATACTTCTCCGGGAAGCCGCCCAGCGACAGCACCTTCACCGGGCCGGCGAGGTTCACGTCGCCCTGCCCCATCACCATCTGCACGCCCGGGTGCTCGTCGTCGGTGGTCTTGAACACCGTCATGCACTCGTGGGCCTTATCGATGGCGTACTTCTCGGTCACCGTCATGGTGGCCATGATCTCGCCCTCGTCGGTAACCAGCGCGACATCCTGCCCCTCTTTGAGGCTGGAGGCGGTCACCGCATCGGTGGAGAGAGTAATAGGAATGGGCCAGAAGAGGCCGTTGGCCATCTTCATTCCGTCACAGACGCCGGCCCAGTCGGCATGGGTCATGAAACCCGTCAGCGGCGTAAAGCCGCCGATGCCCATCATCACCAAGTCACCCGCCTCACGCGAGGTGACGCGCACTTGCGGCAGTGATGTGGCGCGGGTTCGCTCCTCCTCCAGAACCTGACCCGCCAACAACAGGGGCTTGAGCTCTCCCCCCCCGTGGGGATTCACCAACTTGGACATGATTCGTTATCTCTCGTCGGCCCGCACACCGGATGCGAATGGTCGACACGCAAGGCGCGGGCGTGGGACTGTAGGTTGGAGGAGAGACCTTAGGCGTGCCTGGAAAGGTTGCCAAACAGGTATTATCACTGCGGGTATAAAGTGGTTTTATTTGTGCGGACCACTACCCGGAATGAACCATTAACCCATTGAATCAACGGATGATAATGCCCCAACGACTAGGTGCGGAAAGGCCCCGCGTCGGCTGCCCCGGCGGGATATCCAGGGAGAGATATGACCCACTTCGCCAGCCCATCGTCAGGGCCGGCCGACGGGTTCAGCTAAACAGCATGCGCAGCCCCACCACACCGAGAAACAGGGCGAAAAATCGCTTCAAACCCTGGGCGGGGACCTGGTGCGCCAAGCGTGCGCCAAGCGGTGCAAACAGCACGCTGGCCACCGCAATGCCGGCGCCGGCGGGCCAATAGAGATACCCGCTGCTCCACGGCGGCAGGCCCGGCTCGTTGAGCCCGGTGAGCACGAACCCGAAGCTGCCCGCCACGGCGATGGGCAGCCCGCAGGCCGCCGATATCGCCACCGCGTTGCGCATGGCGACGTTGCACCAGACCAGAAACGGCACGGTGAGGCTGCCGCCCCCGATTCCCACCACGGCCGAAACGGTGCCGATCACCAACCCCGCCGCGCTGCTGCCCAGGGTGCCGGGCAGGTCCCGGTGGGGCGACGGCTTGGCGCCCAGCCCCATCTGCAGCGCCACCAGCAGCACGAACACCGCAAACACGGTGCGCAGAGTGTCCGCCGGCAACCAGTCGGCGATCACCGCCCCCAGCAGACTGCCCACCACGATCCCCGGGGCCAGCCGCCGGAACACCGGCCACTGCACCGCGCCGCGCCGGTGGTGGGCGCGCACCGAGGAGATGGAGGTGAGCACGATGGTAGCCAGCGAGGTACCCACCGCCATGTGCACCAGCACGGCCGCGTCGAACCCTTGGGAGTGAAAGACGAACACCAGCGCCGGCACGATGACGATGCCGCCGCCGACGCCCAACAACCCGGCCAGCACACCCGCCACTGCGCCGGTCAGCAGATAGATCAGCAAAGATTCCATGGATACAGCGATCGTGGTTATTCTTGGGTGGCAGGGTAGAGCAAATCGCACGCAACAACCAACAACCCGCAGGGAGGTCCGATGCGAGAGCGCAGCGTATGTATCTTGGGTGGCAGCGGCTTCGTCGGCGGTTGGCTGGCCAGTCGCCTGGCCGCGGCGGGATATCGGGTGCGAATCCCCACGCGCCGCGCCGCCCGGGTGCGGCATCAGCAGACGCTACCCCGCGTCTCGCTGGTCGAGGCGGACGTGCACGACGCGGCCACCCTGCAACGCCTGCTCGACGGCTGCGAGATCGCCGTCAACCTGGTGGGCATTCTCAACGAACGCGGCCGCAGCGGCCGCGGTTTCCGCAAGGCGCACGTGGAGTTGACGCAAACGCTCATCGACGCCTGCCGGGCACGCGGCGTCACCCGCCTGCTGCACATGAGCGCGCTGCAGGCCGACGCCCAGAGCGGTCCCAGCCACTACTTGCGCACCAAGGGAGAAGCGGAAGACCTCGTCCACGCGGCGGAGGGCATCGCCGCCACCAGCTTCCGCCCCTCGGTGATCTTCGGTCCCGGCGACAGCTTCTTCAACCGCTTCGCCACGCTGTTGCGCCTGACGCCCGGCGTGTTTCCGCTGGCCTGCCCCGATGCGCGCTTTGCGCCGGTCTACGTGGACGACGTGGCCAGTGCCTTTATCAACGCCATCGACGATCGCCGCACCTTCGGCCAGCGCTACGACTTGTGCGGACCGCAGAGCTTCACCCTGCGCGAACTGGTGCGCTACACGGATCGGCAGATCGGGACAGATCACTGGATTCTGGGATTGGGCAAGGGCCTGTCGAAACTGCAGGCGACGCTGCTGGAGTTCGTCCCCGGCAAACCGATGTCGCTGGATAACTACCGCTCGCTGCAGGTCGACAGCGTTTGCGCCGGGCCCGTCGCGGCCGAGCTGGGAGTCGTGCCTACGGCAATCGATTCGGTCGTGCCGCGGTACCTGGGTCGACAAGCCCGGCAGATGCGGTTGGCGGCGTTTCGTCGTCAGACGCGCCGCGGGTGAGGGCCGCCAACCGCTCCGTGCGCTGCGCGGGCGGAAGCTCGCCGATACGTCGCGCTGCCGCGTAGAACGCAGCGAAGTCGCCACCCGATTTCGTCAGCAGCACCTCGAACGCCGGCACCAGACGCTGGTAGGTGGCCACCGCACTCAGTTTGGCGTTGTTGAGCCGCTCGCCAAACCAGACGTCGTAACCGCGGTAGCCGCCCCAGCGTTCGCGCAGCTCCCCGAAGCGCACCCGCATAGTGTCGAAGATGCGCTCCTTGCGCACGCGCCGGGTCGCCGTATCGGCGTCGCTGGCGTAGAGCTGCTGGAGCTGCTCGCGGGTGTTCGCCACCAGCGCGAGAAAATCGGCCTGCCGCTGCAACTGCTCCGCGTACGCCTCGCGTTCCGCAGCCGTGCCCTCTCGTTGCAGAAAGCGGCGCACGCCCGCGTACTGCACCGCCATAGCGAAGCCCTCGTTGAACGCGCTGTCGTCGTCGATGTAAAGCTGCTGATGGGCCAGCTCGTGAAACACCACACCCGCCAATCGATAGCGCGGCAGATCGAGAAAGGTGTTGAGGATGGGATCGTCGAACCAGCCCAGAGTCGAGTAGGCGCGTATCCCCGCCACGTAGACGTCCTTGCCTTCGGCCTCCAGGCGTGCGGCAAACTCGCGCGCATCGCGTTGATCGAAATAACCGCGGTAGGCCAGGCAGCCCACCACCAGGAAGCACCACTGATCGGGTTGCAGCGAGAACTCCGGCGTGGCGAACACGTTCCACACCGCGTAGGGGCGCTGCAGATCCGCATAGACGCGGTAGCTGTCGTTGTCGGGAAGTGCCAGTTCGCGGGTGGCGAAATCGCGGATCTTCAGCACCTCCAACAGCTTCTCGCGCGTGGGCTCCGGCGTACCCGGATCCGCCGCCACCTCGGTGATGGGGCGGCGCTTGTTAAGCAGATCGAGTTGACCGCGGATGGATTGAGAGTAATAGGAAACGTTGGAGCAGGCAGTAACTAGCAGGGTGGCTGCCAGAGTGAGTAGGGTTTTGTGGTTCATTCTGCTGTCTGCCGGGTTCCGAATCAGTGGAGAGGTCTGGCTCTGCTACGCCGTAGTTTAAGTGAATGCGAGGTTCCGCGCCCGCAGCGCAGACGGTGAGGCGAGCTGTCTCCGGCTCGCCCCCGCCGGTCCTGATCCAAGCCAAGCCCCGCTACTCGGCGCTTGCCGACGGGAAGGAAACGTCAAAACCGGAACTCGGAACTGTAGGGCGCTCGTTGCCTATCGGTTCCCTACGATTTCGCCCAGCGCGATCAGCAATGCGGCACTCTCTTCGGGTTTGCCAATGGTAATGCGCAAATACTGATCGATGCGCGGTTGGCGGAAGTGGCGCACGACAATACTGCGTTCACGCAGCTTGGATGCAAGTACTGCCGCGTCGTGTTCCGGGTGCCGGGTAAAGACGAAGTTGGCTGTGGATGGCAGGGTATCGAAACCCAGTTCGCGTATCCCTCGCATCAGCGATTCGCGCTCGTCCATCACCGCCCGGCGGGTGCGTTCGAAGTGGTCGCGGTCCTTGATCGCTGCCGTGGCACCGGCGATGGCGAGGCGATCCAGCGGATAGGAGTTGAAACTGTCTTTTACCCGCACCAGCGCTTCGATCAATTTGGGATGCCCCATGGCAAACCCGACGCGCAGCCCGGCCAGTGAACGGGATTTGGAGAGGGTCTGAGTAACCAACAGGTTGGGAAAGCGGTCGATCAGCCTCACCGCGCTCTCGCCGCCGAAGTCGATGTAGGCCTCGTCGACGACAACCACCGATTCGGTGTTGTGCTGTAGCAACGAATCAATATCGGCCACCGGCAACAACAACCCGGTCGGCGCATTGGGGTTGGGGAAAATAATCCCCGCGTTGGGTTTTTCGTAATCGGAAACGCGCAACTCAAACCCCTCGCCCAGCGGCACCGCTTCGTATTCGATACCGTAGAGGCCGCAGTAGACCGGATAGAAGCTGTAGGTGATATCCGGAAACAGCAACTTCCCCGGATGCTGAAACAGCGCGTGGAAGATGTGCGCCAGCACTTCGTCCGAGCCGTTACCGACAAACACCTGTTCACTGCTCAGGCCGTAGTTGTCGGCGATGGCCTGTTTCAGCTGTGCCGCCGTAGGATCCGGATAGAGGCGGAGGCCGTCGTTGACCTCGGCGGCGATCGCCGCCAACGCCTTAGGCGAGGGGCCGTAAGGATTTTCGTTGGTGTTGAGCTTGATCAGATTGCTGATTCTCGGCTGCTCGCCCGGCACGTAGGGCGAAAGCCGGCGAACCAGCGGACTCCAGAAGCGGCTCATGATCTACGAACCTATGCGGATGTTAGCGGAGTGGACAGGCCACGGAATCAGGTCTTGCAGCAGCACTTCAATCTCCCACATCGTATTACTAATCCCGACTCACCGCGGGAAACTCAACTTGACTTCCATTTTGCCCCATTTTGCGCGGGCCGTATGAATACCTCACCAGCGAGGGCTCCAGAGCAAATCCCGCCGCCGTGTCGCCAGACGATGAGACTCGCCTACCGTTTCTCCTTCGGGGCGGGGGCGCCCAGACCGCCGGTAAGCAAGACCCCTGTCGCGCGGTCTTCTCTAGCAGACGACGCTGCGACGATTTACGGTGTCAGCCGAGTCGTGAACAGCCGCGTGGTGACGATACTCCTCACCCCATGCCGGCGTGAACTGGAGCTCAGCGCCCGATGATCCAAACCTTGACCCAGCGTTTTTTTAGGCGCATTCACTCATCCCCCGCCGATACGCATTCACCCGCGCCGTCCGCGGGGACGCCATCCACCACATTCGACCACGCTGAGCAGTTGCTGCAAAGCCTGTTCGTGATGGCGTGGATGGTAGAGGCGCGCGACCCGTACACCGGCGGGCATCTGTGGCGTGTCTCCCAGTACAGTCGGCTGCTGGCCGAGGCCACCGGCCTGTCGGGCGCGGAGACCGCGCGCATCACCCTGGCCGGGTTCCTGCACGACCTGGGCAAGGTGGCGGTGCCGGATGCGATCCTGAGAAAACCGGGACGGCTGAGCGGCGACGAATACGAAGTGATCAAGACCCACCCGGAGGTGGGTGCGCGTCTGCTCGCCAATCACCCGCTGGCTGGGCTGGCTCAGGCGGCGGTGCTGCATCATCACGAGCGTATCGACGGCGCGGGCTACCCCGGCGGCCTCGCCGGGGGCGAGATCCCTCAAGATGCGCGCATCGTCGGCATCTGCGATGCCTTCGACGCCATGACCAGCTCACGACCCTACCGGCACGGGATGGCCGTGGACGACGCGTTGACTATCATCCGCGACAACCTCGGCCGCCAGTTCGACGGCGGTTACGGTGAGCGATTCATTGGACTTAGTCGCGACGGTGGCTTCGCCGGCATCGTCGGCCACAGCGACCACGGTATACCGCTGCAGGAGTGCCCGGTGTGTGGCCCCACCATCGTGGTGCGGCGGGATCAGCGCGACGGCGATGCCGTCTACTGCCGCAACTGCGGCAACCAGGCGACGATAGAACGGAAGGCGGACCACCTCCGGGTACGCCCGACCGGCCGACAGGGTTCTCCAAGCGAACTCCAGCCGGAGGCCGATTTCGATATCGTCGATGAACTGGTTCGCGCTTCGGCGGCGTGTCTGGCCGTTTGAGCCGTCGTCAGGCGGCGCGATTACACCACACCCTCGGACAATCGAATCCGTTACCGACGGTGCACACAGTTCGACGAACCGACATTGAGGGATGACAACTACCCGCAGGTCGCTTAGTCGCAAACGAGCACGTCGATGATCGGACACTGCTCCGCGCCGCCGTCTGCATCGCACTGTCGAATCAGATCGCCCAGCTCCTGATGCAGGGTCGCCAAGTCGGCCATCTTCCGCTCTATCAGCATCCGTTTGTGGTCGGCCAACGCGCGGGTTTCTGCGCAGCCACGCCCCGTATCCAGCATCAGCAGCGCTCCCACTTCGTCGAGCTTGAAGCCCAGTGCCTGCGCACGCTTGATGAAACGCACACGCTTGGCATGATCCCGCGAGTAGCGTCGATGCCCGCCGAGTGGCTTGGGTGGCTCATCCAGCAAACCGCGCCGCTGATAGTAGCGGATGGTTTCGATGTTCACCCCCGCCGCCTCCGCCAGCTTGCCAATGCTCAGGTCTGACATCATCGCTTCCTCTTGACTCCGTACCACGGTACGGAGTTTAGAGTGACGCTCGGACAAACAAGTTCAAGGACAACGCAATGACACAACTGGCCGGTAAAAACTCACTGATAGCGGGTGTATTTGCCGCTGTCGGCGCATCGGTCTGCTGCGTCGGTCCGCTTGTACTGCTCACGCTTGGCATCGGCGGAACATGGGTTGGCAATCTGACCGCGATGGCACCGTACCGGCCAATCTTCATCGGCCTGACGCTGCTATTTCTCGGTCTGGCCTTCCGCAAGCTCTATCTGGTACCGCAAGCCTGCACACCTGGCACGCCATGCGCCGATCCGCGCACAGTCGGACGACAACGGTTAACGTTCTGGATCGTCACCGTACTGCTGCTTGGCTTGCTGGCCGTCCCCTGGCTGGCCCCACTGCTCTACTGAAAGGAGACTCTCGTGCGCAAACTTCTGTTCGCATCGCTCATTGCTCTACCGCTGGCGGCGTTTGCCGCCGCACCTCAGACCATCACGTTGACCGTGCAGAACATGACCTGTGCGTTGTGCCCGATCACGGTCAAGAAGTCGCTGGAGAAAGTCGCCGGGGTCAGCACCGTCCAGGTCGATTTCGACGAAAAGACGGCCACGGTTACTTATGATCCGGACAAGGCTAAACCCGAAGCCCTAACCCGGGCCACGACCAACGCAGGCTACCCATCTACCGTGCAGAAGTGACATCGAGATGCGCGAGGTGATTGTCGAATCGGTATTGACCTGTCCGGGGTGCGGAACAGCTACGCCGGAAACCATGCCCACGGACGCGTGTCAGTTCTATTACGAGTGCCCGGCGTGTCACGTGCTATTGCGCCCGAAGCCAGGCGACTGCTGCGTGTTCTGTTCGTTCGGCTCAGTGCCATGCCCTCCGATCCAGCAGCAGGGGTGCTGTCATGGTCAGTGACGCAAACTGGATCCGTCGTCAACAAACCCGCAAGGACCTGATGTTGATGTTGGACGCCCACCCGGGGGAAGGTTCTGGGCGAAACACTCTCTGGAACATCATTTGAATCTTTAGCTAGCGCGAACCGGAGTGTACCCGTCTCCTTCACCTCGTTGTTGCAGAAATTAGGTACTCACACGTATTGACCTGGCTTTGGCTAATCCACAGTGTGGAAACGACGGTCACCCCCCACATCTCTACGAACCATCGTCCCTGGGTGGGAAGATACAACTTGGCAAATAGTTCTGAGTTGGAGTGTCAACATGTCGTGTAAACTACACTCAACATGTGATTCGGGGCGCACTGCACCAACCTAGCGGCGCTCGCAATTATAGGGCGTTGTCAGTGGCAACACTAAATTTGGAAGGGGAAGTGTATGTTTCGTAGAACACTGCTTTATTCCTTGGTTATGTGCCTATCCCTTTCTTCCGCAGTTTATGCAGATGCAAAGGATGGTGATATTCTTGTTGTGAAAATTCGCAAGACTATTTTTAAAAATCAAAACGAGCAGGTCGAAAATTACAAATACAAACTGCTTGAACTCTTGTTGGATAAGACCAAAAGCGAATATGGCGACTACAGAATAGAACTCACTGACATTCCAAGCCAGAAACGGGGAGTAATGTGGGTGGTTGAAGGGAAACTTGACGTCTTAATGACAGCGACCACTCCGGAAAGAGAGCGGGAGATGATCCCCATAAGAATACCAATATATAAGGGGCTCTATGGATATCGTATTTTTTTGATCAATCGAAGTGACAAAGATAAATTCGATGCCATTAAAACTGAAAGTGACCTCAAGAAGTTGGTGGCGGGTCAAGGCGTACAGTGGCCCGATTACAAAATTCTCAAATCGAATGGTTACAAGGTGATCGGTCCCTCAAAAGACGAATCTCTCTACGATATGCTTGAGGCAAGGCGGTTTGACTATTTTCCTCGTGGCGTCCACGAGCCTTGGCTCGAGATTAAACAACATCCAGATAAAGATTTTATGATCGAGGAAAAACTATGCATTTCCTATCCCTTACCAGGATATATTTTTGTGGACCCAAAAAATATAAAACTGGCGGAAAGATTAAAGAAAGGATTTATAGAGGCAATCAACGACGGTAGTTTTGATCATTTGTTCTACAATCATCCCGACATCAAAGAAACACTGGAAAAAGCAAAGCTTGATGAAAGGATGATTTTCTATATGAAAAACCCCTTACTGACAAAAGAAACGCCGTTGAACATCGCAAAGTACTGGTATAAACCATAGGCTCAGGATCAGGTCTTTCATGTTGGACCTATGACACAGCATGAAAGACCTGACCATTCCTCTCATGCCACGACGTGAGACCTGACAATCCTCTGGCGGGTCAGTTTCCGCAAACCGAGTCGCGGAAAACCCGAGCGCGTATTCGGCAAATCGAATCAGTCCGCCGACTGCAACGGGAAGCTAGCTGATAGTGGCGTCGAGGGACGATGCCGATGCTCTGGTCGGCAACCATCTCCGAGTCGATTATGGGGGGGTCGATAAAATGCCCTTCGGGACAGGATAAATCGAGTCGCGGTGCACTTTCTCCATAGAAGCTGTGCGGACTAGGGTTTTGTTGCACGATCCACAACCGTTGTTTCGCCTATCTTCACTGGATTGAACTGCCCTTCCGGCAATCGTTCGGCTTTCGCCGCCTCCGCCAGCAGCTGGATCGGCTCCAGAAAAGGCTCATGGGTGAGCTGGAATGTTCCCCAGTGAATGGGAATGGAGAATTGCGACTGTATGTCTTTGTGAATCCTCACCGCCTCTGCCGGATCTATGTGCTGGGGTGACATGAAATAGCGCGGGGCATAACCCCCGATGGGAATCAGGCCAAGATGATAGGGGCCGGTGCGATGTCCTATCTCTTTGAACAGGGTTTCGCTATATGCCGTATCTCCCCCGAACCATGTGCGAAACCCGTCGATGGAAACGGACCAGGACCCCCAGAGACTCCGGTTGGCATCCCATGGGGCGCGTTTGGACCAGTGCATTGCAGGCGTCAACGTAACTTCTACTTGGTCGCGGAACGAGTGGGTTTGCCACCAATCCAGTTCAACAATTTTGTCCGATTGAATTCCACGCTTTCGAAACCACGCACCCAGGCCCAGTGGAACATACCAAACCACAGAGTTTCCAAAAAGACCCACAGTGCGATGATCCAGATGATCATAGTGATTGTGAGAAATCAGGACAAAGTCAATTCTGGGCATATCGCCGAAGGCAAGAGCGGGAGGAAGCAATCTGCCCGCAACCCCAAAATCCATGGGAGAAGGGAAGTCAGTCAGGTGAGGGTCCGTCAGATAGTTGATGTCTCGATACTGAACCAGCACCGTAGCATGTCCGATCCATGTCGCCCTCGGTAGTTCGGCGGGGGAATGGATGAGTGCTACATCGGGTTTCTGACTGATGGATTCTACGTCGCCCCGTTCCACCCGCGGATAAGGGCCTTCTTTGAGGCGCATTTTGAGCCACTGAAGAAATGAGGCTGTGCTTGTACTAGAGAATATTCCGTTCCCGTAATGCTCCGGTTTATCTTCCACATCCGTCTCAGTCTAATATCTGTGCGCCTGTAAACCTTCTGATTTCCGCATCAACGATGCCTGACCCCTCGATACCCATTGACTTTATTGGCTTATAAGGATCCATTTGCTACTCCCCGGACGGCATTCCAAATACCTCGCATGGAAGATCGATGTGTGGGTAGAGCGACTTCACGTCGTCAGTCAGCAAGAAGTAGTATTTTTCTTGCTTTCGAGGGCTTTTTCCCTTGCTGCCAAGCACGCCAGCCACGAACTGTAGCAGTGAAATGCTACGAGGGATTCGCTTCACACCTAGCTCTGCTATTTCTTTCTCGATAGAGCCAAGGAGGTTCTTCAGATTAACGATCCCCCAACTGCCTGATCCGCCGGCGCGCTTTCCCGAGAAGGTCTGCATCAAACTGTAAGCGTTGTCGGCAAATCTCGTCCAGTCTTTCGGAGCCAATTCAGAAGGAATGGCACCCTCTGTTACTTTTCGCTTAAAGAAAGATTCGATCTCCACACGGTCCGAAACGCCAGGCCACTGTCCTTGCGGGGCGTAGCTAGACATCTCATCGAATCCATGAACCAGCATGTCAAGCTGCTCAGTTGCTGCCTTCAATTGGGCAGCCAATCTCTGCCTCTCCCACGACACGCGGTCTCCTTTGTACGTCAAGGCGTGGGTCGTTCTCGTCCAAGCGAATTCGAATATTGTTTTGATCTGGATCTCGAAGGAATAGTCATAGACTGAGCGCACCGTATCGGTATCCATCGCGAATTTCCGGCGCAATCTTCCGATGAAACGTGTAGAGTCAAAGCGAAACGCATCTGGAGGCTTGCGAGCCGCATTACGCTGGTGCAGCCGCACCTCGGAATAGGTATTTCTAAGAAAACTAAGAACCGCCTGTTCATCTGTCACAAGCGGAATGACAATTGTGCAAGCGAACAGATCATCAAGTTCGTCCCAGTCGCGAAATCGGCCAGTCTCGATCTTCTCTGCGAGTGACTCCACCGTCTTCAGACGCTCCTCATATAGAAGGTGGTGCTCTCTACAAAATGGCAAAATGACGTCACGCACTCGCTGCCCTAGATCTTCGACATAGGGTAACGCATCGTCGTACCATTGTCGCACAAGGTTGGGTACGATCATGGCGCAGCGCCTCCTTACAGTTCGCCCAAAAGCACACGTTGAAGAATCGCGGTGCGCGTTTGGCGCGGGCCGGTATCGTTTGAGGCGGAGCGAGCCGCTTCAAAATACTCCGTAACGGGTCCCTCTCCTTCGCTACCGCCGAGATTCTGCACCCGTTCGATGAAAGCGAAAAGGCGCGCAGCGCTTTCACCCGGTCCAGGAAGCTCGTCATTCCGCAAAAGCTCGTCCACAGCTCCATACAGGGAATAGCAATCAGCTTGATTCTTTAATCGACTCCTTGCTAAGTCTGCTCCGTGCGCCGGATCGGCCAGGATTGTTGAAACAGCAGTGGTGGCAGCTCTGAATGATTCTGTAACTCTCTCGCGATGCTCCCACTCGACGTCTCGGTCGCTGAACGCTTGGTCCATCTGAGCAGTGGAGTATCCCTTAGGACCAAGTTCGAGCAAGAGTAGGACATGCGCGACGAATTCCACATCCTTCATTTGTCGTCGAGAGCGTGGGGTAATATTGGGGAAGTATTCTGGAAACTCGCTGGCCATCAGGACGGAGAGATCCTCTGCGGTCGTAATGAACTCACCACCGAATTGGGCGTGCCGAAGCTCCTGGGGTGTTAGACGTGACGTATTGCGGTTGATCCGGTCAAAGATGTTGTTGATTGTGCTCTCCTGATCAGTCGGCAGGTACTCAACAGAGAATTGGTAGAGCCAGATTTCCTTCTTCGTTGCATCGTCAATATCCGCAAAGTACTTTCCACGCAACCCACCTTTTTCAGCCGTGTCTGATACAGGAAAAGCCCCTTGGACGAATTCAAAGATCGCTGTCAGTCGCTGTTTGCCGTCCACAACATGGTACGAAGCGACACCCTCGGGCGTCATTTCCTCATAGAGGAAGATCGCCGGAGCGGGATAGGACTGCAGAATAGTGTCGATGAAATAGTCCTTGTACACTTGATTCCATACGCTTCGTCGTTGATAAGGGGGATCCAAATCAAGACGCTCCCTGCCATATAGATCCCAGAACCAAGCGATCGTCTGGAAGTTCTGTTTGCGCTTCATAGTACGAATCCTCTCGCGAATGTCGTTGGCCCCAACGCTGAAGCTCACCCGTGCTGGAACACGAAGTGCAGAGGGGAATATATCGCGTAGCGGTTTAGCATCGAGCAAAACACCTAATTAAACGCAGTATTTTGCAACATGATCTCGAATGCCCTGATAGTCCTGTACACATTCTCGCTTGTACACAGCTCTACGAGGGAACAGGCTGAATCCTTTTCCAATTGGCTCTGGGAATCCCCAGGTCGCTGCTAGTAGCTTGGGCATCAGAATTCCATTGACAATATTTTTATCTTGATGATTTAGGCAAAAGCGATAACTTCCAAGCGCGATATCACATAGGGAAGACAGATGAGACGCACCATCGCAGGTTGATCCGAAACCGACTATGTTTCGTAATTTGTGTTTATCAAGAGTAAACCTATTGCTTTGACGAAATCGCTCCTTGTAGTAGGCGAACTCGTTACCAACGGGGTGGCGATCTTGCATAACAAGGGCGTGTTCGCCGCATTCCTCCAGAAATCCTTGCACAACCCAAAGCAAGGCATTACACCCCCATTGAAATTTTTCTTCGGGACTTCTGTTTTCTGCGATCAGGTGATGGCAGGCATATAAGACGATCGTGACGCCGCAGACCCCGAAAAGATCAAGCGCCTCTGACTTTGCATTGTTGAAAGTATTATTATCAATGTGTACGGGCTTGTCCGACCGCGCATACTTGAACGAATCCTCAGGACGATACCCGTATTTGTTTCGTATATTTTCAACCGCTACGTGAAGTTGAGGGGCTGCCTCAGCAGGCACGGCAATACCTCCAACCAGGAAAAAGGTACTCCTCTCCGCCATAGCGTTGGTTTCATCAGTGAGGACTATATACACTGGTCCTGCGCCTAACAGCTTCCGCAACTGAACATTTCAGGCATCTCCCGCGCAGCCACTTCTCAAGTTTCCAGAAATAGTCGCAAGTATTCAGCTAACTGAGTTAGCGGGCAGAAAGTTATACGGAGGAGGGCCAGCCAACTCCCTGCAGCCTGTTTCTAATGTTCAAAAAACCTTATCCCTATCGCTTTCCCAATTCAACGAGTTTATTGGTACTGAAGCTACGTAGCCGGAAGTTAGCGGAAGGATCCCGCCGAACGCTGATGAGTGAAGTTGTATTGAGCTGATTCAGTGGGTGCGCAAAGCGCACCCCACCCTTCTAGATTCCGGTTTTGGCGTTTCCCTCCCCGTCGGCAGCGCCGAGTAGCGGAGCTTGGCTTGGATCAGGCCCGTCAGGGGCGAGCCACGGATGGCTCGCCTCACCGTCAGCGCAAGGATGCGCTGTCGGTGAAGCCCCAAGCCAAGTGAGCAACGCAGGGAACCCCTCGTAGAGGGGCGCGGCCGTTGGGTGCCCTTTCTTTTCGTACCTTATCTTTGGGCGTGCAAAGAAAAGGTACCCGGCCGCGGGGACGGACTCCCCGCATTCAATACAATCGCGGCGTAGCCGCACAAACCCCAAAGCCCCCAGCACATCCCGATTCGAGAAACGTCGGGTTACGCTGCGCTAACCCGACCTACCGGTGGCACCAGGATGTGGGTTCGGGGCGAAGCCCCCGATTAAATCAACCTGCGGCGCAGCCGTAACCACCCCTCACCCCTTCCCCACCAAATGCACATCCCTTTGCGGAAACGGAATCGTAATCCCGGCTTCTTTAAATCTCCGCCAAATCCCCAAATTCACATCCGACCGCACGTTGGCAACGCCGTTCATGGGATCGTTGATCCACACCCGCAACTCCAGCGAAATCCCGTTGTCGCCAAACTCCATCAACCGCGTGACCGGCGGCGGATCGGTCAACACGCGTGGGCAATCGCGCGCCGCTTCCAGCATCAGCGCCATGGCCTGTTCGGGGTCGTCGCTGTAGCTCACCTGCACCGGACAGCGCACGCGTACGTTGCGGTCGCTGTAGCTCCAGTTGATCACCTCGTTGGAGATGAAGGTTTCGTTGGGGATCAACGACTCGACACCGTCGCGATTGCGCACCACGAGGTAGCGTGCGCGCAGCTCCAGCACCCAACCGAAGGTGTCACCCACGGTGATGATGTCGCCGGGGCGGATGGAGCGGTCGAAGATCAGTATGAAGCCGCTGATGAAGTTGCTGGCGATGCGCTGCAGGCCGAAGCCGAGGCCGACGCCCACCGCGCCGCCGAACACGGCGAAGGCGGTGAGATCGATGCCCGCCGCTTCCACGGTGAGCAGCGCCGCTACCGCGACGAGGATGAACTTGGCGAACTTGGACACCCCCACGCGCATGGTGGGGCTCATGTTCTGGGCGTGGGCGAGACGTTGCTCGATGAGATTGGCCAGCCACAGAGCGCCGGTGAAGAGGAAGGCAAGCAGCAGCACCACATTGATGACGGCCAACGCGGTAATGCGCACCGACCCCACCTGAAAACCGAGGGCGTCGAGCGCTTTTCGTACCGGGTCCAGCCAGTTGAGCAGGTGCAGCGCCACCACCGCCCAGATACTGAACGCGATGACGCTCTCCCACGCCTTGAGGGTCGGCGACGGAGCGAACCCCTTGCGCAGCATGTAGACCACGATGCGCACCGCGGCGAGCGACAGCATCAGCGGCACGGCGACGTTGAGCAGCGCCGTGGGCATCTTGAGGGCGTCGAGGATAGCGCGCCCCAGCAACGCGACCAACAGCAGCACCAGCGGGAAGGCGAGCCGCTGCAGGCTGCGCCGCGTAAGTCGCCGCAGACCCTCGCCCGCGGCGTCGCCGCTGAAGCGCCCCCCCAGCCAGCGGTGCACCGCGAACGCCACCAGGGCCGCCACCACCAGCAGCGCCACCTGCAACCAGACCTGCGGCGTGTCGAACCCGCCGAACTCGGTCTTCAGTTGCAGCAACAGCGAATCGATCGCTTCCAAGACGCGCCCCTTTCCCGGGAAACGGCGGTTTGTCCAGTGTCACGCGTTCACTACAATAGCACCACCTTTTCGGCGCGCCGAGTTCCACGCTTCCATGACCAGCCCTCCCGATCCCAGCCCGGCGCCGCGCCGCATCCGTAGCTTCGTGCGCCGCGAGGGGCGCATGACCGCCGCGCAGAGTCAGGCGCTGACCGAGCTGTGGCCGCGATACGGGATCGAGCCAGGCGACACTCTGCTGGATTTCACCGCACTCTTCGGCCGCCGCGCCCCGGTGCACCTGGAGATCGGCTTCGGCATGGGCCACAGCCTGGCACAGATGGCGGCCGCCCATCCCGACTTCGACTACCTGGGCATCGAGGTTTACCGTCCGGGCGTGGGCCATCTGCTGCGCACGCTGGACGAGCAGGGCCTCACCAACGTGCGCATCATCTGCGCCGACGCCGTCGAGGTGCTGGAGCACAACATTCCGCCCGCCAGCCTGGCAGCCGTCTATCTCTTCTTCCCCGATCCCTGGCCCAAGAAGCGCCACCACAAACGGCGCATCGTGCAGCCGGTGTGGGTGGAGATGGTGCGTACGCGCCTGGCGCGTGACGGAGCTCTGCACATGGCCACCGACTGGGAGCCCTACGCTGAGCAGATGCGCGAGGTGATGGCCACCGCCCACGGGTTTCGCAACCAGGGCGGTACCGATGGCTACGCCCCGCGCCCCGACTACCGCCCCGAGACCAAGTTCGAACGGCGCGGCCTGCGGCGCGGTCACGGGGTGTGGGATTTGATCTACTCCAAAGCTTGAAGTGACCTTGGAATTCCTCGACCCCTCCACGCTGGCCGTATTGATGGCGCTCTCCTTTACGGCGGGCTTCATCGACGCCATTGCCGGCGGCGGCGGCGCCATTCTGCTGCCGGCGCTGCTCACCGCCGGACTGCCCGGCCATATCGCGCTGGGCACCAACAAGCTCGCCGCCACCTTCGGCTCCACCACCGCAGCGTTCACCTACGTGCGCAAGGGGCTGTTCCGCCCGCTGCTGTGGAAGGCGGCCATCGTCGGCACCTTCGTCGGCGCGTGCAGCGGAACGCTGGCCACCTTCCTGCTCTCCGCCGACGAGATGGACAAACTGCTGCCGCCGCTTATCGTCGCCGCCGCCGTATGGCTGCTGGTTCAGCGCCGCCGCGGCGCGGTGGAGAATCCGGTGCGCTTCCATCCGCCGCAGCGTTCCAGCGGCATTCTCGGCGGAGCGCTGGGCTTCTACGACGGCTTCTTCGGTCCGGGCACCGGCAGCTTCTGGACTACACTGCTTATGAGCCTCTACCCGGTGGGCATCGTCGAGGCTTCGGGCGTGGCGCGGTTCATGAACTGGATCAGCAACGCCGTTTCGATGCTCACCTTCATCGCGCTGGGCAGCGTGCGTTTCGAAGTGGGCATTCCACTGGGATTGACGTTGATGGTGGGCGCTTGGTTGGGCGCGCACTCGGCGATCCGCTTCGGCGGACGCTTCATCCGCCCGGTGCTGGTGCTGGTGACGCTGGCGCTGGCCGGACGGCTGATCTGGATCGAATGGATCGCGCCGGTGACGAAATAACATTGGAGCGAGCTTGCTCGCGACGACGCCACGGGCGATACCGCGACCGCGTACCAACACGCTCCGACGAAACCTAAGGACATCCATGACCGAAGAACTGTTTCGCAGCGACGCCTACCTGCGCGAATGCCAGGCTACCGTCACCGCCGCCGACGAGCGCGGCATCCAGCTCGATCGTACCGTGTTCTACCCGCTGGGCGGCGGGCAGCCGGGCGACCGCGGCGTGCTGCGCCTCGCCGACGGACACGAGATCGCCATCGCCGATACCCGCAAGGGCGACGCCGACGGCGAGATCCTGCACATCCCGGCCGAAGGCAGTGCGCTACCCGCAGCGGGTACGGCGGTTACCGCCGTCATCGACTGGACGACGCGTTACCCGCGCATGCGCATGCACACCTGTCTGCATCTGCTAAGCGCGGTGCTCCCCTACCCGGTGACCGGCGGTTCGGTGCGCGACGACAGCGGGCGACTCGATTTCGATCTGCCCGAAACCCCCGACAAAGAGCACGTCACGGCCGAACTCAACCGCTTGATCGCCGAGGACCGCCGCATCGCCTACCGCTGGATCACCGACGCCGAGCTGGACGCACAACCCGAGCTGGTGAAGACGCTCTCGGTACAGCCGCCGCGCGGGCAGGGGCAGGTGCGACTGGTGGAGATCGATGCGACCGATCTGCAGCCCTGCGGCGGTACCCACGTGGCACGCACCGGCGAGATCGGCCGCGTGCGCATACGCAAGATCGAGAAGAAAGGGCGCATCAACCGCCGCGTGACCATCGAGTTCGATCCGTAGAGGCGGCTCGAATAGCGGGGTGTCGTTCCACTCAACGCCTCGGCTGGACGCAAAACTCTTTGTGAGGCGAAACCGAGTCTCTCGCCATGACACCAAGAACTTCACAATCGATTGACCATTTTTCGCGGCCTGCGCCGCCCGTACCGCAAAGCAACCCACGGAGACCGCCATGACCCAAGCCCGCTACCACATCCACGCCCTGGAACTGGGCCCCATGGAAAACTTCGTCTACGTCATCCACGACAGCGCCAGCGGCCGCGCGGCGGTGGTCGATCCGGCTTGGGACGTGCCCGCGGTGCTCAAGCTCGCTGCCGATCATGGCATGACGATCAGCGACATCTTGCTTACCCATAGCCACCACGATCACGTCAACGGCATCGAGACGCTGCTCGACGCCAGCGACGCGCAGGTGCACCTGCTCAAGGCCGAGGCCGAATTCTGGGGCGCCGAGTTGCCGCGTCCGACGCTGCACCACGGCGGCGACCAGATCCTGCTCGGCGAGACCGCCATCGACATCCTGCACACGCCGGGGCACACGCCGGGCTCGGCCTGCTACCTGGTGGACGGCAACCTGGTGTCGGGCGATACGCTGTTCGTCTTCGGCTGCGGACGCTGCGACCTCAAGGGCGGCGATCCCGAACAGATGTACGACACGCTGCGCCACCTGCGCGACGATCTGCCCGACACCACCGTGATCCATCCCGGCCACAACTACGCGGTGAAGGAGACCTCGACCATCGCCGAACAGCGCGCCGGCAACCCCTTCATGCACTTTGACCACCTCGATGACTTCGTCCACTACCGCATGCACGAGCACGACCGCACGCGCAACAGCCCCTACGGTCCGGTGCACAAAGGGTGATCGGCTGAATGGCAGACCGTGCCTGACGCCACCTTGCGGGCGTTTCGCAATCCCCCAGCCCGCGGTATGCTCGACAATTCACAGCGCCATGGGGGGAAGCCATGTTCGAAGTCGCCGAGCTGGGTCATAAGGTCGCAAAAAAAGAGTACAACGCCCGGGTGCCAGAGCTGCGCACCGAGTTGCTGCTGGTGCAGGAGGAGTTGCGCAGCGCCGATTTCCCGGTGCTGGTGCTGATCTCCGGCGCCGACGGCGCCGGCAAGGGCTCCGCCGTCAATCTCATCAACGAATGGCTGGACCCGCGCTACGTGCGCACCCACGCCTTCGGCCCGCCCACCGACGAGGAGCGCGAGCGCCCGCCGTACTGGCGCTACTGGCTGACACTGCCCGCCAAGGGTCATACCGGCCTCTACGTCGGCTCCTGGTACAGCGAACCTATCGCCCAACGGGTACGCGACGACACCACCGAAGCCGAGTTCGACATGGCGCTGGCACGCATCAACGCCTTCGAGAAAACGCTGGTGGACGACGGCGCGCTGATCATCAAGTTCTGGCTGCATCTCAGCCACCAAGATCAGAAGCGTCGCCTCAAGCGCCTGGACGCCGACCCCGAGACCCGCTGGCGCGTCAGCAAACGCGATTGGGAGCATCTCAAGATCTACGACCGGTTCATCGGTATCGCCGAACACACGCTGCGCGCCACCAGCACCGGTGAGGCGCCGTGGACCATCGTCGAAGGCGCCGACACGCGCTATCGCAATCTCACGGTGGGCCAATACATCCTGGACCGCATCAAGGCCCGTCTCGCCAATCCGCGCCACCGCGAGCCGCCGCAGCCGCACCTGCAGCCCATCGCCGCCCCCGCCCCGGGCACCGACCCGGTGAGCGTACTGGATGCCGTCGACCTAGACCGCAAGCTCACCAAGGGCGAGTACAAATCGCAGCTGCGGAGCCTGCAGTCGCGGCTGGGGAAACTTGCGCGCAAGGCGCTGGAGAAACAGGTCTCCAGCATCGTGGTGCTCGAAGGCTGGGATGCCGCTGGCAAGGGCGGATTGATCCGCCGCATCACCCCGGCCATGGACGCGCGCAACTATCAGGTCATCCCCATCGCCGCCCCCAGCGACGAAGAGGCCGCCCACCACTACCTGTGGCGTTTCTGGCGCCACATCCCGCGCGGCGGCCACGTCACCCTCTACGACCGCAGTTGGTACGGGCGCGTGTTGGTGGAGCGCGTCGAAGGATTCACCCATCAGGAGGACTGGATGCGCGCCTACACGGAGATCTGCGACTTTGAAGAGCAGCTCACCCGCCACGGCATCGTCATCGTCAAATTCTGGGTGCACATCGATCGCGACGAACAGCTGGCGCGCTTCCAGGCCCGCGAGCAGACGCCGCACAAACAGCACAAGATCACCGAAGAGGACTACCGCAACCGCGACAAGTGGGATGCCTACGAACACGCGGTCAACGACATGATCGAGCGCACCAGCACCGAATACGCACCGTGGTACACCATCGCCGGCAACGACAAGGCGTTCGCGCGCACACAGGCGCTGGAGATCTTCTGCGAGCGGCTGGAGAAAGCCCTGTGAACCGTCGCAAGTGAGTGGCGCTTCGCGAGGCGGCATGCGCCGAAGTCGGTGTCGAGCGATCATGGCGCTCGGCGTAGTCGCCGCGTTTCTCGCCATCCGGCCGTGCGCCGGAGAACCGACGGCGGGGAGCGGATTACCTACGGGCG
>JBNKCG010000046.1:0-24221 GCA_050287605.1 Gammaproteobacteria bacterium | reverse complement strand
GTCGTCCACGTCGAAGCCGGCCGCCATCTCTACGGCGGTGCGTTGCAGGTGCGCTATCTTCTGGGCGGGCTGGCCGCGGCCGGATACGACAACGTGCTGGTGTGTCCCGCCGGCAGCGCCATTGCCGAGGCATCCCGCGATGTTGCGCGTGTGATGGAAATCCCGTTGCGCGGCGATACCGACGTAATGCTGTATGCGCGCCTGCGCCGCATCCTACGCGCCGAGCGTCCCGATTTGCTCCACCTGCACAGCCGCCGTGGGGCCGATCTTTGGGGTGGATTGGCGGGGCGTTCGCTGGGGCTTCCGACCCTGCTCACGCGCCGCGTCGATAATCCGGAGCCGCGCTGGTGGGTGGGGTTGAAATACAGGCTTTACGACAAAGTGGTCACCATCTCCGAAGGCATCCGCCAAGTGTTGATCGGGGAGGGGGTGCCGCCCGGCCAGGTAGTCACGGTGCGTTCCGCGGTGGATACGCAGCGCTACCGTCCATCGGGCGATCGCGGCTGGTTGCGGCAGGAGTTCGGGCTACCCGAAGAGTCGCTGGTAGTGGGCATGATCGCGCAGTTCATCCCCCGCAAGGGACACCGCTGTCTGCTGGAGGCGGCTCGCCGGGTGGTGGAACAGCGGCCGAACTGCCGTTTCCTGCTGTTCGGTAAAGGGCCACTGGTGGAGGAAGTGGCAGGCGCCATCCGCGACTTCGGCTTGCAGGAGCACGTGCGGGTGTGCGGATTCCGCACCGACCTCGAGCGCATCATCCCGACGCTCGATCTGGTGGCGCACCCTGCCGAGATGGAGGGGCTGGGCGTCTCGCTGCTACAGGCGGCTGCCTGCGAGGTGCCCATCGTCGCCACGCCGGTGGGCGGGATTCCGGAGATCGTCCGCGACGGCGAAACCGGCGTGCTGGTCCCGGTGGGCGATGCCGGACGCCTGGCGGAGGAGCTGCTGACGCTGATCGACGACGAGCCGCGGCGTCGCCAGTTGGGGTGCGCTGGCCGTGAGCGGGTGCTGCGCGAGTTCTCCATCGAGGCCATGGTGGCAGGCAATCTGGCCGTCTATCGCCAACTGCAGGGGACCCCGTCGTGACGTCGCCCGCCTCGCTGCATATGGTGGGCAGCAAGAGCCTGGGCGGCGCGGAACGGTTTTATCTGCGGCTGATCGCGGCGCTGCAGCGGCGCGATGCACCCGTGCAAGCGGTGATCCGTAGCGGCAGCGACGTGGCGCAGTGCCTACCCGAAGGTGTGCCGTGGCATGTGCTACCGTTGCGTAGCGTCTGGGACCCGCTGTCGCGCTACGAAGTGCAAAGGCTTGTGCGCCGTCTGCGGCCCGACATCGTCCAGACCTACATGGGACGCGCCACGCGCTGCACGCATTTGGGCCGCGGCGGACCGGTGCACGTGGCGCGTCTCGGCGGCTATTACAAGCTGGATGGCTATCGGCACGCCCACGCCTGGATCGGCAATACGCGCGGCCTGTGCGACTATCTGGTGCAAAATGGATTTCCCGCGCAGCGCGTCCATCACATTCCCAACTTCATTGATGCAGCGCGCGACGTCGGCGCGGACGAGCGCCGCGTGCTGCGCGAGAGGCTGCAGCTCGGCGACCGCGATCGGGTGCTCATCTCGGCAGGGCGCTTCATCGAGGTCAAGGGCTACCGCTACCTCATCGAAGCGCTGGCGCGCTTGCCGCGCGACGTCGACGGTCGCCGCCTGCGGTTGCTGTTGCTGGGCGACGGCCCGGATGCCGCTGCGTTGCGTTCCCACGCCGAGGCGCTGGGCGTGATGGAGCGCATCGTCTGGGCGGGGTGGCAGACCGATCCCGGACCGTTCTTCGCGCTGGCCGATCTGGTGGTTTTCCCCTCGTTGGAGCGCGAGACCCTGGGCAACGTCATCCTCGAGGCGTGGGCCTGGGAGAAACCGCTGGTGACCGCGCGGTTCCGCGGTGCCGTGGAGATTACCGCCCACGGTGAGGATGCCTGGCAGGTGCCGTGCGCCGATGCCGCAGAGCTGGCCGCGGGCATCGAGGCCGTGCTGCGCGATCCCGCACTGGCTGCCGCCATGGTCGGTGCGGGTGCGAGCAAGCTGCGCACGCAGTTTAGCGAAACGGCGGTTGTCGATCGCTACCTGGAACTTTACGATCACCTGCTTGCGGGCCGGGCGGGCTGACGATGGGCACGGGAATCTCGATTTTGATGTACCACCAGGTGGGTGACTTTCCACGCATGGCGGCGCATCGCTCCACCTATTGTCACTACCGGCGCTTCGCGGCGCAGATGCGCTACCTGCATCGCTTCGGCTACAACGTCATATCGCTGGATCGCGCGCTGGCGGCGTTGCGTGGCGACGCGGACGTCCCGCCGCGCACGGTGGTCCTCACCTTCGACGACGGCTACGAAAACTTCTACGAATACGCCTACCCCGAGCTGGCGCGCCACGGGTTTCCCGCGATGGTCTATCTGCTCTCGGGATTCATCGGGCAGCCGTCGCGCTGGTTTGCCGCCGACGGTCGCGATACGCCGCCGCTGATGGATGCCGCGCGCATCCGTCAGTTGCGCGCCGCCGGTATCGACTTCGGCTCGCACGGCGTCAGCCACCGCAAGTTGGCGGAGATAGTACCCAATGAGGCGCAGCGGGAGATCGCCGACAGCCGTTCCCAGTTGAGCGACCTGTTGGGCGAACCCGTGCGGCACTTCTGCTACCCCTACGGCAGCCACAACGCCGCGGTGGTGCAGATGGCGCGCGATGCCGGCTACGCCAGCGCCACCACCTGCGTGCGCGGCGCGGCCTATAGCGGCGAAGATCCCCATCAACTGCCGCGCAAGGCGATCTCCTACGGGGACAGCCTGCTGGGCTACGCGTGGAAGCTGCACGCCAAGAATCGGCGCAAGCAGCCTGTGCTATGATGCGCCCGCAACCGGCTCCATAAGCCCCGGAACCACAGCCCCATGTCCGTACCACTGCCCGATTTCTCCTCCTGCCGTATCGCCGTTGCGGGCGACGTCATGCTGGATCGCTACTGGACCGGCGACACCCAGCGCATCTCGCCCGAGGCACCGGTGCCCGTGGTGCGGGTGCGCGGCGTCGAGGAGCGCGCCGGCGGCGCCGGCAACGTGGCGCTGAACATCGCTGCGCTCGGCGGGCAGGCCGTGGTGCTGGGTTTGGTGGGTGACGACGAAGCGGGGGCCAGCGTCGGCCGCTTGCTGTCGCAGACGCCAGGCATCGAGACCTGCCTGGAGCGGCGCCCCGACCTTCGCACCATCACCAAGCTGCGCGTGCTGAGCCGTCATCAGCAACTGCTGCGCCTCGACTTCGAAGAGCCCGAACGCGTGGCGGGCGACGCCATGCCCGGATTGCTGGCGCAGGTCCTGGAACGCGTCGATCTGATCGTTCTTTCCGACTACGCCAAGGGCGCACTGTCGGAATCGGTGGCGCTGATCGGCGCCGCGCGCGCAGCCGGCAAGCCGGTGCTGGTCGACCCCAAGTCGCCCGACTTCTCCCGCTATCGCGGCGCAACGCTGGTCACGCCCAATCTGGCGGAATTCTGTGCGGTCGTCGGCCACGTGGCTACCGACGCGGAGCTGGCGGAGCGTGGCATGCGCGTGATGGATGAGCATCAGTTGGGAGCGCTGCTGGTCACCCGCGGCGAGCACGGCATGACTCTGCTGCGTCCCGATCAGCCGCCGGTGCATATTCCCGCCCAGGCGCGTGAAGTGTTCGACGTCACCGGTGCGGGCGATACCGTCATCGGCACGCTGGGCCTGGCGCTGGCCGCGGGCATGGAGCTGGAGGCGGCAGCGCGCCTGGCCAACCTGGCTGCCGGCATTGTCGTCGGGCGCCTCGGTGCGGCCACCGTCACCCCGGCGCAGTTGCGCCGCGCGCTGCGTTTCGAACAGGGCGAACGCAAGGTGGTGGATCAAGCGGCGCTGCTGCAATTGGTCGCCGACGCACGGGCCCACGGCGAGACCGTGGTCATGACCAACGGCTGTTTCGATCTGCTTCACGCCGGTCACGTCGCCTACCTGCAGGCCGCCGCGAATCTGGGCCGGCGCCTGGTGGTGGCGGTGAACGACGACGACTCGGTGCGCCGCCTCAAGGGCGAGCCGCGCCCCATCAATGCGTTGGACGAACGCATGGCCGTGCTTGCCGCGCTGGGCTGCGTGGACTGGGTGGTGCCGTTTAGCGAAGACACCCCGGAGCGGTTGATCTGCGAGGTACGGCCCGAGGTCCTGGTCAAAGGTGCGGACTACGAAGGCAAGCCGGTGGCGGGTGCTGGGTGCGCCGGCCGGCTGGAACTGATCCCGCTGATACCCGGCTGTTCGACGAGCGATATCCTGCGGCGCAGCGACTCCAACGGCGGCTGATCCGCGCCGATGCAGCTCGTTTACACGCTTGCGCTTTACGCCCTCACTCCCTTGATGCTATTGCGCCTGGCGTGGCGCGGGCGCGTCAATCGCGGCTACTGGCAGCGCTGGGGCGAACGTTTCGGCTTCGCTGCCTTGCCCGCCAGCGCGGACGCGCCGATCTGGATACACGCGGTGTCGGTGGGCGAGGTGCTGGCGGCGGTTCCCTTGGTTCACGCCCTGCGCGAGCGTTATCCCACCATTCCCCTGGTCCTCACCACCACCACGCCCACCGGTTCGGAGCGGGTGCGCGCGCAGCTGGCCGGTGAGGTGGATCACTGTTACCTGCCTTACGATCTGCCCGGTGCCACCCGCCGTTTTCTCCAACGTTTGCGCCCACGTCTCGGGGTCATCATGGAGACCGAACTGTGGCCCAATCTGTTTGCTGCTGCCCAGACGCGGGACATCCCGTTGCTGATCGCCAACGCGCGACTGTCGCCGCGCAGCTTTCGCGGCTACCAGCGCTTCGCCGGTCTGGTGCGCGAGACGCTGGCGCGCCTGCACACCGTGGCCGCGCAAGGCGACGCGGACGCGCAGCGGTTTGCGGCTCTAGGGGCGACGGACGAGCAACTCTGCGTCATGGGCAGCATCAAGTTCGACCTGCGCATTCCCGCCGGTCTGGATGAGACTGCCGCCGCGTTGCGCACGCAGTGGGGCGAACCGCGGCCGGTATGGGTAGCCGCTTCCACCCATGCGGGCGAGGACGAGCAGGTGTTGGCGGCGTTTGAAAAGGTGCGTCGTGGAATTCCGTCGCTGTTGCTGATTTTGGTGCCGCGTCACCCCGAGCGTTTCCAGCGGGTGACGGCGATCTGCGAACAAGCCGGCTATCGCGTGGCGCGACGTTCTCGCCCCGATTCGCTCAACGCCCAAACCGAGGTACTGGTTGGTGACACCATGGGCGAGCTGATGCTGTTCTACGCTGCGGCTGACGTGGCCTTCGTGGGCGGCAGCCTGGTGCCCACCGGTGGGCACAACGTACTGGAACCCGCGGCGCTGGCGCGCCCCGTGGTGTGCGGGCCGCAGATGTTCAACTTCCGCGAAATCGCCGCCGATCTGCAAGCTGCCGGCGGTATGGTTACGGTGGCGGATGCCGACGCGCTGGCTGCGGCGGTGCTTACTCTGCTGCGCGATACTGGCCAGGCGCACACCATGGGAGCCGCGGGCCGCGCCTTGGTGGAACAGAAGCGTGGCGCGCTACAGCGGCTCCTGGAGCGAATCGACGTGTTGTTGCCCACCGAAGGATCCCCGTGACGACGATCGCGGACGCTCATATCGCCGTGCTCATCTCCTTCTCCGGCAAGGGCGGCGTGGAGCGCATGGTGCTCAACTTGGTCGCGGCCTTCGCGGATCGTGGCCACCGTGTGGATCTGCTCTGCATCCGTAACGAAGGCGTGTCGGCTGACGCGCTTCCTCCAGGCGTGCGCCTCGTCGATCTCGGTGCCCGTCACACCCTTTCTGCCTTGCCCGCCGTGGTGCGTTATCTGCGTCGCGAGCGCCCGCCGGCAATGTTGGTTGCCAAGGACCGCGCGGGACGCATGGCGCTGCTGGCGCGGCGTCTGGCGCGGGTGCCGACGCGCATCGTAATCCGTCTCGGCACCACACTGTCGGCTTCGCTGGAGGGCAAGAGCGCCGTCGCGCGCTGGGCACGCTACCTGCCCGTGAGCTGGAGTTATCGGCACGCCGATCGCATCGTCGCTGTATCGGAAGGGGTGCGCGAGGATACGCTGGCCGTGGCTAAGCTGCCACCCGAACGGGTGGTGGCGATACGCAATCCGGTGATTTCCGATCAGCTGCTGCAGGCGGCACGCGAGCCGGTGGATCATCCTTGGCTGATCGACAGACAACAGCCGGTGCTATTGGGTGCGGGACGGCTGACGCGGCAGAAAGGCTTCGATACGCTGCTGCGCGCCTTCGCCTGTCTGCACCAACAGCGCGCCTGCCGGTTGATCATTGTCGGCGAAGGGCGCGACCGTGCCGCGCTGGAGGCGCTGGCGCAGGAGCTGGGAGTGGCCGACGCCGTCAGTCTTCCCGGCCATGCCTCCAATCCCTACGCCTACCTGGGGCGCGCCGACCTGTTCGTGCTGTCGTCGCGCTGGGAGGGTTCGCCCAACGTGCTCACCGAGGCCATGGCGTTGGGCACGCCGGTGGTCGCCGCCGACTGTCCCAGCGGCCCGCGCGAGATTTTGCGCCATGGTACTATCGCCCCGCTGGTGGCGGTGGACGATGTGGAAGCGCTGTGCGCTGCCATGGCACAGGCGCTGGATGCGCCGCCCACTGCGCAGAGCCTGCGCGAGGCCACCGCCGAGTACACCGTGGAGCGCAGCGCCACCCGCTATTTGCAAGAGCTGGGAGTCGAATAAAGATCATGCTGTTGTCGGTGAAATACCGGTTTCTGTACGTGCACATCGCCAAGACCGGCGGCACCAGCATGCGCGCGGCGCTGCAGAAACTGCGCTGGCGCGATCCCTACTACTGGCCGATGTTTCTCTGCAGCCGCATGAGCCACCTTACCGGCCACCGCATCGGCACCAAATTTCCGCGCCATGCCAAGGCGATCCTCGCCAAGGAGAGCCTGCCGCGCGAGTTCTTTGAGGAGCTGTTTAAGTTCGCCTTCGTGCGCAACCCGTGGGACCTGCAGGTGAGTTCGTTTCACCACATTCGCCGCGAGCGTCCCCATCAGTTGCAAGGGCACGACGACTTCGAATCGTTCCTGCGTTTCAAGCTCGATCCCGAGCGGCCCTACCAGTACCACATCGATACCTCTATTGAGCTGCAGAGCGATTATCTGGTCGATCTGCACGGCAACGTAATCGTCGACTTCATCGGCCGCTACGAACGGCTTGCCGACGACTTCGCCCACGCCTGCGAACGCATCGGAATTGCGACGCCCGAGATGCCACACAGGCGCCAGGCGAACGATCGCAATAAGGATTACCGCGGCTACTACACGGACGAGACCGCGGAGCTGGTTGCGCGCCACTTTCAGCGCGATATTGAACTACTGAACTACCGCTTCGATCCGGAGTAGGAGACGGCACGATGGCCGGCGACCGACAACGCGCATTGCACAGCCTCACGGCCCAACTGGAACTTTCGCGCGAGCTGCGTACCCGCGTACTGGAGGACGCAGCCCTGCTGCAACGGGTGATCGATGCGGCGGAGGTGGTGACCGAAACCCTGCGCCGCGGCAACAAGGTGCTGGTGGCGGGCAACGGTGGTAGTGCGGCCGACGCGCAGCACTTCGCGGCGGAGCTGGTGGGGCGTTACGGAAGGCGCGAGCGTCGTGCACTACCGGCGCTGGCGTTGACCACCGATACGTCGCTGCTCACCGCGGTGGCCAACGACTATAGTTTCGACGACGTGTTCGCGCGCCAGGTCCAGGGATTGGGCAACGTCGGGGATCTGCTGGTGGGGATCTCCACTTCCGGCAACTCGCCCAACGTCGTTAAGGCGTTGGTCGGCGCGCGCGAGTGCGGCCTGGCGACGCTGGGATTCACCGGCACGGGAGGCGGCAAGATGGCGACGCTGTGCGATCACCTCGTCGCCGTTCCCTCCGATGAGACGCCGCGCATCCAGGAGCTGCACATTACGCTGCTGCACATCCTCTGCGAGCTGGTCGAGCAGGCGCTGTTCGAGCCGGAGTGAAAGCCGCTGGCCGCGGTCTTTGACGAGCTTTGTCTCGCGCCAAGAAAACCCGTAAGGTCTGGCGGCTGGTCTTGATGCCCTTGGCGCGAGAATAGACGTTCTTCTTTGAGGGCTGACGAGCTCTCGTCAAGCCGCTAAGAACTTCTCCTGCGTTCTTTGCGCCTCTCTCCGAAACGAAAGAACTCGATTCAACTGGCGACTTCTTGCGCTTCCTCGGGAACGCTGAGCTGGGTGCGATAGAGATCGGAGTAGATAGCACTGCTGCGCAGCAGTTCGGCGTGCGGTCCCACGTCGACGATGCGTCCGTGGTCCATCACCATGATGCGGTCCGCCTTCTCCACCGTGGAGAGGCGGTGGGCGATGATGACGGTGGTACGGCCCTGACGCAGGTTGTCAATGGCCTCCTGGATGTGGCGTTCGGCGCGCGTGTCCAGCGCTGAGGTCGCCTCGTCGAGCAGCAGCACCGGGGCGTTGCGCAGAATGGCGCGCGCGATGGCGATGCGCTGGCGCTGTCCGCCCGAGAGTTTGAGGCCGCGCTCGCCGATCACGGTGTCGAAACCTTCCGGCAGCTGGTTGATGAAATCCAGTGCGTGCGCGTCGCGGGCTGCAGCCACGATCTGTTCCTCGTTGGCGCCCTGCAGCGAGCCGTAGGCGATGTTAGCGCGCACGGTGTTGTCGAACAGTACGATCTCCTGGCTGACCAGCGCGAACTGGCGGCGTAACGAGCGCAGGTCGAACTCCGCCGTGTCGATGCCGTCCAGTAGAATGCGTCCCGCGTTGGGGATGTAGAAACGCGGAATCAGGTTGACCAGCGTCGATTTGCCGCTCCCCGAGGCGCCCACCAGCGCCACCGTTTCGCCGGGCTCAACGGTAAAGGTGAGCCGGTCCAGTACCGGGTGTTCAGGGTGGTAGCCGAAGGTGACGGCGTCGAAGTGCAATCCTCCGCGGGCGGATTCGACGGTAAGCGTACCGCCCGGCGGTTCGTCGCCTTCGTCCAGCAGGCGAAAGATGCTGGTTGCCGCGGCGAGACCGCGTTGCAGCTGTTCGTTGACGTTGGCCAGCCGCTTCAGCGGCGCGAAAAGCAGGCCCATGGCGAAGAAATAGGAGACGAACTCGCCGGCACTGAATTCGTTTTTCACCGCCTGATTGAACGAGACGTAGACGATGATGGCGATGGCCAACACCGCCACCAGTTGCACGAACGGTACCAGCACCGCCGAGGTGGCGGACACTTTGACGTGCAGCTGACGCAGAGCGTTGGCCGTCTTGTGGTGACGCGTGCGTTCGTGCGTCTCGCCGCCGAACAGCTTCACCACGCGGTGGCCCATGATCACCTCTTCCATCATGTGGGTGAGGTCGCCCATGCGCCCCTGGATCAGGCCGTTGAGCTTGCGCAGGCGCTTGCTGGTGTACTTGAGCACCGGAAAAAAGACCGGTGTGATGATCAGCGTGATGCAGGAGAGCTTCCAGTTGAGATAGAACATCCACACCAGCAGGCCGACGATGGCCAGGCCGTCCTGTACCACGGTGACCAGCACCGAAGTGGAGGTCTTGGCCACCTGCGCCACGTCGTAGGTTACCTTGGAGACGGTGCGGCCCGTGGAGGTGGCGGCGAAATAGCTGGAGGGCAGTGTGAGAATCTTGTCGAACATCTCCGCACGCAGGTCGGTTACCACTTTCTGCGACACCCAGCTCAGCGACACCGAGGTGATGAAGTTGCCCATGCCGCGCACCAGGAAGATCACGATGAGAATGATGGGTGTCCAGAAGATGGTTTGGGGGTCTTTGTCGATGAAGCTACCGTCGATGACCGGTTTGAACCACGCCGGCATCGCCGGCTCCGTCGCAGCGAAGATCAGCATGCCGACGATGGATACGATGAAGACCCGCCAGTAGGGGCGCACGTAGCGCAACAGGCGCAGGTAGAGTTGCTTGCTGGTCAGGGTGTCGCTGTGATCGGACATGATGGAGGCGGCGGCGAAGAGTGGCGCTCAATATAACGCAGGTTGCCCGGGGGGCGGTTTTTTAAAGCGCTTGTGCACCCACAGGTACTGCTCGGGTGCCAGGCGGATCATGCGCTCGATGGCGGCGTTGACGCGGGCGGCATCGTCCACCAGGTCGTCGCCGGGAAACTCCTCCAGCGCCGGGAAGATGATGAGATCGTATCCGCTGCCGTCGTCGCGGCGGCGCGCGAAGTAGGGCACGATGCTGGCCCCGGTGATGGCGGCGAAGCGCGAGGTTGCCGGGTTGGTGGCGGCCGGAATCCCGAAGAACGGCGCGTAGACGCGTCCGCGACCGCCAAAACCCTGGTCGGGTGCGTACCAGATGATCTTGTTCTGCTTGAGGCGGCGCACCACCTGCCGCGCGCCGTCCTTGGGGATGGCCGCCTCGTAGAGCTTTTCGCGCTGCAGGCTGAGCTGCATGCCCAGCGGGTCGTCGTCGCCAGCGCGATAGGTGACGTCGATGGGGTGCAGCAGCGACATCAGTCGCGCACTGATCTCCCAGGTGGTGAGGTGCGCGGTGAGCAGTAGCACGCCGTTTCCCTTGGCAAGCGCCTCGGTTACGTGCTCCATGCCTTCACAGTGCAGCAGCGGGCGCAGTTGGCTTTCGCTGCCCCACCAACTCAGCCCTAATTCGCAGACGCTGACGCCCAGGGAACGGAAGTGGCGGCGCAGCAGCCGGCGCGCGTCGCCCTTGGAAAGCTCCGGAAAACAGGCTCCGATATTGGCGCGTGCGATACGACGGTGCTTGGGCGAGGTCAGGTACAACAGCCTTCCGAGCCCTGCGCCCAGCGCCAGCTGACCGCGGTAAGGAAGGTGAGCGATCGCCCGTAACAGAAACAGCGCGACCCATTTGGGCCAATAGCGTGGAGCGAGCAGGCGGGCGGGTGAGGATTCGAGGGCTGACATGTCGTAGGGCGGCACGGTGAGCGCGCATTGTACTGGTTCGGGGCGGGCGGGCTCAACGCGGGGTGCGACACGCTGGCCGCCCCCCTTCCACGACAGATTGCGGCGATCGGTGCGCCCTGCTATTGTGCAGTGAAATCAGCCGGTTGCCGATGATTGTGCGGACCGGTATCGATCCGACGGATAACAAGCCCAGTGCGACACAAGAATTCACACGTCACCAAGGGGAAGCGACGGCCGCGCGCGGCATGCGTGCGCATCGTGTTGTTGGGGTCGAGTCTGTTTGCCGCCGTCGATGTCCATGCTATCGCTCTGGGCGATATCGAAGTCGAGTCCTATCTGAACCAGCCTTTCGCAGCAACGGTTCGCGCCAGGGTCGGTAGCAACGAGCGGGTGACGGCAGGTTGTGTGCGCCTCACGCTGCCGCCGGGGCGCGACGAGCGCGAGTTGGGCATCAACTACCTGCGCGATGCCACCATCCAGATTTCAGGGCAGGGACGCGACCGGGTGCTTCGCATACGCTCGCGCGAGCGAGTCGTGGATCCCGTGCTCGGTTTGGTGTTGCGCGTGGATTGCCCCGGCACCGGGGCCATGCTGCGCGAATACACGGCGTTGCTCGATCCGCATCTTCCGCGTGGTCTGCAGCCGGCCTATTCGCGTGTGCCGCCTGCACCACGCGCGGTTCCGGTGCGGCCGGTGGCAGCGGAACCCCCGGCACCATCCCCGCAGGCGGGTGCCGCCTGGCGCGTCCAGCCGGGCGAGAACCTATCGCGCATCGCCGCGACCCTGGCGCCCGGCAACCGGCGCGCGCAGATGCGGCTAATCGACGCCATCGTGGCAGCCAATCCCGCGGTGTTTCCGGGCGGAGACCCCAACCGGCTGCCGGCGGGCGCCGTGTTGCAGATTCCCGGCGTCGATGCCGGCGCCGCGGCACAGGCCGCTACCGGAGGCCCGGCGGCGGGGGTGGCACCTGGTGCAACGGCCGTCACCCGGCAAGAAGACGCCGCGCCGCGTCTCACCCTGACCAACAGCGAACAGGTCACCGACCTGAAATCGGCCGATGAAACGGCGCGCATGGTGGCCGAGTCGCGCCGCCTGTTGCTGGAAACTGAGTCCCAGTACGCCGACACGGCGGCGCTCAAGGCCCGCTTGCAGCGCCTGGAAAAGCAGATTGCGCTGCTGGAGCAGGCGTTGCAGACGGCCGGCCAGCCAGCGGAGACTGCATCCGCGGCGGCGCCTGAGCCAACCGGTGCCGAGAGCGCCCGGATGCCACCTGTTGCGGATGTCGTGGCGCCCGAATCGATGCCGGTTCAACCGAAGCCCAGCACCGCGCCGACAGCCCAACAAGCCCCGGTGGAGGTGGCCAGCGCTAACGTCGCCGCGCCGCAGGTGGAGCAACCGCAGCCGCGCCGCAATTACTGGTGGTGGTTGGCAGGCGTGCTGTTGGTGGGAGGAGGGCTGCTCGCATGGCGCATGCGCAGTGCCGCGCGCGCCCAACAGTCCGACGACGCGGTGGTGGAGTGGCAACTGGACCAACTGGTGCCGGAACCGGCCGGTGTCTCCGCACAGCGTAACGTGCGTCCCAGCGGCAATGTGCTCGACGGTAGCGCGCCGGATCTGTCGCACAAGGAGACGGTGTTCAATCTCGATCCGCTTGCCAATCTGCCGGAGAACGGAGAGACGGAGCCGGAGCCGGCCGACGAGATACCGACCCTCGATCACGAGCTGACCCAGCAGATGGATAACCAGGAGCTGCTGGTCGAAACGTTCGATTTCGAGGAACCGCAATCGGCGGTCAAGCCTGAGTTGGGCAACGTACTGGTGCGAGCCGAGTTCTATCTGCTGCTGCGTCAGCCGGAGAACGCCATCCGCCTGCTGCGCGAGGCCATCGAGGGTGGCGAACCGCTGAGCAGCGAGCCCGCTGTGTGGCTGATGCTGCTCCGGGTCTACCGCCAGGAACGCATGCGCGACACCTTTGACAAGCTGCACGTGGAGTTCAATCAGCTCTTCAATATCGCGGTCCCCGAGTGGGATGAAACGGACAACGGGGCTGGCGAGAAAACCTTGGAACGCGATTTTCCGCGCATTCTCAACCGCATCGTGTCGCTATGGGAGTCGCCGCACTGCGCGGAGTTTCTCGCCAGCCTGTTGCGCGACGATCGCGAAGGTACGCGCCACGGCTTCGATCTCGGCGTCGCCGAAGAGCTGCTGCTGCTAAAAGGGGTGTGGCGGTTACGTCGTCCCCATTGACCGCAGCTTGATGCGCCGGGTCGGACCCGGGATCAGGCCTATTTCAGCCAGCGATTGACCTCGATCAGGTCGCCCTCCTTGAGTTCCCCCGCCGCTTGTTTCAGACGCAGGCTGTTCAGCACGTAGTCGTAGCGTGCGCGGTCCAGGTCGCGCCGGGCGCTGAACAGGTCGCGTTGGGCGTCAAGAACGTCGACGATGGTGCGGGTGCCCACCTCGAAGCCCGCTTCGGTCGCCTTCAACGCGCTCTGGCTGGAGACCAGCGCCTGCTCCAGCGCCTTGACCTGGCTGATGCTCGCCTCGACACCCAGGTACGCGCTGCGGGTTTGCAGTTCGACGGCGCGACGTTGCTGGTCCAGTCCTGCCAATGCTTGGTTGTAGAGCTGCTCGGCCTGACGCACCTGCGAGCTCACCAGCCCGCCCTGGTAAATCGGGACCACCAGCTGCAGGCTGAGCGAAGTGCTGTCGGAGTCGTACGCGCCGCTGCTGCCGCCCCCGACGTCGGAGTGGTTGCGGTTGGCCACCAGGTCCACGGTTGGGTAGTGACCCGAACGCAGCCGGTCGATCTGGCTGCGCGCGGTTTCCGCACTCACCTGGGCCGAGGTGACGGTGGGGTTCTGCTCCAGGGCCGATTTGCCCCAGGTATCCACGTCGGCGGGATTCGGCTTGACCAGTGGGATATCCACCGACAGCTTGCTCAGTTCCGAGTTGTATTGTCCGGTCACTTCGCGCAGGCTTTCGCGCGCGTTGGCCAGCTGGTTGGTGGCCACCAGCTTCTGTGCCACCGCCAGGTCGTAACGCGCCTGTGCTACGTGCACGTCGGTGACGGCGATCAACCCCACGTCGAAACGCTGTCGTGTCTGGTCGAGTTCGCGCTGGATCGCCTTCTCCTCGGCCTGTGCGAAATCGAGATTGTCGATGGCCGCCAGTACGTCGAAGTAGCGTGCCGAGAGGCGCACGATCAATGCCTGTTCGGCAGCGGTGAGATCGAGCTGCGCCTTTTGGGTCTGCAGATCGCTCTGGGTCACCGACACGAAACGATCGCGGCGGAACAGCGGTTGGGTGAGCGACAGCGTCCAGCCCTTGTTGGTGTAGTCGCTGCTACCGCCGGGATCGGTTTCCGTGTCGTATTTGGTGGTGTTCGCCGAGAGGTTGATATTGGGGTAGAGCAGGGCGCGGGCCTGTGCTGCGCCTTCGCGTGTCGCCTCGTACCCGGCCTGGGCGCTGCGCAACTGCGGATCGCTCTTCTTTGCCAGCCCGTAGAGCTCGACCAGGTCGGCGCCCAGGACGTTGAGGGGCAGGACGGCAACCGATACCGTCAGCAGTCGAAACAGTGGCTTGCGCATGTTGGCTTCCTTGTTGCGGGGGTGCGGTTGGGTTTATGTCGACGCAACGCCGGGGTTCTTGGTGCCGCTGACAGAGTCTAGAACACGAACGACGGCGGCTGCGGGGCGTTGACCAATTCGGGCATGTCGGTTTCGAACAGGACCTCGGTGGACCAAGCGTTTTCGCCGCTGCGGGTGACGACCAGCATCTGGCGCACCGGCGCAGCACCGACGATGGCGACCAGGCGCCCGCCGGGCTTGAGCTGCTGCCTGAACTCTTCGGGCAGCAGGCGCAGCGCCCCGGTGACGGCGATGGCATCGTAAGGGGCTTGGGCGGCCCAGCCGTTGGCCGCATCGCCGGTCTCCAGGGTGACGTTGCTGATGCCGGCGTCGCGCAGCTTGGCGGCGGCAGCGGTGGTGAACTCGGCGCGCAGGTCGACGCTGAAGACGTGGCCGGCCTGGGCGGCGAGGCAGGCGGTGAGGTAGCCGCTGCCGGTGCCCACTTCCAGCACCCGATCGCTCGGCTGTAGGGCCAGCGCCTGGAGGAAATGCGCCTCGACGCGCGGCGGCATCATCACTTCGCCGTGTCCCAGCGGGATACTGGTGTCCGCGTAGGCCAGCTTGCGATATGCCGCCGGAACGAAATCTTCGCGCGGCAGCTCCCTCATGAGGCGCAGTACCGCGTCGTTCAGAACCTCCCAGGGACGGATCTGCTGCTCGATCATGTTGTTGCGGGCTTGTGCCAGGCTGGTGTCGGTCATGTGTGGGCAACCTTCAGAATATTAGTGGATTCTAATATGAATGCGCGACGGCGTTCAAAGGGTAAGGAGTTTGCCCCGCCATGACAAGCTGCCACGCGCGTGCGGCGAGGGCCGCGCGACGCCGTGGCCGATGGCCGATGGCACGATGGATTCCGGCCTTGCATTGGTCTGTGCCTTGGGCTACGGTCTCACTGTTTCGCGATCCCGACCGCATAGCTCCAATTTCGCTGTGCCGACGAGCGCGAGACGCCGAGCTGGGGGTGCTGCGCTCGAACGGCGGAGCTGAGAAAGACCCTTGGAACCTGATCCGGCTAGCGTGCGATGGCCTGTGCCGCGCGCGTGAACCGGCGTAGGGAAGCTCTCGTGATGGAGCCTCCTCGCTTTCCTGCCCACGCCACCCCGCGCACCCCCGCCGCCCGCTGTAGCGAGAGGAAGAGTCATGAGTGCTATCCCCCAGGATTTCGTCGATCAAACGGCCCGCCTGTCCGAAGAGGTCACCCGGCCGTTCCCCAGTTCGCGCAAGATCTACGTCACCGGTTCGCGCCCCGATCTGCGCGTGCCCATGCGCGAGGTGACCCTGACCCCCACCCATGCCGCCGACGGCGTGGAGGAGAACCCGCCTCTCTACCTTTACGACACCTCGGGTCCGTACACCGATCCCGCCGCGAAGATCGATCTGCTCCAGGGGCTGGCCGATCTGCGTGCGCCGTGGATCGAGGCACGCGGTGACACCGAGCAACTCGGTGGTCCCACCTCCGAGTACGGTCGTGCGCGCCAGGACGACCCGGCGCTGGCAAATCTGCGCTTCGAGCACATCCACCGCCCGCGCCGCGCCAAGGCCGGCGCCAACATCACCCAGATGCACTATGCGCGCCAGGGCGTGATCACCCCGGAGATGGAGTTCGTCGCCATCCGCGAGAATCAGCGCCTCGACGAATTGCGTCGCGATCCGCGCTATCAGACGCTGTTGCGTCAGCATCCGGGACAGTCCTTCGGCGCCAACCTGCCCGAGGCCATCACCCCCGAATTCGTGCGCGACGAAGTGGCCCGCGGCCGCGCCATCATCCCGGCCAACATCAACCACCCCGAGCTGGAGCCGATGATCATCGGCCGCAACTTCATCACCAAGATCAACACCAACATCGGCAACTCCGCCGTCACCTCCTCCATCGCCGAGGAGGTGGAGAAGATGGTGTGGTCGGCGCGCTGGGGCGGCGATACGCTGATGGACCTCTCCACCGGCAAGAACATTCACGAGACGCGCGAATGGATTCTGCGCAACGCCCCTATGCCCATCGGCACCGTGCCCATCTACCAGGCGCTGGAGAAGGTGGACGGCAAGCCCGAAGAACTCACCTGGGAGATCATGCGCGACACGTTGATCGAACAGGCCGAGCAGGGCGTGGACTACTTCACCATCCACGCGGGCGTGCGCCTGGCCTACGTGCCGCTCACCGCCAACCGGCTCACCGGCATCGTCTCGCGCGGCGGCTCCATCCTCGCCAAGTGGTGTCTTGCGCATCATCAAGAGAGCTTCCTCTACACCCATTTCGCGGAAATCTGCGAAATCATGAAGGCCTACGACGTCTCGTTCTCGTTGGGCGACGGTTTGCGCCCCGGCTGCCTGGCCGATGCCAACGACGCTGCCCAGTTCGGCGAGCTGCGTACCCTGGGCGAGCTCACCAAGATCGCCTGGGAGCACGACGTGCAGGTGATGATCGAAGGTCCCGGCCATGTGCCCATGCAGCTCATCAAGGAGAACATGGAGCGCGAGCTGGCCGACTGCTACGAGGCACCCTTCTATACCCTCGGCCCGCTGGTCACCGACATCGCCCCCGCCTACGACCACATCACCTCGGCCATCGGTGCGGCGCAAATCGGCTGGTATGGCACCGCCATGCTCTGCTACGTCACCCCCAAGGAACACCTGGGCCTGCCCAACAAGCAGGACGTGCGCGACGGCATCGTCACCTACAAGATCGCCGCCCACGCCGCCGATCTCGCCAAAGGCCATCCCGGCGCGCAGCTGCGCGACAACGCGCTGTCCAAGGCGCGTTTCGAGTTCCGCTGGGAGGATCAGTTCAACCTCGCCCTCGATCCCGACCGCGCCCGCGAGTTCCACGACGAGACCCTGCCCAAAGAGGCGCACAAGGTGGCGCACTTCTGCTCCATGTGCGGGCCGGCCTTCTGTTCCATGAAGATCACCCAGGACGTGCGCGACTACGCGCGCGAACACGGCGTGGACGCGGAACAGGCGCTGCAGGAGGGCATGCAGGAGAAGGCTCAACAGTTCCGCGCCCAGGGCGGCGAGATCTACAAAGAGGTGTAGGGGCGAGCCCGCCCGCGGCGCGTTGGATCGAATCCAACGGGTTGGTGTGCGCCGCGAACGGGTTCGCCGTCAACCACGCTTACGAACCTTGCTCGGTGGCCGGCGCGGGCAATCCCACCATGCGCCGCCAACTGCCGTCGCGATCCCAGAGCAGGTGTTTCACTGCACCCGCCACGTGCAGAATCACGCCGAACAGCACGATGCGCGACGCGACGATGTGGATCTTTTCCGTCACCGAATGCAGTGTCTCCATCTTCGGCAACGGGTTCGGCAGGGTGAACCAATTGAACACCGAGACTTCGTGCCCGCCGCTCCACGGCATCAGCGGTCCGGTGATCAACAGCGCCGCGAGTGCGATCAAAAGCACCACGTGAATGGCGCGTGTTCCCCACTGCAGCAGCGCTGGTTGCGGCACCGGTTCGGGAGTGGGTGTCAGCATGCTCCACGCGATGCGGAAGGTGAGATAAAGCGCCGACAACACGCCGATGGAGACGTGCAGGCGTAGCCAGAACATTTTTTCCTCGCCGCGCGGCATTTCGTGGAAATAGAGGCCGATGGCCAGCAGCGCGATGATGATCGCTGCGCCCAGCCAGTGATTGATGCGCGAAATTGCACCGTAACTGTCTTTGGCGTTGAGCAGTTTCATGGTGAGAGCCTTTCTGGGGTTGTCGTTGTTTCGGTTGACACGTGGGGGGGTGGGAGCGCCGTGCAGTGCACCGGTCCCACCGTGCGTTTACAGACGCGGTCCGCGACGCGCGGGGCGCTGCGTGAGCTGCTCGCGCTGCTCGTCGGTCAGCAACTGGTAAATCTTGTTGCGCGTTTCGGTGCGCATCACGATCATCTGCGCCTCCCGCTTGGCCTGCTCGTCGGCCAGCGCCTGCACCTTCTCCTTGTCGAAGACCTTGGCGGTGGCGGCTTCGCCTAGTGCCTGGCGGCCGGCGCGCAATTGCTTGCGCAAATCGCGCAGAGCGGGCTGCTGTGCGTAGGTGATCTCGAAGATCTGATCGCGCTGCTCCTGGGTCAGGTTCAAACCGCGCAGTCCACGCTCGCCGCGCCAGTCGTGACGATCGCCGTAGTGGGTCTTGGTGTATCCGATCGCGACACCAGGGTCACGTTGGCCGTAGCTACCGGCATGGGCGATACCGACCGCGGTGGTGGCTGTCAGGGCTGCAGCGATCAGGGTGGTGATCAGGGGTCTGCGTTGGTTCATGTTTCACTCCTTGGTTCGTGTTTCTCCGCCTGCCGCGCAAAGGCGCTTACCCTTTCCGCGGTATGTGGTGAGCAGTATGCGCAAAGCCATCGCAAAGGTGGGTTAACGTTGTGTAAAGCTGTGTAAAAGCAGGTAAAGAGGCCGGTGCACCGCATTGCCCTATGGCACCATACGCCCATCGCAGCGGTGTCTGCCGCGCCCGGTCGACCCAGCTCAGGTGAGCGGATAGTCAATGAATCGAATCTTGCTGGTGGATGACGATATCGAATTGTGCGGGATGCTGGCCGAGTATCTGGCGCCCGAAGGATTCGACGTTGCGTCTGTGCACGATGGCGAGCAGGGCGCGCGTGAAGCAGTGAGCGGCCGTTTCGACGCGGTGGTGCTCGACGTGATGCTGCCGCTCGTGAACGGGATCGATGCGTTGCGCGAGATTCGCACCGCCAGCCGTGTGCCGGTCATCATGCTCACCGCCAAGGGCGACGATATCGATCGTATCGTCGGGCTCGAGCTGGGGGCCGACGATTACCTGCCCAAGCCCTGCAATCCGCGCGAATTGGTGGCGCGGCTGCGGGCAGTGCTACGCCGCGCCGGGAGCCACTCCGCCACCCAGGGCGAAGCGGCGTCCCATGATCTGTCCGCAGGCGGCGTCACGCTGCGCCCCGGCGAACGCGCTGCCAGCTGGCAGGGCGAGCCGCTGGAGCTCACCAGTACCGAGTACAACGTGCTCGAAGCGCTGGTGCGCAACGCGGGGCGTACGGTAAGCAAGAGCGAACTCTCGGAACTGGCCCTCGGCCGTCCGCTGGAGCGCTACGACCGCAGCCTCGACATGCACGTCAGCAACCTGCGCCGCAAGTTGGGCGACCTGCCCGACGGGCGCTCCCCCATCCAGACCGTGCGCGGTCTCGGCTACCAACTGCTTCGAGGTTAGCGTCGTGGGCCGGTTGTTCTGGAAGATCTTTTTCGGGTTCTGGTTGACCATGCTGGTCACCGCCGGCGTCGTCGGTACCGCCTTCTACGTCTACAGTCAGGCGCGCTTGGCCGATACCGACGAACTGGCGGAAGGACCGCGCGTGGCCATCGTGCTGGCCACCACCGCGGCGGTGTTGGCAAACGGCGGGCGGGATGCGCTGCAGGCGCTGGATCGCGAGTTGCCCAAGCGCCGGCGACTGCCGCTGCTGGTCGTCGACGCGGCGGGCGTGGATCTGTTCGGGCGCCTGGTACCCGCGCTTGCGCTGGATCACGCGCGCGCGGCGCTCGCCGACGGCGGCTCCAGCAGCGCCGTCCGCGCGGTGACCACGCCCCAGGGCGAGCGCTACCTGCTCTTCGTTCCGGCCCAGTTCAGCGGGGGTCGCCCTCCCCACGTCTCGCATCAGGTGGAGTTGGCGATCCGCCTCGGCGCCGGATTGGCGGCCAGCCTACTGTTCAGCGCCGTGCTCGCCTGGTATCTCAGCCGTCCGCTGCGCCATCTGAGCAACGCCAGCCGCCGACTGGCCGGCGGCGAGCTCGATACCCGGGTGATGCCGGCGATGGGGCGCCGCCGTGACGAGATCACCGATCTGGGGGTCGACTTCGACCATATGGCGGGGCGGCTGCAGAACCTGGTGGATGCACAGAAGCGACTGCTCCATGACGTCTCCCACGAATTGCGTTCACCGCTGGCGCGCCTGCGCGTGGCGGTGGGGTTGGCCCAGCAGCAGCCGGAGCGTCAGGGGCCGGCGCTGGAACGCATCGAACGCGAAGCGGAGCGGCTGGACGAACTGGTGGGCCAGGTGCTCACTCTGTCGCGCCTGGAGGCGGGCGTGAATCAGGGCGAGGCGGCCTATCTCGATCTTACCGAACTGCTCGACGAGGTGGTGGAGGATGCGCGTTTCGAAGCCGAAGCGAGCGGACGCCGCGTCAACCTGGAGGGCGGTGTTGGGGGCGCTGTGCGCGGCCAGGCGGAACTGCTGCGGCGCGCCTTCGAGAACGTGCTGCGCAACGCCGTGCGCTACACCGCGCCCGATACCGCGGTGACGGTCACGTTGACGGACTCCGCGCCGCGTATCTGCGTGACCGTCTGCGACTGTGGCCCGGGTGTCGCCGACAATGAGTTGGGCGCGCTCTTCGAACCTTTCTTCCGAGCCGCCGGCGAGGTGTCGCGACCGGCCGGTTACGGGCTCGGACTGGCCATCGCCAAACGCGCCATCGAGGCGCACGGCGGCACCATCGTCGCCCGCAACCGCGCTACCGGCGGCCTGTGCGTCGAGATCGTTCTGCCGGGAACCGAAACGGATTGATCCCTGCGGGGAACCAACCGGCCGTTGAACCCTCACACACCTTCGCACCCCACGGGCTGGAACTGCCATGACCACGACCACCGAACTTCCCAGCGACGACATCGCGCAGACCCTCGGCCTCAACGCGCCCAGCCAAAAGCGCCGCCGCTGGCGAATGGTTTTGTGGATCGCGGTGGCGCTGCTGTTTGCGGCGGGCATTGCGGCCTACCTGCTCTCCGGCAGCGGCACCAACGTGCGCTACGAGACCGCCGCCGCCCAGCGCGGTGACCTCACCGTCACGGTCACCGCCACGGGTGATCTGCAGCCGGTCAACCAGGTGGATGTGGGTACCGAAATCTCCGGCACCGTGGCCAGTGTGGCGGCGGATTTCAATGACCGGGTCAAGGTGGGCGACGTCCTGGCGACTCTCGACACCGATCAGCTAAGCGCCAAGTTCCGCCAGTCCCAGGCGGCGCTGGTGTTGGCGCAGGCGCGTGTCGCCGACGCCCAGGCCACAGTGACCGAAACCGGCGACAAACTGAAGCGCGCCCGCGAGTTGGGCCAAAAGGGGCTCAACTCGCAGGAGGATCGCGATACGGCCAACGCCGCCTCCGAGCGCGCCGAGGCGGCCTATGCCGTTGCCCAGGCGCAGGTGGTGCAGGCCCAGGCACAACTCGACGTCGACCGCACTCAGCTCGACAAGGCGCAGATCCACTCGCCCATCGACGGCATCGTGCTCAAGCGTCAGATCGAACCGGGGCAGACCGTGGCCGCCTCGCTGCAGACCCCGGTGCTGTTCACACTGGCGGAAAACCTCGCGCAGATGGAGCTGCACGTGGCGGTGGACGAGGCCGACGTGGGGCAGATCAAGGAGGGACAGCGCGCCACCTTCACCGTCGACGCCTACCCCGATCACACCTTCCCGGCGCAGATCACCCAGGTGCGCTTCGCACCGCAGACCGTGGAGGGTGTGGTCAGCTACGAGACCGTGCTGACGGTGGACAACTCCGCCATGCTGCTGCGTCCGGGGATGACGGCCACGGCCGAGGTGGTGGTGGACGAGCGCCGCGGTGTGCTGCTGGTGCCCAACGCGGCGCTGCGCTTCGCGCCGCCCAGCAGCGCGAGCCAGGGTAACCGCGGCGGTGGGTTGCTGGGGCGCCTGTTCTTCCGCCCGCCCCACCGCACCAACAACCGCGACAGCGGCGAGGCCAAAGGCGGCGCGCGGGTGTGGCTGCTACGCAACGGGCAGCCGCAGGCGGTGACGGTGAAGACCGGCGCGACCGATGGACGTTTCACTGAGGTGGTGTCGGGTGACCTCGAACTCGGCGCGCAGGTGTTGGTGGACGCGGTGGTGCTCAAGCAATGACCACCGCCGCCGGCAAACCGGAGGTGCCGCCTATCATCGAGTTGAGCGGCATCACCAGGATCTACGGCAGCGGCCACGCCGCCATGAAGGCGTTGCGCGGCATCGACCTGCGCATCGCCGCTGGGGACTTCGTCGCCATGATGGGGCCCAGCGGGTCGGGCAAGTCCACCTGCATGAACATCCTCGGCTGCCTCGACACGCCCTCCGAGGGCGATTACCGCTTTCGCGGCGTCCCGGTGGGCGGGCTCTCGTCCGACCAGCGCGCGCTGCTGCGCCGCCATTACCTGGGTTTCGTATTTCAGGGTTTTAACCTGCTGGCGCGCACCACCGCCCTGGAGAACGTGGAGCTGCCGCTGCTCTACCGCGGCATGGCGGTGGCCGAACGCCGCGCGCGGGCACGCCAGGCGCTGGCCGCGGTGGGGTTGCAGGGCTGGGAGACGCATCTGCCCAACGAGTTGTCGGGTGGACAGCAGCAGCGCGTGGCCATCGCGCGGGCCATCGTCACCGAACCCGCGCTGCTGCTCGCCGACGAGCCCACCGGCAACCTCGACACCGCGCGCAGCCACGAGGTCATGGAACTGCTCACCGGCTTCAACCGCAGCCTGGGCCTGACCGTGGTGATGGTGACCCACGAGGCCGAGATGGCCGCCTACGCCCACCGTACGGTGCACTTCCTGGACGGGTTGACGGTGGACGATGCCGCGCACCAGGGGATCGGGAGATAGCGTCATGGTTTGGAACGCCCTGCTGCTCGCGCTGCGCGCCATCCGCCGCAACCTGATGCGCTCCACGCTCACCATTCTCGGTATCGTTATCGGGGTGGCGGCGGTGATCACCATGGTCAATCTGGGCAAGGGGGCCACCGCGCAGGTGACCTCGCAGATTGCCAGCCTGGGCAGCAACCTGTTGTTCGTGCGCACCGGTCAGCGTGTCGGCCCCGGTCAGCGCATGCCGGCGAAACCCTTCGACACCGCCGACGTCACCGCCATCGCACGCGATATCCCCTCGGTAGCGGCGGTGGCGCCCTCGGCGACGCAGAGCATGACGGCGGTGTTCGGCAACGCCAATTGGTCAACCAGCATCACGGGTTCGGACGACCAGTACTTCACCGTGCGCGATTGGAAACTTACCGCCGGGCGTATTTTCAACGATGCTGAATTGCGGTCCGGCAAAGCGGTCTGCGTACTGGGTGCCACGGTGGTGCGCGAATTGTTCGGGCACCAGAACCCGCTGGGCAGCAAGATCCGCCTGAAGAAGATTGCTTGCCAGGTGATCGGCGTACTGGCTTCCAAGGGGCAGTCCACCCTGGGGCATGATCAGGACGACCTGGTGGTGGTGCCGCTGCGCACTTTCTGGCGCAGAATTGCCGGCAATCAGGACATCAACTTCATCCAGGTTTCGGCGCGCGACGGGTTTTCCACCGACAAGGTGAAGCAGGATCTGGAACGGCTGATGCGCGAGCGGCGCCACATCGGGACCCGTGAAGAGGATGATTTCAGCGTCATGGACATGCAGGAGATCGCCCGCACGCTGGCCGGCACCACGCAGGTGCTCACCATGTTGCTGGGCGCGGTGGCGGCAGTGAGCCTACTGGTGGGCGGCATCGGCATCATGAACATCATGTTGGTGTCGGTGACCGAGCGCACGCGCGAAATCGGTATCCGCCTGGCCATCGGCGCGTTGGAGCGCGACGTGCTGCTGCAGTTCCTGGTGGAAGCGGTGGTGCTCGCATCGCTGGGTGGCATCGTCGGCATTTTGCTGGCGCTGGGGGCATCGCTGGC
>JBNKCG010000045.1:0-145971 GCA_050287605.1 Gammaproteobacteria bacterium | reverse complement strand
CGGCCGGAAGCGCCCAGTGTGATAGGCGCGCTGCGTGCCCAAGGCCTCGCCGTCTCTCTGCTCACCGGTGACCGCCGCCCCGTGGCCGAGGCCATCGCCCACCAGTTGGGCGGCCTCGACGTAGTCGCCCAGGTATTGCCGGAAGACAAAGCGCAGCGCATCACCGAACTGCGCCGCAACGGATCCCGGGTCGCCATGGTGGGCGACGGCATCAACGACGCGCCGGCGCTGGTCAGCGCCGACGTGGGTATCGCGCTCGCCTCTGGCACCGATGTGTCCGCCGACAGCGCTGACATCGTACTGATGGGCAACCGCCTGGAGCAGATCACCCTGGCGCAGGCGCTGGCAAAGCGCACCCTGCGCACCATTCGCCAAAACATCGGCCTGTCACTGGCCTACAATCTGATCCTGATTCCGCTGGCCATGACCGCACAGGTGACGCCGCTGGTCGCCGCAGTCGCCATGCCCATCAGCTCGCTGCTGGTCATCGGCAACGCAGCGCGTATCCGCACGCTGTTTCGCGGACAGCGGATGCTCGTTGAGAGCACACTGCAAGAAGAGGAGTAAACGACGTGGAGGTAATCTACTGGCTGATACCCGCAATGCTGATCGCCGGGCTCGGCATCTTCGGCTTTCTGATCTGGGCGGCGAAAACCGGGCAATACGACGACTTGGAGGGCCCGGCCAACCGTATTCTCATGGACGATGACGACCCACTGTTGCCGGACAACCAGCGTAACAACCAGGGAAAATCCCCGGAGTAGTCCCGCTCTCCTGCCGGTGATCCCCCGCCAAACGACGATGCCGACACTCAATTGACGTCAGAGGGTGCCACCCGAAGCCAGAAGGTCACCGGTCCATCGTTGACCAGCGCCACCTTCATATCCGCACCAAAGCTCCCTGCGGCCACAGGAACGTATGAACGCCGCGCCAGATCGACCACGGCGGCAAACAGCCGCTCCCCCTCATCGGGCGGCGCCGCTGGCGTGAAACTGGGACGCATACCCTTGGCGGTGTCGGCAGGCAGTGTGAACTGAGGCACCAGCAGCACCCCCCCACCGACATCGCGCACGCTGCGATTCATCCTGCCCTCAGCATCTGCAAACACCCGATACCCCATCAGGCGCTCAACCAGCCGAGTGGCGGTCGCCTCGGTGTCGTGCCGCTCCACGCCGATCAAGACCAGCAGCCCGCGATCGATCTCACCGATCACCCGACCCGCGACCGTGACCCGTGCGTGATCAACTCGTTGCAACAAACCGATCAACGATACTGCCCCCAATCCCGGTGATGCGTATCCTGTAAGAAAATTCCTACAAAAGATTACGCCGAAGGCGCCGGACTCCTTTCGCCATTCCCCCAGTGTAACCCTTCTCCGACTGTGCCAATCTTGACTCACCGTTTCGGGAAGACAGGAAGTCTTTTCGGGCGGTCATTAGGAACACAATGCTCCACGGACGGAGATCCATCCCCTGTCAGCTAAGCACGGCGACCTTAACCCCGGCCATCGCGGCCGGGGTTTTTTAATGGGTACGGGAAACACGCCGGTCAAACCTCCGCGGCCCTGGCGGCGCGCTTGCGGTCCTGCTCCTTGAGCTGTTTCTTACGCACCCGGACGTTACCCGGCGTCACCTCCACGAGCTCGTCGTCGCCGATGAACTCCAAGGCCTGCTCCAGCGTCATGCGGATGGGCGGCGTCAGCAGGATATTCTCATCGCTACCCGCCGCGCGGATATTGGTCAGTTGCTTGGCTTTCATCGGGTTGACGACCAGATCGTTGTCGCGCGAGTGGATCCCGATCACCATCCCCTCGTAGACCTCATCCCCATGCCCGACGAAGAGCCGCCCCCGCTCCTGCAGGTTGAACAGCGCGTAGGCCAGCGCTTTGCCGGCGGCGTTGGAGATCAGTACGCCGTTGTTGCGGGCGCCGATACGTCCCCGCTTCACGGGTCCGTAGTGGTCGAAACTGTGGTAGATCAGTCCGGTACCGCTGGTAGCGGTGAGGAACTCGGTCTGAAACCCGATCAAACCGCGCGATGGAATCACGTAATCGAGCCGCACCCGGCCCTTGCCGTCCAAACGCATGTCCTGCAGCTCGCCGTAACGCTCGCCGAGCCGCTCCATGACGGCGCCCTGGTAGTTCTCCGGCACGTCCACGGTGAGTGTCTCGTACGGTTCGCAGCGCTCCCCGTCGATCTCCTTGATGATCACCTCGGGACGCGATACCGCCAGCTCGTACCCCTCGCGGCGCATGTTTTCGATGAGAATGGCCAGGTGCAGCTCGCCTCGCCCCGAGACCTGGAAGCGGTCGGGATCATCCGTTTCAACCACGCGCAGCGCAACGTTGTGCTCCAGCTCGCGATTGAGGCGCGAGAGCAGCTGACGGCTGGTGAGGTATTTGCCCTCGCGCCCGGCAAACGGCGAGGTGTTGACCTGGAACGTCATGGTCACCGTCGGTTCGTCCACCGTCAGCGCGGGAAGCGCCTCCACCTGATCCGGATCGCACAGCGTGTCAGAGATCTGCAGGCCGTCGATGCCGGTGAATGCGACGATGTCACCCGCCCGCGCCTCCTGCACCTCAACCCGCTCCAGGCCTAAAAACCCGAAGATCTGCAACAGGCGCGCGTTGCGCCGTTCGCCGAAACGGTCGACAAGTATCAGCGGCTGGTTGCGCCGCACTGCGCCGCGCTTGATCCGCCCGATGCCAATAACCCCTACGTAGCTGTTGTAGTCCAGCGAACTCACCTGGAGCTGAAACGGCCCGGCCAGGTCCACATCGGGTGGCGGGACCTTGCCTACAATGGTCTCAAACAGTGGCGTCATATCGCCGTCGCGCGCATCGGCTTCGCGCGCGGCATACCCGTGCAGCGCGGAACAGTAGACCACCGGAAAATCGAGCTGTTCGTCGGTGGCGCCCAGTCGGTCGAACAGGTCGAACGTCTCGTTGAGCACCCACTCGGGGCGCGCCCCGGGGCGATCGATCTTGTTGATGACCACGATAGGTTTGAGACCGAGGCTGAATGCCTTCTGGGTCACGAAACGCGTCTGCGGCATGGGTCCGTCGACGGCGTCCACCAGCAGCAACACCGAATCCACCATAGAGAGCACGCGCTCCACCTCGCCGCCGAAATCGGCGTGCCCGGGGGTATCGACGATATTGATGCGGTAGTCGCGCCAGCGCACCGCGGTGTTCTTGGAAAGAATCGTGATGCCGCGCTCGCGCTCCAGGTCGTTGGAATCCATCACCCGCTCCAGCGTACCGACCCGCTCACCGAGGGTTCCGGACTGCTTGAGCAGCTGATCCACCAGCGTGGTTTTGCCATGATCGACATGGGCGATGATGGCGATATTGCGCAGATTTTCGATCACGAAGAGGTACCACCAAACGAGAGGGTGGCGGATTATACCAGGAAGCCGGCCCCGACCAAGGGCCGGCTCACGCGGAAGGGTCGGCTAGCGGGAGACGTAGCCGATGCGGAACCCTCCCCAATGGCGGCCGTTGACGAAGATCGGGACCGACAGGTCGTGCATGATCTCGCCGGTATCGCGCTTGTAGGTCTGCAGCAGGAACGGCTTGGTGTGGCTGCCGCAGCGTACCCCGGTACGGTCATTGAACAGGCGCTTGGTGCGGCTGTTGACCAGGTCCTTCTGGTAGTCCCCGCTCAGCGGCTGGGAAAACTTTTTGTTGTGGGTCGGCAGATAGCCATTGTTGTCCACCGTTGCGGCAAACGCCACGCCGGGACACTCGGTAAGAATCGGCTCCTGAATCGCTGGCAGTATCTCGTCGGTAAAACCGTCGAAGCGCGTGGAAAACTTCTGCGGATCGGTACCGGGAATCGGCTGGTATTTACGGTCGAACAGATCCTCCATGCTCAAACGCCCATCCTTCACCGCCTGTTCAAAGCGCGCACCGATCTGCGCCGCGGAGCGTTGGGCAACAGCCCGCACCTGCTCGTGCAATCCACTCAAATCGGTCTCGCCCAGCAGCTCGAACAGGGTCTCCGCACGGTCCGACAGGTGCAGCGCCTGCTCGGAGACCGACTCCACCTCCGCAGCGGTATCCGAGAGATGACCCGAGACCGACTGGATCGATTCGGAGATCTGCTGCAAGTGCTGGTGGTTCTGTTCGCTGCCCTCAGCCACTTCGCGAATCTGCCGCTCCACCTCGCGCGCGTGCTCCAACACCTCGTCAAACTGCCGGTCCACCTTGGTCGTTTGTTCGCTGTTCTCGGCAACGGCATTGACCAGATTGCTCATGGTGCCCGCCACCCTACCGGTCTCTTCGTTGATCTCTTGGACCATCTGCCCGATCTCGGTGGTCGCGGCGGTGGTGCGTTTGGCGAGGTTGCGCACCTCGTCGGCCACCACCGCAAACCCACGGCCCTGGTCACCGGCACGGGCCGCTTCGATGGCGGCATTCAGCGCCAGCAGATTGGTCTGGTCGGCGATATCGTTGATGACCCCGGTGATCTGCTTGATCTGATTGGCGCGCGTTTCCAGATTCGACATCAGTGCGACCGCTTCCTCGACGCGGACGCGCATCTGGTCCATCTTCTGCGTCGCTTCCTGGATAAACTCCTGGCCCGAATAACTGGCTTGGCGGGTCTTCTGCGCCGTTTCCACAGACACCGCCGAACTCTCCATAGCCGCTTGCACGGTACTGGAGATGATACCGGCGGCGTTGACGATTTCGTTGATGTGCGCGACCTGCGACTGCACTCTCTTTTTCAGCTGATCGGAAGCGTAGGACACCTCAGCCGCCGCAGTCGCCATGCCGCCGCCGACCTCCGCCATCTGACCCGCAAGCTGGCAGCGGTTCGACAGGTAGGCATTCACCTTATCGATCAACTCAGCTGCCACCGCAGACCTCGGCGCATCCGGTTGTGCGGCCGCGTTGCCACCGGCGTCCACCAAGCTCTGGATGTGGGCAACGCCCCTCTGTAACGGGGCGATTACCATGAAATAGGCCACCGCAAACGCGCCCAACGCCGAGACGATGCCCACCGTCTCCGCCAAACCGACCGAACCGCCACCAATGCCACTGCCAAGCGCTGCGGCCACACCACCCACGACCGCAGCGACAAACAACGCCGCCAACGACCGGCTACCGAGTCTGTTGCTCATAATCAGGGCCTCACTGCCAACATTGTGCCGAGCGGGTCTCCGCCTGCCGGATCGTGCTCGACGCGAATTTTATTGTTGTATCCGATATTTCACGCGCTCCAGCAGCGACGAGAACCTATCGGCACTGTTTCCTAGTGTCGGCACGACGACTTCAAACTTAAACGACCGCCGTTATCAACACTGTTCCCACGGCAGTTTGCGGAACCGCCAACCGCCCAGGGTGCTGCGGTGATGCTGCTCGTCCAGATCTCCCTCGAACCCCTCCAGTACGTTGTAGACTTCCGTAAACCCCGACTCGACAAGCTTTTTTCCCGCCTCTACCGAGCGTTTCCCACTGCGACAAATCAGGATTACCGGCGCGGCGCCCGCGTCGCTCTCCAGCGTCCCGCCCAACATCAACTCCCGGACACGGGTCACGAAATGCGGGTTGATAGTCCAATCCGGTTCGTCCATCCAGGGGATGTGTATCGCCCCCTTGGGGTGGCCGACGAAGAGAAACTCCATCGTCGAGCGGATGTCGACAAGCACCGCACGCGGGTTCTCCTCCAGCACGTGATGGGCGTCCTGTGGCGAAAGGTGTTTCAGTTCTGACATCGGTGGTAGATCCTGCGATCGGTTAAGATGAGGGTAATTGTAGTGGCACCCCGGCGTATCGTCTCAATAGGGCGCTTCCGACGGGTGCACGAGCCGAGCTCCAGACATGATTACCATCGCCACCTTCGACACCATGCCCGACGCCCACATCGCCCTCGGAAGGCTACGTGCCGAAGGCATCGACGCCCGCCTTGCCGACGAGCACCTGGTGCAAACCGACTGGCTTTACGCCATCGCCGTGGGCGGGATCAAGTTGCAGGTGTCCGAGAACGACGCCGAGCACGCCCGCGCCGTGCTCGCCACCGACTACTCCGGCGATCTCGACGAATGACGTGCCGCTAGGGCAATTTCTGTCCCACCAGTAGCGCCTCGTTGCGCCATCCCGCGGTTACGTCTCCCACCAGTGCCTCTTCCCGGTAGGCGCGCAGCCGCAGAGCGGCGAAGAGTTCACGCAGTTCGTTGTCGGCAAGACGGTAGGGGCCCGCCGCGGGCCCGGTATCGTCCACCCGCGCTGCAGTGAACGTCTGGTAGAACAGCAGCCCACCTGGCCGTAGCGCCTCGACCAGATGCGGCGCCAGGCTGCGCTCGAGAAACCGGGAGACGACGATGACGTCATAGGCAGCCGCGGAGGGTGGCTGCGCACACGCGTCGCGCACGTGAGCCGCGACGGGCAGGCGACGGCGTTGTGCCTCCGCCGCCAGCTTTCCGATCGCCACCGACGAAATGTCCCACCCCTCGGTGGACAATCCACGCTGTGCCAGAAACAGGGCGTTGCCGCCCAGACCGCAAGCCACATCCAGCGCCCGCCCCTGCCCCGGCAACAGATGCTGGAAGGCCGTCAGGACATAACAGGGTTCAGAACCGGCCGCATCGGAATCGCGATACCGCGCATCCCACTTGCGCTGCAATTCGCCGATGTCGTCCGCCACGGTCAGCGCCGCCAGAAGCTGGGCGTGAACAGAACCAGCAGGGTGAAGATCTCCAGGCGCCCCAGCATCATGGCAAAGACCAGGATCCATTTGGCCAGATCGCTTAGCCCTGCGTAGTTGGCACCCACATCTCCCAATCCGGGCCCGAGATTGTTGAGACACGCGGCGACGGCGGAAAACGCCGTCACCTGATCCAGCCCGGTAGCCATCAGCAACAGCATCATGATGCTGAACGTCACAACGTAGAGCGAGAAAAACCCCCACACCGAGCTGATCACCTGTTCGCCCAACGCCTTGCTGCCCACCTTGACCGGGATCTGGGCGTTGGGATGGATCAGGCGTTTGATCTCCCGCTTGCCCTGGTGGTAGATCAGCAGCCAGCGAATCACCTTCATGCCGCCGCCGGTGGACCCCGCGCAGCCGCCGATGAAGCTGGCGAAAATCAGCATCACCGGCAGGAACCCCGGCCACGCGTAGTACTCCGCCGTGGTGAATCCCGTGGTGGTGCCGATGGAGACCGCCTGAAAGATGCCGTGGTGCAGCGCACTGCCGAAGCTGCTGAACGTGCCCGCATAGATCAGATACAGCGTAGTCACCCCCGCCAGCACGCCGATGATGGTGAGGTAGGCGCGCACCTCGGGATCGCTCCAGTACGGCCGCACGCTGAGATTGCGCCAGGCCAGAAAATGGAGCGAGAAATTCATGCCCGCCAGCAGCATGAACACCACCGCGATCGCCTCGATGGTGGCACTGTTGAAATAACCGATACTCAGATCGTGAGTGGAAAAACCGCCGATGGCTACGGTGGAAAAAGCATGCGCAATGGCGTCGAACGACGTCATCCCCGCCAGCCAATAGGCCGCGGCGCAGACCACGGTCAAGCCGAGATAGATGAACCACAGCGCCTTCGCCGTCTCGGTGATTCGCGGCGTGAGCTTGCTATCTTTCATGGGACCTGGCGTTTCGGCGCGGTAGAGCTGCATGCCGCCTACGCCCAAGATGGGCAGAATCGCCACTGCCAACACGATGATGCCCATCCCGCCCAACCACTGCAGCTGCTGGCGATAGTAGAGGATGGCGTGGGGCAGCTCGTCGATGCCGACGATGACCGTGGCGCCCGTGGTGGTGAGCCCCGACAGCGATTCGAACACCGCATCGGCCAGGCTCATGTGGGGATTTTCCGCCAGCGCCAGCGGCAGCGCGCCGAAAAACCCCAGCACCACCCAGAACATCACCACGATGATGAATCCGTCGCGCAGCCGCAGGTCGGCCCTGAACGACGCCGCCGGTAGCCACAGCGCCAGTCCGGTGCCGAGACTGGTGACGAACGCCAGCACGAAGGCCACCTCGGCGCCATCGCCGTACCACAGGCCAATCGCCACGGGAGGCAGCATGGTGAGGCTGAACAGGCTCAGCAACAGCCCGAGAACGCGTTGAACGGCGATCAGCTGCATCGGTGTCGTCAGCCGATCAGATGAAGGTCACGCCCACCTGAAACAGGCGCTCCACCTGCGGCACGTACTTCTTGTCCACCAGAAACAGGATGACGTGATCCTCCGCCTCGATCACCGTGTCGTGGTGCGCCATCAGCACTTGTTCGCCGCGCACGATGGCGCCGATGGTGGTATCGGGCGGCAAAGCGATATCCTCGATGGTGCGCCCCACCACCTTGGAGGTCTTGGAATCGCCGTGGGCCACCGCCTCGATGGCTTCGGCGACGCCACGGCGCAGCGAATGGGCCACGACCACGTCACCGCGACGCACATGGGTCAGCAGCCCGCTGATGGTGGCCTGCTGCGGAGAGATGGCGATGTCGATGGTGCTCGACTCCACCAGCTCCACGTAGGAGGTGCGGTTGATGAGCGCCATCACCTTGCGCGCGCCCAGCCGTTTGGCCAGCATCGCGGAGAGGATGTTGGCCTCGTCCTCGTTGGTGAGTGCACAAAAGACGTCGGTACTGTCGATGTTCTCTTCGAGCAACAGCTCCTCGTCGGCGGCATCGCCCAGCAGCACGATGGTGCGGTCCAGTTCTTCGGAGATCTCGCGCGCACGCGCCGCCCCGCGTTCGATGAGTTTGACCTGGTAGTCGTTCTCCAGCGCCTCGGCCACCGACTTTCCGATGTTGCCGCCTCCGGCGATGACCACGCTTTTCACCGGCCGGTCGAGTCGTCCGAATTCGCCCATCACCTTGCGGATATCGCGCTTGGCGGCGATGAAAAAAACCTCGTCGTCGGCCTCGATGACGGTGTCGCCCTCGGGGATGATGGGTTTGTCGTGGCGGAAAATGGCCGCGACGCGCGTCTCCACGCCCGGCATGTGCTCGCGCAGCGCCATGAGCTGATTGCCCACCAGCGGCCCGCCGTAGTAGGCGCGCACCGCCACCAGCCCCACGCGCCCGTCGGCAAACTCCAGCACCTGCAACGCCCCCGGGTGTTCGATGAGACGGTGCACGTACTCGGTCACCAGCTGCTCGGGACTGATCAGCACGTCCACCGGCAGCGCCTCCTGGGAGAAAATGCCGGGACGCGACAGATAGCCGGTGGCGCGCACGCGCGCAATTTTGGTGGGGGTATGGAATAGCGTGTACGCGATCTGGCAGGCAACCATGTTGGTCTCGTCGGAGTTGGTTACCGCCAGGATGATGTCGGCATCCTCGGCACCGGCGCGTTCCAGCACTTCGGGGTGGGAGGCGTAACCGACGACGGTGCGCAGGTCGAGGCGGTCTTGCAGCTCACGCAGCCGCGCCGGATCCTGATCTACGATGGTGATGTCGTTGGCCTCGCTGGCCAATATGCCGGCGACCGACGCGCCGACCTGACCGGCGCCGAGAATCAGAATTTTCATATTCGATCAGATCGCTTGACGTTTGTATTGTTGCGCTCGGTCGCGCCGCCTTACTTCTCTGCCGCAGCCTGTCGCGTACTAATCCCCAATCCGCGCAGTTTGCGGTACAGGTGGGTGCGCTCCATGCCCACCAGCGTGGCGAGCTGCGCGATGCTGCCGCCCACCTGCTGCAAGTGATGCTCCAGATAGGCGCGCTCGAACTGCTCGCGCGCTTCGCGCAGCGGTAGCTCGAAATCCACGTACGCACCCTCCGGCACCGTCACCACCTGGACGATAGGCTGCGTTCCCAGCGCCGCACTCACCTCCTCGGTGCCGATCTCCTCGCCGCTGCCCAGAATCAGCAAACGCTGCACCAGATTCTTCAGCTCGCGGATGTTGCCGGGCCAAGTGTGATTGCGCAAGCGATTCTGCGCGGCAGTGGAAAAGCGCCGGTAGGGCAGGTTTTCGCGGGTGACGAAATAGTCGACGTAAAACGCGAGCAATTCCGACACGTCCTCGCAGTGCTCGCGCAGCGGCGGCACCTCCAGGGGCACCACGTTGAGGTGGTAGTAGAGATCCTCGCGAAAGTGCCCCACCCGCACGTCCTGTTCGAGATCGCGATGGGTGGCGGCGATGATGCGCACGTTGACGTCCACCGGCGAATTGCCACCGACGCGCAGAAACGAACGGGTCTCCAGTGCACTCACCAACCGCGCCTGGGTCTCGCGATCCATGTCGGCGATCTCATCGAGGAACAGGGTGCCGCCGTTGGCCTGCTCCAGCCGCCCGTAGTGGATCGCCTCCTCTTCTTCGCTGCCGAACAGCTCGGTGGCCGAGTTTTCGCGCGCAATGGAACCGACGCCCACCACCACGAACGGACCCATGCGGCGCGGACTGTGGGTATGGATGTAGCGCGCCAATGTCTCTTTGCCGGTGCCCGGTTCACCAGTAAGCAGCACCCAGGTCTCGTGTTCGGCGATGCGCTGGGCCTGTTCGCGCAGGTGCTGCATCAACGTGCTGCGTCCACCCGGTTCGATGGCGGTAAGACCGTGTTCGCGCAGCTGGGCATTTTCGCGCTGCAGCCGATCGATCTCCAGCGCCCGCGAGACGGTCAGCAGCAGCTTGGCAATGGAGAGCGGTTTTTCGATGTAGTCGAAGGCGCCGAGGCGCGTCGCTTCGACGGCGGTCTCCACGGTGCCGTGTCCCGACATCATGATGACCGGACACGGCAGGCCGTCCTCCTCGGACCACTCCTTAAGCAGCGACACGCCGTCCAGGTCCGGCATCCAGATGTCGAGCAGGATCAGATCGGGACGCCGCGCGCGCAGCGCCGTGCGCGCCTTGGCCGCGCAGTCGGCCACCTCCACCTCGTAGCCCTCATCGTCGAGAATCTCCTTGAGCAGCTGGCGGATATCGGGTTCGTCGTCGACGACGAGTATGTGTGGTCTGCTCATCCTGCGGCGGCCTCATCGGTCATCTCGAGCACGGCGGCAGGCAGGCTGATGACGAGGCAAGCCCCGCCCTCCGGTGCGGACTCCACGCCAATGATACCACCGTGCTCTTCGACGATTTTCTTCACGATCGCCAACCCCAAGCCGGTTCCCTTGGGCTTGTTGGTGACGTATGGCTCGAACGCGTGCGGTGCGATGTCGCTGGGGAATCCCGGCCCGTTGTCGCACAGGCGCAGTTCGACGAAACGCGTACTGCGCACCTCAATGGCGCGCGTGGTCACAGTGATCTGCGCCTGTTCCACCTCCGCCGTGGCCTCCAGGGCGTTTTTGAGCAGGTTGTTCAGCAACTGACGGATACGTCCGGCGTCCACCTCCACCGCCGGAAGATCGTCGGCCAGTACCACGTCGAGCCGCAGGTTGTCGCGGGCGTGAACGTACAGCTCCAGCACCTCGCTCACCAGCGCATTGAGGTGCTCGGGGGCCAGCTTGAGCTGCGGCGGGCGGGCGTAATCGGAGAAGGCGTTGACCATCTCCTTCATGGTCTTGACCTGCTGCACGATGGTGTGGGTGTAGCGATCCAGCGCACGCGCCTCCTCGGCGGGCAACCGATCCAGGTATTTCTGGCGCAGACGCTCGGCGGAGAGCTGGATGGGCGTCAGCGGATTCTTGATCTCGTGCGCCAGACGCCGCGCCACCTCGCCCCAGGCCGCATCGCGCTGAGCCTGCACCAGAGCGGTAACGTCGTCGAACACCACCACGTACCCGCCGCCCGTCTCCCACCCGGGCAGCGCAGTACCGCTGCACATCAGCACCTTGCGCGAGGCGCTGCCAGGCAGCACCACCTCCCTATTCCAATCGCTGGCGTTGCCCGCCAGATGCTCGAACAGCGTGCTGAAAAAGGGCTTCAGGGCGGGCTGGCTAGCGGCCAACGCCTCCAGATCGCGCCCCACCCACTGCGCCGCTTCCACGCCCAGGATCTGGTGCGCCGCGCGGTTGATGCGCAAGATGTGCAGCTCCTCGTCGAGCGTCACCACACCCGAGGAGAGGTGCCCTAAAACGGCTTCCAGGTAGGCGTTCTGTTCCTCCAGCAACTGTTGGCTGCGGCGCGCTTCGGCGCTGGTGCGCGCAATGCGCCGCGTCATGGTATTGAACGACTGGACCAGGAAACCCATCTCGTCGCGGGTGCTGAGCGGAACCCGCTTGGCGTAGTCGCCGGCCGCCACCGCGCGCGTGCCCTCGGCCAGGTCGCGGATGGGCGCAGCGATGCGGCGCGCGGAGAAGAAGGCGGCGAGCACCGCTGCCAGCACGCTCAGCAACAACACCAGCGACAGCGTCAGCGAAAAACTGTATTTGAGCGGGTTACGCAGAAACGCCAGCTCCTTGTATTGGGAGAAAGCCTCTTGCACGCTACTCGCCAGGGTGTCGGCGCTCTTGGGGACTACATAGAGCGCCTGCAAGGTGCGGCCTTCCCGGCCGGGATCGGTCGCGGAGACCATCACCTTAACCACAGCACGCACGTGCAGGCCGGCATTGGGGATGGGGTCGAGCCCCACATAGGAGCCGGACTGTCGCACCTGCAGCATCACCCCTTCGCCCGGCTGATTGGGCAACAGCACCGTGGCATCGGCGCTGCTGGTGGCCAGCACCCGCCCGTTGCCCGCAAACAGCGCCAGTTCCGAAGCGCCGCTGCCGGCACGCATGTCGTCCAGCGCGATCGGGATCTCGGTATCGGAGAGATCGGCCAGCTGCGTGGCCATCTGTTCGGTCTGGCGCAGCGCCTCGCGCATGCGCAGATCCAGCGACAAGCGGCTCAGCTCCAGCGCATCCTCCAGCGCCTTCTCCACCTTGACGTCGAACCAGCTGTCGATGCCGCGATGTAAAAACTGCATCGAAAAGTAGTAGACCACCAGCACCGGCACCACCGAGAGCACCACGAAGATCACCACCATGCGCACCGTCAGACGCGCACCCGCCACGCCGCGCCGGTACTGCCACAGCAGGCGGTAGAGATTCACGCCGATCAGCGCCAGCAACGTCACCAGACCGATGACGTTGAACACCAGCAGTACCGAAAACATGCGCCCGAAGCGCGCGGAGTTTTCGGTCGCATCGCCCATCAGAAACAGCGAGACCAGCAGCACCGCCGCCAGGGGAATGATGGGCACCCAACCGGTGGTCAGGCGCTTCAGGAACTCAGAAACCATTCGTACCAATCACTTACCAGGCGCCACTGATCCGACAGATAGGCCAGCGGGCGCAACGGAGAAGGCAGCGATTCGATATCCAGCCGCGCGCGCAGGCGCACCGCGTACTGGGTATCGGGCTTGAGCAGCTTCTTGTCCAGTATCGGCAGATCGCGGATACGCCCCATCACCTCGAGCGCGGAATAGAGCGAGGAGAAACTGCGCTGCGCGCCGCTGTTGAGGCTGGTCAGCAGATACTGGCGGCTGAGGGCGTGAAACTGCAGCAGGTAGAACTGGCTGAGCTCCGCCACGTCCTCGTTGAGCCAGTACCAGCGGCTGCGCGTCACCTCGATCTGGATCTCGATGGTCACGGGTACGCCGTTTTGCAGCGCCTCCAGCACGGCACTGCTGAATCGATAGTCGATGCTGGCATCGAGCCGGTAGACGCCGCCGTCCAACCGGGTGTCGGCGCGCTGAACCACAAAGGCGCCTTCGTCGGCGACGGCCGGCGGCGCCGCGAGCAACGCGCCGGCCAGCAACAGCGTGGCCACGCCGTGCGCCGCATTGCGCCAGCCGCTGCCCCAGCCTCTCGCCATCGTGGTCACGCGGAGTCACTCTCCATCATCGCTAGTCGCGCTTTGCCACACACGCGTAGTAAAACCCGTCCATCCCCTCTTCACCGCACAGGATTTGCCGGCCCGCCGGCTGTTCCCGCCCCCACGGGGCGTCGATGGTCCGATGCACCGCATCGGGGTGCGCGGCAAGAAAACGTACGATCCGATCGCTATTTTCGCGCGGCAGCACCGAGCAGGTTGCGTACAACAGGATACCCCCCGGCTTGAGCAGCGGCCACAGTGCCTCCAGGAGAGCCTGCTGGCGCTGCGTCAGCAGATCGATGTCCGTGGCACGGCGCAGCACCTTGATGTCGGGATGGCGGCGAATGACACCGGTGCCGGAACACGGTGCATCCAGCAGTATGCGGTCGAAGGGCACACCGTCCCACCAACCCTGGGGGCGCGAGGCATCGCCCATGCGCACGGCGGCGTGCAATCCGAGCCGGCGCAGATTCGACTCCAGTGCAGCCACGCGGGCGAGGTCCACGTCCACTGCGACCAGCTCCCCGACGCGGGGTTCACACTCCAACAGATGACAGCTCTTGCCCCCAGGTGCCGCACAGGCATCCAACACCCGCTGCCCCGGTTCGATCTGCAACAGCGACGCCGCGAGCTGGGCCGCGGCATCCTGCACCGAAACGTCGCCATCGGTAAAACCGGGCAGCGTGAACACATCCATGGGCTGTTCCAACACCAAGGCTTGGGCGGCGTGGGGAAGTTCCGTCGCGGCGATCCCAGCAGCCTGCAAGCGTCGGAGGTAGTCGTCGCGCGCGGCATGCCGGGCATTGACGCGCAAGGTCATCGGCGGACGCTGGTTGTTGGCCGCGACCACCCCCGCCCACGCATCGGGCCAGGCATCGCGCAGTGCCTCCAGCAGCCACGGCGGATGGGCGTAGCGGGCGGCGTCGTCATCCATCCAGCCGGGCACCTCGGCGCGCAACTCCTGCAGGCGGCGCAGCACGGCGTTGACCAACCCCACCGCCCACTCCTTGCCCAAATGACGCGCCGCTTCGGCAGTCTGCGACAACGCCACGTGATCGGGTACGGCGAGGTGCAGCATCTGATAGATACCGGCGAGCAGCAGCGCGTGCAGGTCGCGGTCGCGGCGCCGCAGGCGCCGCTCCATCAGGTGCGCCAGCGTCACCTCCAACGGCAGCAGCCAACGCAACACGCCATAGCTCAGCTCCCTGGCGAGGCTGCGCTCACGCGGGATGAGTCCGGCCACTTGCGCATCGAGCACACCGTTCAGCGACTGCCCGCCATCGATCACCTGATGCAGCGCCAGCGCCGCTGCCGCACGCCCCCCGAGAGGGCGCTGGCGCGACTTGGCGACCTGGCGGCGCGCGCTCATCGCGGCCCGGCAAAGTTGGCGTGGGTGAGATCCCGCGCGTTGACGAACGCGGCAGCGGGCATCCTCCGTGAACCGGCCGGCTGCAGTTCCAGGATGCGCAACACCCCGGCGCCGGTGGCAACGTCGATGCCCTCACTGCCGGCAGCGAGTACCGTGCCGGGCGCGGCCGAACCCTCTCCCGCCGCCACCGAGGCGGACCAGATGCGCAACGGCTGGCCCTCGTACTCGGTGTATGCCACCGGCCAGGGATTGAAGGCGCGGATGCGCCGATCCAGCTCCAGCGCCGGTTGTAGCCAATCGATGCGCGCTTCCGCTTTGTCGAGCTTCCGGGCATAGGTCGCCCGGGCGTCGTCCTGAGCCTGCGGAACAAGCGTGCCGTTCTCCAGCGCCGGCAAGGTCTGCATCAGCAACTCAGCGCCGAGCGCCGTCAGCCGGTCGTGCAGGATCGCCGCCGTATCGGCAGCAGCGATGGGCGTCTCCGCTCGCGCCAGCATGGTGCCGGTGTCCAATCCCTCGTCCATCTGCATCAGGGTGATGCCCGTCTCACGGTCTCCCGCCTCGATGGCGCGCTGGATGGGGGCGGCGCCGCGCCAACGCGGCAACAGGCTGGCGTGGATGTTGATGCACCCCAGCCGCGGGGCATCCAGCACCGCTTTGGGCAGCATCAACCCGTAGGCCACCACCACCATCAAGTCGGCTGCAAAGGCGGCCAAGCGCTGCTGCTCAACACTATCGCGCAAGCTGGCCGGCTGCAGAACCGGGATCTCCGCGGCCAACGCAGTGCTTTTCACGGGACTGGGTTGCAGCTTACGTCCGCGACCCGCGGGACGATCCGGCTGGGTATAGACTGCGCAGACTTCGTGCGACGACTCGAGCAGCATCCGCAGCGGCGCCACTGCGAACTCCGGCGTACCCGCAAAAAGAATCCTCACCTAATCTGACCTCGATCTGTTAGAGAGAGAGTTGTGCCACGCAGCCCAAAGCGCGACGCAGCCGGTGGAAATGCCCCACGGCGTCGCCGGCGCGCGACCGGTCCGGGCACCCCAACGGTCTCATGATGTGATCTGCCCCAAAAGCGTGTGTGGTGCGCACCACCGGCCACCAGGCCGGGTCGCACTACATCGTCTGCCGGCGCTCTTTCTCCAAGCGCTTGCGGATGCGCTGACGCTTCATCTCGGAGAGATAGTCGACGAACAGCTTGCCGTCCAAATGGTCGATTTCGTGCTGGATACAGACCGCCAGCAGTCCGTCTACGTCGAGTTCGAACGCCTCACCGTTGCGGTCCAGCGCCCGCACCCGGATGCGCTCGGCGCGCGAGACCGTCTCGAACACCCCCGGCACCGACAGGCAACCCTCCTCCATCTCCTCGACACCGATCTGTTCGAGGATTTCGGGGTTGACGAAGCAGCGCGGCTGGTTCTTCTCCTCGGACACGTCGATGACCACAACGCGCAAAGGCACGTTGACCTGTGTCGCCGCCAGGCCGATACCCGGGGCGTCATACATGGTTTCCAGCATATCGTCGAGGAGGGTGCGAATCTCGGCGTTCACCTCGGCGACCGGCTCCGCTTTGTTGCGCAGCCGCAGGTCGGGAAAATGCAAAATATTGAGTTTGGCCATGGAGAAAGGTTAGCCGGAATGTGGGCTCGTTCGCAATTTGGGGAAACTGCATAAATAAAGGCTGCCAAGTTACTGATAAGTTCAAAAATTTGTTTTAGGATACTCTTTGAGCAGGAGTGGTTTTCCGCTACACTCGGTTCATTATCCGCCTGGAAGCCAGCCGTTGGGGCGGCTGACGGTACAGATGCTGGTCAACAATACCGACCGACAAAAGGGATGACCATGTCTAGAACACGATGGCTTGGCCTGGCTTGCGCCCTGCTGTTCAGCACGGGGCTACTGGCTGACACAGTCGCGCTACAACCCGACCATCCGGATCGCTACGTCGTCAAGAAGGGGGACACCTTGTGGGACATCTCGCAGGTGTTTCTCCAAGATCCCTGGCGCTGGCCGGAGATCTGGCAGGTCAACCCCCAGATCGAGAATCCGCACCTCATCTATCCGGGTGATGTGATCGCCCTGGTGTTCGGCCCCGACGGCAAGCCGCAGCTGCAGTTGCTGCGCGGCCGGCAGACGGTGAAGCTCGAACCCAAGGTGCGCGCAACGCCGCTGCGCGAGGCTATCCCGCCGATTCCCATGGATGCCATCGCGCAGTTCCTCAACGATTCGCGGGCGGTGCTGACCCCGGAAGAGCTGGAGAACGCCCCCTATATCGTCGAGAGCCAGGACAGCCATTTGATCGCCGGCACCGGCGACCGCATTTACGTGCGTTCCATCCCCGACCGCAACTCCACCCGCTACAACGTCTACCGCCCCGGCGTCGCCTATAAACGTCCGGGCAGTGAAACGGTGCTGGGTTACGAGGCCCTCTACGTCGGCGATGCCACCCTAGAGCGCACCGGCGATCCGGCCACCCTGGAACTAACCAGCACGGTGCGCGAAACGCTGATCGGCGACCGCCTGCTGCCGGTTGCCGAGGAAACCATTCAGCAAAGCTTCTTCCCGCACTCGCCTGCCAAGCAGGTCGACGGTTCCATTCTCAAAGTCGTCGACGGCGTCTCGCAGATCGGCCAGTACCAGGTGGTGGTGATCGATCTCGGCAGCGATGACGGCATGGAGCAGGGCAACGTATTGGCGGTCTACAAGCGCGGTGAGAACATCCGCGACGTGGTGACCAAGGAGCGTGACCAGCGCGTCAAACTGCCCGACGAGCGCTCGGGCCTGATCATGGTGTTCCGACCCTTCGAGCGCGTCAGCTACGCGCTGGTGATGAACGCCACGCGTGCCATGCACATCAACGACGCGGTGCGCAATCCCTGAGACGAAGTGCTAGCAGCGGGCCCCGGGGCGCTCTCCCTCGGGGCCCAATCCCATAAACGACGCATCGCGACACGGAAGCGCAGACGGCGTTGATCTCCCGGTGATCATTCCCGAGTCCCTCCGCTCCCACAGCGACATCCTGCCCTGGCTGGTGCTGATTCGAACCCCCGGCATCGGGGCGCTCACCGGGCAACGCATCCTCGAACAGTTCGCTTCACCCGCCGCCTTTCTCGAGGCGCGGCGCGATCAACAGGCATCCTGCGGCGTGAACCGCGCCGGGCTCGACTACCTGCGCGATCCGGACTGGCAGACCCTGGCCGGTGACCTCCAGTGGCTGAGCGAAGCGGGCCGCCACCTGATCGCACTGCCCGACCCACGCTACCCGCCGCTGCTGCGCGACCTACCCGATCCCCCGCTGGCGCTGTTCGTCCGCGGCGATCCGGAATGTCTCGCCGAGCCGCAGATGGCCATCGTCGGTAGCCGCAATCCAACCCCCAGTGGCCGCGACAACGCCTTCGAGTTCGCCCGCTGCCTGGTGGGAGCCGGCCTCACCATTACCAGCGGGTTGGCCACCGGCATCGACGGCGCCGCCCACCGTGGCGCGCTGGCGGGCGGGGGTAGCACGGTGGCCGTGGTAGGGACCGGCCTGGACCGCGTCTACCCCGCCGAACACCTGGAGCTGGCCCATGCCATCGCCGCGCAGGGCGCCCTGGTCTCGGAATTCCCTCTCGGTAGCCATCCCACGCGCGGGCATTTTCCCAAGCGCAATCGGCTGATCAGCGGCCTCAGCCTCGGCACCCTGGTGGTGGAGGCCACTCCCCACAGCGGCTCGCTGATCACCGCCCGCTTGGCCGGTGAACAGGGCCGCGAGACCTTTGCCATCCCCGGCTCTATCCACAACCCCCAGGCGCGCGGGTGCCACGCCTTGATCCGCCAGGGCGCAAAACTGGTGGAAACGGCCAACGACATCCTCGAAGAGCTGGGCCAACTGGCCCACGCGGGGTTCGCGCCAACCCCAGATAGCGCAGCCGAAGCGCCCGCCGAGCTTCAGATGGATAAGGAGTACCGCACCCTGCTCGCCCATCTCGACGATACCCCGGCCCCGGTCGACCTTCTTGTGCAGCGCAGCGGATTGACGGCCGAAAGCGTTTCCTCCATGCTGCTGGTGCTCGAGTTGCAAGGTTATGTATCATCTGCCGCCGGCGGACTCTACGCGCTGGCCAAGAGAGTGTGAAATGAAGGAAACCATGCTGGACGTCCTGGTGTATCTGTTCGAGAACTATCTCGACACGGACGGCCCGGCTGCGCCCGATCAGGATACGGTGCGCGAAGAGCTGGAGGAGCTCGGCTTTGCCGGCACCGATATCGACAAGGCGCTAAGCTGGCTGGAGGAACTGGCGGTCTCGCAGCGGGATCCCGGCGACCTCGCCTCGCATGCCCCCCACTCGCTGCGCCACTACACCGCTGCCGAGGCGCGGCGCATCGATACCGAGTGCCAGGGTTTTCTGCTCTATCTGGATAGCAACGGTATCCTCGATCACGCCAGCCGCGAATTGGCGATCGACCGCGCCATGGCGCTGGAGGGCGAAGACATCACCCTCGAACAGCTCAAATGGGTCGTGCTGCTGGTGCTGTTCAACCAGCCCGGACAGGAAGCCGCCTTTGCGTGGATGCACGATCTGGTCTATGACATGCCTACAGGGACGCTGCACTGACCGGTAGTGGAGCAACGCTTTCCGGGGTCGCCAAGTCCTTCTTGAGTTCAGCCGTCAGCCGCGGGCTCCGCAAGGGGCGTATCGCGCGGGCGAGACATGCCGTCCTGGAGACCGAGAAGCCGATTGAATTGGGAAACCATGAGTAAAAACCTGGTAATTGTAGAGTCGCCGGCCAAGGCCAAGACCATCAAGAAGTACCTGGGCAAGGACTTCGAAGTGATGGCGTCGTACGGCCACGTACGCGATCTCGAACCCAAGGAGGGGGCGGTAGACCCGGACCGCGGGTTCGCCATGAAATACCAGCCCATCGAGAAGAACGAAAAACACCTGGCCGCCATCGCCAAGGCGATGAAGAAAGCCGACCAGCTCTACCTGGCCACCGACCCGGACCGCGAGGGCGAGGCCATCTCCTGGCACCTGCTGGAGATGCTGCGCGAGCGCAAGCTGCTGGACGGGCGCGGGGTGCACCGGGTGGTGTTCCACGAGATCACCAAACGCGCCGTGGACGAGGCGGTCTCGCACTCGCGCGACGTCTCCCTTGATCTGGTCAACGCCCAGCAGGCGCGCCGCGCGCTGGACTACCTGGTGGGCTTCAATCTCTCGCCGCTGCTGTGGAAAAAGGTGCGCCGCGGTCTCTCCGCGGGGCGGGTTCAGAGCCCGGCACTGCGCATGATCGTGGAGCGCGAGGCGGAGATCGAAAAGTTCGTCGCCCGCGAGTACTGGACCCTGGACGCCCAGGCGCGCAAGGAAAAACAGGACTTCGAGGCCAAGATCACCCACTACCAGGGCAAGAAGCTCGCCCAGTTCGACATCGCCAAGGACAAACAGGCAGAGCAGGCGCGCGAGGCGCTGTTGCGCACCGCCCAGGGCAAGCTGCAGGTCGCCAGCGTCGAGAAGAAACAGCGCAAACGCAATCCCGCCGCCCCCTTCACCACCTCCACGCTGCAGCAGGAGTCGGCGCGCAAGCTGCGCTTTTCGGCGCAACGCACCATGCGCATCGCGCAGCAGCTCTACGAGGGTGTGGAGCTCGACGGCGAGTCCATCGGACTCATCACCTACATGCGTACCGACTCGGTGAACCTCGCCGCCGAAGCACTGGACGAGATCCGCGCCTTCATCAGCGAGCGTTTCGGCGCTGACGCACTGCCCAAGGCGGCGCGCACCTTCAAGACCAAGACTAAGAACGCCCAGGAGGCGCACGAGGCGATCCGCCCCACGGCGGTCAACCGCACCCCGGAAGCGGTGAAGAAGAGCCTCAGCGCCGACCAGTTCAAGCTCTACGAGCTGATCTGGAAACGCACCATCGCCTGCCAGATGATCCACGCCACCCTGGACACCGTGGCGGCCGATCTGGCGTGCGGCGACCTGGGCATGTTCCGCGCCACCGGCTCCACGGTGGTCGACCCCGGCTTCATGGCGGTCTACCGCGAAGACGTGGACGAAGGCCAGAAGCAGGAGGATGACAACAAGCTGCTGCCGCCGCTCAAGGAGGGCGACCAGGTGCAGCTGATCGACATCAAGGCCGAGCAGCACTTCACCGAACCGCCGCCGCGCTTCAGCGAGGCGAGCCTGGTCAAGGCGCTGGAGGAGTACGGCATCGGCCGCCCCTCCACTTACGCCGCCATCATCTCCACGCTGCTGCAGCGCGAATACGTCATCCTCGACAACCGCCGCTTCAAACCCACCGACGTGGGGCGCATCGTGAGCAAGTTTCTCTCCGAACACTTCACCCGCTACGTCAACTACGACTTCACCGCGCAGTTGGAGGACGAACTCGACGCCGTAGCGCGCGGCGAGCAGGAGTGGGTACCGCTGATGGATGCGTTCTGGCAACCGTTCAAAAAGCTGGTGGAGGAGAAGGACGAAACCCTCAAGCGCAGCGATGTCACCCACGAGGAGCTGGACGAGGCCTGTCCCAAGTGCGGCAAACCGCTCTCCATCCGTCTCGGGCGGCGCGGGCGCTTCATCGGCTGCACCGGTTACCCCGACTGCGACTACACCCGTAACCTGGACGAGACCGCCGAACAGGCCAAGGCCGAACCCGAGGTGGTGGAGGGCCGCGAGTGCCCCAAGTGCGGCAGCCCGCTGTGGATCCGCGCCGGCCGCTACGGCAAGTTCATCGGCTGCAGCGCCTACCCCAAATGCAAGCACATCGAGCCGCTGGAAAAACCCGCCGACACCGGCGTCAGCTGCCCCAAGTGCAACGCCGGCACACTGCTCAAGCGCAAGTCGCGCTACGGCAAGATCTTCTACTCCTGCTCCACCTACCCCAAGTGCGACTACGCGGTATGGAACGCCCCGTTGGCCGAAACGTGTCCCGACTGCGGCTGGCCGGTGCTCACCATCAAGACCACCAAGCGCCGCGGTACCGAAAAGGTGTGCCCGCAGAAGGAGTGCAAGTTCGCGGTACCTTACGAAGGAGACGTCGAGACCGAGTAACCCGGCGTCCCGTTAGCCCACCACCACCATCGAGTTGCCTCATGTCCCAGTCCTTCGTCGCGATCCTCATGGGCTCCGATTCCGATCTGCCGGTCATGGAGTCCACCCTGGAAACCCTCACCGCCCTCGGCGTCAAAGCCGAGATGAAGATCACGTCCGCGCACCGCACGCCCGACGCCACCCGCGCCTACGTGGAGAATGCCGAACACCGCGGTTGTGCCGTATTCATCTGCGCCGCCGGGTTGGCCGCCCATCTGGCGGGCAACGTGGCCGCCCACACCGTCAAACCGGTGATCGGCGTACCGCTGGACGCCGGCTCGCTGCAGGGGATGGATGCGCTGCTCTCCACCGTGCAGATGCCCGGCGGTATCCCGGTGGCTTCGGTGGCCATCGGCAAACCGGGCGCCAAAAATGCCGCCTACCTGGCGGCCCAGATCCTGGCGGTGGGCGATGCCGAGCTGGCGGCGCGGCTACGCGAAGAGCGGGCCCGCAACGCCGCTGCGGTGCAGGCCAAAGACGCCGCGCTGCAGCAGCGCCTCAACGCCGATCACTGAGGCGCGATGACGCCCTGGCAGCTACGCTGCGCCGCCCGCATCCTGCGTGGCGGCGGCGTGGTCGCCTACCCCACCGAAGGCGTTTGGGGACTGGGCTGCGACCCGGGCGACGCGGAAGCGGTATTGCGCATCTGCGCCCTCAAGGAGCGCCCCCTCGCCAAGGGGCTGATCGTCATCGCCGCCCACCTCGATCAGTGCCGCCACTGGCTCGCCCCGCTTTCGGACACCGAGGTGCAACGCATCAACGATGACACCGCGGTCCCCACCACCTGGCTGGTCCCCGCATCGCCAGCGGCGCCGCCCTGGCTGTGCGGCGACCACCGCACGCTCGCCGTGCGTATCACCCGCCACCCGGTGGCCGCGGCGTTGTGCCGCAAAACCGGCATGGCGCTGGTCTCCACCAGCGCCAACCCCGCGACACGCCCCCCCGCGCGCAACGCCTTGCGGGTACGCCACTACTTCGGCGAACGCGTCGATTACCTGGTTCCGGGCGCAACGGGCGAGCACCGCCGCCCCAGCGCGATCCGCGAATTGCGCGGCGCGCGTGTGGTCCGCAGCGCCTGATCCGCTGCGGCCATGAGCACCGTCGTCGCCGCCCTGCTGCCGGTGTTTCTGCTCATCGCAGTGGGCTACCTGCTGCGTCGCCTGGGCGTTCCCGGCGAGGGGTTCTGGGTTCCGGCCGAACGCATCACCTATTACGTCTTCTTTCCTGCGTTGCTGGTCCACAACCTAGCGCGAGCACCGCTGACGGGGCAGCCGGTCACCGCGCTGGCCGCCGCACTGGTGACGGCCGTAGTCGCCCTAAGCGTGGTGCTGCTGCTGGTGCGCCCGCTACTCAAACTCAACGGACCGGCTTTCACCTCGCTGTTTCAAGGCAGCATCCGCTTCAACACCTACATCGGCATCGCTGCCGCCGCGGCGCTCTACGGCAGCGCCGGCCTCACCCTGGCGGCTATCGCCATGGCGGTGCTGATTCCGCTGATCAACGTGCTGTGCGTAGCGGTGCTCACCCGCTGGGGCAACCACGGCCGCGCCGCGGGCCCCGGCGCCGTGGTACTGGGCATCGCGCGCAACCCCCTGGTACTCGCCTGCGCATCGGGCATCGCCCTCAACCTCACCGGAGTCGGCGTTCCCGCCCCGCTCGGCGGCATGCTGGAGATCCTGGGACGCGCGGCGCTGCCCATGGGACTGCTGGCGGTGGGCGCGGGACTCAACCTGCGCAGCCTGCATCAAGCGCGTACCGCCATGACGCTAAGCTGCGTGACCAAACTGGCGGCAATGCCGGCCTTGATGCTGCTGACCACCCGCGCGCTGGCGCTGCCGCCAACCGCAACCGCCATCGCACTCCTGTTCGCCGCCCTGCCCGGAGCCACCAGCGCCTACATCCTGGCGCGTCAGCTAGGCGGCGACCACGAACTGATCGCCGGGATGGTGACGCTGCAAACCGGACTGGCGGTAGTGACGCTACCCCTGACCCTGGGGTTGATTCTCCCCCTGTGAGGCGTCGGCGGCACCACCACTTTTCCTGTATTATCGGGCGACTCCAATAACGATCCCCTGGGCCCCGGCCCCAGTGCCGCGCGGCCGCCGACCATCAGGCGAGGAACTGACACCGTGGCCAACCCTTCCGATACCTCCAACGGCTTTTTCCCGGGCCTGCGCATGCGCCGCATGCGCCGCGACGACTTCTCCCGGCGCCTGATGCGCGAGCACCGATTGACGGTCGACGACCTCATCTACCCGTTATTCGTCGTCGAAGGGCAGGGACAGCGCGAAGCGGTGCCCTCCATGCCAGGGGTCGAACGGGTCAGTATCGACCAACTGGTCAACGAGGCCCGCGAGGCGGTGACGCTGGGCATCCCGGCGCTGGCGCTGTTTCCGGTGGTCGCGCCCGCCAGAAAATCCGAGGACGCCGCCGAGGCCTACAATCCCGACGGTTTGGCGCAGCGCGCCGTGGCGGCGGTGAAAGAGGCATGCCCCGAGCTGGGGGTTATTACCGACGTCGCCCTCGATCCCTTCACCATCCACGGCCAGGACGGGCTGGTCGACGAGAGCGGCTACGTACTCAACGACGAGACCGTGGAAGTGCTGGTACGCCAGGCGCTCTCCCACGCCGAGGCAGGTGCCGACGTGGTGGCGCCGTCGGACATGATGGATGGACGCATCGGCGAGATCCGCGACGTGCTCGAAGAGGAGGGCTACATCCACACCCGCATCCTCGCCTACTCGGCCAAGTACGCCTCCAGCTTCTACGGCCCGTTCCGCGACGCGGTGGGATCGGCGGCCAATCTGGGTGGTGGCAACAAATACAGCTACCAGATGGACCCTGCCAACGCCGAGGAGGCGTTGCGCGAAGTGGCCCTGGACCTCGAAGAGGGGGCCGACATGGTGATGGTAAAACCGGGCCTTCCCTACCTCGACATCGTGCGTCGGGTGAAGGACCAGTTCGGCGCGCCCACCTTCGTCTACCACGTGAGCGGCGAGTACGCCATGCTCAAGGCGGCAGCCGCCAACGGCTGGATCAACGAACAGGCGTGCGTGCTGGAGACGCTGCTGTCGATGAAGCGCGCCGGCGCCGACGGCATCCTCACCTACTATGCCAAACAGGTAGCTGCATGGCTGGGCGCCAAGGGATAAGCTGCAGCTGACATGTAACCCCAACGTCACATCGCGCTGATACGGTCCCACCCGCATGGAACAGACTGCAGAATTGCCCGCCGCAACATCCCCCGCCGCCCCTGAACCCATCGACCTGGGTTCGGCGGAACTCTATCTCAACCGCGAGCTGAGCCTGCTGGAGTTCAACCACCGGGTGCTGGAACAGGCGCGCAACCCCGACACCCCACTGCTGGAGCGGCTGCGATTCCTGTGCATCTCCAGCCGCAATATGGACGAGTTTTTCGAGATCCGCGTCGCCGGTCTCATCCAACAGGTGGAATACGGCGCGATACAGGTGGGCCACGACGGCCTGACGCCCCAAGAACAGCTAGCGCAGATTGGCCGCCGCGCCCACGAACTGGTCGCCGAACAGTACCGGGTACTCAACGAGGAGATGATCCCCGCCCTGGACAAGGCGGGCATCCGCTTCGCCAAACGCGCCCACTGGAACGAGCGGTTGCGCGACTGGACCCGGCGCCACTTCAACCGCGAGGTGCTGCCGGTACTCACCCCCATCGGGCTCGATCCGGCGCACCCGTTCCCGCGCATCCTCAACAAGTCGCTCAATTTCATCGTCTCGCTGGAGGGCAAGGATGCGTTCGGGCGCGAAAACACCATCGCCATCGTGCAGGCGCCGCGTTCGCTGCCGCGCCTGATCCACATCCCCCGCGAGTACGCCAAGGGGGCGCACGACTTCGTCTTCCTCTCCTCCATCATCCACGCCCACGTGGGGGAACTGTTCCCGGGCATGACGGTAACCGGCTGCTACCAGTTCCGCGTCACTCGCAACAGCGATCTGTTCGTCGACGAAGAGGAGGTGGACGATCTGCTCAAGGCGCTCGCCGGCGAACTGCACGCGCGCCGCTTCAGCGACGCGGTGCGCCTCGAGGTGGCCGAAAATTGTCCGGCCCCCATGGTGGACTTTCTGCTGCGCGAGTTCGAACTGCAGGACGACAACCTCTACCGCGTGCAGGGACCGGTCAACCTCAACCGGCTGGCCGCCATCATCGATCTGGTGGACCGCCCCGAGCTCAAGTACCCGCCCTTCACGCCCAGCCTGCCGCAGCGCGTGTCGCGCAACGAAAACCTCTTCGACGTACTGAAGCGCGGCGACCTGCTGCTGCATCACCCCTTCCAGGCCTTCGCGCCCGTCATTGACCTGGTCAACCAGGCGGCCGCCGACGCCGACGCCCTGGCCATCAAGCAGACCCTCTACCGCACCGATCCGCAGTCGCGCTTGGTGGATGCGCTGGTGCGTGCCGCGCGCGCCGGCAAGGAGGTGACGGTGGTGATCGAGCTGCGCGCCCGCTTCGACGAAGAGGCCAACATCGCGCTGGCCACGAGGCTACAGGAGGCCGGCGCTCACGTCGTCTACGGCGTGGTGGGCTACAAGACCCACGCCAAACTGCTGATGGTGGTGCGCCGCGAAGGACGCACCATCCGCCGCTACTGCCACCTTGGCACCGGCAACTATCACGCCGGCACGGCGCGCATGTACACCGACTACGGCATGATGACCTGCGACCGCGACATCGGCGAGGACGTGCACAAACTCTTCCAGCAGCTCACCGGTCTGGGCAAGGCGACCAAGCTGAAGAAGCTGCTGCAATCTCCCTTCACCCTGCACAAGGGCATGGTTGAGGCGATCGGCCGCGAGGCCGAGCACGCCCGCGCCGGCAAACCGGCGCGCATCATCGCCAAGATGAATGCCCTGGTCGAGCCACAGGTGATACGCGCCCTCTACGAAGCCTCGCAGGCGGGCGCCAAGATCGACCTCGTCGTGCGCGGCATCTGCTGCCTGCGCCCCGGGGTGCCCGGCGTATCGGACAACATCAAAGTGCGGTCGATCATCGGACGGTTTCTCGAACACCATCGCGTCTTCTACTTCGAAAACGACGGCGACCCGCGCCTCTACATCTCCAGCGCCGATTGGATGAACCGCAACTTCTTCCAGCGCGTAGAGGCTGCCACCCCCATCGAGGACAAGAAGATCATCCAGCGCATCCTGCGCGAGATCACCCTCTACCTGAAGGACAACTCCCAGGCTTGGCTGCTGGAACCGGATGGCCGGTACAAACCGGTCCAGCCGCGCGGGCAGAAGGTGCGCTGTGCGCAGCAGGAGCTGTTGGCCAAGCTGGCCAACTAGCTTTCGTGCTCCTCAACGTGCAAAGTTGATCATATTGATCAATAATTAATCGGCCATCCCCCCGTTCCCCCCCAGGCGGTGATGGCGTAGCGGCCTCCCGGGGTTACACCTTGCATGGTCCGTCCCGCGGCTGACAACGATAACAAGCGCACGGTGCGACTCAATGTGGAAATCCGACCGACCGTATTGCTGGTAGAGGACGACGATTCGACGCGTACCCGACTAAGTGCCGTCATCGACGACCATCCCGATCTCCAGCTCATTGGCAACGCCGCGAACTGTGCCGATGCGCTACGGATACTGACCGATACCCGCCCTACGGTGCTACTAACCGATCTCGGATTGCCGGACGGCAATGGACTCGACCTGATACGCGCGGCCCTGGAGAATGGCCTCGCCACCGAAGCGATGGTGATCACCGTATTCGGAGACGAGCAGCACGTATTCAACGCCATCGAGGCCGGTGCGACCGGCTACCTGTTGAAAGACAGCAACGCCGAAACGGTTGCCACGGCAATCCTGCAGCTGCTGGCGGGTGGTTCTCCCATCAGTCCCGCCATCGCGCGACACGTCCTGCGCAAGCTGGCTCCGATCGACACCCATCCCCCGCCGTCGCAATCCATCCTCACTGAGCGGGAAAGCGAAGTGCTCACGTTGCTCGCGAAAGGTTGCGCCTACGCCGAAGTGGCCGCGGCATTGGGAATGGCACCGGGCACCGTCACCACCCATGTCAAACACCTCTACCGCAAACTCGCGGTTCGGTCACGCGGCGAAGCGGTCTTTGAAGCAATGCAGCAAGGACTGCTGAATATCACCGGACCATGACCCCGAAAGCCACGACGTTACCCCGACTGCCCCCGTGGGCAGTATTCGGAATCCCCCTGCTGTGCTGGGTGACCCTGCTTCAGCTGCATAGCGTCATGCCGCAGAACGAAGCGCTGGTGATGTATCAGGGTTGGCGCGTGACGGGTTCTGCATCGACGCCACCCCAAGCGAGTAGGCAAGACTGGAAAGCGATAACATTGACCGACGACTGGTGGCGCGCACTCCCTCACACAACCGGTGCATGGTATCGCTTCGAAATCGACCTGGACGTGGCCCCCGACCGTCTGTGGGGAATATACCTGCCGCGAGCTGCAGTCAACGCCGCGGTTTGGCTCAACGGCGAACTGATCGGAACCGGGGGACATCTGACGCGACCGATCACCATCAATTGGAACCGCCCGCTCTATTTCCTGATTCCCAACGGGTTGCTGCAACCCGGCAGTAACGAGTTGCAGATCCAACTGGTTTCCGATCTCGAAGGCTTCGGCCTGCTGCGACCGTTCTACCTGGGCAGCGATGAAACGCTCGCCCCGTACTATCACCGCCGCTACTTCGTCGACGTGACGGTGGTGGAGATCATCACCGTATTCATGGCCACCATGGGCGCATTCATGAGTGCGCTGTGGTGGTTGAGGCGCGAGTCCGTGTACGGCTGGTTCGCCTTCTCTGTCGTCGTCTGGGCCGTCCATCACCTCAGCCTGTTGGTGCCCACCCCCTTACTGCCGGCTCCCGCGTGGTGGTGGCTTTGGTACGTCACCGTCGGCTGGGCCGTGGTGGGCACTGTTTTCTTTGTCTCCCGATTTCTTGCGGTCTCCCGCCCCGTCATTGAACGCGGGGTACTGACCGCTGCAACGATAGGGTCCGTGGCGATCGCTTTTACCGCTTCGGACGGCTACTGGTTGCGTTGGTTCGGCAGTCACCTGTGGCACACGCTCACCTTGCTGTTTGGCGCCTATTCCACATACATCGTGCTACACGCGTGGCGCCGCCACCTCGACAAAGAGGTCAGCTGGCTGATCATGTCGGGACTGTTGGTCTTTAGTTTCGGCATCCACGATTGGCTAGTGACCAACCAGTGGTTGGCACGTGACGAGGGGCTGTTCATCCAATACAGCGCACCGCTGGTGTTATTGGTCTTCGGCTGGATCCTGCTGATGCGCTTTGTCGGTGCCCTGACCTTCGCCGAGACCCTCAATCGCGATCTGGAAACTCGCGTCGCAACACAAGTGGCGGCCGCTGAAGCGCAACATCACGAAATCAGTCGACTCGAAAGGCTGAACCTGTTAGCCGAAGAGCGCGAACGTCTGATGCGTGACATGCATGATGGCCTGGGCGGACATTTGATATCAACCATTTCACTGATCGACGGCGCGCAGCCCACGCTCGAGGAAGTCGGCCGGGCACTGCGCGCCGCCCTGGATGATTTGCGTCTGGTCATCAACTCCATGGACCCCTACCTGGAAGATCTCGCCACTGCATTAGGCGATTTGCGCGATCGCCTCGGTGCGCGACTGCAAGCGGCCGGGATCGACGTGCATTGGAAAATCGGCGAACTGCCTGCAATAAAAGACCTCGGGCCGGAGCGCGTCCTGCAGATTCTGCGCATCGTGCAAGAAGCGATCACCAATATCCTCAAACACGCAGGGGCGACGCAGGTCAGCATTGAAGCCGAGGTGCACAGCGACACGCCGAGCGATAATCTCCTGACGCTTCGTATACGCGACAACGGCGTCGGTTTCGAGGCCACGAAAAGCAATGGCAGGGGCCTCACCAATATGCAGCACCGCGCCCAACGCATCGGCGCAACTTTGGCTATCGACTCCATGCCCGGCGCGACAGCGGTCAGCTTGAACCTGCCACTCCCGCCGGTCGATCACTTTCCAGCCCAAACATTCAATTGAACGCCTCGTCGTAGAGTTTCGCGCAACTCCCCCCTTTCTTGCTGAATCGTAAATTAGTGATATATCGTTTGAAGAGCGTATTCGGCTTGGGTTGTTTCCAGAAGAAGTTTATTCTGCGCCCACCAGCCGCCTGATCTTTGAGGTACTGTCCGCCGACGACCTGATAACCCGCCAATTTCCAACCCTCGCTCAGATTGGCGGACGAACCACCCCCTCTCATAAACAACGATGCTCTGTACGATGCCGGCGTTGGAAGTACAGCAGGTGTTTTGCCCGAACAACCCATACGTTTTGCGTTATCCCAGCCAAAGCCAACCGACGCCCCCACATAGGTTGTCTCGCACTTGAAATTCCATCCTCGTCGTACGGCCTCATTGTAGGCGCGCTCCATATTGACCGAACAAGTCACGGTCTGTGCCGGCGATGCGCTCAGTGTTCCAGTAAGTGAAAAGCCCAGCGCCATAAGAACGGAAACGTATTTACGTTCCATGCTCATCTCCTACCGTGATTGGAATCGACATCGACTCTGCGCCGATTCTTGCCAGCAAGCTATCCCATGTTCGTGGTATCCGACACCCATCCCATAAACCTGGGATGGCGGTTGTGACAATGGACATCGACAATGTCCCGATTGCAGCGTGTGCGTGTACTCCCAATGCGCTGACCCGATTCATCGATCCTAAAAGAGGAATACGCGAATGAGGGGCGTTGGTTATCGCATGGCATACGCCTGTGTCGCGATGATCGTGAGCGGAACCAATCACGCCGCAGGGAGCGGAACCCAGATCTTGAGATCACCGAATCCAACCGATCAACGGTTAACCACCTCATCACGAATGGCATCCCCGGCCCCCGTATTGAACGAGGTCCAACTGCACGATTCCGTCAATCACGCGCAGGCCACCTCGATCACTTATCGACGTCGAGTGCTACTACAATTCGCCCTGGGGCGGGGCGGAGCGGCGACCGAAGCGCGTATCAGCGAGCGGTCAGATTTCAGCGACAGCGCCTGGCGCCCCCTTACTGCCAACGCCAGCTACCGGTTCGCCGAAGACACCGAGGGAATGAAAACGGTGTACGCGCAGGTACGCGCCGCAGACGACGGTATCCCGAGTGCCGTTCGCCAAGATTCCATTCACTACGCCAAGACGCCAACACTGACCGTTGTGAGCATCAACAACGGCAACGCCAACACCGCGGACCGCAACGTGACCGTCCGTTGGCAGCACACAGGCACCGCGACGCAATACCGTATCGGCAATTCGCCCAATATGGCGGGCGCAAGCTGGAAAACTGGCGGCTCCGCACCACCGCAAGGTGTCCCGCATACCCTGGCCGAAGGCGCCGCCGGAATACGCACAGTTTTTGTCCAACTTCGCAACGGCAGCAGCCCGGAAACGACCGCCAGCGATACCATCAACGTGACCACAGGTCTGTGCCCCATCGGTCACCGCGGGCAGGTATGCAGCGGCGCGGGCAATTGTCTACCTAGCGGCCAATGCCAATGTAACGCAGACATTGAAGGACCTGCCTGCACCATCGTCTGCCAGCGCTGCTACGGCGCCAATGGCAACAACTGCGGTGCCGCCGACGGTATCAATTTCGGCTTCTGCGTGGGCAACCAATGTCTGATCAACGCCGGAAGCTGGGCTCACGACGAATGCTGTATCCGTCACCGCTGGGGTGGCCCCGCCTCGCAGCAAGGCTCCTGCTCACCGCCGCCGTTCGGGTCCGAGCCACGCTACTGTCAAACGGAATTCGCGAAAGCGGCGACGCACCTACCCAACCCCCAGCTCACCTGGAAGCGCACTGTCAACACCAGCAAACGCACCTGCAGCGATCAGGTCAACATGCCGGTGCTACATGCCGACATGTGCAACCCGCGCGGCGGCACCCTACTCTGTTCCGATGTGAAGTACTGCTGCAGCCGCAACGGCAAGGAGGTTGTGGTCCAGGCCCCGCTCACCACTGGCGGTAAGCTGTGCGTATGTGACTGACGCACAGCCTTCGACCACCGCCGAAACTAACTCTGCACGCTTCACGGCAGGATGCCGTCGCTAGCACGCGCAACCACCGCCATCCGCAATTCACCCGCCGTCGAACCCGCAGTCACAGGTCGGTTATCCCATAAACCTGGGATACACGACCGTCCAATCCATCACCAAACTCGCTCCATGGACAGACGAGTCGCATTGGGTGTCTGGCTGTTGATCGCATCACCAGCTACGTGGGCTGCCAATGCCGGCCGCGCCGCCTCACCCATTCTGGATACGGTACGCACCGACAACGCCGGTGTCGCCACACTCATTGGCCGCGGTTTCGGCGGCGCTTGCTCACAATGCGACGTAATCGCCGACTATGGCGGGTTCCGCTACGCACTCACCGTTCATCACTGGTCCGAAGACCGCATCGTCGCGCATCTTCCCGATATCAACCTGACATCCCAGGCCACACTGCAAGTCGTTACCCCGAACGGCAAAACCAACACACAGCGCGTCTCCATACCGCGCCGAATCGTCCCGTCGGCTGATTTGCAGCACCCCGTCCAACCACCGCCACCCGACCTGCTCAGTTTCAACAAGCGTTCGGACCGGAAAGTGGGTGCCAAAGGCGACGAGCGGATCGACGTCAGCACGCAGTCTCCGGCATGCGGCCAAGAGGCTCTGCTCTTCGACCATGCGCGAATCGTATTCGGCAAACGTCGCTTCGGCGATGCGCAATTCGTCGCCACCCCCAAACCCGGCTGCACCCGCTGCGATCCGCTGCTGGTGCGTTGGTACCACGAACCCACCGGGTACCTGGATTTCCAGGTGCATGTCTATCGCCGGCGCGTGGAGGGCATCTGCCCTGCAAGGAAGCGCTGAGCACCTCCAGCCAACAAGGAGAACGCCATGAAGCAGTCAGTGAACATCCTCGCGCGAACGGCCCTGCCCGGCCTGCTGGCGCTAAGTACAGCCGCCCACGCCGTCAACGAGTGCAGAGTCGAGTACGGATACCACACTGGCACCGGCATCAACCGCCAGGACAAGACCGAGACCGTCTTTATCGACGCCGGCGGCAGCAAAGCGGTCAACCGCTCACAGATGAACTACGTCAAAAGCCTCAAAGACCACCAAGTCAAGGCGATCCTGCAAGGGGCCGCTACCATGACCCTCGGCAAGAATCAGGTCAATCCCGCGGTCGGCTTCTACCTCGCCCCGGTCACGCTCAAGACGTTGCAGTGTCTCACGCAGAGTAGTGCCCAACAGAGCGGCTTCGCTACCCCACAGGCCCTGGTCAACGCGCTAAAGACAGCCAACACGGCAGCCATCGAGGTCGCCAAGCAACTCCAGAGCACTTTCAACCAAACCGGCGCACAAGTGGCTGGGCTCTTGAAAGCGGCTGGCTACAGCGGCGCGCAAATCGCCGGTGCGCTCAACAGCGCTTTCAACGCAACCGCGGACACGATCGCGCAGTGGCTGAAAGCCGCAGGCTACACCGCCGCGCAGGTCATCGCTTCGCTGAAGAGCGGAATCAACGCCACGGCGCAGCAAGCGGTAAGCGCGGTTAAGACGGCGTTCGGGTTGGGGCAGTCGAATCTGGCGCAGGTGGGAACCTGGTTGAAAAATGCCGGCTATACCGCCGAACAGGTAGCCGCCGGATTGCGCGCGGGTTTCAATGCCACGGCCGCTCAGGTGGCAAATGTGCTGAAGAGCTTGTACAACGCCTCCGCCTACCAGATGGCCCAATGGCTAAAAGACAGCGGTTACGTGATCGAACAAGTGGCGGATGCGTTCGGGCTCACCGGTCTTGATTACGCGATCGTCGACATCATCAATGCGTTGAAGAGCCGATTCAATGCCAGCGCCGATCGCTTGGTACGGACGCTGAAACAGATCCAGAAGTTCATCACCCCACAGAACTGTGGGGCGGCTGGCTGCCGTCAACCGGCGGAATTTCTGAAGGCAGCAGGTTACGCCGCGGGTGATGTGCTCAAGGCGCTGCGTACCCACTTCAACCTCGGTGTGCAAGGTTCCTACGATATCGCCAGAAACATCTACGGTCTCTCCGGCCAGATGCTGGAGCAAACCCTGGCATTCGCGGGTTACACCGCCCAGCAGATCGCCTCCGTGGCGACCAGCGGCACCCGCGCGGTCGGCACAGTCACCCGGACGATAGTTTCGGGAGTGTCGGGCGCGGTAACCGGTGCCGTTTCGCAAACGATGAAACTCGAGTTCGTTATCCACGGCAACAGTTTCCGTCAATGCGGCATCTTCCCCTCGGGACACACGCTGTACGGATTGAGCGGCAGCGTGGCCGGACCGCTGCCGATGCCCAATACCAATCGGCCTTTTCTGATCACCCTGATCGGCAACGCCCCACTGGCCACCGCCACCGCCATCAGCGGCTGGCCCAGCGGTACACGCTATACCATCCGCGAGCGCGGCCCCTGCTATCTGGTCGTAGAATTCACCGTGCCCACCAGCACGCGCGTCGGCACTACGGGAAATGCGACCGTGATGTCTCAACGCGCCGCCGGACCGCACTTTGCCTGGACGGTGGGTCCCATCCCTTCGGCGTTCACTCGCGCTCCGGCCACCACGGCGCCGACGCGCTCAACACCCAGCGCGCGCCTGCTGACCCTCCTCAACACACCATCGCTCTACAAGATAGGTAGCGCAACCACGCTCGATGACGCTAACAATATCTATACTGCCCTCGATCCGTTCAACAACTCGCCCCACTGCCAAGCAGTGCCGGAACCCAGTCCCTCGACTGCGCCCAACAATATGCCGCGAGCCAGCCGACGCACCGTCACCGTACCGGCCATCAGCTGGGGTGTACGCAACAACGGCAATGCCGCTGCGCAAAACCTCACTGTCGAACTGGTGCGAAACAACAGTCAGATTTTGATGCAGCGAACCGTCACAACACTCAATCCCAACCAACAGGCGAACTTCACCTTCCAACGCCCGAGCAGCACTACTTGCGTTGCCAAGGTCGGCGCTGGCGGCGGCTGCTACCACTGCGGTCAACGCTCCCAAGGGTGGAACGACAACGGCATCGCGGTGCGGATTCGCCAATGACGCGGATACCGGCGCCGCTCAAAAGCGGCGGTGCCAAGCTTGAAAGCGCGGGAGACCTCGACCTGAAAGGGTCCGTTATCGAGCTCAACAACGGCGGCAAGACCGTGGGTAGCCATACCACCCAGACCATTGCCACAGGCAGCTCGACCGTACTGGTGCCGTAGCGAACTCCCACGAATATGGGATGGGCGCGATCAACACCACAACCCAGAATGACGCCATGAGACCATCACGACACCACAGTCTGACGATCACCGCATCGGCGCTGGCACTGCTCGCGTTGGGCAGTCATCAAGTACACGCCGTCGCAGGTGTCGAGGTACGCACGCTGGGCTATGAGAGCGGACAGTGGCAATCCGACACCGCGGCCATCAGCGTGCAGTTGCTTTGGCAGAACCCTGCACCCGCGGGGCACGCCGCATTTTTGATCGGGCGCCGAGATCTGACGTCGCTGTTTCAACCATCCGCAGGCGGCATCTACCGCTATACCAACAGTGAATTGCCGCTGCCCGGCGGCGAACACACACTCTTCGTTTACTGGGTAGGTGCAGACGGCGCTTGGGAGCTGCTCGGCGAGACGCCGTTGCGGGTGTTGACACCGGCGGGTTTCGAACAAGCGGTATGGACGCCGCACGCCGAACTCTCCGGCAAAGCACAGTTGGCTGAGGAGGTTTCCGGCGATGCACAAGGTTCGCCGCGTGGCAAGCGGTTTGAAGACGCCGCGCTGCAACTCGGCTTCAACAGCGAGCACCGGCGCCGCGACCTTACCATCACCTCCAGCGTCAATCTCACCGGCGCTAGCTTCCGACAGGAGGCCCTGCGGTTTGGTGAAGAAGGGACCGATGCGCCCAAGCTCGATCTCAGCGACTATCAGGTTGGAGTCACCAAAGGCGACACATCACTAACGCAAGGCCATGTCAGCTTCGGCTCGCAGCCGCTGCTGCTCGACAACCTAGCGACCCGCGGTCTGGTCTACCAGCGTCAGCTGAGCGAGTCGGTACGCATCGGTTTCACGGCGCAGAACGCACAACGCATCGTAGGTTACGACGAACTTGCCGGATTCGACGATGCGGACAACCGCATCATGGCGGCATCGATAGGCGCGGAACTCGTTCCCTCGCGTCCTGGCGCGTTCTTCGCCGAGTTGCTCTACCTTTCCGGCAGACGCGTCAATGCAACGTCATTCGACGTGGGTGAAGTGGCCGACGCCGAAGAGAGCAGCGGATATGGGCTGCGCCTCAGCGGGCAGAGCGAAAGCGGCCGCCTGCAAGGAACATTCGACTATGCGCGCAGCACGTTCAGCAATCCCAACGATCCGTTGACTACCGGTGGACAGAGCATCGTGGAAGTCACCGAGACCACGGACAACGCCTACGCACTGGACCTCAACTACCGGCTACTGGACGGCAACCGCGAGGGCAAATGGCCGGTAATGATCACTATGGGCTACCGCAATCAGCGCATAGCCCCCCTCTATCGCACCATGACTGCCTTTCTCACCGCAGACAATGAAAACGATACCTGGCGCCTGCAGGGACAGATCGGCCAGATCAGCATGCAATTGGGAAGCACGCGCAGCGAAGACAACCTCGACGATATCGCGACCATCCTCAAGACACGTACCGAAGACGCGCGTTTCGGTCTCACGATTCCACTTGCAGCAATCATTGGGGAAGCAGCCAAGCCGTGGTTGCCGCAGACCATCAGCTATTCACGCCAGCGCGTGCACCAATTCGGTGTCAACGACGCTTTTACTGATCCCAGTCAGATACCCGACCAGTACAACATCTCGCAGCAACTCGGTTTCAACTGGGGCTTTGGCCGCTGGGATCTCGGCTACAACCTCACCCATGCCGACCAGGACAACCGCCAGCCGGGCCGCGAACTTGCCGATTTCATCAATCGCGGACACGACCTCAGCATCGGCATACGCGCGACCGACACACTGTCGCTGCGATTTGGGGTCGGTCGCACCGAAGCCCGCGACCTGGAGGCGGGACGCGATCGCTTCTCGAAAGCGTACACCGCCGACTTCGACTGGCAATTCGGCGGCACTTGGACATTGACCGGTAACTTCGGCGTCACCAAGGACGACGACAGCCAAAACAGCGAGAGCAGCGAGCAGAACCGTGCTCAGGTACAGCTGGGACACCACTTCGAGATTCCCACGGCTTCGGGCAGCAAACTGCCTGGTCAGGTCTTCCTGCGTGTCGATTATGGGGACAACCAGTCCATCAATACCGCTTTCGGCCTGAACAGCGAGGGAGAGAGCCGCTCCGTCCACGCTGGTCTAAGCTTGAGCCTGTTCTGAGGATAACGGTATGCGTCGTCTGCTCGCGTCAATACCCCGCCATGTGTTCGCATTGCTCGCTGTGCTATCGGGTATCACCGCGGTACATGCCGCCACCGGCGTCAATCCCACCGGCGTCAACGTCAGTGCCACCGCACCGACCACCGTATTTCTCACCTTTCAGGGTTTGACTGCCGCTGAGAACTCGGCCGAATCGTTCTGGTGCGGCGAACTCACCGCCAGTGGCCTGCCTATCGTAACCGCCACCAATCCTTGTAGGCCGGATACCATCTTCGGTTTCCTGCCTCAACGCAGCGATCTGTCGCGTATCAGCGGAACAGGCGGATTGACCAACCTGACCGACATCATGACCATCCCCACCTCCGTGGTGCGGCGCGCCTACCAAGCGGCACAACGCGGCGACGACGCGACCTTTTTCTACGTCCGCCATTTCGTCGATGGGGGTGCACACACCTATGTGCGCGTCACCTGCCGCATGGCGGGTGGGGGTGCGCGGGTACCTTTGTCGCTCACCAACGTGCGGCTCGGGTTTCAAGGTAGCGGACGCGAGTTGGCCGTGATCTATTTGACCGCGGCCGAGCCGTTGCCCGCCTTTGGTGCTCAAATACGCTACAACGGCAGCGGACAACTGCGCGGCCGCTGGGAAGTGGTTCTGCCGGGAGATGCCGAACCGGAAGCCTTTGATCTGCTGCCGGAACCTTCGCTGCCTATCGAGAACCGCGGTTCCCAAAAGCGCTACACCCTGCTCGACCGCTTCTCGGTCTTTCTGCCCCCGACAGGTTCCGTCTTTCTACCCGGACCCGATCCGGCGAGTATTCCACGCAACGCCAACGGCAGCTACAAGATACTGCTGCGCATCGAAACCTCGGACGACCGTGAGGGTAACTCCAACACAGGCGCTGGCGTAGTCTCCAGTGGCGGCGTCGCCGGTTTTGCGCTACCCGTGTTGCGCTTCATTCAGATTGGTGGCGACAAATCCAGTGATGCCCCAGGGACGATCGTGCTGCTGGCCCCGGGACCCGATGCACAGTTGACGATCGGGCGATTGCCCGCCTTCGAGTGGGCCGACGCGCCTGGCGTACGTCTCTACCGACTGGAAATCCGCGACGGTGGCGCCACTCCCTTTGTCGCCATCGTCAAATCCGGCATCACCCGCTACGCGCCGCCGCCATTTCTCGGCGCGGCGGCCCCAAAGGGCGGCGCCCAATCGTGGCGAGTCCTGGGTCTAGGTGCCGACGGGCGCGAAATCACCAGCAGCGGCTGGCGGTCTTTCCGGCTGAACAACCCCTAACCCGGAAGAATCTACGCCCGATGCGCCCGCGCTGGCATGCCCCGGCGCAGCTTTGCTATTCTTGAGCCTATTCTCCCGTTGCACATCCGACATTCCCCGAAATGAAGAAACAACCCGAGGCGGTGGCGCTGATCTCCGGCGGCCTGGATTCGATGCTGGCGGCGCGCGTGGTGATGGAGCAGGGCGTTCACGTGGAAGGGATCAACTTCTACACCGGCTTCTGCGTCGAGGGCCACACCCACGCCATCCGCAGGCGCGACCCCGCCAAACCCAAGCGCAACAACGCACTGTGGGTGGCCGAGCAACTGGGTATCAAACTGCACATCGTCGACGTGGCCGAGGAGTACAAGGACGTGCTGCTGCACCCCAAGCACGGCTACGGCGCCAATCTCAATCCCTGCCTGGACTGCAAGATCTTTATGGTGCGCAAGGCGCTGGAGTGGATCGACGAGAACGGCTTCGACTTCGTCATCACCGGCGAGGTGATCGGCCAGCGCCCCATGTCCCAGCGCCGCGACACCATGCCGGTGGTGGCACGGGAATCGGGCGCCGAGGACCGCCTGCTGCGCCCGCTGTGCGCCAAGCTTCTTCCCCCGACCCTGCCGGAGCGCGAGGGCTGGGTGGACCGCGACAAGCTTTACGACCTCAACGGACGCAGCCGCAAGCCGCAGATGGCCATGGCGGCTGATTTCGGTATCACCGAATATTCCCAACCCGCCGGCGGCTGTTGCTTTCTCACCGACGAGAGCTACGCGCGACGCTTGGGCGACCTGTGGCAGGGACGCGGCGTGCGCGACTACGATCTCGACGACATCCTGCTGCTCAAGATCGGCCGCCACCTGCGCCCGCGCCCGCACTTCAAGCTGATCGTGGCGCGCGAGGCGGGCGAGACCAAGTTCCTGGAGGGCTACCGCAAGCGCTACACCCACCTCACCACGGTGAGCCACAACGGCCCCATGGTGCTGGTGGACGGCGAGGTGGGCGACGACGACCTGCAGCTGGCCGCGCGCATCACCGCGCGCTTCTGCCAGGGGCGCGACGCCGACTCCGTCAGTGTCGCCGTCACCCCCAAGGGCGGAGAGACCCGCACGCTCACCGTGACGCCGCTGGCCCAGGACGACATCCCGCAAGAGTGGTACGTATGAGTCACCACGTGCTCGACGCCCGCGGCCTGCTCTGCCCCATGCCCGTCATCAAGACCCAGGATGCGACCCGCAAGCTCGCGGTTGGCGATACCCTGGAGGTCGTCGCGACCGACCCGGGGGCCCTCAACGACATCCCCGCCTGGTGCCGCGTCAACGGCCATCGGTTGGTGAGCACTCACCAGGACGACGACGAGGTACGCGTGATCATTGAGGTGGCCACCCCATGAACCCGGGAACGACGACCGACACGCTGCGCAGCGAGACCGAGACCCGCTACCAGACGGCGCGCCGCGTCACCGTGGTGGGCGCGGTGGTCAATCTGGTGCTGGCGGCGCTGAAGGTCGCGCTCGGCTGGGTGGGCCATTCCCAGGCGCTGATCGCCGACGGTATGCACTCGCTCTCCGACCTGGTCAGCGACGGCGTGGTGTTGGTCGCCTCCAAGCACGGCAGCCGCGATCCCGATCCCGAGCATCCCTACGGCCACGGTCGCATCGAGACGCTGGCAACGGTGGCGGTGGGGCTGCTGCTGTTCCTGGTTACCGTCGGCATCCTCTACGACGCCTCGCAGCGCCTGCTGGCGCCCGATCAACTGCTGCGCCCCGGCTGGCTGGCGCTCTCCGCCGCCGTCGTCTCGGTGCTCGCCAAGGAGGCGCTGACCCAATACACGCTGAGCGCCGCCAAGCGCATCCGCTCCTCGCTGCTGCGCGCCAACGCCTGGCACCATCGCAGCGACGCGATCTCCTCGGTGGTGGTCATCATCGGCGTCGGCGGCTCCATGGCGGGACTGCAGTACCTGGATTCCGTGGCTGCCATCTTCGTGGCACTGATGATCGCCAAGATCGCCTGGGACCTGAGTTGGGGCGGCATCCGCGACCTCATCGACACCGGCCTCGACTCGGACACCATCGAGCGCATCCGCCAGGTCATCCTCTCGGTGCACGGTGTCGAAGCCATGCACATGCTGCGCAGCCGGCGCCTCGGTGCCGACGCCTTTGTCGACGTGCACATCATGGTCGACCCCATGGTGAGCGTCTCCGAGGGGCATTTGATCAGCGAGAAGGTGCGCGCGCGCTTGGTCCGCGAGCTGGAGGATGTCTCGGACGTCACGGTGCACATCGATCCCGAAGACGACGAGGTGGTCATTCCCTCTGCCAACCTGCCGCTGCGCCCGAAACTCCTCGAAGCGCTGCGCCACGAATGGTCCGGCATCGACGCCGCGTCGCAGGTGGAACGCGTGACACTGCACTACCTGGACGGCAGGGTTCATATCGAAGTATTTCTGCCGGTCGCGCTGGCGGAATCCAGGGAACAGCGCGAGGCATTGACGGCGGCACTGCGCGACGGGGCACAACGCCTGCCTTACGTGGGAGAGGTGCGGGTCTGCTACCATTGACGCACCACCATGGTGCACAAATCAGTAGATGCACCGACTTAGTGCACACTTGACGCCCGCACACGGAAAACCAGCGCCTACGACCCGCAACCCATGCCCGAATCCGGTCGAAAACAAGCTGCGTTTGCCTTCGATTTCGCGTATTTTATGCGCCCATTCGCGACAGAATTTGCACCATGCCGATTAGCCATCACCCCCTGACCAGGAGCGGTCCCATGGCACGGTTCGTGCTTCTGATGGGGACACGAAATTTCAGGGCCGCCCCGGAAGCGGTATCTCTATAACTCTGCGGAGGAAACTCAATGTCCGGATCCGACGTACTCAAGATGATCAAAGAGAACGAGGTCAAGTTCGTCGACCTACGTTTCACCGACACGCGCGGCAAGGAGCAGCACGTCACCATGCCCGCCAGCGTGGTCGACGACGAACTGTTCACCGACGGCAAGATGTTCGACGGCTCGTCCATCGCCGGGTGGAAGGGCATCAACGAATCCGACATGGTGCTGATGCCCGAGGCCGACACCGCGGTACTGGACCCGTTCTCCGAAGAAACGCAGATCAACATCCGCTGCGACATTCTTGAGCCCAGCACGATGCAGGGCTACGAGCGCGACCCGCGCTCCGTGGCGAAGCGCGCCGAAGCCTATCTGAAGTCCACCGGCATCGCTGACACCGCCTTCTTCGGCCCCGAGCCCGAGTTCTTCATCCTCGACGACGTACGTTGGGGTTCCGACATGAGCGGCTCCTTCGTCAAGGTCGACTCCGACGAGGCCGAGTGGAACTCCGAGCGCACCTACGAGGGCGGCAACATCGGTCACCGTCCCTCGGTCAAGGGCGGGTACTTCCCCGTTCCGCCAGTGGATTCGCTGCAGGACATCCGCCACGCCATGTGCCTGACCATGGCCGAGATGGGCGTACCGGTCGAAGTGCACCACCATGAAGTGGCCACCGCCGGTCAGTGCGAAATCGGCACCAAGTTCGGCCCGCTCACCCAGCGCGCCGACTGGGTCATGATCCAGAAGTACGTCACCCTGAACGTGGCCCACGCCTACGGCAAGACCGCCACCTTCATGCCCAAGCCCCTGGTCGGCGACAACGGTTCCGGCATGCACGTCCACCAGTCGCTGTTCAAGGGCGGCAGCAACCTGTTCTCGGGCGATCTCTACGGCGGCCTGTCGGAGATGGCGCTCTACTACATCGGCGGCATCTTCAAGCACGCCCGTGCGCTGAATGCCATCACCAACCCCGCCACCAACAGCTACAAGCGTCTGGTGCCCGGTTTCGAGGCCCCGGTGCTGCTGGCCTACTCGGCCCGCAACCGCTCCGCCTCCGTGCGTATTCCATGGGTCTCCAGCCCCAAGGCGCGCCGCATCGAGGTGCGCTTCCCCGACCCCATGGCCAACCCCTATCTGGCGTTCGCCGCCATGATGATGGCCGGCCTGGATGGCATCCAGAACAAGATCCATCCTGGCGACGCCATGGACAAGGACCTCTACGACCTGCCCGCCGAGGAGCTCAAAGAGATCCCCACCGTGTGCCATTCGCTGGATCAGGCGCTGGAATACCTGAACCAGGACCGCGCGTTCCTGACCCAGGGCGGCGTGTTCACCGACGACATGCTGGACGGCTACATCGCGCTCAAGATGGACGAAGTCACGCGTCTGCGCATGACCACCCATCCGGTCGAGTTCGACATGTACTACAGCCTGTAATCGACGCTTCAATTCGGCAGTCATCGAAACCCCCGCGCTGCGGGGGTTTCTTTTTTTATGCCACCAGCGCCACCCCACACCGCCGTTTGCTGAACCGCGTCACAGAGCGTGCATTGTCGCCCCGCAACCTATTGCGTATGCTTGCTGCACAACAATCTCGTCGGGGAATCGGTGACATGAACAGGATGATCGTCTTGGCCACCTTGCTGATGATCGCCACGGCAGCCTCGGCTACGGTCTACAAATGGACCGACAGTGACGGCACGGTGCACTACAGTGATCAACCCCAGCCAGGCGCCGAGGAGGTGAGCACCGTTCCCATCCAGACCTACCGGTCCTCGCCGGCTTCCAACCGAAGCCGAACGACCCGGCAGAACACGCCGCAGGGCGAGGCGTACACCACGTTGGCCTTCGTCTCTCCGGCCAACGACGCCACCATCCGCGACAATCAAGGCAATGTTGCCGTACAACTCAACATCGAACCGCCGCTGCGCAACGGCCACTCCATTGCATTGAGCATCGACGGCGACCGCCAGGGCCAGACGGTTGCCACTACCACCTTCACACTGTCGAACCTCGAACGCGGAACGCACCAGTTGCAGGCGAGCATCGTCGATGCGCAGGGCAGCGAACTGATCAGCTCCGGAGTGCTGACGGTACACATGATGCGTCCGTCCGAGCTGTTCGAGGAACAGAACCCCGACCAGACCAATGAAGGCCCGGTGCAACAGGCCCCACGGGCACCCCAGGCCCCGCGCTTCAAGCCCGATCCGAAAACCAGCCGGTTCTAGCGCCCCACCTCTACCTGGCACGGCGTGCACTATAATGGTGCGCAACGGCCTTTCGTTAGGCCCTCTAAGGGCAATGCTCCGGTGCAACCGTACCCGCACCCCCTCACCCGCTACCCGTTCCCCCATCTAATCGACGGTTTTTACGTCGATTTTTCCATGATGTCCGAGCCGCACCTCGCTCTTGCCAAGGCTGGTTCACTTCTTGCACAGGCAATTCGATCATGAACGAAATGGTGCACCACAAACGGGAGCTGGGCCTCGGCGCCGTGGAAAACCTCACCACGGCGGTGATTCTGTTGGACGAGGCATTGCGCATGATGTACCTCAACCCCGCGGCCGAGATGCTGTTGGGCACCAGTTGGCGCATGGTCAACGGCCGTCCACTGGCCGAACTCATTCCCGAATCCCACGCCTTTCTCCACACCCTGCTCGAATGCCAGGAGTCGAGCCAAACCATCACCGAACGCGAACTGTCGCTGCCCCTGATCGACGGCCGGCGGGTGGTGGTGGACTGCACGGCCACGCCCATCGCCGATCAGGGCCGCGGCCTGCTGGTGGAGATGCAGCAACTCGACCGCCATCTGCGCATCGCGCGCGAGGAGCACCTGCTCTCGCAGCAACAGGCCACCTCGGCGCTGCTGCGCGGTCTCGCCCACGAAATACGCAACCCGCTGGGGGGATTGCGCGGGGCCGCGCAGTTGTTGGAGCGCGAGTTGGACAACGGTGATCTGCGCGAATACACCCAGATCATCATCAGCGAAGCGGACCGGCTGGAGGGGCTGCTCAACCGCATGCTGGGGCCGCGCGGCGCACGCGACAAGGTGGCCACCAACATCCACGAAGTGCTGGAGCGGGTACGGGTGCTGGTGCAGTCGGAGGTGCCCGATGCCATCCGCATCCTCACCAACTACGACCCCAGCATCCCCGACCTGCAGGCCGATCCGGACCAACTGATCCAGGCGCTGCTGAACATCGCCCGCAACGCCGCCCAGGCACTCGGCGATCGCGGCGAGATCACCCTGCAAACCCGGATCGAACGCCAGTTCACCATCGGCAACCATCGCCACCGGCTGGTGGTGCGGGTCGACATCATCGACAACGGCCCCGGCATCCCGCCGGGACTCATCGAACAGATCTTCTACCCCATGGTCACCAGCAGGCCCGACGGCAGCGGATTGGGGCTTTCCATCGCCCAGTCGCTGATCAACCAGCACGGCGGACTGGTGGAGTGCTCCAGCGAACCCGGCCATACCGAATTCACCGTACGCCTGCCTTTGGAGAGCGTGAATGACTAGCCCTGAGAAAATCTGGGTCATCGACGACGACCGATCGATCCGCTGGGTGCTTGAGAAGGCGCTGCGGCAGGCGGACATGCAGGTCACCAGCTTCGAAAACGCCGACGGCGTAATGGATGCGCTGCGCCGCAACCAGCCCGACGCCATCATCACCGACGTGCGCATGCCGGGGATCAGCGGCCTGGAGCTGCTGGAGCAACTGCGCGAAGGCTACCCCGACCTACCGGTCATCATCATCACCGCCCACTCCGACCTAGAGAGCGCGGTCTCCGCCTACCAGGGCGGCGCGTTCGAATACCTGCCCAAGCCGTTCGACGTGGACGAGGCGGTGGAGCTGGTACGCCGCGCCGTCAGCCACCGGCGCGAGGCTCACGCCGCCAGCGAAGCTGACCTGCAACACCCACTGGCGACGCCGGAAATCATCGGTGAGGCGCCCGCCATGCAGGAGGTGTTTCGCGCCATCGGCCGGCTCAGCCGTTCCAACATCACCGTGCTGATCAACGGCGAATCCGGCACCGGCAAGGAGCTGGTGGCCCACGCGCTGCACCGTCACAGCCCGCGCGGCGACCAGCCATTCATCGCGCTCAACATGGCCGCCATCCCGCGCGACCTGCTGGAGTCCGAGCTGTTCGGTCACGAGAAGGGCGCCTTCACCGGCGCCGCCAACATGAGGCGCGGCCGCTTCGAACAGGCCGACGGCGGCACGCTGTTTCTCGACGAGATCGGCGACATGCCCGCCGAGCTGCAGACCCGGCTGCTGCGCGTACTGGCCGACGGCGAATTCTTCAGAGTGGGCGGTCACTCACCGGTCAAGGTCGACGTACGCATCATCGCCGCCACCCACCAGAACCTGGAGACCATGGTCCAGGCCGGCAAATTCCGCGAAGACCTGTTCCACCGGCTCAACGTCATCCGCGTCCACATCCCGGCGCTGCGGGAACGGCGCGAGGACATCCCGCTGCTGCTGCGTCACTTCCTGGAGCGCGCCGCCCGCGAGCTGGGGGTGGAGACGAAGATCCTGCGCCCCATGACCGAGGCCTATCTGTGCCGGCTCGACTGGCCGGGCAACGTGCGCCAGTTGGAGAACACCTGCCGCTGGCTGACGGTGATGGCCTCGGGGCGCGAGGTGCACCTCGACGACCTGCCGCCCGAGCTGCGCACCGAAGAGGCTTCGACCACGGCTTCGGACGATTGGGGTCAGGCGCTGGAAAAGTGGGTGGAGCAGCAACTGCTGCGCGGTCGGGAAAACCTGCTGGGCGATGCCGGACCACGATTCGAGCGCATCCTCATCACCACCGCCCTGCGCTTCACCGGCGGACGCCGCCAGGATGCCGCCAAATTGCTGGGCTGGGGCCGCAACACGCTCACCCGCAAGATCAAAGAGCTGGGGATGGAAGGGATCGCTGACGAGCCGGAGAAGGAGCAGGTTTAGCGGCTGCGGCCACACGGCCCGCCTGGCCATCAACCGGCTTCAGTACACCTCGCGCAGATAGATGCGCCGCGGCGGACCGGAATAGATCCCGAAGGTGGCGCGTGCCGTAGGATCGTCGTCATTGAGATTGCCGTCCAGGCCCTGGTCGACCCCATCCCAGTCGAACTGCAACCAGGCGGGGGCCGTCACGGTGATGGTCACGCTGCCGTCGTTGCCCGCCCCGGGCGCCTGAAGCCAGAGATTGAAGTCGCCCGCGGCCGGCGGCTGTGAGAACTGCCGTGCCGCAGGCGCTGCAGCGACGCAGCCCGCACCACTCAGCCCCGGGCCGCCGGTATCCTGCACGCAGGTCTCCGTGGGATCCAGGTTGTCGCTCGGCGTCACGTCGGCGATGCCTACCGCAACGCCCGTCGTGCAGCTATCGGCACCATTGACGATGAACGACGTTCCGTCCCAATACTCCGCGTGCAGCGCGATCGCCAGATCGCCCAGTTCCGAACCATAGGCGTTATCCAGCGCCAAACGTCCCCAGCGTAGCTCCGTACCCCCAACAGAGGCGATGCTGTAGGCGTTGCACGTGCCGTCATCCTCGGGATCGTAGCAGGCGCCGTCGCCGTCGGTGAGAAAGGCCGCCGAGAAGTCGAGATCGGCATCGGCGGCAAACGGTGCTTCAGGCGCCGCGGGCTTGCTGTAAGTTAGCGCCTCGCCCAGCAACGTCACCACACCGTCGCCGTCGCTGTCGGCGGTTTCGCTCAGATCGATGGTACCCGCCGTGCTGACCGAGAGCGCGGCGGCGGTGGCGGCATTGTCGGTGTAGCTGCGCCCGCCCAGCGCCGGCGACAAGCGCCAATAGACGCCGCCATAGTTGTTGGCCACCGCACCGCTGGCGTTGAGCGCCGTCACCGTCAGCGCGGGATCGACCGCGTAGAGAAACGGCTGATCAAGATACGTGAACGGCGTACACACGGGTGCAAACAGCGGCGCGTTGTTGGTGACGTTGAAGCGGTACGGGATGAAGCGCCCGAACCCGCTAACGCCGGTCGTCTGGGCTACCGCTGCGCTGCCGAAGGAACAGCCGTACTGTCCTCCCGACAGTGTGTTGGAATATCCCGCCGTGCAGTCACCCGGCTGATCCACCGCCGTGAACGTCGTGTCGTACACCGCGTCCGCACCCAGTCCGAAGTGACCCACCTCGCTGTAGGTAAAGGCATCGCCCACGGCGACGCCAGTCGCCGCATCGGCGGCGGCAAAGCTGCCGCTGAGTGTGCCGGCGGCGGGCGTGCCAGCCAGCGTGCTGGCATCGAGGACCGGCGTCCCGTCGTACCCCGGCACCGCGCTGGCAGTAAGGTTGAATGCCGTCCCGGCGCGGATGACGGGCGTACCACCCGTAGCGGTGTTGGTGGCGTCGGTTGACGTGACGTTGAAGGCCTGCGGCCGAATCGCAAAATTGTCCGTCGAACAGGCGGGCGCAGAGCTTCCGACCTGCGCCCTGACCTTCACGTTGCGCGCGGCATCGGCGTAGTTGAACGTCACGGTTCTGCGACCGGCATCGCCGAAGCCGAAGACTACATTGGTCGCCGTGTTCAAGCCGGCGCCCGTCGGGCACGCCGAAGTACTGGCATCCACCAAATCCACGCTCACCGTACCGGTGTAAGCGGTGTTGACGGTGCTGGCGTTGAGCAGCGCCATCACATCGAGGTCGAAAGGCACGCCGGAGAGCTTGGTGTAGATCGACGATTGCGGCGCAGCGCCTGCTTCCGCCGCGTCGAATGCACAGGAGACCGCGGCGAAGTTGAGCGTGCAGGTCTCGGTCGCACCGTTGAAACAGCGCGTCGCGTTGGCGGGCGTCGGAGAAATGCTGTTGGTGCCGAGGGTCACGTTGCCCGCGCTGCTGTAGCTGAGTTGGCGCGTGGCAATCCCACCGCTGAACGAGAAGGTGTTTCCACCCACCCAGCCGGAAGGTGCAAGATTGACCGTCACGTTGCCCGGGAACAGTGTCGTGCAGTCCGCATCCAGGCACGCCTTGATGGTCACCTGTTCCGGAGCGCAGACCGACGCCACGCCGTCGTGTTCGATGCGCACATGATCGAAAGTCCCCGAACAGGAGCGCCCCAGATTCATGTCGGCCACCACTTCGTCGGGGTTCAGTTCGAAGCTGTAGAGTTTGACCTCGTCGATCATGCCGTGGAAATTGCGCCCGGAGATGATGCTGCAAGTGGCGTCCGTCGCCACGTCGCCGCCGATGTAGAAGTTGCAGTTGTTGGGTTGCAGCGTGCCCTGCCAGTTATTGGTGTTGCCGTCCAGCACGCCGTTGATGTAGATGCGCTGGCGGCGCACGCCCGGCGACGAATCGAAGGTGATGGCCACGTGGGTCCACTGGTTGAGGGGAATGGTCGCCGCCGAGGTCAACGTCGAGGCGTTCCACCACCAGTACAGGTGCCCGCTGCTGTTGATGTGGAACTCGTAGTTCACGTCATTGGAGAGGATCGAGTAGAGCTCCCACGGCGGATACGCGGTCGGGTAGATCCAGGCCGAGGCCGAGAGCTGGGTGGTGTAGTCGAAGTTGGGACTATCCGCCACCTCGACGATGCCGCCGCCGTCGAAGGAGGCCGCGTTGCAGAATCCACCCACCACGCTGGCGTGCTGCGATGCGATGGAGGGCGACGGATCGACGGCATTGGTGGCGGTGGTGGGATTGCTGATCAACAGGCGCCCGTGCAACGCGGTGCCACCGCTGTCGATCACCTCGCCCGCCGCACCGGTCCACGATCCCGCCGGTTCGTCCATGCGGAAATGGGTGACCGCGCTGGCCAGCGCCAGGATGGTGACGCTGGCGGAGGTGGCGCCGGGACTGGTCGCAGTATTGGTCAGAAGGCCCGACTGCGTGAGCGTCACCGCGATGGTCATCTGCGCACTACCCGAAGCGGGCAGCGCCGGGATGGTCCAGCTGATGTCTTGTCCGGCCACGGCCACCGACCCCAGCGTTGCCACATGGGTACTGTAGGTCATGCCGGCGGGCAGCGAGTCGCTCACCACCACGTTGCTGAGCGCGCTGGTGTAAGGATTGGTGGCGGTCACGGTAAACGTCACCACGTCGCCCACCACCGCCGCTGCGGCACTGGAGGTCTTGTTCAGCGTGGGCGCCGGCGGCACCAGCGTGTAGACGGGACCGGTGTAGTCCCCGTTGCCCGCTCCCGCGCCGCCCAGCGGTTGAGCCGAGCCGTTGACGATGGAGTCGTCGTCCACCAGGTTGAGCCCCAGCGTACCGCTGGTGGAAGTACCGGTGTCGGCCGTGACCGTCCAGGTCGTGCCGCTGCCCGCGACGCCGGTGATACTGGAACCTGTCGCACCACCTGCCTCCACCAGCACGAAATCACTGACGTCGACGCCGCTCGCCGCTGCGTTGAAGGTCACCGTCCACTCCACCGCCGTGTTCGCGGTGGTGGGATCGAAGCTCGCCAGCACCATGGACGAAACCGCGAGCTGCTGGATGTCGTAGACCTCGCCGGTAAACGGCAGCCCGCTGAGGGTGGGCGTCACGCCGGTCGCATTGCTCATGTTGAGTCCCAGCGTGCCGCTGCCGGTCCCCGTGCTGGCGGTGACGGTCCACGTCGTGCCGCTGCCGCTCACCGCGGTGATCGCCGGTGCACCGCCCAGCCCGCTCGCTGCCAACGCGAAATTAGCAGCGCTGACACCCGCTACCGCGTCGCTGAAAGCCACCGTCCACGACACGCTGGCGGCAGCGGTGGGGCTGGGATCGTTGCGGGTGATGGAAACCACCGAGGTGCCCGGTCGGAGCGTGATCAGCTGCCCCACGTAGCTGTCCCAGCGGCTGGCTGTAGTCAGGCGATCACCGCTGGGTCCGATGGTCGCACGCACTTCGTCGGTGCCCGAGATCGCCAATCCATTGTTGGCGCCACCATCATCGAAATCGTAGCGCTCGGTCATCCCGGCCGGGGTCGAGAAGGGAGAAGCGCGGCCATCGGCGGATACGTAAAAACCGAGCAACCACGCATCGGCTACGGTGGTCGTTACGGACGGGGCGGTCAACGTAGTTGAAGTACCCGTACCAGCGCTCCACACCCCGATGGGCGTGGTTGCGTCGACCCCACGGTAGGCACGGATGATTCCGACATTGTTGTCGCTCGCACTGAACCCCCAAGTCGCCGTCGATCCGCTTTCCGCCGCACTCCCCACCCGGTAGTAGATGCCCTGGGTGACCTTGTTCCCCGATCCGTAGGTCTGATCCACTAGACTCCAACCCGCTGGCGGTGTGATGGCGTTGTTGTTGCCGCGCACCGCCACGTGCGCGACCAACAGATCGCCGTCGGCGATGGTGGGAATAGCGAGACTGCGGCTGTTGGAACCCGTACTGGAACCGGCCGCGCCGCTGCCCACCCAGGTGATGGCGGCTTGCGCGGCGAAGGGAGTGAGCAACAAGGCTACGACAACACAACATCGAAGCAATAGCGCGGCACGCCGCAAAGCGGTGAAGATCGACCCAGTAGTGAGATCAAGAGGATTCATGACGTCAACACAGATCCCCGTCCTGCCCCGGTGATTCACGGTGCATCCGTGATCGTAGCTTGCAGGGTGCGCGAGACGAAATCGAGCGTGCCGAAAGTCCCGTACGATGCAGCGCTGGTGATCACGTACACGTTGTATACCGTGGCGCGTTCCTGATGTTGCGTGTATTGACAGGTTACCGCCAAACCAAAACCGTTGAGTGCACCGTTCGTCAGCGTAAAGTTGGTGGTGGTCGGCGTAGACGGGGCGTTGCCGCAGGTCGCAGCCGAAGCCGACGCATCCAACGCGCGATTGGCCGCCCACTCGATGCCGCTTTGTGCCGCCTGATAGGCACGCGCACCCTGGATGCCCATAGCCACCGTCGAGTGCTGGACACCGCTGATCGTGACCAAGTAGGCACCCATGGCGGCAAGAACCACGATGAGAAAGATCGCGGTCACCAGCGAAAACCCGCCTTGGCGCCAAACCGGCGAGCGGATCATCGGTAAATTGCTGGAGGTTCGCGTAATCATGGCGTGTTGTAGACGTGAACCTGGTGCAACAGCGTCACGTTCTCGCCCCCATCGCTCAACACCAAACGCAGCGAGATCAATCCCGCCCGTTGGCTGGTACCCGGCTGATAGGTAAACGCGCAGGCCGAGACGTGCTCGGTCATCAGTGCGCGGGTGGCGCCGGCAGTCGTCAACTCGGAGTCCTCATCGATACCGCTGTGCGACGCTGTAATGGCATACCCATCGTAGCGCTGCAAGACACCACCCCCGACGTTGCACAGATAGGTCACGGGCGTATCGATCACATAGAAGCGCTGCCGCGGCGATGCCAGCGGAAACTGCATCGCGGCGGCCAGCTGAATATGGGACGCAGTGGTGGCGGCGGAATTCAACGCGGCGCGGTTGTCACCCACGTAGGCGTTGTTGGACGGACCCGTTGCCGACAGGTTGTAGATCACCACCTCGTCGGCACTCGGGTTGATCGACGCGAAGTTCTGCAACGGGCCGAGCACGTCAAAATCGGTATCCGGCGCGGAGAAGTCCAGAAGGTTGGCGGGATTCCCGGGGGGCGGATCACTTCGATAGCGCCCGGCATCGACCACGTTCAGCATCTCGATGACTGTGCCCGAGGCATCGACACGAATGCTGTTGGGGAGTGCGCGGCGAACATCCCGGGTCATGCGTTGCAGCGCAAGTTCCGCGGCGTCGACGAGTTCCGCGCGCCGTGAGGTTTGCATGAAACCCAGGACAGGCCCGGACACAAACGCCGCCACGATGCTCGCGATGATCCCCGTCAGAACGATGACGATGATCATCTCGATAAGGGTAAAGCCAGTGCAGCGGAGGCGGGCGTTCATAAGACTTGGTCAGTAGTTCGTCCGGTACCCGCTGAGGCGAACGTCCACCAAGGGTATTGACGCATGCGTGACGCGCACATCCACGCGCAGCGCGTTCGCGGCAGTGATGCCGTTCAACGCATCCCCCGCCACGGCAACCGTCACGTTGTACTGCTCTAGCCCGGTCACCGGCGGGCCACCGCCTTGATCGTGGGCACCGGTATCGGTCAGCCCGTTGTAGTCGCAAACGTCGTCAAAGTCAGCACGGTTTGCCTCGAAATCGGTACACACGTTTCCGGTATCGGGATCGCTGAAGGGTTTTAGCGTGATCTCCTCCATGTAGGCCTCGGCGATGGCCACGGCCTGTTCCTGCAGCATGGGGTCGGCACTGTGTCCGACGTTTTGGCTGAACACCGTCACCACCCCGGCTACGGCGACGCCGATCACCACAATCGAAATCACCAACTCGACCAGAGTGGCACCGCGCTGCCTACTTCGATTCTCGGTCATGGCGAGTGCACGTATCCGCTCTCAGGCTCGATCACCAGGGTACGGGATCCAATGGAAACGTTGACTGGAATCGTGAGCAGACCGCCGGTTGTCGGATTGCGCGGGCGACCCGCGGCATCGAAATAGAGATCTGCGGCGGTCACGACCACCCCCGAAGGCGCATTCTCGGAGAACGCACCGCTACCTGTCGGTCTGAGTACCGCCGTACCAAACAGAAGCGTCGAACAGGTCGCCGGCCAAGGTGGGGCAGTGGGATTGGCCGTTACCGAAAATCCAGCGGCCGAAAATTGGATGCGCACGTTGCAGCCCGTCGCCACCGCATGTTTCTGCGCAAAACGCACCGCAGAAAGCGCTACGTCGGAGAAACCGCGCTGCTGAAAAACCTGTAAATCGAAAAATCGGGGAAGCGCAATGGCAGCGATTACGCCGACCAGCACCAAAACCAAAACCAGCTCGACGAGCGTATACCCAGGCGACTTCGGCCGTGCCATGGCAAGCGTGTGGACAGTTCCACAGAAAGATGCGCCCGTGATTTCCACGGGCGCATTCTGTTGCAACCGACTAATTCACTGCGCCGGTCGCGGCGTTGTAGACGATGGTGAGCGCGGTATCAGCCTGGTAGGTATAAGTGCAGACCTGAGCCGCAGCGACACCACAGTAATCCAATCCGCACGCCGCTCCCGCTCCCACAGTGGGGGGATTCTGCATAACGTTTTGCCAAACATCCACGCATTCGGAATCAGCGGCGATGGTGGTCTCGCCCGTGTCACCCACAGGCCAACCCGTCGCATTCATTCCGACCACCGAGCCTTCCATCGTAATATCGCCCGCGGCGCCGGTGCCGTTCACCAGCCACTGCGCGTGTGCAATTGCAACTGCCCCCGCGAGTCCGCCGCGAGCCCCCGCCACGGCCGCGGCATTGGCATCATTCTGAAGGTTGATGAAGCGCGGCAGGGCTGTTGCCGCCAGAATGCCCAGAATAACAATCACGATCACCAACTCGATCAACGTAAAACCAGCCTGTCTTTTCACGATCTTCTCCTTACCGAATGTGCCCGATGCACCATAGAAGTGAACCCAGTCACCCAATATGAGCAAATTGAGACTTTGATTACTTAAATTTCAATCGATTATTACGCCAATTTAAACAAAACTATCACTAACACAATGCCTACCTCAACAAAAAATTTATGTTAACGAGTCAACATAACTAATAATTCATCGGCCCTAGAACCACCGTTCCCACCAGCTTTCTGGCAGCTTGCCCCATCCAAATTCGCCGACCGGCAGCAAGTCCAACCCGTATACCGCATCCTTGTTAGGTTCGAATCGGCCGTTGCCATCCCGGTCGCGATACTTAAGCGTCAAACGGTAGACGGCACGGTCATCTCCCGCAGCGGATACAAAAGCCTCGGCGAAACGCACCCGATAGACGAGAACGTGGGCCCCCGCATCGAAGTACCACTCGCCGGGGTCGATCCCCTCCGAGCCCTGCTCCATTCGTACCCCGCGGTATCCCGAGGGCTGCTGCGCCAGCAATTCCATGGGATTGCCACCATCCAGCTCCGCGATCGTCGCCACCCCGCCGTGAACCACCCGCCGCGCCAGCTCCAGCCCCAAGGCGCTGCGAAGGGTACCGACCACCTGCGCAACGGCCACGCGCTCGGCTTCTATGCGCAGCGACCAGATCCTGTCCATCGCGACGACGACGAGAATCGCGATCAGGCACACCACCACCGTGAGTTCCAGCAGCGAGAACCCGCGCTGGCCACCGGCGACTGTCCGTGCATGGTCGTTCCATCCCACGCCTCAGCCGCCCCTGTGCGCGACCTTGGTGAGGTCCCACATGGGCAGGAACACCCCCAAGGCCAGAATCAGCACCATCACGCCGATGGCGACGATCAGAATGGGCTCGATGGCATCGCTCAGGTACTTGAGCTCGAAATCCACTTCGCGCTCGTAGAACTCGGCGGCCTCAAGCAGCATATCGTCCACCGAACCGGTTTCTTCACCCACCTGCAGCATCTGCAGGATCAGCGTGGTGAACAGACCGGATGCGGCAGCGGTACGCGTGAGCGAGTCGCCGCGTTCGATACCGCTGCGCATGCCGTTGATCTTTTCGCCCACGTAGCTGTTGTCCACTGCTCGTGCGACGGTGACCAGCGCCTGCACCAGCGGCACCCCGGCACGAAAGGAAATCGCAAACGAACGAGCGAAACGCGCCAGAGTGGCGCGCAACAGGATGCCGCCGATCACCGGCACCCGCAGCTTGTTGCGATCCCACCAGTAGCGCCCGGAGTCGCTGGCCGTATAACGGCGCCACCACCAGATGGCGGCGATGACCCCGATCAGCATGAACGGCCAATACTGCACGAAGAACTCCGACACCCCCAACAGCGCCCGCGTCGCCCACGGCAACTCCATCCTGAAGCCGGAGAAGACCTTGGCGAAGGCGGGTATAACCACAATGTTGATGACGACCAGGGCAATCGTGATGGCCCCCAGCACGATCTTGGGATAACGCGTGGCCTGGCGGATGCGGTTACGGGTGTCCTTCTCCTGTTCCAGGTAACGCGCCATCTGGATGAACGCCTCGTCCATCTGACCGGTGTTTTCCCCCACCTGCACGATGCTGACGTAGAGGTTGGAAAATATCTTGGGGTGGCGCGCCAAGCTTGAAGAGAGCGTGTGGCCCGACTCCAAGTCATCGCCAATCCGCTCCAGCGTCTCGGCCATGCGCGGGTTGCGGGCGGTCTCCGCCAGTCCCGCCATGGCCCGCAGTATGGGCACGCCGGCCTTCATCAGGGCATACATCTGGCGGCTGAAGAAGATCAGGTCGTCGATGTCCGGCGGACGCTGGCGGAAACGTTCCAGAAACGAAACCGACGGTGCCGACGCACGGGCCTGCAAGGCATCAATGGTGATAGGGGTGATGCCGTTGCCGGTGAGCTGCGCCGCAACCGCCCCCTTGTCGACCGCTTCCACGACGCCGCTGACCGCTTCGCCGCTGCCGCGTCGGCCGCTGTATTGAAATCTGGCCACGCGCGCGCCTTACGCCACCGGCTCGTCAGCGGTGGCGGAAGCGAGATCCGCCGGCCAAACCGACTCGCTGTTCTCTTCGATCTGGCCGGCGACGCGCAGCACCTCCTCCAGGGAGGTGACACCCTGCGTCGCGTAGTCGAGCGCCGCCAACGACAGTGGTCGGAAATTGGGGCTGGCCTGAGCCGCCTGGGTAAACGCCGCGCTGTCGTTGCGCCGCAACGCCTGCAGCATGGCGGCATCCATCTCCAACAGTTCGTAAACGCCTAAGCGCCCGTAGTAGCCGGTGTTGTTGCACTGCGTACAGCCAGCTCCTTCCCAGAACTGCTGCGACGAGGCCGGTGCGCCCAACAACGACTCCAACGAAGCGCGCTGCACGGCATCGGGCGCGTGCGGCTGTTTGCAAGTCTCGCAGATCTTACGCACCAGACGCTGGGCCAGCACGGCGCGCAGTGCCGCCGCCACCAGAAAGCCCTCGCCGCCCATATCGATGAGTCGGCTGGCGGCGCTCACTGCATCGTTGGTGTGCAGGGTGGAGAGCACCAGGTGACCGGTCATGGCAGCGCGCAGACCAATCTGCATGGTCTCCTGATCACGCATCTCGCCCACCATGATGATGTCCGGGTCCTGGCGCAACGCCGAGCGCAGCACGCTGGCGAAGGTGAGGTTGATCTTGAAGTTGACCTGCACCTGGTTGATGCGCGGCAGTTTGTACTCCACCGGATCCTCGACGGTGATCATCTTCTTCTCGGCGCTGTTGAGCTCGTTGAGCGCCGCGTAAAGCGTGGTGCTCTTGCCGCTGCCGGTGGGGCCGGTGACCAGCACCATGCCGTAGGGGCGGTGGATGAGATGGCGGAAGCGCTGCAGCATCTCCGCCGGCATGCCGAGGCGATCCATGTCCAGCAGCCCCGCCGACTGATCGAGCAGGCGCATCACCACCGACTCTCCGTACTGCACCGGCATGGTGGAGAGACGCACGTCGATGCCGCGCCCGGAGACGCGCACGTTGAAGCGGCCGTCCTGCGGCAGGCGTTTTTCAGAGATATCCAGGCCCGACATCAGCTTCAGGCGCGAGACCAGGGCGGAGGCGATGCGCCGCTCCTTCATCACCTGTTCCTGCAGCACGCCGTCGACGCGCATACGCAGGCGCAGCACATGCTCGTCGGGTTCGATGTGGATGTCCGAGGCGTTGGCGCGCGTGGCATCTTCGAACAGCGTCTGCAACAGCTTCACCACCGGCGCGTCGGCAATATCCTCGGACTGCACCAACTGGGCGAGATCGATGCCGGTCTCGCCCAGCTGCTCGTCGAGCTGCTCGGCGAGCGAACTGATCTGGTCGCTGTGGCGGTAGATCTGATCGATGGTGGCGAGCACGTCCGACTCGCGCACGATGGCCTGTTTCACCGGCCTGTCGAGCAGACGGCAGATCTCGTCGTAGGCGAAGATGTCGGTGGGATCCGACATACCCACCAGCAGGCTGCCGTCAGGGTCCTCGCTCAACGCCAGGGCACGATAGCGTCGTGCGTAGGTCTCGGGCAGCAGCCGCACGACTTCGGCATCGTATTGATAGCGGCGCAGGTCGATGTTGGGGATTTGCAGCTGTTGGGAGAGGAAGTCGAGCAGTTTCTCTTCGGTGATGGCGTTGAGACTGATCAGCGTGCGCCCGAGCTTGAGCCCCAGTTTCTTCTGCGCGCCCAATGCCTGTTCCAATTGGGCGGTGGTGATCACGCCCTTCTCGACCAACAGGTCACCGATACGAATTCTCTGTCGAACCGCCACGCCGGCCTTTCCCGATCAGGATTCACCCGAGAGGACGGCGATGCGCCCCTCGACGAAATTCAACAACTGCGCGGACATTCCCGACGCCGTGCGCGCCCGGCGATACGCCTGCAGCGCCGCCGCCGGCTCGGTCACGCGCTCCAGCGAGATGCCCAACCCCATCCACCACACCCCGCGTTCGGGCACCACCGCCAACGCGCGCCGGTACGCCTCGGCAGCCTTGTGCGGGGCACCCGTGCGCTGATAGAGCGCGGCCAACAGTGCGTAGTAGTCCGGGTCCAGTGCGGGCGCCGGCAACGCGGTCTCCAGGGTGCGGATGGCCGCCGGCGCCTCGTTGCGGTCGGCGAGTATCCGCGCTTGCATGCGCGCCAGCACGTAGGCGCGAGGATTGCGTACCAGGCCGGCCTGCAGCACGCGCTCGGCCTCCGGGCTGCGCTGCTCGCGCAACAGCACCGCCGCCAGTACTTCGCGTGCATCGACCGCGTCGGGATCCAGTACCAGCGCTTCGCGCAACGCCGTTTCGGCCTCCGTCAGACGGCCGCGCTTGACCCACCCGGCGCCGCGCAAATACGCCGCATGCGCCTTCTCCTGCAGCGATTGAGGACGAGCGACCCGCTCCATCACCGCCGCAGGCGCCGGCGGGACCGTGCGCTCGGGTCGGGCGGGAGCGGCGCCCGCCGTGCGTGCCGGGTGGGGTGCGGGCTGTACAGGGGGTGATACAACCGGCGCCGCAACTGGCGGCAGAGGACTCGCAGCCAGCGGGGCACGTTGCGGTGCTGTTGGCGCAGACGGCGCGTTGTTAGGGGGCCGTGTCGGTGGTTCAGGCTTAGCCGTATTGGCCGCAGATTGCGGATCGACAGACTCCGGGTTCGCGGTGATCGTCCGCGACAACACGCGTTCAACGGTGACTGAATCGGCGGCGGGCTGTATATCTGCTTCACGCTGTACGTACCAATACGTCCCCGCGGCAGCCAGTGCCGCTGCGATCATCCCACCCACCAGCAGCGGCATGGGAACACCGCGGCTCTGGAATGACGACGGAGTACTGGTTGCCAGATCGCGCAGCACCGCCTCGCCGCCCATCTCCGGCGCTCGCCGCGACTCCAGATCCTTGAGCATCTGGTTGACCAGGCTCACAGCAGCGTCCCCCAGTGCATGGCACCGACGGCGACGGCCGCCACGGTGGCCAGCCCCAACCACGCCCAGGGCCAGCGCGGCCAGCCGCCGCTCCATCCAGCGGCCACGTCTTCGGTATCGAGGATGGCCGCCTTGGCGTGGCGCTGCGTCACCTCGCGCGCGCCCTGCCCGTAAGCCGCCATCAGCGCTTTGTGGCACAGGATGTTGATCAGGCGCGGCACGCCGCGGCTGGCCTTGAACAGCGCATGGATGGCCGAGTCCGTCAACGGCAGCGGCCCACGGTGCCCCGCCACGTAGAAGCGGTGGGCGACGTAGGCCTGCATGGCGCCACGGTCCATGGTCGGAAGGCGATAGGAGAAGGCGATGCGCTGGCGCAGCTGGCGCAGCGATTTGCGTTGCAGCGCCTCGTCCAGTTCGGGCTGACCGAACATCACCACCTGCAGCAATTTCGCGGTCTCGGTTTCGAGATTGGAGAGTAGGCGCAACGCCTCCATGCTCTCCACCGGAATGGCCTGGGCCTCGTCGAGGATCAGCACCACGTGCCGGCCGGCGCCCGCCAGTTCCACCAGTCGTTCGTTGATCTGCTTGAGCAGCCTGTACCAACCCAGGTTGCGCGCCACCTTGAGTCCCAACTCGTCGGCCAGCGCCGTCACCAGCGCCGCCGGCGTCAGCAGCGGATTGGGAACGTAAGCGGTGCAGAACTGATCTTCGGGTAGCGAGTTGAGCAGCATGCGGCACAACAGCGTCTTGCCGGTACCCACCTCGCCGGTCACTTTGATGAACCCTTCGCCGCTGCGTAGCGCCAGCAACAACACGTTGAGCGCTTCCTGATGGCCACCGGAATTGAAGAAGTAGCTGGTATCCGGCGTCAGCCGGAACGGCAAATCCTTCAATCCGAAATGATCCAGGTACATGGCGTTATCGTGTCTGGTCTGCCCCGCCTACTGCAGCGCGTCGCCGCCCAACTTGCGGATGCGCTGCGCCGTTTCGCGCAGGTCGTCGCCGAACTGGCGTCCGCTGGCGTCTACCACCACCGGTCGCAACAAGATCACCAGCTCCGTCTTGGTCGTAGCCTTCTTCTTGTGCTGGAACAGTTCGCCGACGACCGGCGTGTCGCTCAGCCCCGGCGTGCCGGCGCGGTTGAACTTGCTCTGATCCTTCATCAACCCGCCGATTACCACCACTTGGCCGCTGGCGGCGCGCACGATGCTGTCCGATTCGCGCACGCTGCTGAACGCCAGGGGCAACGTCTGGGTGGTGCCGAAGACGGTGATGCTCTTGGTCTGATCCACCACCTCGCTTACCGTGGGGTGGATGTGCAGGATGATCTGGCCGCCTTCGGCGATCTGCGGCGTCACGTCCAGGGCGATGCCCGAGAAGAACGGCGTCAGCTCAATCTCAGGGGTGGTGGTCGTCGTCGTGCCAGTGGTGGTGGTACTGGAGATGGAGGTGACGAAGAACTCGTCCGAACCCACCTTGATCACCGCTTTCTGGTTGTTGACCGTAGAGACGCGCGGGCTGGAAAGCACCTGCACGTCGCCCTGCGCTTTAAGCAACTCGATGAAGGCGCTGAAATTGCCGATGTTGGCCGCCATGGTAAAGACACCGCCAAAAGCGCTCACCCCGTTGGCGCCAACGCCGCTGTAGTTGCTGGGGTCGAGATTGCCGGTGTTGCCTGCGATACCGGAGACACCGTCGGAAAAGACGGTACCGCCGCCGGTTTGGCCGATCACCAGCGAATCGCCCTTGTACGTGCCCAGTTGCGCCCAGTTGATGCCCGATTGGAAGCCATCGTTGAGCGATACCTCCACGATCTTGGCTTCGAGAATGACCTGCCGTTGCAGCACCGCCTGCGAGGTGCGCAGAAACTGCGCCACCTCGCGCAGTTCCGCCGGCATCGCCCGCACCACCACCAGACCTGCCTGAGGCGTCACGACGACGCTGCGCCCGCCTTCGCTGCCGATCAAGGTCTGCAATGCCACCTTGAGCTCGGTCCAGAAATCGGATGCCGAATCGGTTTCGATGCGGCTGCTGGGTACCGCCTGGGTGGTGGTGTTGCTGCCGGTGTTGGCGTTGTTAGTGCCGTTGCCTGTACTGCTCACGCGCTCCGAGACCTGCCCCGAACTAATGCGGGTTTCCGATTTGCCGGCCCGTTTGACGTTGATGTAGTTGACCTGGAAGATCTGCGAGCGCATGCGTATGGGCATCACCAGATAGCCGGTGTGCGTCTTCTGGTACTCGTAGCCGTAGACGTCGCGCACCGTCTCCATCACCTCGTCGATGGTAACGTTCTTCAAATCCAGCGAGATCGTCCCGCTCACGTCGGGGTGCACCACCATGTTGATGGTGGTGCCTTCCACCAGGCCGACGAAAAAGGCGCGCGCCTCGACCTCGTGGACGCGCACGTCGAAGCGCGGCGCCGGCTCACGTCCGGCGGCACCCGGCAGCTCCACCGCGATGGGTGGTAGCAGGGCCTCGCTGACGGCCTGGGGTATCTCCTCGACCGGGTTCCCCGCAGCGGGTGTTTGCGCGGCGGAATCCACCGTCTGCTGGATCTGCTCCAGCGTGCTCCCGCCCCGCGACGGCGGCGCAGCGCAGCCCGACAGCAGCACGATGATTCCTGCACTCACCACAGCCAAACGCTGAGCAGCTCGTTTCATTCGCTCGCCTTCCCCGCGGCGCGCTTGACCGGCGCCCGCAGCAATTTCAGTGTTGAGTATCCCCGTGGTCCGCGCACCCGCACCCGGTCCGGCTCGATGGCAATCACCTGCAGGTTCCCGACGCGTTCGCCCTCACGCACCACCTGGCCCGCGATCACCGCCACCCGGCGGTCGGGCGCGATCATGACCGAGGTCAGCAACGGCGCCCGCGGCGTGCCCGACATACGGCTTGGCGGCGCCTGATAGGCCCAAGGCCGGGTGGGATCGCTCAGGGTCTCGGCGCCGGCGCACGTTGCGCTTGCACCGAGCATCACGAGCAACAGGAGACGCACGCTAAACACCGACCCACCCTTGGCGCAAACCCAGCGTCGAAAGCCGGATGATGACGCGCGACGTCGGGTATTTTTCCACGTTCAGCTCCACGCCCTCCCAGTAGAAAGTCCACGGCAGCGCCTCCAGCCGCTTCAGGTAACGCACGGCATCCAGATAGCCGCCCTCCACCTCCATAACCAGGGTATGGCGAAAGAGATGCGAATCCTGTTTTGTCGCAGCTACGGCGCGCTCCCCACCCGTGGTGTGGGCGGCATCCAACAGCACGGGCTCGGCTTGGCCGTTGGCCAGGCGCACCAGGCGCAGACCTTTTTCGTCGGCCAGCATCTCGCGCAGCACCTTGGTCATCTCCGCGGGCTGAATCAGCCCCACGGTGAGCTGGCGCAACTGCTCGTCCAGGGTGGCATGCTCGGTACGCAGGCGGGCGATGCGCTCGCGCAGCACCCGATCGGGGTTTTCGCTCAGTTTGAGGTTGAGTTTGGCGATTTCATCCTGCAGAGCGATCAGCTGCTCGCCCTGGGTCTTCGTCTCGGCCTTCACGGCCGTAATGCGGCTTTGCAGTGGGGCGGTGAATAGCCGGTCTCCCAGGGCCACGATCACCACCACGCAAACGCCGTAGAGCAGCCACCGTTCGCGCGCGGAGCGCGCCGCCAACCAGGTGTTGAGCCGTATCCTCCACTCACTCACGGGACTTGCCCTCCGCCGGCACGGTGCGCAGTTGGAACTCGATGGTGGTGGCATCGGGCGTGGGGCGCTCCATCTGCAGGGTCTGGAACTCCTGCCCGGCGAAGGCCGGCTCGTCGCCGAGCATCTCCAGGTAGCGCGGCAGCAGATCAGGGCTCAACGCGTTGCCGCTTAACGCCAGGTGGCGGCCGCCATCCGCAATGGCAATACCGGTGAGCCACAGCCCCCTGAGGGGACGCCGTGCCAGCCCCTCCAGGTGCCCGGAAAAACCGCTGCGGTTGCCGGCGGAGTCCCCGGTGAGCAGATTCAACACCGTGCGCTTGGCCGTCAGATCCTGCGCCAGACGGGCCGCCTCGGTCTCCAGCACGACGCTGGGGGCACGCCGCTGCGCCAGTTGCATCAACGCATCGCGCTGTTGGGTGAGCACGCCCTGCTGCGTCTTGACCTGCGCCAGCTCGCTGCGCGCGCGGTCGAGCTGCCAGGCGCCCAGACCATAGTAGAGCGCCACCAGAACGATCGCCGCCGCGGTCACCATGAGCAGCGAATTGACCGCCGCCAGACGCGGTGCCTCGTACCGCGAGGGCTGGTAGAGGTTGACCTGTTGCATCATGACGCGCCACCCGCTTCCCGCAGCGCGGCACCCAGAGCGGTAATGCAGTGGGCCAACACAGTGGGATCCGGGCTCTCGTTCCAATCGGCGACCATCTCGGGATCGAACAGGCGGACTTCCAGCGCCATGTTCTGCTCCAGGTGGCCAATGAGCGACGGGATCGGTTCGACGGTAGGCAGCACCAGCAGGGTGTGAATGGGATTCTGCCCGAAATGGCTCTCGTAGTAGTCCAGTGAACGCTGCATCTCCAGCACCACGCTGTCGAGCAGGCGATCGTCAGGCGCCAGCGACAATCCGCCGCTCATGTCGCCCTGAGCCACCAACTGCGACCATCCGGTATTGATGCTGCGCGCGAGATAGAGGTTTGACTGGCGAAACAGCCCGATGCGGCTGGCATCGCGCCCCACCCAGAGCACGGCGACCCCGGTATCGTTTTCCGGCATGCCCAACGCCAGGTTGCGCAGCGCGAGCTCGGTAATATCGATGGCGCGCACCTTGAGGCCGGCACCGGTGAACAGCGCCACACGCCGGTCGATGAGTTCGCCTTCGGCGGCCACGACGTACGCAGTGCGCCCGCGCGAACCGCCCTCGGGCAGATAGAACAGGTCGATCGCGGCCGCTTCCACCGAGAAGCTCACCAGATCCTTGATACGCCAGCGAACGGCCTCGCGCACCTCGGCCGCCGGCACGTTGGGCGGCTCCACCTGCAGCAGCTGATAACTGCCCGGTTCCATCACGCCCACACACGGGCCACCCTTCACCCCCTGTCGGTTGACCCACTGCGCCAACAGCGCTTCCGCATCAGGGGCTTCGCCGTAGCTGAGGTAGTCGCAGTGCGCCACGCGCGGACGTCCGTGGCTGTTGCGCTCCAGGTGGACCAGCGCCAGCCCGTCGTCGTTGAAACCAACGCCAACGACGCCCGAGTGCTTTGCCGACTTGCTCAAAAAAGTAAGCAGCGCGCGATCCTCCCGACGACTCTTGTTATGTTCGAGCTGCTGGGCACACTCCCGCTAGACACCAGCAATTTTGGTCAAAATAAACGGATTCTTTCCGATGTTACATTAAGTTTGGCTTTAGGTATACAGCCTAACCCAATGTTGTCAATGGCTTTTTAGTCAAACTTAAGAAAATGTGGAGCGAAGCGGGAAACCCCGGGTTGGCGCCGCAGCAGATGCGTCACCCGTTGAGACGTAACGACCCCGTCAACTTGGCGACGCTGCGCAGCTGGTGACGTTGCAGATAGTTGTAAATTCCGTGGTTTATTTCTTTGCAGATCAATGGATTATAGAATAGCGCGGTACCGACGCCCACGGCACTGGCGCCTGCGATAAGGAACTCCAGCGCATCCTCGGCGCAGCCCACCCCGCCCTGCCCGATGATGGGGATGCCGTGGTCGCGGCACACTCGGTAGACCTGGTGGACTTTGAGCAGCGCCACCGGCTTGATTGCCGGACCGGAGAGCCCACCCTGGTTGTTGCCAATGACCGGCGAGCGGCTCTCCACGTCGATGGCCATGCCCATCAGGGTATTGATCACAGCGAAGGCGTCGCTGCCGGCCTCGATGCAGCGGCGCGCGTTCTCGGCGATGTCGGTCTGGTTGGGCGAGAGCTTGGTGATGAGCGGTTTGGCGGTTACTGCACGGCACGCCTCCACCACCCGAGCTGACATGTCGGGATCGTTGCCGAATGCCACGCCGCCCGCCTTGACGTTGGGGCAGGAGATGTTGATCTCCATGGCGTCGATAGGGGAGTCGTCGAAACGGCGCGTCACCTCGGCATACTCCTCCACGGTGGAACCGGAGACGTTGGCGATGAAGCGCGTTTCGGAGAAATCGAGCTGGGACAGGATCTTTCCCACCACGGCATCGACACCCGGATTCTGCAGACCGATGGCGTTGAGCATCCCCCCCGGCGTCTCGTAGACGCGATGCGCGGGGTTGCCGAGCCGCGGCTCCAGGGTGGTGCCTTTCAGGCACACGGCGCCCACATCGCGGTTGGAAAAGCCTTCCACCCGCGTGTACTCTTCGCCGAAACCGACGCAGCCGGACAGCAGCACCAGCGGAGTGGCGAAGTCCAGTCCGCAGAATTCCACGTTCAGTGTCGGCAGTTCATCGCCACTCATAGTCAACCCGTTGCTCCGGAGTCGCAGTGTTCGAGGTCGTACTCTACCAGCCGGAAATCCCTCCGAATACCGGCAACATCGTGCGCCTGTGCGTCAACACCGGCGCGCGCCTGCACCTGATCCGCCCGTTAGGATTCGCCGTGGATGACCGCCAGTTGCGCCGTGCCGGGCTCGACTACCGCGAGCGTGCGGAACTGCGCGAGTACGACAGTCTGGAAGAGTTCATCGCAACCATTCGCCCGCCGCGCCTGTTCGCCTGCTCCACGCGTGGCGGTCAGCACCACACCGCACCCCGCTACCAGGCAGACGACGCCCTGCTGTTCGGCCCCGAAACCCGCGGACTGCCCGCCGCCGTGCTGGAATCGATCCCCAACGAACAACGTATCCGGATACCCATGGTGGCCGGCAACCGCAGCCTCAACCTCTCCAATGCCGTCGCTGTGGTGCTCTACGAGGCCTGGCGCCAGCACGACTTCTGCGGGAGCTAGTCGGTTCGGAACTCGGGCTTGCGATCGCGGATCAGCAGTGCCTCCACCGCGTCGCTGGGGGAGCACCCCTCGTACAAGACGCGGTAGGTCTGCTCGGTGATGGGCATGTCGACACCCTGGGCGTGGGCCATGGTCCAGACCTCTTTGGTGGTGCGCACCCCCTCCACCACCTGACCGATCTCCTCCAGCGCCTGCGGTTGGCTCAGGCCGCGCGCCAGCGCCAGCCCCATGCGCCGGTTGCGCGACTGGTTGTCGGTGCAGGTCAACACCAGATCGCCAACCCCGGCAAGCCCCATGAAGGTCTCGCGGTCGGCCCCCAACGCCGCGCCCAGGCGCATCATCTCGGCAAGGCCGCGGGTGATCAGCGCCGAGCGCCCGTTGGCGCCGAATCCCAGTCCGTCGGCGATGCCCGCCGCAACGGCGAGCACGTTCTTGACCGATCCGCCGAGACCGACGCCCACCAGATCCGGGCTGGTGTAGGCGCGGAAACGCGGATTGTGCAGATAGTCCGCCACGCGGTGGGCAAACGCATCGGAGTGCGAGGCCACTGTCACCGCCGTGGGCAGCTCGGCGGCCACTTCGGCGGCAAAGCTCGGACCGGATACCGCCGCCATGGGACGTTCGGGACCGAGGATCTCGGCGGCAACGTCGTGGAGCAGGTGTCCGTCCACCAGCCCCTTGGTCGCCCAGGCCACACCCTGGTTTTCGTCCAGCAACGGCTGCATCGCCTCCAGCATGGTGCGAAAAGCGTGGCTGGGCACCACCACCAGGAGATCGGTGGCGCCGTGCAGCGCATCCGCCAATCCAGCGATGGGCTGCAGATTGTCGGGAAACGGGTGGTCGGGCAGGTAGCGGCGGTTGCAACCGTCCCGCTGCAGCGTAGCGACATGCTCGGCGAAGTGGTCCCACAGGCGAACGGGATACCCGTTACGCGCCAGCAGCAGCGCCAGCGCCGTCCCCCACGACCCCGCACCCAGCACGGCCAGAGTGGGTTTCACCGTCATGGTTGCGCTCGAGCAGGCGACTCAGTGCGCCTTGGCGGCCGCCTCGGTCTGCTGCTGCTGCACATGCTGGGCATATAACGCGTCGAAGTTGACCGGCTGGAGCAGCAGCTGCGGGAACCCGGCCTTACCTACCAGGTCCGACACCGCTTCGCGGGCGTAGGGAAACAGGATGCTGGGGCAGAAACTGCCCAGCAGGCTGCCCATTTCCGGGTCGGCGAACCCCTGCACGCCGAAGATGCCCGCCTGCTTTACCTCCACCAGGAACGCCGTCTTGTCCTTAAGTTTGGTGGTCACCGTCACCGTCAGCACCACCTCGAAGACCCCGTCGCCCAGCTTCTTGCTGGCGGTGGCGAGCTGTACGTCAGCGTCGGGTTGCCACGGCTCCTGGAACACCGCCGGAGCGCCCGGCACCTCCAGCGAAGCGTCCTGGAGATAGATCTTCTGGACGTTGAGCCCTTTGTTCTGCGGCGCTGCTTGATCCTGGTTCTCTTCAGCCATGGTTCTCTCTTCTGTCAATGTCGTTCAGCCTCGCCTCGAGGCGGTCCACGCGCCGAGCCAAGCGTTCGTCGCTAGCTCGAAAGCCCCAGCAAGGCGTCCAGCTCGCCGTCGAAATCGAGCTCGGCGAGGTCATCGAAACCGCCGATGGAGCGACCGTCGATAAAGATTTGCGGCACGGTATTGCGCTGGCTGCGCTGCTCCATCTCCACCCAGCGCGCCGGTTCGAGATCCACCCGTATCTCCGCGAAGCGCACGCCCTTGCGTTCCAGCAGGCGCCGTGCACGCATGCAGTACGGACAGGTGGCTGTGGCATACATCACGACTTCGGTCATAACGACCTCCTGCAACCGGGACCGGTCACGAATTCGTCGGGCGCTACCCTTTGCGCTTCTTCCGGGGTTTGTCGCCGCGCACCACCGGGAGGTTGGCCCCCTGCCACTCCACCAGGCCGCCGCGCAGCGAGTAGACGGTCTCGAATCCACCCTTGATCAGGCTGTTGCAAGCCGAATTAGAGCGGTTCCCGGTCTGACACAGCACGATGATGGGCTTGCCTTTGTGGGATTCCAGCTCGTTCAAACGGCTCGCCAGCTTGGCCAGCGGGATATGTACCGAATCGGCGATATGGCCCGCGTTGTATTCGTGGGTTTCACGCACGTCCAGCAGCACCGCATCCTGGCGGTTGATCAACCCGGTCGCCTCCATCGGGGAGACGGCCTGGTATTTGCGGAAGTACGGGATGATGAAAGAGTACGCCAACATGCCCAGGGTTGCCGCCAGCGCAGCGACGTAGTACCAGTGGTTGGTCGAAAATTCGATCAGACGTTCCATAGTTCTCAGACGATAGACACAAATACACAAAAGCCCGTGCGGGCAACCCGTAGGTGCACAGCGCCGGGCTCACTCAGTCTTGGGGGCGCCGTCGAAGCGCCGTGGCGGGACTCAGCTCGGATTGGAGCAAAACACCTCGCGCATCATATCCAACAGGCGCAGCGTCCGTGCATCCCCCACCCGGTAGTAGACCCGATTGGCATCCTTGCGGGACGCAAGTATACCTTTGTCGCGCAGGATGGCCAGATGTTGCGAGATATTGCTCTGCGAGGTCCCCACCTGTTCGGCGATATCCTGCACGCTGACCTCCTGGTCACTCAAGGTGCAGAGGATCTTCAGCCGCAACGGATGGGACATCGCCTTCAACGACCGCGAGGTACGTTCGATATCCTCCTCTTTGGCCGTCACAAAACTGTTGTATTCCATGATCATGAAGTCGACCGCCTGGGCTATGCCACAAATGCCAACCCGTCGTCACCGCGGGAACCCTGGGTATGTTGTAAAGTAGCGGCTCCGGGCTTCCGGCTCGGGAGACACCCATACCCCTTTATGCCACAGAATTCAAGTATACACTAATATACTGTGAAACCCGCGGTCTACACCTTCCACCTCCTCACCGCCCTGCTCCTGCTCGGTGCCGTGCCGGACGCCGCCCTGGCGGCGCCGGCGAACAGCAGCGACCAGCAGCGTCTGGAAGCGGTGCGCGCCCAGATCCGCGACCTGCAATCGGTGCTCAAACGCTCCCACACCGAGCGCGGCGAGCTGCAGGAGAACCTGCGCCGCATCGAGACCCAGTTGGGCGAAGTGGCCGCCAGCCTGCGCCGCATCGACACCGAGCTCGACCAGGGAACCCGCGACCTCAAGGCCCTGCAGGGGCGCCGCACCCAGCTGCGCGGCAGCCTCGCCGAGCAGCGCGGGCTGCTGACCGCGCAGGTCCGCTCCGCGTACGCCATGGGACGCCAGGAGCAGATCAAGATGCTCCTCAATCAGCAGGATCCTGCGCGCGTCGGACGGGTCCTGGTCTACTACGACTACTTCAATCGGGCGCGCGCCCGCCAGATCGACCAGGTACGCACCACGCTCCAGGAGCTCGATCAGGTGGAACTGCGCATCACCGACAAAAACGTCGAACTGGCGGCGCTGCGCGATCGCCAGATCAACGAGCAACAGGCGCTCGAAGAGGGACGCAAGGCGCGGCTGGCGCTGCTCGGCAGGCTCAACCAGGAGATCAAGAGCACCGACATCCAGATCGCACACCTGCAGGAGGACGAACAGCGCCTGGTCCGTCTGCTGCAGGATCTATCGCGGCGCCCCGCCGCCGAAAACGTCGAGCGCACCGCCTTCGCCAAGCTACGCGGCAAACTTCTCTGGCCCACGCGTGGGCGGCTCGCGGTAAGCTACGGGCAACCCCGCCCGGTGGGCAAGCTGCGCTGGCAGGGCGTGCTCATCGACGCACCGGAAGGACGCGAGGTGCGCGCCATCTCCTACGGCCGGGTCGCCTTCGCCGACTGGCTGCGCGGATTTGGCCTGCTGCTGATCATCGATCACGGCGACGGCTTCATGAGTCTCTACGGACACAATCAGAGCCTGTTCAAGGAAACCGGGGAGTGGGTGGAGCCCGGCGACGTGGTGGCCAGCGTCGGCGCCACCGGCGGTCAGGCCGAGACCGGCCTCTATTTCGAGATCCGCCAGGACGGCCGACCGGTCAATCCCCAACGCTGGTGCGAGGATGCCAAGGGATTGAATGTTGGGATGAATTGACCCGTGCGATGGTGCATACTCACTAGCGACGACGGCGCCTGCCCCGAAGACCGTCAGGGTGACCCTTAAGGACTTACCCCGCCCCGGAACCGGCACCGGAAGCCGGGCATCTAAGAATCCGTGCTTACTGATCGGGCCACGCGCCCTGGAGTCGAACATGAAGTTGGTGACCCGTAATCTGTTGATCCTGCTCATCGGGGTGGTGCTCGGCGTCACGCTCATCCAAGGGCGCGACGTCTTCGCCGAACGCGACGAACAGGCCACCACCAGTATCCCGCTGGATGACCTGCGCGTTTTCACCGAGGTCTATTCCCGACTCAAGAAGGACTACGTGGAGCCGGTGGAAGACAAGACGCTGGTGGAAAACGCCATCCGCGGCATGCTGTCTGGCCTCGATCCCCATTCCGCCTACCTGGACGCCGAGTCGTACAAAGAGCTGCGTATCGGCACTTCCGGCGAATTCGGCGGGCTCGGCATCGAAGTGGGCATGGAAGACGGCTTCGTCAAGGTGGTCTCACCCATCGACGACACCCCCGCGCAGCGCGCCGGCATCAAGCCCGGCGACCTGATCATCCGCCTCAACGAAACCCCCGTGAAGGGCATGACCCTCAACGAAGCGGTGAAGATGATGCGCGGCAAACCGGGTACCGACATTACGCTGACCATCGTGCGCGAAGGGGTGGAGAAACCGTTTGGCGTCACCCTCACGCGCGACGTCATCAAGGTACGCAGCGTCAAGAGCCGCACGCTGGAGAACGGCTTCGGTTATGTGCGCATCTCGCACTTCCAATCCAACACCAACGAGTACCTGCGCGAAGCGGTTTCGAGCCTGCGCAAGGAAAGCGGCGGTGAGCTGAAAGGGCTGGTGCTGGATCTGCGCAACAACCCCGGCGGCGTACTCAACGCGGCGGTGGAGATCAGCGACGCCTTCCTCACCAAGGGATTGATCGTCTACACCGAAGGGCGGGTGGCCGACTCCAAGCTGCGCTTCAATGCCAACCCCGACGACGTGCTCAAGGGCGCGCCCATGGTGGTGCTGGTCAACGGCGGTTCGGCCTCGGCGTCGGAGATCGTCGCCGGCGCGCTGCAGGATCACAAGCGCGCCGTCATCATGGGTGAAAAGACCTTCGGCAAAGGCTCGGTGCAGACCATCATCCCCATGACCAACCAGACCGCCGTCAAGTTCACCACGGCGCGCTACTACACCCCCTCCGGGCGTTCGATCCAGGCCGAGGGCATCGTGCCCGATATCGAGCTGGGCAACGTCCAGGTGAGCACCGCCGAGGACAACGGGGTGACGCGCATCAAAGAGGCCGACCTCGCCAAGCACCTGATCAACGGCAACAGCAAGGGCGAAGAAGCCCCGGTCGGAAAGGCGGCGGAAACCGAAGCCAAGGCGGCCAAACTGGCGCAGACCGACTATCCGCTGTACGAAGCGCTCAACCTGCTCAAGGGAATGACCATCCTCAAAACGCGCGGGAGCTGACGGTTTGCCCCGTCCCCGTTCGACAGCCCCTTACCTCTGCGCCGCGTTCCTGATCGCGGCGCAGGCGTATTGGGCGTCAGCCCATCCAGCGCTCGCCGACCATCGCCCCCCCGAGATCGCCATCATCATCGACGATATGGGCGACCGGCTGGCGGAGGGTCTGCGCGCCACACGTCTGCCCGGTTCCGTGGCCAACGCCATCCTGCCCGACACCCCGCACGCCAAACGGCTCGCCGAAGCAGCCCATCGCGAAGGCAAGGAGGTGCTGCTGCACCTGCCCATGGAATCCACCCAGGGCAACCCCTTAGGACCGGGAGCGGTTACGTTGAACATGACCCACGGGGAGTTTCAGCAAACCGTCGAACATGACCTCCAAGCGATTCCCCACGTCACCGGCATCAACAACCACATGGGCAGCCTCATCACCCAACACCCGGGACACATGCAATGGCTGATGGAGGCGATGCGCCACCATCCCAGCCTCTTTTTCGTAGACAGCCGCACCACCGACCGCACGGTTGCGCAGCAACTGGCCGAAGAAAACGCGGTCCGCAGCTCGCGGCGCGATATCTTTCTCGACGACGACGTCGATCCAGCGGCGATAGAAGCTCAATTCGAGCGCCTGATCGCAGTGGCCAAGCGCACCGGCTCCGCCATCGGCATCGGCCACCCCTACCCGGAGACCCTGGCGCTGCTGGAAGCGCGCCTGCCGCAACTGCACCAGCGCGACGGCGTGCATCTGGTATCGGTCTCGAAAGTCATCTCCCTACAACAGAGTGAGGGTCGACTATGGCACGCGTCCTCGTCCCACTCGCAGCAGGCTGCGAAGAAATCGAAGCCGTTACCGTCATCGATCTGCTGCGCCGCGCCGGCATCGATGTCGTTTGCGCCGGACTGGAAGCCGGTCCGGTAACCGCCAGCCGCGGCGTGGTGCTGGTACCCGACACCACCCTCGACGCGGTGGTAAACGAACGCTTCGACATGGTGGTGCTGCCCGGCGGCGGTCCCGGCGCCGAGCGCCTGGGCAAGGACGGGCGCATCCTCGATCTGCTGCAGCGTACGGCCGCCGAGGGTCGTTACACCGCGGCCATCTGCGCCGCACCCAAGGTCCTGGCGCTGGCCGGGCTGCTAGAGGGGAAGACGGCCACCAGCTACCCCGGCGCGCTGCAATCGGTAGGCGGCGGCGGGGCGCACCTGTCCGACGATCCGGTGGTCGCCGACGGCAAGGTGATCACCTCGCGCGGTCCCGGCACCGCCATGGATTTCGCGTTGCACCTGATTGAAATCCTGGCCGGCAAATCACAGCGCGACAGCGTCGAAGCCGGCCTGCAACGCCCCTGATCCGCACCACAAGGACGTCCCCATGAAACTCACCCGCCAGCAATTGGACGCCGCCGCCAACGCGTCCATCATCACCCCCGACCAAGCCGAGGCGCTGTGGACGTTCCTGCGCAGCCAACCCCACGCCGGCGCACGCTTCGACTTCACCCACGTGCTCTACTACCTGGGCGGGCTCATCGCCATCGGCGCCATGACGCTGTTCATGACCCTGGGCTGGGAGACCTTCGGCGGCTGGGGCGTGTTCTTCATTGCGCTGGCCTACCTGGGCGTCGGCCTCAAGCTGGCGCTGCGATTCGAGACCAAAGAGCATCTGGTGCCCGCCGGCATCTGCGCCGCCTTCGCCGTGGCCATGGTGCCGCTGGCGATTTACGGTCTGCAGGTGGGCATGGGCTGGTGGCCCGACGACACCGCCTACCGCGACTACCACCGCTACATCAAATGGCACTGGATCTTCCTGGAACTGGGCACGCTCGCCGCCGCCGCGGTAATCGCCTGGCGTTTCCGCTACCCGTTCCTGCTGATGCCGGTGGCGGTGACGCTGTGGTACATGAGCATGGACGTGGCGGCCATGCTGATGGCTGCGGAGGGTTACGACTGGCAGTTCCGCGCCTTCGTCTCGCTCTGGTTCGGACTGGCGATGACGCTGTTCGCCTTCTGGATCGATCTACGCGCGCGCCACGCCACCCGCGGCGACTACGCCTTCTGGCTCTACCTGTTCGGCGTGCTCACCTTCTGGGGCGGGCTGAGCGCCCAGCACTCCGGCAGCGAACTCAACAAGTTCCTCTACTTCTGCATCAACCTCGGACTGATCGGCATTGGCGTGGTACTGATCCGCCGCGTCTTCGTGGTATTCGGCGCCCTGGGCTGCGCCGGCTACCTCGGCTATCTCGCCAACCGCGTGTTCGCCGACAGCTGGCTGTTCCCCATCGTGCTGAGCGCCATCGGCCTGGGCATCATCTACCTGGGCATTCTCTGGCAGCGCAACGAAAAGCGGTTGTCGGGCCGACTGCGCGGTCACCTTCCGCTACCCTTGCAGGAACTGCTCACCAGCCGGATGGAGTAACCCTAGAAACCGCAGTTGACCGTTTGCGGTTTATTGTGCTTCGAGAAAAAGGCGTGTTCATGGCTTCGACACATTTCACCGTGGGTGATGATATCGCTACGCACCCGATTGCACCCCTGGCGTGCCCGCTGGCGGTGTTGCTCCTCCTTTCAGGAGACTACCCTGCGGCGTCGTCGCGCCTTGCCAGCGAACACGCCAGGAGCACACTCGGGCGCGTTCAACTGCGGTTTCTAGGGTAATGAAATACGTCGGTGCCCACGTCTCCGCCAGCGGCGGCGTCCACAACGCCCCGCTCAACGCCCAGGCCATCGGCGCCCGGGCCTTCGCGCTGTTCACCAAGAACCAGCGCCAATGGGCCGCCAAACCCTACGATGACGCCACAATCGTGGCCTTCAAGGAGAACCTCGCGGCGGTGGGCATCGAACCCGAACAGGTGCTGCCCCACGACAGCTATCTGATCAATCTCGGTCACCCCGAGAAGGAGGGGCTGGAAAAATCGCGCGCCGCGTTTCTCGACGAACTGCAACGCTGCCAACAGCTCGGCTTGAAACTGCTCAACTTCCACCCCGGCAGTCATCTCAAACAGATTGACGAGGCGCAATGCCTGCAAATCGTTGCCGACTCTATCAATTGGGCGCTGGAACAGACCGAAGGCGTCACCGCGGTGATCGAAAACACCGCCGGCCAAGGCACCAACGTCGGCTACCGCTTCGAGCACCTGGCGGCCATCATCGACGGCGTGGACGACAAATCCCGCGTCGGCGTCTGCCTCGACACCTGCCACACCTTCACCGCCGGCTACGACCTGCGCACCGCCGCGGCGTGCGACGCTACCTTCGCTGAGTTCGAGAACGTCGTCGGCTTCCGCTACCTGCGCGGCATGCACCTCAACGACTCCAAACCCGACCTCGGCGCACGCGTCGACCGTCACGAGAGCATCGGCAAGGGCAAACTCGGCACCGAGGTGTTTCGCTACCTCATGAACGATCCGCGCTTCGACGCCATCCCCATGGTGCTGGAGACCATCGACGAGTCGTTGTGGCCCGCGGAAATCGAACTGCTCTACGCGCTGCAGGCGTAGGCACAAGCCACCGCACACCGCGCGGCATGGCTGTCCCGATTCAACTCCAGCGCGGCGTATAACGCCCCACCGCCACCGCCCCGTACTGCGGCGGCAGGGCGACCGGCCAGTCGTATTCGTAACCGGCGTGCAGCGTCCAATAGGGATCGGCCAGATGCATGCGGGCGATGACGCAGAGATCGGCGCGGCCGCTGGCGAGAATGGCGTTGGCGTCGCCGAAGGATTGGATGTTGCCCACCGTCATGGTGGGCATGTCGCCGTCGAGGCGCAGGCGGGTGGAGAAGGGCGTCTGGAACAGCCGCCCGTAGACCGGTTGCTGGTCGGAGACCACCTGGCCGGCCGAGACGTCGACGATGTCGCAGCCCGCCTCGCGCAGCGCTGCGATCAGTGCCACTCCGTCGGCGTGGGAAAAACCGTCTTCGTGCCAATCGGTGGCCGAGATGCGTACCGAAATCGGTTTGCCGGGCGGCCACGCCGCGCGCACCGCGCGAAACACCTCCAGCGGGTAGCGCATACGGTTTTCGATAGAGCCGCCGTACTCGTCGTCGCGCTGGTTGGTGAGCGGCGAGAGAAACGTCGACAGCAGGTAGCCGTGCGCCATGTGGATCTCCAGCATGTCGAACCCGGCGCGCTCGGCGCGCGCCGCTGCCTGCACGTAATCGCCGAGGACGCGCTCCATATCGGCGCCGCTCGTGGCGCGCGGTACGTGGCACTGATCGGCGTAGGGCAGCGGCGAGGGCGCCACCACCTCCCAGTTGCCCGATGCCAGCGGCCGGTCGGCGCCTTCCCAGGCGAGCCGGGTCGAACCCTTGCGCCCCGAGTGGCTGAGCTGCAGGCAGGTCTTGGCCGCGCTGTGGCGGTGGATGAACTCGACCACGCGCCGCCACGCCGCCTCGTTGGCGTCGCTGTAAATCCCCGCGCAGCCGGGCGAGATGCGCCCTTCGGGCGAAACGGCGGTCGCCTCGGTGTAGACCAGACCCGCACCGCCGACGGCGCGGCTGCCGAGATGCACCAGGTGCCAGTCGTCGACCGTTCCCTCCGTGGCCGAATACATGCACATGGGCGAAACCACCACGCGGTTCTCCAACACCATGTCGCGCAATTTGAAAGGGGTGAAGAGCGGCGGCGGCGTGCGCCCGGAATCGTGACGCGGCCGCCCGCTCTGGCGGCAGGCGCGTTCGGCGTACCACTGCTCGACCTGGGCGACGAATCCCGCATCGCGCAGCCGCAGGTTGTCGTGGTTGATGCGCAGCGAACGGGTGAGCAGGCTGTAGGCGAACTGCAGCGGCTCCAGACGCCCAAAGTAGCGCTCGGTCTCCTCGAACCACTCCATGCTCACCTGCGCGGCGCGCTGCAGGCTGTCGACCACCGGCTCGCGTTCGGCCTGGAACGCCGCCAGTGCCGCCGGCAGCGCATGATGCGCGCCCAGCGCATCGATCAGTGCCACGCCGTCCTCCATCGCCAGCTTGGTGCCCGAACCGATGGAGAAGTGCGCGGTGTGCAGCGCATCGCCGATCAGCACGATGTTGTCGTGGTAGTAGCGCCCGTTCTTCACGCGCGGGAAGCTGCGCCAGACGGAGTGGTTGGAGACCAGGCGCTCACCGGCGAGTTGCTCGGCGAACAGTGCTTCGCAGTAGGTCAGGGTATCGGCCTCGCTCGCCTGCTCCAGGCCCGCGCGGCGCCAGGTCTCTTCGGTGCACTCGACGATGAAGGTGGAGGTCCCGGGCGCGTACTGGTAGCAATGGGCACGCCACAGGCCGTGCTCGTTCTGGTTGAAATAGAAGGTGAAGGCGTCGAAAGGTTTGGTGGTGCCCAGCCAGACGAATTTGTTGGGGCGGGTAATCACATCGGTCTGAAACTCGCGCGCGTAGCGGCTGCGGATGAACGAACCCACGCCGTCGCCGGCGACGATGAGATCGGCGTCGGCAAAGTCGGCGAGATCACCGATCTCCGCATCGTGCGTCACCTCCACGCCCAGCTCGCGGGCGCGCGCCTCCAGGATCTGCAACAACTTGAGCCGCTGCATACCGGCGAAGCCGTGACCGCTGGAGCTGAGCACCTGGCCCTGGTAGTGGACGTCGATATCGTCCCAGTGCACGAAGCTGTCGGTGATCGCCTGGTAGGTCGCCTCGTCGTTGCCGCGAAACCCCTCCATGGTGTCGTCGGAAAAGACCACGCCGAAGCCCCAAGTGACGTCGCGCGGATTGCGCTCGAAGACCCGCACCCGCCAATCGGGAAAACGCTTCTTGGCCAGCAGCGAAAAATAGAGCGAACCCGGCCCGCCGCCGATGCAGACGATGTTCATGCGCCGCCGCCCTCCTGCGCCTCTTCGCGCAGCTTGAAGCGCTGCAGCTTGCCGGTCTGGGTGCGTGGTAGGCGGTCGCGGAACTCGATGGCGCGCGGGTATTTGTAAGGCGCGATTTCGCGCTTCACGTAGTCCTGCAGTGCCTTGGCCATTGCCGCATCGCCCGCGGCGCCATCGCGCAGCACGACGAACGCCTTGACGATGTGGCCGCGCTCGTCGTCCGGCGCCGCCACCACGCCACACTCGGCCACCTGCGGATGCGCCAGCAGGCAGTTCTCCACCTCGGGGCCGGAGATGTTGTAGCCGGCGGAAATAATCATGTCGTCGCCGCGCGCCACGTACCAGAAGTAGCCCTCCGCGTCCTGGCGGTAGATGTCGCCGGTGATGTTCCAGCCCTGCTTGACGTAAGCGCGCTGTTTGTCGATGTTGGCGAGGTAGCGGCACCCGGTCGGCCCCTGCACCGCCAGCCACCCCTCCTCGCCCACCGGCAGCGGATCGCCCTGACGATCGACGATGCGCGCCCGGTAGCCGGGCACCGCCCTGCCCGTGGCGCCGGGACGAATGTCGTCGCCAGCGGCGGAGATGAAGATGTGCAGCATTTCCGTCGATCCGATGCCGTCGATGATCTTCAACCCCGTCGCCGCGTGCCACGCCTCCCAGGTGGGCTTGGGGAGGTGTTCGCCGGCAGAGACGCATTGGGTGAGGCTGCGCAAATCGTAATCGCCCAGCTGCGCCAGCATCGCGCGATAAGCCGTCGGCGCGGTGTAGATGCCGGTCACTTTGTAGCGCTGGATGGTCTCCAGCATCGTGGTGGGACCGAAGCGCTCCACCAGCACCGTGGAGGCACCGAAGCGCAGCGGAAACGCCACCAGCGCCCCCAACCCGAAGGTGAAGGCAATGGGTGGCGAGCCGGTGAAGATGTCGTGGGGCTGCACCCGCGCCACGTAGCGGGCGAAGGTGTCGCACATGGCCAGGATGTCGCGGTGAAAATGCACCGTGCCCTTGGGCTGCCCGGTGGTGCCGGAGGTAAAGGCGATCAGCACCGGATCCTCGGCAGCGGTGGCGACGGTGTCGAAGCCGCTCGCCTTGGCAGCCATGGCGCGTTCCACCGGCTGATCACCGCACCCGTCGCTGGAGAAGGTGAGGAGATGCTGGAGATGGTGCGACTCGCCGCGCGCCTGCTCCAGCGCTTCGCTCAACGTCGCGTCGCACAGTGCATGACTCACCTGCGCCTTGTCGATGATGTAGGCGAGTTCGTGGGCGCGCAGCAGCGGCATGGTGGCCACCACCACCGCCCCCGCCTTGGCCGCCGCCAGCCAGCAAGCGACCAGCATCGGGTTGTTGGGTGCGCGCAGCAGCACGCGGTTGCCCGGCTCGACGCCGAGATCCTCCACCAGTACGCGCGCAATGCGGTCGGCCCTCTCCTGGAGTTCGGCGTAGCTCCACACCCTGTCGCCGAAGTGCAACGCAGGACGCCCACCGTGCCCCTCGGCCACCCAGCGGTCGAGCAGTTCGCCGGCGCAGTTGAGCCGCTCGGGATAGCGCCCCAGCTCCGGCACACCGCTGAAATCCCGCACCGGCCACAACTCCGCGGGCGGCAGATGATCACGCACGAAAGTATCCATCGCTCCTCCTCGCGGCCACCCGAACCAATCAGATGCCGCTGGACTCAACCAGCCAACCACGAAGTCACCGTTCTTCTGCTTTTTACTTCGTGAACTTCGTGTACTTTGTGGTTAAAAACCGCTGCCTTTTGGCCTATTCCGCAAGATCAAACTGCAAACTTCTCTATTCACCACGAAGCACACAAAGTTCGCGAAGTTAAAACCCAAAACCTCTTATTCACTTCGTGGTCCACGTGGTTGCAGATCGCTACTCGCGCTAAACGCCGCACGCACTTGCCCCGCGATGATGAGCTGCTGGATTTCGCTGGTGCCTTCGTAGATGCGCAGCGCGCGCACCTCGCGGTAGAGTCGCTCCACCGTTTCGCCCGCCACCACGCCCAGACCGCCGTGCAACTGCAGCGCCTGGTCGACCACGCGCTGCGCCGCTTCGGTGGCGTAGTACTTGGCCATCGCCGCCTCGCGGCTGATGCGCCCGCCCTGCACGTCCTTGGTCCAGGCGGCGCGGTAGACGAGCAGCGCGGCGGCATCGATCTCCACCGCCATCTGCGCGATCTTGCCTTGGGTGAGTTGATAGTCGGCGAGGGGGCGGCCGTCGATGCGGCGCGATTCGCTGCGCGCCAGCGCCGCGTCCAACGCGCGGCGGGCGAAGCCGAGCGCAGCGGCGCCCACCGTGGCGCGAAAAATGTCCAGCGTGGCCATGGCGATCTTGAAACCCTCGCCCTCGGCGCCCAGCAGCGCATCGCCCGGCACGCGGCAGTCGTCGAGCTGCAGGGTACCCAGCGGGTGCGGTGCCATGACGTCGATGCGCTCGCTCACCGTCAATCCCGGCGCGTCGGCGTCGACGACGAACGCCGAGATCCCCTTGGCGCCCGTCTCCGCAGTGCGCGCGAAGAGCACGTAGTGGTCGGCCAGGCCCGCGTTGGAGATCCAGGTCTTGGTGCCGATCAGCCGGTAACCGTCACCATCGCGTTCGGCGCGCGTTGTCATCGCCGCGGGATCGGAACCCGCCTCGGGTTCGGAGATGGCGAAGGCGGCGATGCGCTCGCCGCGGGCCACCGGCGGCAGGTAACGCTGGCGCTGCGCCTCGCTACCGAACAACGTGATCGACCCGGTTCCCAGGCCTTGCATGGCGAAAGCGAAATCGGCCAGCCCCGAGTACCGTGACAGGGTCTCGCGCAGCAGGCACAGGCTGCGCACGTCGAGACGCTCCGGGTGCACGCCGCCCTGCGCCTGCGGCACGCAGTAGCGCAGCCACCCGCCGGCGCCGAGCGCGCCGACCAGTGCCCGCGCGGCGGCGTCCAGTTCGGCACGGTCGCTGCCGACGCCGTGCTCGCGCTCGATCAGCGGCGCCAGCTGCGTGGTGCACCACGACTCCAGCTCGCGCGCCAGATCGCGGTGCGCCGCATCGAAGAACGGCCAGGAGAGAAAGGTGGAATCGGGCACGGTACCGATCGCTCAGTCGCCCTCAAACTCGGGACGGCGCTTCTCCACGAAGGCGCGGTAGGCGCGCTCGAAATCCCGGGTCTGCATGCAGATCGCCTGCGCCTGGGCCTCGGCCTCGATGGCCGCGTCGACACCCATATCCCACTCCTGGTGCAGGCAGCGCTTGGTCATGGCGTGGGCGAAGGTGGGACCGTGGGCGATCCGGTGCGCCGTGGTCTGCGCAGTGTTCAGCAACGCCTCGGGCTCCGGCTGGCCATTGTAGAAACCCCACGCCAGCGCCTCCGCCGCGCTCATCATGCGCCCGGTGTAGAGCAGTTCCGCGGCGCGCCCCTGGCCGATGATGCGCGGCAGGATGGCGCAGGCGCCCATGTCGGCGCCGCTCAGCCCCACCTTGACGAACAGGAAACCCACCTGACTGCGCGCAGTGCCGTAGCGCAGGTCGCTGGCCATGGCGAGGATGGCGCCGGCGCCCACGCACACCCCGTCGACGGCGGCAACGATGGGCTGCGGGCAGGCGCGCATCGCCTTGACCACGTCGCCGGTCATGCGCGTGAAGGCGAGCAGCCCGTCCATGTCCATTTGCGTGAGCGGCCCGATGATCTCGTGCACGTCGCCGCCGGAGCAGAAGTTTTCACCGGCGCCGGTGATCACCACCGCCTTCACGTCATCGGCATAGGGCAACCGGCGGAAGGTGTCGCGCAGCTCGGCGTAGCTTTCGAAAGTGAGCGGGTTCTTACGCTCCGGGCGATTGAGCGTGATGGTGGCGACCCGGTCGTTGACCTCCCATGCGAAGTGTTGCGGTTGCCACCGGGCGGCTTTCAGGGTGTCCATGGGCGACTCCTATTGCGGCAGGTTGCTGCGCAGCGTCTGCTTGAGGCGATCCAGCGCGCCCAACAGCCCATCGAGATCGTCGCGCGCCAAGCCGTCAAGCAGTCCGTGCAGCGTCTCGTGGTGCACCGCGGCCATGCGTTCAAAAGTGCGCCGCCCCAGCGCGGTGAGGCGCACGATGTTGCTGCGCCGATCGCCCGGAGCCAGCAGCCGCTCAACCAGTCCGTCGGCCACCAGGCGATCCACCACGCCGGTGAGGTTGCCGCCGGTGACCATCATGCGCGCCGAAATCTGGCCCATGGTGAGTCCGGCGGACTCGCGCTCCAGTTGGGCCAACACGTCGAAACGCGGCAGCGTGGTCTGGAATTCGCGGTTGAGCCGCGCGCGCAGCTCGCGCTCGATGAGATTGGTGCAGGTAAGCAGCCGCAGCCAGGTGCGGATCTCCTTGCGGTCGGCGCTGCTGGCGGCGGTTTCGCGATCGGCGTACTGCTGGCTCGCTTCGGGACTCATCACACCTCCCCGCCGGCCACCGCCAGCGCCTGTCCGGTGACCGCGCCGTTTTGCGGCAGGCAGAACCACGCCACGGCGCTGGCCACCTCGTCGGGTCGCACCATTCTTCCCTGGGGATTCATGGCGGTCAGTTCGGCGTAGGCCTTCTCTTCGCTGAGCCCGGTGGCGCGATGGATGCGCTCCACCGACTCGCGCGTCATGTCGGTGTCGGTGAAACCCGGGCAGACCGCGTTCACCGTGATCTCCGTGTCGGCCAATTCCCGCGCCAGGGCGCGGGTCAGACCCACCACGCCGTGCTTGGCGGCGCAGTAGGGGGCCACGTAGTCGTAACCCTTGAGCCCTGCGGTGGAGGCGATGTTGACGATGCGCCCCCAGCCGCGCGCCTTCATGGCGGGCAGCAGGGTCCGGGTGGCGACGAAACAGGCGGTGAGATTGACGGCCAGGGTCTGGTTCCAGATCGCCATAGTTATCCGCTCCAGCGGCGCGCTGGTGGTGCCGCCGACGTTGTTGACCAGGATGTCGATCCCGGCGTGGGGTTCCAGCGCGGCCTGGAGCTGGTCGGGATCGCCGGCGTCGGCGGTGGTCACCGTCACCGTCGCGCCGCTCCGGCGCAGGGTCTCGGCACGACTCTCCAGCGTGTCCCGGGTCCGCCCCACCAACACCAGGTCAGCGCCGAGCCTGCCGAGGGCGGCGGCGCAAGCGGCGCCGATGCCGCGGCTGCCTCCGGTGACCAGGGCGGTGCGGCCGGCGAGAGGAGAGGTCGGATCTTCACTCATGGGTAACTCGATCCCGGTGATACCCGTTCGGGCAGGCGTTGCGACAATATTAGTTTTAAATTTAAATATTTCAAGTCTAAACTATATTGCATTGACTCCATCAACCGAGAAGGGGAACACCCATGGAACGATTGCAACCGCCCAGTTGGGCGCGCCCCAAGGGGTACAGCAACGGTATCGTGGCCAGCGGCAGGCTGGTCGTCATGGGAGGGCAGGTGGGCTGGAACGAGCGCGAAGAGTTCGAAACCGACGACTTCGCGGGTCAGGCCAAACAGGCCTTCAAGAACATCGTGGCCATCCTCGCCGAGGCGGGCGGGCGACCCGAGCACATCGTGCGCATGACTTGGTTCATCGGCGACAAGCGGGAGTATCTGGGGTGCCTAAAAGAGCTGGGCACTGCCTACCGCGAGGTGATCGGGCGCCACTTCCCGGTGATGTCGGTGATCGAGGTCAAGGGTTTCATCGAGGACGGCGCCAAGCTGGAGATCGAGGCGACGGCGGTGGTGCCGTGAGCGACACCTATCTCACGACGATTCCGGTACGCTTCGAGCACGTGGACATGGCGGGTATCGTCTTCTACCCACGCTACTTCACCATGATCAACCAGGCGGTGGAGAACTGGTTCGCCGAAGCGCTGGCGTGCGATTTCAACCGTTTGCACGCCGGACTCCGGCTGGCCATCCCCACTACCCATTTCGACGTCCATTTCGATGCACCATCGCGTATCGGCGATCGACTGACTTTCGCGCTGACGCTCACCCAGCTGGGCAACACCTCGTTCACGCTACACCATGCCGTCAGCTGCGAAGGGCAGAGACGATTGCGTATCACCCAACGCCTGGTGTGCTGCGAGCTCGATTCCATCCGCCCGGTCAGATTGCCGTCCGAGCTGCGCGAGCAGATGGTGCGTTATCGGGTGCAGCAAGAAGACGGCACAAAGAAAAGGCCGGCATAACGCCGGCCTGTTCCGACAACGTCGATTCCGTAAGCGGAACGGCTCAGTCGTTTTCGGTGGGCACCAGCAGTACCGGGATCTTGCTGATCTGGGTAAGGCGACGCGCGGTGGACCCGATCAGCAGCTCGCCCAGGCGCGAATGGCCGTGCGACCCGAGCACGATGAGCTGCGCGCCGCGCTTCTGCGCCTCTTTGTAGAGCACCTGTGCCGGCACTCCCTCCAACACCTCCACATCCTCGATGATGTGGCTGTCGGTCGCGGTAACCCCCAACTCCTCTTCGCAGGCCTTTTCGATGCGCGCTTTCATCAGATCGCGGGTCTTGGTGAAACCTTCATCGTGCAGTTGCTTGTAGTTGCCGTTCGGAATGTAGGTTTCGATCACCGCTTTGGCGGTGGTACCCAACGGCTCCATGACGTGCACGACGACAATCTTGGCATCCAGTTTCTGCGCCAGAAGAATCGCGTGACGAAACACCGGGCGGGTATGCGCACCCAAATCGGAAGCGTAAATAATGGTTTTGATTTCCGGGGTCACGGGAAACTCCTTGTCAACAAAATGGGCAAAGTCAAATGTACAGGCGCCACATTGTCGACCCTTCCCCGCACGTTAGCAACCGACAAGTACCGCGGAAATCGGGCACGCCGCAAATTCGCCATTCTACCCGTTAGAACCCCTCACAGGTCAGACCACGACGTGCGGTTTGGACAGACCATCCCCTGCCGCGGTTAAGAAACTTTTAGCGTTTCATTAGGGGCAATTTAGCGAACGCTCCCGCGCTACGCGCCTACTCTGTGCAGCCGACGGAGCCGCTCCGGATCTTCCATGAAACGGCGGCACCTCCCCACATTTCACAGAGGAGCTAGATCATGCGCAGTTTTCGTTCAGCACTTCCCCTCATCGGACTTTCTGCGGCATTGGCGTTTGGCGCCACGGCGCTTGCGGGTTCGCAGCACGATACCGGTAGCGAGCACGGCCGATACCTGGTCGTCATCGGCGGCTGCAACGATTGCCACACACCCGGGTATCCGGAGCAGGGCGGCAAGGTGCCTACGGCCGAGTGGCTGACCGGCAGCCCGGTCGGTTTCCAGGGTCCCTGGGGCACCACCTACCCGAGCAATCTGCGCTTGCTTGCCCAGGAAATGACCGAAGGGCAATGGATCGCACGGGCGCGCCAACCCATGCGCCCGCCAATGCCCTGGCCTTCGCTCGCGGCGATGAGCGACTCCGACTTGCGTTCCGTCTACCGCTTCATCCGCGGGTTGGGCGCCGATGGTGAGCCGGCACCATCGTATGCGGCGCCGGGCGTGCAGGTAAATACGCCGTATTTCGATTTCGTACCCAAGAACCTGCCGCAGCAACAGGCGTCACGCTGAGCGGGTCAGACCTTCCAGCACCACCGGGCGCCGGACGTCTAAGCGGAAACGTCCGCGCCCGGTCTTTTCGATGCGCAGATAGGGGCAGCGCTCCGCCAAGCGCCGCTGCAACAGAAGCAGGCGCGTCTCCAGATTGGCGCTGATGTCCGGTAGGCGGATCAGGGGATCGAGACGCAGTTCGCGATTGGAAAAATCGGTGCGACCACGCTCCGTATAGTCGCGCATCAGCCGCCAAAAGATCGCCCCTGCGACGCCTTTGATGAGGTAGTCCTGATCCAGGAACACGCTGTCGTCGGCGGGATAGTGACGTACAGTGACGGCCGGCCCGTCGGCGACCGATTCCAGTCGGGGAACCGGGCTCTTCCCTTCCGTCGCCTCGCTTTCGTCACCTATGAGCGCGATGGCCATGGCAAGTTGATGCGCGAGCGTTGCCAGCGCGTCCTCCTCCTCGTAGGAAAAACGCATCTCGTGCGAACTCTCCACGAACAGCACACCCATCAGACGTCCGTCGAGCAGGATGGGGACCGCCATCTGACTGTGCGCCTCGTCAAGCCCGGGGAACGGGATCCGGTTTTCCAGTTCGTGACTGGATTCGGCTTCCAGATATCTGCGCACGGAGCAGCCGTAGCGATACTCCTCGCTCAGGTAGTTGATGCGAATCGGCGTGCGTTGCTGTGCGGCAACGCCGATCACGCCCTCACCCAGGCGAATCTCCGACCCGACACCGGACGCCGGGTAGCCGCGACTACCCAGCGTGATCAGGCGCCCACCCTCCTCGTCGGCGATCAGCAGCATGGCGTGTTGAATGTTGAAGTGGGTTTCGATGCTCAGTAGTACGCGGTCGAACAAGGTGGCAAGATCGGAGCAGCCCATCATGGCGCCGGAACAGTTGCGCAGCGCCGCCAAGCCACTGCGCCGCGGCGGCGGGCAGGCGATGGCCGTCGCCGCAACCCGTTCGACTTCCAGCACCCGATAGATGTCGGCCCCCTGGAGTCGAAATACCTTGCTCATCCCCACGTGGGAGGCGATGCCCGCCAGCTTGGCCTTCATGCTTTCGAACAACGGTCCCTCGGTTTCGGTGCGCAAATAGTGAAGTCGCAATCGAAACTGGGTGGCCGTGTCGGGTTCGATCACCTGCACCATCGCCCAAGGATTGGCCAGCACGTTTTCGCGCGTCTTGTTGAAGAACTGAAACGACAACGCTACGTGCTCCACATCCACATAGTGGACCTGCGAGAGATAGGCGACGTTGGGCTCACCGTCTGCGGAGCACGTGGCAATCACGCCCGGAATGGCCCCCTCCAGACAACTGCGTATCGCATCGAGGGAGACCTTCACCGGCGCGCCTCCATCGGCCGGCCGGCGCGCGGACCGGGTGTCTGCTGGAAAGCGCTGGTAGGCGTAAAGGTCACCCTCATCACCGCTTGCGCGGGGTCACCCAGCAACGCCTCGGTCAACGGCACCGGATACCCCAATTCGGCGACCTCATCGCAAAAGGCCCGGCGATACGCGGCGACAACCGCCGCATCGCCGGGTTCCAGTTCGCCGACGCGCGCATCGTTCCCTTTCAACTGCACCGCCTCGTGGGTGGTGGTGCGATTGAAAACGACGGCGATGTGACGATTCTCACGCAACCGTTCCAGCAGCTCCTCGGAACGGGCGCAGGGCACGAACACCGCCACCTGGCTGCGGTCAGCCGACACCCGGCAGCCCACCGCGCGGGTCACCAGCGGGCGATTCGCGGCATCGCGCGCACCGACGTTGATCGACCCTCCCTGCTGCACGAAGGCAGCAAGCGATTCGTCGAGATGGAAGGCGCTGGGACCGGCGGTCATGGATCGAGCATAGCAGCCGACAGGGTAGGTGGCGACGCGCCGAGCAGACGTGTCAAATCCTACAAAATTACCGGCAATAAAAACGGCAGCAGTAGAAAACTGAGCGCCGTGGACACCACCACCAGACCCGCCACTTCCGACGGTTCGTTGTCGTAGTAGTGGGCAAAGAGGAAGTTGAAGACCGCGACAGGCATCGACGCCTGCAACACCACAACACCGCGCTCGATACCTTGCAGACCGAACAGCGCGGCGACGGCGAATCCCAGCGCCATGCCACCGCCGATGCGCACCAGGCTGAGCACCACGCTACGCCCCAACGAACGCACCTTGAGCTTGGCCAGCGAAACGCCCAACGTCAGCAGCATCAGCGGGATGGTGAGTTGCCCCAGCAGATCGACGGTGTTCGCCGCCCAGCGCGGCAAATGAGTACCTGTGGCGAGCAGCACCACGGCCGCCGCCACCGCCCACACCACGGGCGTACGCACCAATGTCAGCAGCGAGGTACGGCCCGCGGCAACCGCCTGGCCGACGGTAAACATTCCCACCGCGGAGACCGTAAAAAAGGCGATGGCCAGCGCCAACCCCGATTGGCCGAAGGCGAACAGCGACAGCGGCAGACCCATGTTGCCGCAGTTACCGAACATCAGGCTGGGCATAAACGCCTTGTGCGAGAGTCCCATGCGCGCCAGCAGCAGATAGGCAAGCAGGCCCATCACGGTGTGGATCACCACCGCCACCAGGATCAGCTTGCCCAGCACTGCCAGCGCCGGCGCCGCTTTGAGCAGCGTCGACACCACCAGCGTCGGCGTCCCCACCCAAGTGACCAGGGTGGTGATCCCCGTGGTGTCGAACGGCAGCCGGCTACGCCCCCAGGCGACACCGACGCTGGCCACCAGGAATACCGGGGCGATGATGGCAAACAATTCGTGAAGGAGATTCGCGGTCATGAGGGGCGTTGATTGAGCGAAAGGGCCGAGTGTACCGCACTCCGGCGCCGCTCCTGCGCCCCACCGCCCGGCGCAGTGGATCGACGCTCCGCGATCACACGCTGCCGGCGGTCTCCACCACCAGGATACGGGCCACGCCGAGCGGATGGGCGACATGCTCGGTGCCGGGCGTGGCGTGAAAGATGTCACCCGGCTCCAGCACCACGCGCTGCTCGATCCCCGCTTCCCGGTAGCGCATCTCCACCCGGCCGTCGAGCACCACGAACACCTCCTCGCCGTCATTGACATGCCATCGGTAGGGCTGATCGGTCCAGTGCAGGCGAGTGGTGATGCCGTTCATCGCGGCAATGTCCAACGCACCCCACGCCCGCTCCGACACGAATTCCCTTGCCCTGATCACGCGCATGGCCACCAGCCCTCCTACCTATGCGATCAATCGCTTCATCTTACGTCCGCCCGTCACCTCGAAGCCGTGCCGCTGGTAGAAAGCCAGCGTGCGTTCGAACTCCGGCAGCGGCGGCGTGCACAATTCCAGTCGCCGCCAGCCGCGCGTCCGGGCAATTTGCTGCGCCTTCTCCAGCAGTGCAGCGCCCGCGCCACCCGAGCGGCGATCGGGTACGACATAAAACTCCTGAATGATGCCGAACGCGCCCTCGGTGTAGAGCGCGTGGCTCTCGCACAGCGCCGCGAAGCCGATCGCCTCGCCCCCGGCCTCGTCGCGCGCCAGCAACACCGTGTAAACCCCGGAAGTGAGGTAGCGCCGGCACAGCGCGGCGGTTCCCGCCAACTCCACGTTGAAGTGTCTGGCGCCGGTGCGTGAGATGATTTCGTCGGTGAGCGCCAAGGCCAATCGCGCGATGGCCTCGGCATCCGCAACGCCCGCCAAGCTCACAGAATAGCCCACAGCACCCCCTGCGACACGTTTGCCATCAGAATATAACTCTTTGAATTTTAGCTTATTTCTCTCATCCGCCGGAAGCGTCGAGATGACACTGTACGGGGAGTTGAAAATTCTTGTTGCAACGCAACAAAGCCGGAGGTATATTGCACCGCAACAAAGCCCCAACCCCTGATCACGAGGACATAGACATGAAACTGAACAGCTACGCCGATTTCGTCGAGCAGTACAAGAACGCCCTGGCCCCGGTCCAGAAGCTGAGTGCCCTGGGTATCGAGAACGTGGAGAAGCTGGCCGCCCTGCAGCTCAAGAGCATCGACGCCTACTCCAAGCTGGCCATTTCTCAGCTCAAAGCTGCGCTGGAGGTTCAGGACGTCGCCGGTTTCCAGGCTTACCTGGCCGACCAGCAGACGGTGGTAAAGACCGTGAGCGAGAAGCTGGTCGCCGACGCCAAGAGCGTCGCCGAGCTGGGTGAGAAGTTCAGCGCCGAGGCCCAGAAGGTGGCCAAGGAGAGCTTCGAGGCCGTCGGTCTGAAGGCTGCCTAAGACGCTTCACCGCACCATCGGCAATACGCAGTAGCAAGGCCGCCACCTCCCCGAGGTGGCGGCCTTTTTGTTTTTTCGCATCAATGATGATGCCCGCCCGCGCCGTGGGCATGGCCGTGCGCCAGCTCCTCCTCGGTGGCCTCGCGCACCGCAACCACTTCGATCTCGAACGTCAGGGTCTTGCCGGCAAGGGGGTGGTTGGTATCCACGTCGGCCATGAACTTGCCCACCTTGATGATCTGCACCTGGCGCGGACCGTGATCGGTCTCCACCTCCGCGACCATGCCCGGCTGCCAGCGGCGCGCCCCGCGCAGGTGCTTGACCGCGATGCGCTGCACCGCGTCTGCCTGGCGTGCGCCGTACGCCTCCTCGGGTGGCAGAGTCACCGAAAACTGCGCACCGCTCTCACGGCCTTCCAGCGCCTTCTCCAATCCGCTGATGAGGTTGCCGTGACCGTGCAGATAGGCCACCGGTTCGCCCGGATCGGAGGCTTCGACGGGCGCACCCGCCTCGTCGTTCAAACGGTAGTTGAACTGCACCACCGAGTTGTGTGCAATCTTCATCGTGTCAGCGTCTCTGCGTGGTTCGTGAATCGAATGTCGGGTTGTTGGGCCCCGTCGCACGACAGCGCGTACGGTGCTCACACCGGGTAGCGCCCATCGGATGCTACACTACGCGCCGCATCGTTGTATTCCGGGAGTCCCGTTTCATGCCGTTGCCCGCGCCCGTCCAACGCGACCATATTCACACCCGCACCATCCATTGCCAAGGTTTTCGCCGTCACGACGGCCTGTGGGACATCGAAGCGACCCTGCAGGACGTGCGCACCTACGGCGTCGACAGCGAGTACCGCGGCCGCATCGAGGCCGGTGAACCGGTGCATGGCATGGCATTGCGCGTCACCCTCGACGTGGAGTTCATGATCCACGATGTGGTGGCTGTTTCCGACTACGTTCCGGCCGCCGCCTGCACCTCCGTCACCGACGGGATGAAGCAGCTGATCGGGCTGCGCATCGCCTCGGGCTGGATGAAGGCGGTGCGCGAACGCGTGGGCGGCGTGCAGGGCTGCACCCACCTCATCGAGCTGCTGGGCCCCATCGGCACCACCGCCTACCAGACCATGTTCCGCGAAGTGGAACAGCACAATCGCAGCAAGCCGGTGCCGGCGAAACCGCGCGTCATCGACAGCTGCGTCACCTGGGCCGCCGACGGGGAGAAGGTGAAGAAGCGCTGGCCGCAGTACTACCGGCCCAAAGACTGATCACCCGAGACGGCGTTCACACCCGGGTCGCGACGATCTCCACCGGCGCGATGACACCGGCGATGATCGCCTCGATCATATTGCGGTACTTGGTGCCGGCGAGCTCGCCCATCACCAGGTGCAATCCCAGCGGCGGCGGCCCGTCGGAGTGTCGGGCCTTCGCCCGCACGGCGTCGAAAAACTGCAACGCGTAGTCGCGCCGATCGCGAAGCAGCACAACCTCGCAGCCCGCCGCGTTCAGCGCCGCACGATACGCCTCCGGCGGCGCAACAAAGCTCATCGCCGCCTCGCTCGCCCACGGTACGGGATAGGTGATGTCACCTTCACCGCTCAGCACCAGGTCGTACAGCGCCACCTTGCCGCCGGGGCGCAGCACGCGCGCGATCTCTGCAAACAACGCGCCCTTGTCGGCGATGTTCATGCCCACGTGCAGGAGATAGGCGGCGTCGAAACTCGCCCCGGCAAACGGTAGGGCAAGGGCATCGCCGTGGTGCAGCGTGACACGTTCCTCCAGGCCCAGCCAGGCGTTGAGCTCCCGCCCCGTTTCGACGAACTCCGAAGTGAGATCGACGCCCGTAACCCGGCAGCCGTAGCGCTGCGCGACGTAGCGCGCCGTGCCGCCCAAACCGCACCCCACGTCCAGCACGCGGTCCGCGGTAGAAAACGCCAGCGGATCGAGCAGCGCCTGCGACGCCTCACGCCCTCCCACGTGGAATTCGTCGAGCGGGGCGAGGTCGTCCAGCGCGACGGTGGCGGTGCTCTTGCCGAGCCGTTCGATGCCGCGCCGCACAGCGTCGATGAGACCGCCCGGTCCGTAGTGGCGGTTCAGCGCGCCATCCGGGATGGCGTGTTCGTCCATCGTGTCACTCTCCTCGGTTGTCAGGACGCGCGGCGCTCACGCCTTGGTGGCTGTAACGATCAGAGCGGGCATCACGAATTCAACCTGTCCGGTATCGGTAACGAACGGTTGCAGCGACTCCTGCGCCGCAGCGAGCAGGCGCTCGAACTGCCCCTCGTCGAGCAGTCCACCCAGCGTCCAGACGCAGGCCCTTTCCGCGGTCACCAGCGCCGCGATGGAAGGGAAACGCACCGCGCCGTCATGACGAAGCACGCGGGCATTGTCGACCTGCGCCTTTTCGCACAACGCTAGCATCAATTCGCGGCTGCCGCACACGAAGGGCGCGCGAAACGCCTGCGCGACATCGTCGCCGAACAGCCGCTGCAACAGCTCGGAGAGTACCGCATAGCCCGGCGAATGATCGAGCGCATCGCACACCGCGACCGCCAGACGCCCACCGGGACGCAGTACGCGCAACATCTCGCGCAGCGCGGCAATTTGATCGGCGAAGAACATGAAACCGAACTGGCTAACCACCGCGTCAAAACTCCCGTCGGGAAACGGCAGCGACTCCGCCTCACCGTGATGCCACTGCACCGCCTGCGGTTTGCGCCGCGCCACCGCCAGCATCGCTTCGTTGATATCCACGCCCACCACCGAACCGTCGCCCCCGGTGCGCCGCGCGGCTGCGCAAGTAAGCGCACCGGTTCCGCAGGCGACGTCCAGTACCCGATCACCGGTACCGATGCCGGCGGCATCGGCCACCACTTCGCCCCACTGCTGAAACAGTGCCGGTACAAACAACTCGTCGTACACCTGGGCCGGGGATTGTTGAAGTTGTGCGTTCATTTTGACTCCTCCTGGATGCTGCGGCGCCCGCACTTCCCCGCGCGGGCATCTGGTGGGTACACGATGCCGGTTGTCCGCACCCCGGGTAAGAGGCAGAATGGCCAAATACAGGGGGTTTCTGCCATGCGCGCGCACCTGTCATGCCCGACTCCAGATCACTACACGTCTGCTTGATCGCCACACCGGAAGTGGACGCCTCCGCCCTGGCCGGCATCCACGGCGTGCTCTCTTCCTTCGCCCACCTGGCACCGGGCTCGACGCGCTTTACCACCGAGATCGTGGTCCCCGAAACGCTGCGCGCCCGCCTGCCCGGCCCGGTCATCCACAACGTACTCGGCATCCCGCTCCCGGTACACAAGAGCACCGCCGACGTTACCCGCACCGACGTGCTGATCATCCCCTCGCTGTTCGTCTTGCACGAGTGGCCGCACGACCCCTACCCCGAGCTCAGCGAGTGGATCGTGCGCATGCACGCGCGCGGCGCCCTGGTCTGCTCGGCGTGTACCGGCGCGCTGCTGCTGGCGGAGACCGGCTTGCTCGACGGCTACGAAGCGACCCAGCACTGGGCATTCGACCGCCTGTTCCGTTCCCGTTTCCCCAAGGTGCGCCTCAACATCGGCAAGGCGCTGCTCACCACCGGGCGAGACGGCCGCATCGTCATGTCCGGTGCCTCGGCGGCCTGGCACGACCTGGTGCTGCACATCGTGGCGCGTTACGCCTCGGCCGAAGAGGCGCAGCGCATCGCCAAGTTCTTCCTGTTGCAGTGCCATGTGGACGGCCAGACACCGCACGTGATTTTCGACGAGCCTCTCGATCACGACGACGCGCTGATCCGCGATGCGCAGGCCTGGTTGCACGACCACAGCCACGAAGCGCATCCCATTGAAAAATGTGTACGCAACTCCACGCTGCCGGAGCGCACCTTCCAGCGCCGCTTTCGCAACGCGACGGGATACACGCCCATCGCCTACGTCCAGCACTTGCGCATCGAGCGCGCCAAACGGCTGCTCGAAGCGGGCAACCGCGGGGTCGACGTCATCGGCTGGGAAGTGGGCTACGAAGACCCAGCCTCGTTTCGGCGCCTCTTCAAACGTCTCACCGGCATGACACCGCGGGCGTATCGTCGCAAGTTCCGCCTACCGCCTATCGGCACCGATTGAACTCCCTTTCGGCGTCAGCGTCTGTAACGGTAGGCCGAACACCGCCACACCCCACGACCGGACCGGCAGCCATGGACGAATTCACGCATCAGCAACGTATCGCCTACTTCACCATGGAGATCGCCCTACGCAGCGATATCCCCACGTACAGCGGCGGTCTCGGCGTCCTGGCGGGCGACACGGTGCGAACGGCGGCGGACCTGGAACTGCCGCTGGTTACCGTGAGCCTGGTCAGCCGCAAGGGCTATTTCCGCCAGGAGATCGACGCGCAAGGCCGCCAAAGCGAACACCCCGACGAGTGGGACCCTGGGCGCTGGGCACGCGCCCTGGATGCCATGGTGGCAGTACCCATCGAGGGCCGCGAGGTCTGGGTCAAGGCGTGGCTCTACGTGCTCGAAGGGCACATGGGCGGTCGCCAGCCGGTCATCCTGCTCGACACCGACGTCGGCGAAAACGACCCCGCCGACCGCGAGATCACCCATCACCTCTACGGCGGCGACCCCACGTACCGCTTCAAGCAGGAGGTGGTGCTGGGCATCGGCGGCGTACGCATGCTGAAGGCGGTCGGATGCCGCATCTTTCAGTACCACTTGAACGAAGGCCATTCGGCGCTGCTGACCCTGCAGCTGCTGCGCGATCTCGGCTACCCCGCAGAGGACCTGCGTCCCGGCGAATCGCCCTACGACGTGCCTCTGGTGCGCGAGATGTGCAATTTCACCACGCACACGCCGGTGGAGGCGGGGCACGACAAATTCCCATACGATCTGGTGCAACGGGTGCTCGGCGAATTCATCGACCTGCCGACGCTGAAACGGCTGGCGGGCGACGATGCGCTCAACATGACCTGCCTCGCCCTCAACCTCAGCGAATACGTCAACGGCGTCGCCGCGCGCCATGCGGAAATTTCACGCAAAATGTTCCCCGGCTACAAGGTGCGCGCCGTCACCAACGGCGTCCACCCCTACATGTGGACCAGCCCGCCGTTCATAGCCCTCTACGACCGCCACCTCCCCGGCTGGTGTCACGAGCCCGACATCCTGGTGCGCGCGGAGTGCAGTATCGGCGACGACGAAATCTGGCAGGCACACAGCGAAGCGAAAAGCGCGTTGTTCGCCGAGGTGGCGCAGCGAACCGGCGCGCAACTCGACGCCGCACTGCCCACGCTGGGATTCGCGCGACGCATGACAGCCTACAAACGCCCCGACCTGTTGTTCTCCGATCTCGAGCGGCTGCGCGACATCGCCCGCCGCCGGCCGTTTCAGATCGTCATCGCCGGCAAAGCGCATCCACGCGACGACGGCGGCAAGCGGCTCATCGAGGCGCTGTACGCCTTCCAGCGCGAGCTCGACGGCGCACTGCCCATGGTGTTCGTCCCCAACTACGACATGGCACTGGCGCAACGCCTAGTCGCCGGCGTGGACATCTGGCTCAATACACCGCTGCGCCCGTTGGAGGCCTCGGGCACCAGCGGCATGAAAGCGGCGTTCAACGGTGTACCCAACCTGAGCGTGCTCGACGGCTGGTGGATAGAAGGGTGCATCGAAGGTATTACCGGCTGGGCCATCGGCGACGACGGCGGCGACGCTCCCGCGGACGGCGACGCACTGGCGCTCTATGAAAAACTCGATCAGGTGGTACTACCGCTCTACTACGATGACCGTCCCGGCTGGATCGCCGTCATGAAGGGCGCCATCGCCAAGAACGCCCACTTCTTCAACAGCCACCGCATGATGCGCCGCTATTCAAGCGACGCCTATCTGCGTTAGCGCCGCACTGCCTCACTGCACGGCGACAGCTGCAACGGCGGCAATCAAACGCTGTGATCCGGAGCCGCTACCATCGCCCACAGCGGTTACGGTCCGATGGTGCACCTCCGTCAGTGCTGAACCCAGTTGGCGCAAAGCGGCATCGTAATGGGCATCGCCACGCGGAAAACTCACCAGCGGGAGGCGTTCCAGGCGTTGCCAGGCAACGGTGCCCAACCAAAGCGATTGGCGCCCGGGCGCCAGCGTCACGCCGGACGACCACAGCCTGAGCACGATCTCGCGGGTAGCGTGATCCTGCGCCGCCGCGGCGCGCACCAGCACCAGCGCCTGGTACTGCCCGTCGTGAAGTTTCGGCAACGCGGGCAGTTGATCGAGCGCGGGGCTGGGCAGAAACCAGTTCAGCGCGGTACGCGGGGAGAGCGCGACGGGCTCGCGCCAACCGTGCGCCATCAGGATCCGGCGCAACGCATCCAGGTCTCCGGCCCACTGCACGTTCAGCGGCTGCTCCTTCTCGCCCTCCAGGTCGATGCGATAGGCGGGTAGCCGCTGCCAATCGCTGCGCCACCAGGTTTGCGCCTCCAGCGATTGGCTGGCGACCTGCACGGCGTAGCGCTGCAGGTCGGTCTCCACCTGGCGGGGGAGATGCCAAATCGCTGCGGTTAGGAACACGGCAATTGCGACCCAGGGCAAGCCGCGCAAATCGCTGGGACTCTGCGCGTGGCTGGACCGCGCGATGGTCAGCAGCGCCACCCACGCGAGCCCCAACCCCAACCCCGCTGCCACGTCGGCCAGCCAGTGCGCACCCAAGTAAAGCCGCGAAAAGGCGATTGCGCCCACCAGTACTACCGCCAGCGCATAGGGTAGCCAGCGCCGGCGCTGCTGCAGCGTGTGCGAACAGAGTGCGGCCAGAAAACCGTAGATCACGGTATTCAGCGTGGTATGCCCGCTGGGAAAGCTATAGGCATCGGCACCGGCATAAGTCGCGACGGGGCGCGGGAAATGCAGCGCGCTCTTGATGACGACCACCGCCAACGCGCCGAACCCGATGGCCGCCAACCAATAGAGCGCATCGCGCCACGCCCGCTTCCACAGTAGCCACAGCAGCACCGCAACGACCACCGGAACGGCCACCGCCGCGTCGCCCAACTCGGTGATCATCGCCATCAAGCGGTCGCCGATGGGCGTACGCAAGTGCTGCAGGAAGTGATAGACCGACTCGCCGGCGTAGACCAGAGGATCGAGATGCAGCACATCCTCCAACACCCCGAGAAAGAGCCACCCCCCCGCGATCAACAACACCAGCCACAGCAGCAGCGGACGCGACTGCGGTCGCTGGGGATCAATCAGATCGCCCACCAGCCATGCCCAGCGCGGATGGCGATGGGCCCAGCTGCGCACCACCGCGCCCACGGTGCCGAGATGGGGCTGGGCCGTGCGGTAAACCCCGCGGGCGACCCAGACAACGCCCCAAACAGCGACGACCAGCGCGCCGAGCAGCAACGCCAACCGCCCTGCCACCTGCCCCGCCAGCGCCAGCGAAGCACCGAACGCCATGCCCGGTAGCAGGTGAGCCGGCGCCCACGTCAGCGCCGACAGGGTATTGAACAGGTAGAAGCGCCACGGCGCCATACCCAACGCACCTGCCACCACCGGCACCACCGGTCGTAGCGGACCGATAAAGCGAGCCAGCAGTATGCTTTTGCCGCCATAACGCTGGAAGAACGCGGCACCGCGCTGCATCAACTCCGGGCGCGCGCGGATGAAGCGCAACTGCATAAATGACGCTTGGTAGCGATGACCGATCCAGTAGCTCACCCCGTCGCCGACGATCGCCCCGCCCACGGCCCACGCCAGGGTGGTCCAAAACTCCAGCGCCCCGACGCCGATCAACGCGCCGGCACCCAGCATCATGACCGCGCCGGGAACGAACATGCCGATGAACGCCAGCGATTCGGCGCAGGCAATAGCGGCGACCAGGGCACCAGCCACATGCGGATGTGCACCCGCCCAGCCGACTAGGGTTGTGACGATCGCGTTCATACGCGTGCTGCTCTACAGAAGGTCAGACGCGTAACGGAGTGCAGTCGACAGGCGAAACACCACACATTTCACGCCTTCTACTGCACCTGACGGCATCCGAAGCACGACGAAAGCTCAAGGAACACCCTTCACGCTATCGTCGACTGAGGCATGGAAACGGTAGCGACTACCCCCGGCCGATTTGGCGGCATACATCGCCACATCGGACCGGGTAAGCAGTTCGTCGACGGTCAGCCCATCGTTGGGGTAGCAGGCGATGCCGATACTGACTGTTACGGTCACTTGCCGACCGGCAACGGTATACGGCGACGAACAGCTGTCGATGATGGTTTCGGCCACTTGTTCGGCATCCCTCGCGTGATGCAGGTGAGGGAGTATCACGGCGAATTCGTCACCACTCAGCCGTGCGACGGTATCCGCTTCGCGGACGCTGCCTCTCATGCGGTTGGCTACCTCCTGCAGGAGTAAATCGCCGGCGCGATGACCCAACGTGTCGTTGACGGGCTTGAACCGATCCAGATCGATAAACATCACCCCCACCAGTATGCGCTCGCGTTTTGCCAACGCGATCTGCTGCATCAGACGATCACGGAACAAGGCGCGATTGGGCAAATCGGTGAGCAAATCATAGTGCGCTTGATGCCAGATTACGTTCTCCTTCGCCTTGCGATCACTGATGTCGCTGAATATACCCACGTACTGCGCGACCTGGTTGCGCTGATCACGGATGGCGCCGATGGAGAGCCATTCCGGGTAGACTTGGCCATCCTTGTGTCGGTTCCAGATTTCGCCGCGCCAGCGGTCACTCTCCGCAAGCTCGCGCCACATCTCGCGAAAGAACGTTCCGTCGTGGTGGTCGGAGCCCAGAATACTGGGATTCTTGCCGATCACCTCGTCTTCGGTATAACCGGTGATCACAGTGAACGCCGGGTTTACGGCTTGGATAACAGGCGTATTGTCGGTCACGACAATAGCCTCGGTAGCCGACTGAAAGACGGTGGTGGCTACGCGCTGCATCTGTTCGGCCTCGCGGCTTTTCGAGATATCCAACACGAAGGTCACACCCTGCTTCGCCGGACCGTCCAGCAAAGCGCCTCCGACGTAGGTTACGACACGGTGGCCGTCTTTGTGCATGATCTCCTGCTCATACGGAGCGCAGAAACCGTGCTCTCGAATCTCCTGATGCGCCATCGCAATCCCTTGCCGGTGCTCAGGTGACGTCAGTCTGCGCCAACTGATGACGCCCGATTCCAATTCCTCGCGGCTGTAACCCACCATCTGCAGAAATGCGTCGTTAGCCTCACTTACACCGTCATCTTCACCCCAAAACAGAATACCCAGCATGTTCGACTCAACGACATGGCGGAATCGGGCCTCACTGGCAATCAGCGCCCGCTCGGTTTGGCGAATGCCTCTGACAATGCGCCACGAGAGCAGCAAAACAATACCCAGTAGCAGCAGCATCGAGCCGATCACCACGTTGTGGGTCAACGTCTTGCTCCAACGGGCCGCTTCACCCAGTGTCGCCGAGAAACGGTTCTCCAACACCGTCAGCTGCCGGTCCACGTCGCCCACCCGCCACAAAATCGAATCGATTCTCTCCCGATTGGCGGAACCGGAAGCGATCTCAGCTCGCAGCGACTCGCCCAGGTGCTGCAGTTCGGCGATCTTCGCATCGCCTTCCGTCCAAAATTCGATGGCCTCTCGCACTTTCCCGACACGTTGGTAGTCGACGAAGAAGTCGATCATTTTGTCAACGTCGTTCGGATGGTTGCCACCCCGCAGAAAGCCCGCGCGCGCCTTGCCTCGATCAACCTCGGATTGCTGCATCGCCAACCGCGCCTGCTTGTCTCCCAAAGTGACGCCCACCCCATCCATGAAGGCTTGGTAGTCAGCGCCATCGTGAGTGAAGGAGTAGCGGATCAGCCGGTACACCGCATCTTTCTGCCCTTTGGACCAGCGGCCCTCACCGGCCACGTAAGCGCGCACCGAATCGAGGATATCGGCCTGCAACTGGCTAACGACCAGCAGACATAACATGGCAGATGCAAACAAAACCACAATCAGGTAGTAACCACGCATGACCCGCTGGCCATGCGAGCGCTGCGTATCGTATCGCCCCTGTTGTATCTTGGTATCGTCCATCGCTCTATGGTTACGGCATACTTCGTCCCGCAGAAAGACACCTTGCTGATTCCGCCCCCCTACTCACTGTGCGCCAAACGCCGGGCGGCGTCTTTCCGCACCGATACTCGACACCCGGATGGTCGTTGGATCCGGCTTTGACAGCACGCCAGACCCCATACGTTAGTACGTTAGATGCTCATCGACGCTGTACTTGTTCTGCATATACCACTCTAGCAGCTCACGGGCGGGCATCGGTGTACCAAAGTAAAAGCCCTGGAGATAGGTGCAGCCACGCTCCTTGAGAAACGCCAACTGCTCGCGATTTTCCACTCCCTCCGCGACCACGTTAACACCCAGGCTTCCCGCCATCGCCAAAATGGCATCCACCAACGAGACGTCTTCAGAACTACCCGGCAGTTCGCGGACGAAGGAGCGATCGATCTTCAGGGTGCTGATGGGGAAACGTTTTAGGTAGCTGAGTGAGGAGTAGCCGGTACCGAAGTCATCCACGGACAGTGCCACACCGAGCTGCGTGAATCCATCCAGCCACTGATCCACCTCCTCGCGATCCTCCATCAGCATGCCTTCGGTGATCTCCAGAGTCAGCAGATTTCCGGCAACCCCCGTCTCCTTCAATATGCGAGACAAGTTCCAAGCGGAAAATTCGCTCCCGCGTTGACGGCCGGACAGGTTGACGGATAAGCCGATACGCATGCCCGCCTCGTGCCACACGTGCAGTTGGCGGCACGCTTCGCGCAGCACCCAACTGCCGACCTGTAGAATCAAGCCGGTCTCTTCCGCCAGCGGAATGAACACCTCCGGTGGGATTGGTCCGCGCTGCGGATGGAACCAGCGTAACAGAGCTTCTGCGTTCACCAGTCTGCCGGTTTGCGCATCGACTATCGGTTGATACCAAAGTTGCAGTTGATTCTGCTCCAATGCCGCACGCAAGTCCTGTTCGATCTCCATGCGCTCGCGTACCTGAGCCTGCATGCCGATGGTGAAGAACTGAAAACGATTGCGCCCTTCCTCCTTGGCGCGGTACATCGCCATGTCAGCGTTACGCAGCATCTCCTCGGGATCTTCGGTGTCATCAGGATAGATGGTGATGCCGATACTGGCACCCAACACCACCTCGCGATCGGCGACCACAAACGGAATCGACATCTGCTCGAGTATCTTTTCCGCGACCAATGCGGCGTCATCCAACTCTTTGAGGTCATGCACCAAGACGACGAACTCGTCGCCGCCAAATCGCGCCACAGTGTCCGTATCGCGCAAACAGGAACGCATGCGCTCGGCGACCTCCTGAAGGAGGCCGTCACCCGTGACGTGACCGTAGTTGTCGTTGACTGCCTTGAAGCGGTCGAGATCGAGAAACAGCAGCGCGAGCTTGCCACGCTCACGGCGAGCGCCGATGATCGCCTGCGCGAGACGATCGAAGAACAACGAGCGGTTGGGTATGCCGGTGAGCGCATCGAAATTGGCCTGGCGTCGTATCTGTTCTTCGTCGCGCTTGCGCTGGGTGATATCGGAAAACACGGCAACGTACTCAGTAACCTTGCTGGTTTTCGAATCACGAATCACTGAAATGGAGAGCCACTCAGGAAAGACGCTACCGTTTTTGCGCCGATTCCAGATCTCCCCCGACCAGAGCCCCGTTTTCTCGATTTGCTCCCACATCACACGGTAGAACTCCTTGGGATGACGACCCGAGTTGAGCATCTTGGGATCTTGTCCAAGGACGTCCTTAGGTTGATATCCCGTGATCCGCGAGAATGCAGGATTGACGGCTTTGACGCGGTTGTCGGCATCCGTCACCATGACGCCCTCGGCCAAGGTCTCGAATACCGTGGCGTGCATGCGCAGCTTGTCCTCGGCCTGCTTGCGGGCCGTAATGTCTTCGCCCACCGCAATGTAGTGGGTAATCTCTCCCTCGTTTCCTCGCAACGGCGAAATGGTAACGGCCTTCCAATACGGCTCGCCGTTCTTGCGCAGATTGCGGAAGTATCCCTTCCACTCGAGGCCCTGAGAAATGGTTTGCCACAGCGTTCTATATTCCTCTGCTGAAGCGTCGCCCGACTTGAGAATGCGGGGGTTTTTACCGATTACCTCTGCAGCAGAGTAACCAGTGATCTCTTCAAATTTGGGATTGACGTACTCGATGACACCTTGGGGATCGGTGATCATCACCGAGGCGGGATTCTGCTCCATGGCGCGGCCAAGCTTGCGCAGTTCCAGCTCGGCTCGTTTCGACTCTGTAATATCGACGCGCACGCAAGCGCGACCGCCATCGCTGGTGGTGCTGTCGCTAGCCAAAAACCAGCGCCCATCTTCCAGCTGCTCCAGATAACTACCCACCTCACCGGCAACAGCGCCTTCGTCAAGGCCCCGATCCCAATCCACCGCCGAGTACCTGACCTGATCGGCGTTGGCTTCGCGAATGTCGGTAATGGAGGTCTGCGCCGTAAGTCGCCCTTTCAGCCAAGGATAGAAATCACTCCATTTGCGGTTGCTCAACACCAGCTTTCCGTCGACATCGAACAACGCAAACGCTTCACCCAAACTCTCGACGGCATCCAGCAACCGACTCCACGAACGCTGAGCGACATCCCGTGTCTGCTCCAGATGCCGCAGCAGCCATCCTAGCAGCAGCAACAGCAGCACGGTTGTCAGCACGAGCCACCGATTCACCCACTCCGCACGCTGCATCGATGCGGCATAATAGTCCCGGTACGCATCGTAGAGCTGCTCGAAGCGCTCGCGGCTCGGAACCGCAACGTAGCGCGCCTTAAGTTCGGACTGGTTTGTAAACGTGCGAAGATTACTGCGCATGTGAAACAGAATATTGTCCAACATTGCTCGCTGTCTGGTGTCGATCGACCCAGTAGCAGCAATTTGATCGAACTGTAGCTCGATTTGGTGTCGCCCAGACTCCGTAGGAAACAGATTGTAGAGTAACAATTGATCCAGCAGATCTGAGACTTGGTGCGCGACCGTACTTTCACTGCGATGCAGTTCCTCCACCACCGTCGGAAGGTAATGCAATCCGTTCCGCGTCACGGCCGCTTCGAACTTGAGACGTTCCAGTACGGCAAGTTTCGTATCCAGCGCACCCAGGTAGGCATCGATGGCAATATCCACTTTCGATGTGGTCGCCCCATACAACCCCTGAAGCGGATCACGCAGGGTAGCGCCGAGCGCCCGAATCTCACGGGTCACATCCGCCAAGGGATCGTACTGGTTGAGAAGGTAAGAGGCCACCTGCATCACGTCCCGATCAAGGCGGGCATCAAGATCCTTCATGAGCAGCAGGCGGTCGGTCTGCATGGCGAACTGATGTGCGTCGTCTATACGAGTCTGCAGATAAACCCCGATCACAACCACGCCGGCGGCCAGGATAACGTAACGCCAAAAAAGCGTGAAACTCGCCTTCACCGCTGCAGCCTCGGATGTTCGCCGACCAAACTGTTCAAAAACGCCGCGATCGAGGCGGCGTCTTCATCGGGAATAGTACGGCCGAGCTGGTAGCGCCCCATGGTCTGGATGGCATGCTCCAAGCGCGACTCACTCGCATCGTGAAAGTAGTAACGCTGCAGTGCCGCCAAACGCAGGCTGGGCACCTTGAAAAAGAAGTGATCAGACGAGTCACGAGTTACATTGAAACGCCCGAAATCCGCCTTGGTGATTTCTCCCCCACGGTCGGCGAAATAGTCCCCCATCGCGCCCATGTGAGCGTACAGATTGCCACCGACGTTCCTACCCTGATGGCAACTGGAACAACCGTACGCATTGAACAGCCGATAGCCGTGCAACTCCCTTTCACTTAAGGCCGAATCCTCGCCCTGCAGCCAACGGTCAAACGGAGAGTTGACCGTTATCAGCGAGCGCTCGAAGGTAGCGATAGCGTGACTGACGGACTGCGCGCTCAGGCCCTCGGGATAGAGCGATTCGAACTCGGATACCAGCGCCGCATCCTGGCCGATTTTGTCCAGTATCTGCTCCCAGCTGGATGCCATCTCCAGCGGGTTGGCAATCGGACCGCTGACCTGCTCTTCCAGTGTTGCCGCCCGGCCGTCCCAGAACTGGGCGAAATTGTAGGCGCTGTTGTAGACGGTGGGTGTCCTGATGACGCCGCTGGCGCCGCCGACGCCACGAGAGCGGGGCGCGGTATCCGCACCGTTGGTCCCCAGCTGGTGACAGCTTGCACAGCTTAGCGAGCCGTCCACCGACAACCGCGTGTCATTAAACAGCCGCTCACCAAGCTGAACCTTGCGCTCATCAAGATTGGGGATAGGGTACAACGGCTGAATCGGCTCGTCGGCACGGGGTGCGCCACACCAGCCCGGCGCAGGCATACCGACAAGCAGCAATACCGTCAGGCCCATAAAGCTGCAAATACCCGCGTACCCGTTGGTGCGCCTACGTTTGCTTCTCACCGCACCCCTCCAGCCGCACCCCCCCAAGCTGCAGCCCCCGGATTGCGCGTTCCGCTACCAGAACACGTCAGCAGTGCTAAAACCCACCCCGAACCTCAGGTTCGGAACAGCTCTCCCACAACGAACGAACACACGCGTTCGGAAACCGCATATCCGAACACGCGCAGGTAGTTCCATTAGTCCAGTTAGCGGCGCAGAGTGCAATAGCTGAACACAACGAGCTATGCGATTCCCCTTGATTGAGAACAGTTCGCAACTAACTGACGCTGCAGCAAAAAGAAACGCCGCTGACCGTCGTAACGGCGGGTAAGCGCTGCGTGGCCGCCAGCCCACAGACTCCGCTCCTTCTGCTACCTGGTCGTCCAATAGAGGTAGATCCCTATCGTCAGCGCAGCCACGATGCCCAGCAATACTATCGCGCCATATGCGTGTTGCTTGCGGTCGAGACGCGTAAAGGCATCCCAATCACCATTGTTTGCCGCGCCCGCCCGCCGCAGCACAAGCCACACGCAGTAGATGTTTGCGACGATCGCCAGTAGACCGGTACCGATCATAGCGTCGAGCGGCACACCCCCCATCGCCGCCGGAATCATCAGGGCACCGGTGACCAGAACGATCACAAACGCAGGCACCTCCACGGTCAGGTCCACCCGCTTGTGCAGCTCCGCTAAAATCAGTGCCTCGTCCCTCCCTCTGCCCAGCAACGCGCGCTCGAATAATACCTCCGTAAGCACGCAACCCAGCCAAACGCCGGCAAAAGCGATGTGAAGCGGTACAAGCATCGAGGACATGGCATGATTCCTTTCAGGTCAGACTGCGGCGCGTCACTTTCGCGCCTAGATTCGCCCCGGCGACCAACCGCAAGTGACGGGTTCAGTCTATTCACACATCCAGGCGCTGCTGCGCCATACGGTATCCGAGTTCGATCATTTCCGCTGCGCGGTCGAACTCCAACGTGCCACACGCGTTTCTAGCGATCTCGATCTCCACGTCCGGCGGGTACGCCGCCAACTTCTGTCTCGCAATTGTGCTCTGCATTGCATCGAACGACTGGTTCGCGATGTCGTACGCCCCCCAATCCGGATTTCCTCCATCGCCTTCGTTGCGTCCCAGGCGCTTGATATAGTTGCCCAGCATCGCCCGCACATCACGCGATGCCTCCGCAGCCGTGTTCTGCTCAAAAGAGCCCGGCATCAGCTGTTCCACGGCCCCTCCGAGATTCACAGCGATCGTAAGCTGAGTGCCATCTCCAAAGGTCGGCGCGATAGGAACAGGGTTCAAGACACCGCCATCCACCAGGGGCACGCCATCACGCTCGTACGGAGTGAAGAATAATGGCATTGAGATGGATGCCCTGATGGCATCAAACAATCTACCGGAGTTGATCCACACCTCCTTCTGATTGCGAATGTCTGCCGCCACCGCCGTATAGCGCACGGACAGATTCTCGATCAGCTGATCGCCTACCAGGTCTACCAAGGTATTGATGATTCTGTCGCCCTTGACGAGTCCGCTCTTGCGCCACGAAATATCCAACAGTGCAAGAATGTCGGCTTTGCGAATGGCTCGCACCCATTGCTCAAACTCCGGCAACCTGCCCGCTGCATAAACGCCGCCGACAAGCGCTCCCATCGAACAACCCGCGATGGACTGGACGACGTAGCCATTCTCTTCAAGCCAATGAAGGACACCGATGTGGACGAGACCCCGAGCCCCTCCACTTCCCAATACCAGTGAGACGGTCTTCACGCCAGTCCACGCTCCTCGTTTGTCGCACCCCACACAAGCGCCGCCGCTCGGTCATCTGCGTTACAAATCCGCTTCCCCGGTATCGAATATCAAAAGAATGTCGCTGATCAGCTCGCCACGATACTTGAACAGCTGGGCGATCTTCACCGGCTCCCCGGGTTTTCGATATTCCCAAAACAACGCCACCGCATCGCCGCTCTCTGCGACGTTCAGAATCTCATGGTCGGCAGGCACCATCGCATCCGCCGTCAGGCACTGAAGGTACGCCGCCCGTGAGGTAAATTTGCGAAGCGGCCCATTGAAAAGAAGATCCTCGGTCAATAGCGCTTCCAAGGCTATGATATCGACCGCACAAAACGCTCGAACAAAACAAAGCGCCGTTTCTCGTCGAGTCACTACCGCCCTCCCGCTTTGAAATTCACTACCCTCGTCCAACACCGCTTGTGATGGCGCCAACCGACACCGTTCTCAACCACCGGGGTACGATCCACCGGCAGATTGCCTGCCTAAAATACCCAGATCTTTCGCCACACCAACGACGTCGACTCGGATGTCACCTCGTTGAGCTGCGTATAGGCGATCGCCCCGTTATAAAAATAGGTCGTATCCTCTCCCGAATCGCTATCCCATTCCTCCCGGCGCAGCTTGAGCTCCCAACCGTTCCCCACTTTGTCGGTCGCCTGCCACACCAAAAGCAACACATTCCCTGTTGCATCGGCATCGTGACGGAATGAAACGGGGTGGCTAAAATCGGCCCGCAAATTCCAGTTAGCCTCGCCATCAAAGCTGGCGGAATGATGCTGAACCTCCACAAGGATTCGCCGCCCCGCCGAAATCTCGAATCCGGCGCGCGCACCCAACCATGCACTGCTCCACTTGCCTTGATATTTGCTGTTCAATCCTGAGAACGGCCCCAATGGGACTGGAAATCCGTAGTCGCTGAGCACCTGCTCCCCGTTGGTCATCTTCATACTCAGATCTTTGTGTTCATAACCAACGAGGGGCATCAGGTAAAAACCACTCAGACGTTTACCACGACCCCGAACGAGCGCATAACCCACCTTCAGGCCGAAATCCATTACGTAGCTTTCAGTGGCATCGCTATACGAACGGGAAAACTCACCCGTACGATTATCACCAAGATAGTCGGAGTCCTGAACATCCCCGTCAAACGCGAGCCCGTAGGCAAAATCCGCTCCCAGGAACCAATTGTTACCAACCTCCCCTTCGGCGGATGCCTCGAGCTGAACCATCTGCACGCCGCTCCAGGTCAGTTCCGATAGAACGTTCGGACTGGTCCCAGCGGAATTTCCTGCGATACTCCACTGCAAATCATCGCTTCTCAACCCCACTCCGACACTGACGACGGTGTCGGCAGCAACCGCACCCCGTTGCGCTGAAAACGCTGCAGCAATAAGCGCTGCGACAATCAAGCACTTCCTACTCCTCGCATTCCTGTACACTGATTTCCTCCCATTTAAAGTACATCATGCACCAACTCAACTAGCCTCGCGTTTTGCTTTCGGTGCCCGTCTCCCTAATGAATGCCATCGCCGATGCCACCATTCCCGATACGTCGCTGAGATTCGATGGCACGATAATGGTGTTGCCCTGTTTCGCCAGATTCCCGAACTCGCGTACGTACTGCTCAGCCACGCGCAGGTTGACCGCATCGCGGCCTCCCGGTTCGTTGATGGCTCTTGCAATACGCTCGATTCCGCGCGCGGTCGCTTCGGCGATGAGCATGATCTCCTTGGCCTTGCCTTCGGCTTCGTTGATGAGTTTCTCCTTCTCGCCTTCGGCAAGCTTGATGGCCTGCTGCTTGTCGCCTTCGGCGATATTGATCTTGGATTGGCGCTCGCCTTCCGACTCGGCGATAACGGCGCGCTTTTCGCGCTCGGCTCGCATCTGCTTTTCAAGCGCATCCTGCACGCTGCGCGGAGGGGTGATATTGCGGATTTCGTAGCGGGTAATCTTCACGCCCCAGGGATCGGACGCCTTATCCACCGCTTCGATAATGGCGCCATTGATCGCCTCGCGCTCTTCGAAGGTGCGGTCCAACTCCAGCTTTCCGATCTCAGAACGCATGGTGGTCTGCGCCAACTGAGTGGCGGCAAAGCGATAGTTTTCGATGCCATAGCTCGCCTTGGCGGGGTCGATCACCTGAAGATAGAGCACACCATCCACCTCCACGGCGATGTTGTCGCGGGTGATGCAGGTCTGCGACGGGACATCGATGGCCACCTCCTTGAGCGAGTGGGTATACGCGACGCGATCGACAAAAGGGATGAGGATGTGAAAACCGGCGCCGAGCGTTTTAGCGTACTTACCCAGACGTTCGACAATGAAGGCCTCGCGCTGCGGGACGATGCGCGCGGTGTTGACAATGGTGACGACCACCAAGATAGCGATGCCGATGGATACCACCAAACTGAGATTGATGTTGATGCCAAAGAAGCCCATGATTGTTGTCCCCCTACGCCTGTCGCTTCGCGGCTCTCGCCGCCCCCCCGTGATTAGCCTTTTCCTACCGTCAACGTGATGCCATCGACCTTTTGGATGACCACCTGCTCGCCAATCGGAATAGCCTCGTCGGCGACAGCGCGCCACGCAGCACCCTTGAACTCCACCCGCCCGTCCGTTTTACCCGGCTCGATAGATTGAGTCACGGTAACTCGATGACCAACAAATTCGTCGAGATCAACATTAAGGTCATGCTCCTCCTTAACGTGTCCGTACATGCGCCCCTTGATCCAGCGCCGCATCAATACCAGCAGTACAACCGAGGTGACGGCAAAGACCAGCAGTTGAGAATCAAGGGACGAGGTGAAACCAAGCCAAGTCGTCAGCGCCGCCAGCCAAGCACCAAGACCGAAGAAAATGAGAATGACGCCTGGAACGGCCAGCTCGGCCAGCGCGAGTACCAGGCCGATGAGAAACCAGATGATGACGGGATTCATACACTCCCCCTGTTACAAGCGCCGCATCATAAAGTGGTGCGTACGGATACTCTTAGCGAGGGCTGCGAGGATGCGGTGTTGTAGGGGCGATCCATCGCGCTTCTGGGCATACCCTCTTTATGGTCTACGGGCGATGATAACCCGTTTGCAGTAAAACGAGAAAAGGAAGAAGCGCGTGTTTGACGGGGGAACCGGACCTGACGGGTGAGACTCAGTCGCCATCCCTCCCTGGCCAGGCGGAGAGCAGCAGAACGGCACCCAGCGCACCAAAAACCCAGGTGAGCGCCGGCGCATTCCAGAGCATACGCGGTGCATAGCCGTCCAGTCCCAGAAGAACGGCGGCAGAGATGAGCAAGCTGCCCCCGGCAATAGCCACGTAGGTGCGCTGATGACCTTCGCGGATCTCGCGACGGATCTTGCTCAGTTCGTCGGACTTCCACTGCACCACCAACTTGCCGGCGTTGGCGCGCAGTACGAGATCGTGCAGCTCGCCCGGCAGCTGCGGCAGGATCTCCGCCCAGCGCGGCACCTGATCCTTGAGACCGCGCACCAACGCACGCGGCCCCACCTGCTCCTGCATCCAGCGCTCCAGGAACGGCTTGGCGGTCGCCCAAAGGTCAAGATCGGGGTAAAGCTGGCGGCCCAAACCTTCGATGTTGAGCAACGTCTTCTGCAGCAGAATGAGCTGCGGCTGCACCTCCATGTCGAAGCGGCGCGCAGTCTGAAACAGGTGAAGCAGAAACAGGCCGAAGGAGATCTCCTTCAGCGGTCGGCCGAAGATCGGTTCGCACACGGTGCGGATGGCGGCCTCGAACTCGTCCACCCGCGTACCCGCCGGCACCCAACCCGACTCGATGTGCAGTTCGGCCACACGCCGATAATCTCGACGGAAAAAGGCGATGAAGTTTTCTGCCAAGTAGCGCTGGTCGCTGGGCGTCAGGCTGCCGACGATGCCGAAATCCACCGCGATATAGTTACCCTGCGGCGACACGAAGATGTTGCCCGGATGCATATCGGCATGGAAGAAGTTGTCGCGAAACACCTGAGTGAAAAAGAGTTCCACGCCGCGGTGCGCTAAATCACGCAGGTTCACCCCCTGCGCGCGCAACGCCTCGATATCGCTCACCGGGGTGCCGCTGATACGCTCTATCGTGAGGACGTTGCGCCGCGTGTGCGACCAATAGATTTCGGGGATGTAGACGATTTCGCTACCTTCAAAGTTACGACGCAGCTGTGAAGCGTTGGCCGCTTCGCGCATCAGGTCCAGCTCATCGAGAATGGTAGTCTCGTACTCCGCCACCACGTCCACCGGGCGCAGGCGCCTGCCCTCTCTCCAGTAGCGCGTGGCCAATTCGGCCATGCGGTAGAGCAGCGCCACGTCGCGGCGGATGACACGCTCGATCCCCGGGCGCAGCACCTTCACCACCACGGCAGTACCATCGGCCAGCGTCGCGCCGTGCACCTGCGCGATGGAGGCGCTGGCGAAAGGTTCGTCTTCAAAGCTGGCGAACGCGGTATTGACGGGTTGGCCCAACGCCTTCTCTACGATGGCGCGCGACTGCGACCCAGGAAACGGCGGCACGCGGTCCTGCAGCTTGGCCAATTCATCGGCGATATCGGGTGGCAATAGGTCGCGGCGTGTGGAGAGCATCTGCCCGAACTTGACGAAGATCGGCCCCAGATCGATAAGCGCGTCGCGAATGCGCACGCCACGCGGTCCACGCCGGCTCTTCAGGAAAAACCCCGGCGTAAGGTAGCGCAGAAAACGCACCGGGCGGAACAGGTGGGTGGCGAGAATGACGTCGTCCAGACCGTGCAGCACCAGCACCCAGGCAATGTGAATGAGGCGCAGCGCCTCGCTGGGACGGATCATCCGGCACCCCGATCACGCAGGCGCTGCACACGAGCGACCAGGCGGTCGACGTCGGAACGCAAAGTGTCGACGTCGTCGACGAAACGCGCTACCGCTTCACGGTCGACGAGCAGTTGGGCTTCACCCTTCATGTACCCGGCGAAATCGCGCGCGAAGGTAAGCAGGGTCTGCCCGCCCCAATCAGAAAACGCCTGCCACGCTACCTTCACCTTCTGTGCCGACTCTTCGCCCACCAGACCTGCCAGCGGTGCTTCCCAGTGCGCAGCGATCGCGTCAAGCAGCTTGCGAAACTCACGACCTACTTGGGCGTCGCCGTCAATGGTCACGTCGCCACGAAACAGCGTCGCCTCCTCACCGGCGCGCAGCGCCACGAACGCCAGCGGTGTACCGCTGATGCAGGCGTCTGCGTTGCCCTGCCAATCGCCCTGCAGCTGCAGACGCCCTTCGTCGACGAGCACGAAAAAGCTGCGCTCCAATCCCTTCAGCGTGATCTTCACCACACGACCGTTCAGCACATCGGCCTGTTCCTGCAACGCGGGGCGCGCGCGGATTACCGCATTCCAAGCCGATTCGATGACGGTGAGAGGGAGCGACAAGGGATCCATGGCCGGTGCGCGTCTCAGTATTTGTAACCGATGTGCAGCGCCACGATGCCGCCACTCAAATTGTGGTATTCGCAGCGCTCGAAACCGGCATCCTCCATCATAATCTTGAGCGTCTCCTGATCGGGGTGCATGCGGATCGATTCAGCGAGATAGCGGTAACTATCGGCATCATTGGCCACCAGCTTGCCCATCAGCGGCAACATCTTGAACGAGTAGATGTCGTAGACCGGACCCAGGCCGGGGGCGACCGGTTTGGAGAATTCCAGCACCATGGCCTTGCCGCCGGGGCGTAGCACGCGGAACATGGAGCGCAGCGCGGCGTCCTTGTCGGTGACGTTGCGCAGTCCGAAGGCGATGGTGATGCAATCGTAGTGATTGGCGGGAAAGGGCAGGCACTGTGCATCGGCCTGTACGAAACGCACGTTGCCCACCACGCCGGCATCGATGAGCCGTGTGCGACCAACATCGAGCATGGAGCCGTTGATGTCGGCCAGCACCACCTCGCCCTCATCGCCCACGCGTTTGGCGAATGCCTTGGCGAGATCTCCCGTACCGCCGGCGATATCGAGCACGCACTGGCCGGTGCGCACCCCGCTGCGCTGGATGGTGAAGTGCTTCCAAATGCGGTGAATGCCCAACGACATCAAATCGTTCATGAGGTCGTACTTGCCCGCCACCGAATGGAAGACCTCGGCGACGCGCTTGGCCTTCTCCTGCATCGGCACCTGCTGATAACCGAAATCGGTGGTTTGCTTCGGATTGTCGTCGTTCACGGGACCAACCTTATGAGTTTGAATGGTTCTCTCGCCAAGAGCGCCAGGGACGCAAACCGTTTGTCCTCTATCCTTGATCAGCGAGGGAGCTGGGTTGACGGTGGTTCAATCCACCTTGCGCGCGTATCCGGCCTCTTTCAGACGCGCCAGATAATCCGCCCAATACTGCTCCTGGTGTTCCCCCAAATCGTAAAAAATATTCCACGAGTAAAGCCCCGAGTCGTGGCCATCGTCGAACACCAGCTTGACGGCGTAGTTGCCCACCGGTTCGACGCCGGTGATGTTGACGTCCTCCTTGCCGTAGACCAGCACTTCCTGGCCGGGGCCGTGACCGCGCACCTCCGCCGACGGCGAATAGACGCGCAACAATTCGCACGACAGCTCGAAGTGCTTGCCATCCTCGAAGGTCACCTCCAGCAAGCGCCGCTTCTGGTGCAATTTGAACTCGGTGGGTCGGATATTGGACTGGGCCATTGCGGGCACTCCTAGAGTATGTAGCGGCTCAAGTCTTCGTCACCGGCCAATTCGGCCACGTGATCGTCGACGTACCGGGCGTCGATGGTCACCGCCGTATCGGACAGATCGGAGGCCTCGAACGAGACCTGCTCCAGCAACCGTTCGAGTACGGTGTGCAGGCGGCGTGCACCGATATTCTCGGTGCGCTCGTTGACCTGGAACGCCACCTCCGCCAGGCGTTGCAGCGCATCGTCAGTAAATTCGAGCTGGACGCCCTCGGTACCGATAAGCGCGACGTACTGTTCGGTGAGCGAGGCATCGGGCTCGGTGAGGATGCGCACGAAATCGTCGGTGGTCAACGCATTAAGTTCGACGCGGATCGGCAACCGGCCCTGCAGCTCGGGAATCAGGTCCGACGGTTTGGACAGATGAAACGCCCCCGAGGCGATGAACAGGATGTGGTCGGAGCGCACCATGCCGTACTTGGTGCTCACCGTGCAACCCTCCACCAGTGGCAGCAGGTCACGCTGCACGCCTTCGCGCGAAACGTCGGGACCGCTGTGCTCGCCGCGCTTGGCCACCTTGTCCAGCTCGTCGAGAAAGACGATACCGTTCTGCTCCACCATCTGCAGCGCCTTGAGCTTGAGGTCATCCTCGTTGATGAGCTTCGCCGCCTCCTCTTCGGTGAGCACCTTCATGGCATCCTTGATACGCAGCTTGCGCGTCTTGGTACGGCTGCCCCCCATGTTCTGGAACAGCGACTGCAGCTGGCTGGTCATCTCCTCCATACCCGGCGGCGCCATGATCTCCACACCCACCGGCGTGGCACGCACCTCGACCTCGATCTCTTTGTCGTCGAGATCGCCTTCGCGTAATTTCTTGCGGAACTTCTGGCGCGTCTCCGACTGTGGCTCGGCACCGGTCTCAGCGCCGGGCGGAAGGGTACGGGCGCGCGGCAGCAGGATGTCGAGGATGCGCTCTTCGGCGGCATTCTCGGCGCGATAGCGTACCTTTTCCATCTCCTGTTCGCGCGTCATCTTCACCGCGATGTCGGCCAGATCGCGGATGATCGATTCCACGTCGCGCCCCACGTAGCCCACCTCGGTGAACTTGGTGGCCTCCACCTTGATGAACGGCGCGTTGGCGAGCCGCGCCAGGCGGCGCGCGATCTCGGTCTTGCCCACGCCGGTGGGGCCGATCATGAGGATGTTCTTGGGGGTGATCTCGGCGCGTAGCGCTTCGTCCACCTGAGCACGCCGCCAACGGTTGCGCAGCGCGATGGCCACGGCGCGCTTGGCGGCGGCCTGGCCGATGATGTGTTTGTCGAGTTCCTGAACGATCTCGCGGGGGGTCATTTGGGACATATGCAGCTCTGTTCCTCGTATTTCACAGCCTCGTCTCGCGCCAAGACACGCAACCAAACTCAATCACCCGTCAGCTCTTCCATCACCAGATTGCGATTGGTGTAGATGCAGATGTCGGCTGCGATACTCATCGCCCGTTCGACGATCTCGCGCGCCGACAGTTCGGTGTTTTCCATCAGCGCCCGGGCCGCAGCCTGGGCGAAGGAGCCTCCGGAACCGATGGCCACCAGGTCGTGTTCGGGTTCGATGACGTCACCGTTGCCCGACAACACCAGGCTGGTCTCGCCGTCGGCGACGATGAGCAGCGCCTCCAGGCGGCGCAGCATGCGGTCGGTACGCCAGTCCTTGGCCAGCTCCACGGCGGCGCGGGTGAGGTTACCGCTGTGCTTCTCCAGCTTGCCTTCGAAGCGCTCGAACAGGGTGAACGCATCCGCCGTGCCGCCGGCGAAACCGGCCACCACGCGGCCGTTGTAGAGCCGGCGCACCTTGCGCGCGTTGCCCTTCATGATGGTGTTGCCGAGGGTGACCTGGCCGTCACCGCCAATCACGACCACGCCGTTGCGGCGCACGGCGAGGATGGTGGTTCCGCGATACTGTTCCACATCGGTGTCCTAGGGAAAGTGACGTCAAAGGTTGGAAATTGTACACCAGACGGGGTCGGGCCGCCGTGGCGAGCCGCAGCGTCAGCGCAGATGGCACGCCGTCTTTTCGCCGTCCGCGATGCGGCGTTCGAGGATGCGTTGGTACTCCCCGGGGTCTTTGGCGTAGTCGCCGTAGCCGTCGCGCGGGAAGTGGCTGTCCAGCAGCCGCGACAGCCAGAAGCGCAGCGCCGCCGAGCGCAGCGCCATAGGCCAGGCGTCGCGCTCTGCGGCGCTGACGGTGCGCTCCCGCGAGTAGCCTTCCAGCAAGGCGGCGAGCTGCGGCTCACGCCAGCGCCCCTCTTCGTCGCAACACCAGTCGTTGGCCGTCACCGCCAGGTCGAAAACAAACGCATCGGTGCAGGCATAGTAGAAATCGACCACGCCGCTCACCCCTTCGGCATCGAACAGGACGTTGTCGCGAAACAGATCGGCGTGCACCACACCCCGCGGCAGTAGGGCGTCGTCCCATCGCTGCTGACAGCGGATCTCGCTCTCCAGCAGGTGCGCCGCCTGCCCGTCCAGCCGCGGCAGCAGCCGATTCGCCGCGTCGTGACGCCAAACGGCACCGCGAGGGTTAGGTCTGCTCATGGCGAAACCCCGGCCCGCCAGGTGCAGTTGCGCCAGCAAACGGCCGGCCTGCGCACAGTGCCGGGCGGTCGGTCGGACAACACTGACACCCTGCAGCCTCTGTACCAAAGCGGCCGGACGCCCGTTGAGCCGCGTCAGCACCTCGCCGCGGCGGTCGGCAACCGGGTGGGCGCTGGGTACCCCGCACTCGGCCAACCAGCCCATCAACGCCAGGCAGTACGGCAGATCGGTCTCGGCCACGGTTTCGAACAGGGTGAGCACGAACTCGCCCGCGGTGGTGGTGACGAAGTAGTTGGTATTCTCTATGCCGGTGTGGATGGGCGCACTGCGTACCAGCTCGCCGACAGCGAATCCGGCCAGCAGCCCAGACAGCGCATGGTCGTCGACGGGGGTATAGACGGCCATCAATCGGGATCGAAAAAGTGCGCGCCGGCACAGCCCGGCGCGGCGAGAATCACCAGCGCTTGATCACCCAACCGGGGATCAGGATGTTGGGCTCCAGGTCGTTGCTGCGGGTCTCCAGGCTGCCGTCGCCGTCGGCGTCCACCAGGTAGTAGGGAGCGCCATGTTTGGGGATGACCTGCACCGCCACCAGCTTGCCCTGTACGCGGTACTCGCGCAGGGTCTCCTCTCCCTTGTGGATGATGCGCACCTCGGGCTCGGGAACCGCGCCCTCTTCCGGCAGCGGGGGCGGTTCGGCCTCTTTGGGGGTGGCGCTGGGCGGTGACTGCTGGGCATGGGAAACCATGCTCAGTAGCAACAAACCGGCGGGTAGCAGCAGTCGCATGCGGTGTCCTTACAGTTCGAGCAGCAGTTCGCGTTCGCGGGCGGAGGGTTCGAAGCTGCGGTGTTCATAGTGCGTGAAAATAGCATCGACCACTTCCTTGGGCGTGTCCAGCACACGGAACAGGTCGAAGTCTTCTGCCGAAATCGTCCCCTCGGCCAACAGCGCCTCTTTGAACCAGTCGATCAGCCCGCTCCAGAACGGCGTGTGCACCAGGATGATGGGGATGCGCCGGCTCTTGCCGGTCTGCACCAGGGTGAGGATCTCGGCCAGTTCGTCGAGGGTGCCGAAGCCGCCCGGCAGCACCACGTAGGCCGAGGCGTACTTCACGAACATCACCTTGCGCGAAAAGAAGTGACGGAAGTGCAGCGCGATGTCCTGATAGGGGTTGCCCGCCTGCTCCGCCGGCAGCTGGATGTTGAGTCCGATGCTGGGCGACTTGCCGGCCTGTGCGCCCTTGTTGGCCGCCTCCATGATGCCCGGACCGCCGCCGCTCACCACCGAGAAGCCGGCGTTGGAGAGTTCGCGGGCGATGTCTTCGGCCAGCTTGTAGTAGCGATGATCGGGCGCGGTGCGCGCCGAGCCGAAGAAGCTCACCGAAGGACGGATACCGGCCAGGCGTTCGAAGCCTTCAACGAACTCGGCCATGATCTGGAACACCTTCCACGACTCGCGTGTCAGGTGGGTGTCATCCACAGGGGTCAAGCCCGGATGCATGCTTTTCTGTTCGTCATTCATGGTTTGCTACCTTTGGACAACAGTCTGCCGGCGGCGGTACGGCCGATGTCGGCAACAACGTGGGAAACCTGTCGGCTGATAGGAATGGAACTACTTAGATCGGTGGGCCGCGCCGGTAGTTTCGCCGACAGCCCGTATAATGATTGCCTTTACCGCGAGCCCCGGAAACCACCATGCCCCAGAATGCAGCGCCTCGCCTGGTCCTGATCGATGGCAGCTCCTACCTCTACCGCGCTTTCCATGCCCTGCCGCCGCTGACCAACGCCCAGGGCGAACCGACCGGCGCAGTGTACGGGGTCATCAACATGATCCGCAAGCTGATCCAGGACTACCAACCGGCACACATCGCCGTGGTGTTCGACGCCCCCGGCAAGACCTTCCGCGACGACCTGTACAGCGAGTACAAGGCCCACCGCCCACCCATGCCCGACGAGCTGCGCGCCCAGGTGGCGCCGCTGCACGCGGTGATCCGCGCCATGGGACTACCGTTGCTGCAAATCGCCGGCGTCGAAGCCGACGACGTCATCGGCACCTTGGCGACCCAGGCCACCGCACAGGGACTGGAGACAGTCATCTCCACCTCCGACAAGGACCTGGCACAGCTGGTGAGCCCACACGTCACCCTGGTCAACACCATGAGCAACACCACCCTGGACCGCGCCGGGGTGGAGGAGAAATTCGGCGTGCCGCCCGAGCGCATCATCGACCTGCTGGCGCTGGTGGGCGACACCTCCGACAACATCCCCGGCGTACCCAAGGTGGGGCCCAAAACCGCCGCCAAGTGGCTGGCCGAATTCGGCGACCTGGACAGCCTCAAGGCACGAGCCGACGAAGTGAAGGGCAAAGTGGGCGAGAACCTGCGCGAGCACCTGGACCAGTTGGAACTGTCGCGCGAACTGGCCACCATCCGCTGCGACGTGGCGCTGGAAGAGCGGCCCGACACACTCACCCCCGGCGAATCCGATACCGACACGCTGCGCACGCTGTTCCAGCGCCTGGAGTTCAAGGGCTGGCTCAGTGAGCTGGACGGCGGCGGCCGACCGGCCGCCCCACCCGCCGCCAAGGCAAAGGCCGAGTACGACACCATCCTTACCCAAGCGCAGTTCGACACCTGGCGCCAGCGCCTGGAACAGGCCGAGCTGATCGCCTTCGACACCGAAACCACCAGCCTCGACTATATGGAAGCGCAACTGGTGGGACTCTCGTTCGCGGTAGAACGCGGTCAGGCCGCCTACCTACCGGTGGCCCACGACTACCCCGGCGCGCCGGATCAACTGGATCGCGATGCGGTGCTCGCCGCCCTCCGGCCGCTGCTGGAAGATCCAGAAAAAGCCAAGGTGGGCCACCACCTCAAGTACGACATGAGCGTACTGGCCAACCACGGCGTGACGCTGCGCGGCATCGCCTTCGACACCATGCTGGAGAGCTACGTGCTGGACAGCACCGCCAACCGCCACGACATGGACACCCTGGCCCTCAAGCACCTGGGCCACGAGACCATCCATTTCGAGGACGTGGCCGGCAAGGGCAAGAAGCAGATCACCTTCAACCAGGTGGCGCTGGAACAGGCCACCCCCTACGCCGCCGAGGATGCCGACGTCACCCTGGGACTGCACCAGACCCTGTGGCCGAGCCTCGCCGAGCAGGAAGGTCCGCGCGCCATCTTCGAGCAGATCGAGATCCCGCTGGTACCGGTGCTGTCGCGCATCGAGCGCACCGGCGTGCTCATCGACGCCGCCATGCTGCGCCGCCAGAGCCATGAGATCGGCCGGCGCCTGCACGACATCGAGCAGGACGCCTACCGCGCGGCGGGCCAGCCCTTCAACCTGGGTTCGCCCAAGCAGCTGCAGGAGATCCTCTACGACAAGATGGAGCTGCCGGTGCTGGCCAAGACGCCCAAGGGCCAGCCCTCCACGGCGGAGAACGTGCTCCAGGACCTGGCGCTGGACTACGAACTGCCGCGGCTGATCCTGGACTACCGTTCGCTGAGCAAGCTGCAGTCCACCTACACCGACCGGTTGCCCGAGCAGATCAACCCGCACACCGGGCGCGTCCACACCTCCTACCACCAGGCGGTAGCGGCCACCGGGCGGCTCTCCTCCAGCGATCCCAACCTGCAGAACATCCCGGTGCGCACCGAGGAGGGACGGCGCATCCGCCAGGCCTTCATCGCCCCCGAAGGTCACCGGCTGCTGGCGGCCGACTACTCGCAGATCGAGCTGCGCATCATGGCCCACCTGTCGGGCGACGAGGGGCTGCTCAAGGCCTTCGCCTCCGGCCAGGACATCCACACCGCCACCGCCTCCGAGGTGTTCGGCATGCCGCTGGATGCCGTCACCAAGGAGCAGCGCCGCGCGGCCAAGGCGATCAACTTCGGTCTCATCTACGGCATGTCGGCCTTCGGGCTGGGGCGCCAATTGGGCATTCCATTGAATGACGCCCGCGAGTACGTGGATCGCTACTTCCACCGCTACCCCGGCGTGCGCGACTACATGGACCAGACCCGACAGCGCGCCAAGGAACAGGGCTACGTCAGCACCCTCTACGGCCGGCGCCTCTACGTGCCCGACATCAGCTCCAGCAACCCGAACCGCCGCGGCGCCGCCGAGCGCATCGCCATCAACGCCCCCATGCAGGGCACCGCGGCGGACATCATCAAGCGCGCCATGCTCGCCATCGACGCCTGGCTGCAGGCCAAACCGCGCGGCGCGCGCATGATCATGCAGGTGCACGACGAACTGGTGTTCGAAGTCGCGAAGTCGGAGGTCGCAACGCTCACCGACGCCGTGCGCCGCATGATGAGCGGAGCGGCCGAGCTGGCGGTACCGCTGGTGGTGGACATCGGCGTGGGTGACAACTGGGACGAGGCACACTGAAAACCCGGGTAGAACAGGTTTCGCGCAAACGACTGCATGGCAGGGATTGCTCCCGGCAATCCCACTGCATTTCCCACATCCCTGTGGGTCAGATGCAGGAGGTAGGACGAAGCAGGAGCCAGAGTCGAGACGCCAAGAACGCAGAGCTCGCCAAGTGTCATTGTTGGGGTAGCGCCAGGCTCCGCCCGCTCCGACATGAAGCGGGTACCCCTGCACACCAGCATTAGGGCTGCTTCGCGTCCCGTTGCGTTCTTGGCGTCTTTGCGCGAGATGAATTCTCAATCCGATTGGGACATTCGCGCCTCGAACGGAAAAAGAAAAAAGGCCCCGGCCAAAAGGGGGGAAAACCGGGGCCTTCAAGAAGCCACCCGGTTGGGGATTCCGGGCGACTGACCCGCTAAGGGAGGGATAGCGGGAAGAGCATCGGGCACCGACACTCGAAATCTATGACTTCGGGGGTGGGTAAAAGTTCACGGCGGGGAGCCGCGATCCGGGCAGGACCGGCGATTGCGTGGCGTCAGTGAGTGAACACTTTCACCGCAGCAGCTGATACGAAAGAAACGACTCTACTCGACGGCGAGGGGCGTATCACCCCTCGGCGACGGCACCTCCAGCCAGCGATCCAGAACCGCATGCAGCTCTTCGACCCCGGTCCGCTTCAGGGCGGAAAAGAGTTGCGCCCCCACCTCCACCCCCAGCGCCGCGACAGAACGCCGCACCTGATGCAGCGTCGCCGTGGCCGGCCCGCGCTTGAGCTTGTCCGCCTTGGTCAGCAGCAGATGGAGGGGCAGCGCCTCGTGCGCGCACCAATCGATCATCATGCCGTCGAACTCGGTGAGCGGGTGGCGCACGTCCATTACCAGCACCAGGCCGCGCAGGCTGCGGCGTCCGGCCAGATACTCCTCCATGCTGTGGCGCCAGCGCCGCTTGAGCGCTTCCGGGGCCTTGGCGAAGCCGTAACCGGGCAGATCCACCAAGCGGCGTTGCCCGTCGAGCTGAAAAAAATTGATGAGCTGGGTGCGGCCGGGGGTTTTGCTGGTGCGCGCCAGCGCCTTCTGCCAAGTCACCGTGTTGATCGCGCTCGACTTCCCGGCATTCGACCGCCCGGCGAAGGCGACCTCCCAGCCGTCGTCCTCGGGCGCCTGCGTCAGACGTTCGGCGCTGGTGAGAAACGTCGCTTTTCGGTAGAGGGGATTGAGCGATGACGGTGCCATAAGCTGGCGGGACTCCCGGTAAGGCGGCTGCACAAGCGAATCATTATAACCGGCGACGCGGTAGCGACGGTGGCGCAGACCACACCTGCGCCCCGTCAATAAAAGGTGCTTTAGCCCCCCCTATAACCTCAGTTCAGTTGACCCATTTTCGACCAGTTGGTATACAGACGGGTCTTTGCGCCGGGGTATCGGCCGCGTCGAGTCCGACGGTGGTGCCGCAGCACCGATACGCCGCCGAAGACCTCTGAAATCGGAACACCGACGAGTGACACGGCAGCAGATCGTCGGAGCCGGCAAGCGCAAAATATTCCGGGCGCAAGCCGTGTCGCAGTCCGACCCGGGTGCGGGTTGGACAGGCACGGACCGCGCCAGAGTTCACGGTCAACCGAACAGACAACAGCGAACACTATCGACGCTGGCCCATAGCGCCGGGTCCTGAGCCAGCATCGACGACTCTGCCCTCACGATCGACTCGTAGGTCATTGCGAACGGACCCGCCCCAGACAGCCGACGCTCGAGGAGCGACGATGAAAAGACTGATCATCACCCTGACCCTGGTCGCCGCGGCCGCTTCCGCCCCGTTTGCCATTGCGGCGGACGGCGAAGCCGTCTTCAAGAAGACCTGTTTCGCCTGCCACGACACCGGCGCTGCCGGCGCCCCCAAGCGCGGCGACGCCACCGCCTGGGCGCCGCGCATCGCCAAGGGGATCGACGCCCTGGTGATGTCGGTGACCAACGGTTTGAACGCCATGCCGCCCAGGGGCACCTGTGCCACCTGCAGCGACGACGAGCTACGCGCCGCGGTGGAGTATCTGGTTGCCCAGGCCAAGGAGGGCGCAACGGCCCAGCCGGCGGCACCCGCCCCCGCCCCGGCCGCTGCCCAGCCCGCGGCCGAGGCACAGCCGACGCCCAGCGCCGAAACCAAGCCCGAAGCGGCGGCAGCACTAACTCCCGGCGACGCCGCGGCGGGCAAGGCCAAGGCTCCGATCTGCGCCGCGTGTCACGGCCTCGACGGCAACAGCGTCAACCCGGTGTGGCCCAAACTCGCGGGCCAGTCCCCGGGGTACATCGTCAAACAGCTACACGCACTCAAGGACGGCGCCCGCACCAACGAGCTGATGTCACCCATGGCGCAGACGCTTTCCGATCAGGACATGCTGGACGTGGCCGCTTACTTCAGTGCCCAGACACCTAGCGACTCCCAGGGCAACGCGGCCCTGCTGGATGCCGGCATGAAGGTCTACACCCGCGGCAACCTGGCCAACGGTGTGGTCGCCTGCGCCGGCTGCCACGGACCTGACGGCCTCGGCAACCCCGCGGCCGGATTCCCGCGACTGGCCAAGCAGCATGCCGCCTACGTGGTCAAGGCACTCAAGGATTTCCGCGCCGGCACGCGGACCAACGACCTCAACGGCATCATGCAAGGTGTCGCCGGCAAGATGACCGACGACGAGATCGCGGCAGTTGCGGAGTATGTCACGAACCTGAAGTAGTCCTCGTGGCACAGTGGCTGTACGAAAAAAGGTGACCCCAGGTCACCTTTTTTCTTCGTGGCGTGCAAACAATGCAGTGCGCGGCGCCACGGGCGGGGGAACCTTGTCAGCCGTGGAAGGATCAACGAACATTAGGGTCCTTTTCACCCACTGCGCCTCGCGGGCCCGGACCTACCCGCCACCACCGCTTCTAGGGGATATCAGCATGAAGAAATTGCGGCACCTGTTCCTGGCCCTGCTCGTGGCGCCCGTCCTGCTGGCCGGCACCGCCAACCGTGCATGGAGTGCGGAGTACGAAATCATTTCGCCTCCGGTACCCACGGCCAACCCCGACAAAGTCGAGGTCGTCGAGCTATTCTGGTACCGCTGCCCGCACTGCTACCGCTTGCAACCGATCATGGAGCGCTGGCTGCAGACCAAACCGGACAACGTCGATTTCATCCGCATGCCGGCCATCCTGAGCGGCAACTGGGCGCTGCACGCACGCGCCTACTACACCGCGGAAGTGCTGCACGTCGTCGACCAAATCCATCGCCCGCTGTTCGATGCCATTCACGCGGAACGCCGCGACCTCGACAGCGAAGAGGCGCTGCGCAAGTTCTTCGGCGAATTCGGTGTCGACGCCGACACCTTTAACAAGACCTGGAACTCGTTCGCCGTAGAAACCAAGGTGCGCCGCGCGCGCGCCATGACCCAGCGTTACGGCATCGATGGGACGCCCGCGGTCATCATCAACGGCAAGTACCGCACCGACGGCACCATGGCGGGCAACTACGCCAACATGATGAAGGTCATCGACGAACTGATCGCCAAGGAAACCCAAGCCAAGAATCCCTCCTGACAGCACCACCCTCCCGCGGCGTCGCGCTGGCAACGGACCGGTCTATGGCATCGCCACCCCGACCCGATGACACGCCGTCCGTTGCCGGTACGACGCTGCGGCTGCTGAGCTACAACATCCAGACCGGCATCTCCACCACGCGCTACCGGCACTACGTCACCCGTAGCTGGCGTCATGTTCTGCCCTCGTCGCGGCGAGTGGAGAACCTCGATCGGATCGGCGCGCTGATCAGCGAATTCGACATCGTCGGGTTGCAGGAGGTCGACGGCGGCAGCCTGCGCAGCGGCTACATCAACCAAGTGGAGTACCTGGCGTGGCGGGGCGCCTTTCCCTACTGGCACAGCCAACTCAACCGCAACCTCGGCCGTCTGGCGCAGCACAGCAACGGCCTGCTGAGCCGCATCACCCCGACGGAAATCACCGAGCACAAACTACCCGGCCTAATCCCCGGGCGCGGCGCGCTGATGGCGCGCTACGGCAGCAGCGACGACTGCCTGGTGGTGCTGATCATTCACCTGGCGCTAAGCCCCCGGGCACGCGAACAGCAGATGGCCTACATCGCCGAACTGGTACGCGGCTACCGCAACGTGGTGCTGATGGGCGACATGAACTGCCGCGCCCACGACATCAACGGCTACCGCCATTCGCCGCTGGAACGCGGCGGTCTCATCGAGCCGGTACGCAACATCAACACCTACCCCAGCTGGCAACCGCAGCGCAGCATCGATCGCGTGCTGGTCACGCCGTCCATCCGCGTACGCAGCATTCAGGCGCTGGACTGCACCTATTCCGATCACTTGCCCGTCGCCATCGACGTGGAGCTGCCGCACGAGGTCTCATTGCTGCCGTAACCGGCAACCACTGGCATAATCGGGTCATTCATCGCCACCACGACCCGCTGCCATGAGCGACGACAGCACCACATTGAAAGCCGAAATCTCGTCCCTGCGCTCCGAACTGGTCGAGCAGGAGCGCTTGGCCGGACGCAACGAGGAGATCCTGCGCCGCACCGTCACACGGCTGGCGGTACTGGCCAGCGATGCCAGCCCCGAACTGGAGGAACCGCTGCGCCACCTGCGCGAAGTGATCCGCGACGAGATCGACCCGAACCAGATCCAACCCCTGCTGACGCGTATCGAAAAATCGGCCTGGCGCGAGGACAAGGGCACCAAGGGCATCGAGGTGGCCGCGCTTGACGCGGGCGAGTTGCTGCACCAATTGCTGGCCGAACTCACCCCGCCGGCCAACATCGCCGAAGAGATCTCGCGCCTCAGGGCGGAGGTCGATGCTGAGGAGGCGCGCGACCTGGCGCGCGTCGTCCACCGTTTAGCGCAGACCCTCAACCAACTCAGCGACGGCGCGGCCGGCGGCGCCGAGGTCTGCGAAGTGCTCACCGAGCTGCTGGAGCGCCTGGCGCTCTCCGGCCCATTGGCGGAGCGCGCCGAAGTCATCAAGTCGCGGCTGGCCGAACTCCCCAAAGGCGACCAACTGGCGCAAACGGTGCGCGACATCAGCGACTTGGTGGCCCGCATCCAGCTCGCCAGCACCAGCAATCGCGAAGACCTGGAAGGGTTTCTGCGCCAGGTGGACGACCAGCTGCGCGGACTCATGGACGGGCTGGAGGACACCAGCCAGCTGCAGCGCGAAGCCGCCGAAAGCGGGCGGCGCCTGCACAGCGAAATGAGCAGCCAGTTCGACGCCATCGAAGCCGGCGTCCACAGTGCCGAATCGCTGGAGGAGCACAAGCGCTCCATCCTCGAACAGATGCGGGTGCTGCGCCAGCGTATGGACCACCACCGCGACGAGGACGAGCAGCGCAGCAGCCGTACCGAATCGGCCCTCAAAAAGCTGGTCGGCCGCATGGCGATGATGGAAAAGGAGAGCAGCAAGCTGCGCGATGCTCTGATCAAGGCGCGCGAAGCCGCCCATCGCGATCCCCTCACCGGCCTGCATAACCGGCTCGGATACGAAGAGTTCCTGGCCCAGGAGCACGGCCGCTGGAAACGCTACAAGACGGCGCTCTCCCTGGTGGTGCTCGATATCGACTACTTCAAGCGCATCAACGACAGCTACGGTCACAAAGCGGGTGACAAGGTGCTCACCGCCATCGCCAGCCGCCTGCGCAAACTGACTCGCGAACCCGATTTCCTCGCCCGCTACGGCGGCGAAGAGTTCGTATTGATCATGCCGGAGACCGATCGCCAAGCGGCATTTACGGTGGCGGAGAAACTGCGCGAGGCGGTGGCCGGGATGGGATTCACCTACCGGGGCGACCCGGTCAAGGTCACCATATCCATCGGCGTGACGGAGTTTTCCGGCAACGACAACAGCGATTCGGCCTTTCACCGGGCCGATCGGGCGATGTATCAAGCCAAAGACAAAGGGAGAAATTGCACAATACTTATATAAAACAAATTGTTATAAGATATTTCTGAGAATAATTACTTAAAAAATAAGATTAACTAATAGCTTTAACCATTTGAAATAAAAAATTTTACTGTTTACTTGGCTGCCTTGGCCGCCTACGCTTTCCCAACAACCGGATTCGATTCCGCGCCAGCTGGGGAGGCGCCCATGCCACGAATCTCGTCTCGCCGGGCGGAGGCTATCGACCGATCTCCGCTCATCGACCACCCCGCGAGCCAACCCCTCGCCTTCCGGGTATGTGCCGCACCGCAGCCCGTCGCCGGCGAGCGGGGTGGGATCTATCTGCGTTTCCGCGCCGCGCACCCGCCGCGGGCCGGTACCCCACTCCAGCTAAGCATCGAAGCCGGCGGCAAGGTGCACCAGTTCCACAGCCGGGTGGTGGAGGTGGATCGCGCCCACACGCCCAATCGGGTGGTAGTACGAATCGCCAGGCAACGCGAGGCGTTCGTCGCCCGTATGATTGAGCAGCTCTGCCACATCGCCCACTATCGCCAACAGACCCTTGCCAGCGAAGGGCGTGCGCTCAGCGAAGAGCGGGCGGCACGCGAATGGATCGCGCGCTACGCGGCGGCATTTCCCGCCCTGGACCGCTGATTAGCGGCACTTTAGGCAAACGTCAGGTCGTAGCGCTGTTCGTTGACCACCGCCCCCCATACCTCGCTGCGCTTCTCCTCGACCACCTGAAATCCCGCCTTCCGGTAGAGATGCGCCGCGGTGGGCAGGGCATCCACGGTCCACAGGAAGACGCTGCGGTAGCCGCGTTGACGGCAAAAACCTACCGCCTCCTCGATCAGACGCCGCCCCCATCCCTGTCCGCGCAGATCGGGATGCAGCAGAAACCAGCGCAGCTGCGCCTGCTCGCTATTCGCGGCGACGATGGCGATGGACCCGGCGACGAGCCCGCCCCGCTCCACGATCCAAATCCCTTCGCGATCCGGGTCGTAATTCAGGCAAAAGCGCGCCAGCGGTTCGGCGACGTAAGCATCGAAGGTGTGGTCCCAGCCCTGTTCGCGGGCATAGAGGGCGCCGTGAAGGTAGGTGATGTATCCCACGTCCCCCGGCTGCCAGTGGCGGCGCAGGGTAACGGGCGGTGCGGGGTCGACGGCGAGCGGGTGTTGGGACAAAAAATCAGAAGGCAACGGCATCTATCCCTGTAGTGTGACGACCGGCGTCACAACTTAGTCGGCCTTCAGCCCGTGTGTCAACGCACCGGGATCAGTCCAACTCCTTGGGGCGCACCAGTTGCACCAAACTCCCGCATCCGCGCGCCAGACGTGTCCAATCACCGGGCAGCGCGAAATGCGCGAGAGCCGCCGTAGTCATCAATTTGCCGCTGGCGGTCAACGGCGGCTGGTTGGCGCTCAGGTAGAGCACCAGATCGTCGACACCCGGATTGTGGCCCACCAACAACACGCGGCGCGCCGCCAGCGGGCAGTCGCCCAACACCGCCAGCAGTGCCTCGAGATTGGCGGCGTAAAGGCGTTGATCAAAGGTGACGCCAAAGTCCGCCATATCCAGGCGTTCGAGTACCGCGGTAACGGTCTGGCGGGTACGCAGCGCCGGTGAGCAAACCACGGCCTCGGGCGCCAATCCTTGCCCCGCGAGCCATTCGCCCACCTTGGGCGCATCGCGCCGCCCGCGTTTGGCCAGTGGCCGGTCGAAATCCTGCTCCGCCTCGGAGTTCCAATCCGATTTGGCATGACGCAACACCAGCAGTTCGCGGCTCATCGCAACGCCTCGATCATGGTTTGCCACCTCCGATTTCGCGAGCGCATCACCGACAGACTAACGCGAAAAGCGGTCACGCCGCACACGGGAACCGGAGAACCACGCCGACTTAGCTCAAAAACAGGTTGCCCTGGGCATCCACGTACCCGGTATCCTCGCTGCGAAAGCCGTCGGCACTCAGGACGGCAGCGGTCGCATCCGTGTCGTTCCAATAGGCAGAAAAGAGGCTGCGTCCCTGGACGCAGACCGACCCCGGCTTGCCGGGGGGAAGCACGGCACCGTCTGTACCGACGATTACGACCTCGGTGTGCATTCCCGCCTTGCCCACCGATTCGGGTTCGGGCTCTGCGCCGAGCACGCTCTGATAGACGGCGACCGGCCCGCTCTCCGCGCCGCCGTAGACCCGCGCCACCACCACGTCGCGATCGCGGATCGCATCGCGCACCGCAGCAGCCGGCGCATCGCTTGCCGTCAATGCGCGCAAACAGCCGATGTCGGTGCGCGTCCAATCCTCCTGCGTGACCAACCCCGCCATGCCCACGCCGTCCAACGCCAACAGCGTGGGCCGCTCCACCCGCATGCAGGCGAGCGTTTCGGCGGGATCGAACCGGCGATGCAGCACCACCGTGGCGCCGGCGTAAAGGGCCGGCAGGGCCTGCAGATCGAGGCCGGCGGCACTGCACATAGGCAACACGGCGAGGACCACATCGCGCGCGCTCAGCGCATGCATGTGCAGACTGTTGAGGGCGCGGTAAAAGAGCGCCCCCTGACTCAGCAGCACCCCGCGCGGTTGCGCGGACGACGCGCCCGGGTACAGCAGAAGCACCGGCGCTTCGGCGCCCGGAGCCGCCTCCCGATAGACCTCGCCGCGCGCCGCCTGCATCAGGTCGGCCAGGGCACGCCAAGGTGAAGCCTCACGGCTCGACTCGAAACGGCTGGCAACCAACTGGCACTGCGGCAGCTGATCGTGAAAGCCCTCCGCCTGCTGACGGAAATCGGCCTCCACCACGAGCACCTTGGCACCGCAGTGGCGCAGCAGAGCGACCTGCGCGGCGGTCGCCAAGCCCCCATCCATCGGTACGAATACCGCCCCCAGCCGCGCACAAGCAAACAGCAGGATGACCAGTTCCGGACTGTTGTAGCCCAAATACGCCACGCGATCGCCCGCCGCGACGCCAAGCTGCTGCGCCAACATGGGAACGGTCGCCTCGATGCGCTGGGCCAGTTCCCCGTAGCTGATAGAGCGCCCTTCGTAGACCAGCGCCGGCCGGGCCGGCTGAAAGGCGGCATGCTTGGCGATCCAACGGGCAAAGCTACTCATGCGGACACCTCGTTTCTGGTGCCTCCGTCAAAGAAAGCACCTCGTCGATTGCGGACTCGGAAAAGGCGCCCATCGTCATGCCATCGGGCGCCGGCCCCCTTTCCATCGGCACCGGCGCCCAGGAGTAAAGCGTTCGCCGCACTCCGCGGCAAAAAGAAACCCGGCGCGAGGCCGGGTTCCCTGTACGACAACGGATCTTGCCGACCGTGTTACTGACGGACCCCCTCGACGACGAAATTCAGCTCCATCTCCTCCGCGGTCGGGCCGAGGTTGTAGGAGATGCCGAAATCGCCGCGCTTGATCTTGGCTGTTCCGGTGTAGCCGCGACGGAAACCGCCCCAGGGATCTTTACCGGCACCCACCGCCTGCACCGCAACGGTGATCGGGCGCGTAACACCGTGCAGGGTCAGATTCCCGGTCAAGGTTCCCTGGCCGTTGCTTTCGCTGTAGCCGGTGGTCTCAAAGGTAGCGGTGGGGAACTCGCCGACGTTGAGGAAATCAGGGCTGCGCAGATGCTTGTCGCGCTCCGCCCAGTTGCTGTCGACACTTGCGGTCTGGACGGTCACGTTGATCTTGCTGGCGCCGGGTTTGGCGGGATCATAGGTGAACTCCCCCGCAAGCTCGTTGAAGCGGCCGTTGAGCACGCTGAAGCCCAGATGGGAAATCTTGAACATGACGAATGAATGCGACGGATCGATCTTGTAGCGCTCGGCCGCACCCGCCACTGCGGACGACGTGGCGACGACCACGCCCATCAACAAACCTAACCACATTTTATTGCGCATTGACTGTTCCTTTCGTAACTCTTATGACTCTCGATCGAGTTGGGTGTTGGTCCGCGGCACTCCTGCCATACGGCGCAGGGTACCGTCCTTATCGAAAAACTGGTGCTTGAGGGCAGCCAGGGCGTGCAACGCCACCAGCCCCAGCGTGCCGTAGGCCAACCAGGTGTGAACCTGGCCCGCCCACGCCTCACGGCCGGACTCCGGAGGCAGCAGCGCAGGCACTGCAATTCCTCCGAACAGCTCGACGCCCTCACCACGGGCGGTCGACAGCAGGTATCCGGTTACTGGAATGGCTAGGGTCAACAGATAGAGCCCCCGGTGCGCCATCGCCGCCGCCACGCGCTCCCAGCGACCCAGCGAATCCTCCAGCGGAGGCGGGCGATCGACGACCACCCAGACGATACGCACCAGTGCCAACCCCAACGCCGCCATACCGAAGGCTTTGTGCAACGCCGGCGCACGGTGATACCAGGGATCGTAGAAACCGAGATCCGTCATCCACCAGCCAAGAGCGATCAACGCCAGAATCATCAACGCCACCGCCCAATGCAGTGCCTGAGCGATGAGACCGTAATCGTTGACCCCGTTCTTCCACATAACCATTACCCGACTGTTTCAGTGCGAAAGCTTAGCAAGCCGACCTGGGAAGATCTGCTCTGCTAAAGTCATAACATTGGTGAAACAGGATCAACAATCGAGGCGCCAATGTCCCAAATCGACGACATGACACTCTTCACCCAGGTGGTGGACGCCGGCTCCTACTCAGCAGCAGCCCACCTTACCGACCTGTCGCGCTCGCTGATCAGCAAACGGATCAAGGCGCTGGAGACGCGCCTCGGGGTGAGGCTGCTCAACCGCACCACCCGCAAACTGAGCCTCACCGAATCGGGGGAGATCTACCTCGCCTACTGCCGCTCGGTGGGCCGCCTGTGCAGCGAGGCCGAAGAGCGCATGGGCGAACTGGGCAACACCCCCCAGGGACGCCTGCGCATCAGCATGCCCATCACCTATGGACAGCTGTTCGTGGCCCCACTGGTGGCCGGCTTTCTCGCCCGCTATCCCCACATCCGGCTCGACGCCCAGATGGAGGATCGTTTCGTCGACCTGGTGGAGGCCGGCGTCGACGTGGCGCTGCGCATCGGGCAGTTGGAAGATTCCGCCCTGGTAGCCCGACGGATCAGCTCGGTCCGCCTGGTCACCGTCGCTTCGCCACGCTACCTGGCGGCACGCGGGACGCCCGCCTCGCCGGCCGATCTAAGCCGTCACAACTGTCTTACCTACCGCCACGAGCGGCAACGCAGCACCGCATGGTACTTCACCGTCGACGGCGAGCAGACGGCGATCCCGGTGGATGGAAACCTGCGCGCAGACAACGGATTGTTGCTGCGCGACGCCGCTCAGAGCGGCGCCGGCATCACCATCCTGCCCGATTTCATGCTGAGCGGGGCACTCAGCGACGGCTCGCTGGTCGAAATTCTGCAGCCGTATCACCAGAACCGCCTGGGCGTCTACGCCGTGCACACCCACCGCCGCCCGCCGCTCAAGATCAAGGTCTGGCTCGACTACCTCGCCGAGCACCTCTCCGACTGAACGACGCAGCAGCGCGCCTGCAGCGCATGCCCAGCGATTGAATCACCCCCGCAAATCCACTTTAATGAGGCCTAGCCCCTGGTACTCGACCGGCAATACCCCGGAACCTCTTCGTCGGCATCTACCGCGACAACCGGCCGACCGACAGATTCGCGATCGCCGGCCCATGCGCGGAGCGCAGGAGAGCCGCCAGCCAGCTCAGGGAGAATTCAATGGTCCGGCATCACTGGTTAACGTTGGCAGGTGCTCTGCTGGTTGCCGCCCTGTGCACCAATGCGCAAGCACAGAACCTGACACTGCTCACCGAAGAGCTTCCTCCGCTCAACTACACCGAAGCGGGTCAGATCAAGGGGCTTTCGGTGGCGATTGTGCGCGAGATACTCAAACGCGTCGACGAACCCGACACCATCCAGGTGGTGCCGTGGGCACGGGGCTACAAGTCGGCGCTTGAGGAACCCAACGTCGCGCTGTTCTCCACCGCCCGCAGCGAAGAACGCGAGCCCCTGTTCAAATGGGTCGGACCGCTGGTGCGCTGGAGCTACGTGTTCTACAAGCGACGCGGCTCGCCCATCGTGCTCAACAGTCTCGACGACGCGCGCCGCGTAGGGAGCATCGCCACCTACCGCGACGACGCCCGCGAACAGTTTCTGCGCGAGCAGGGTTTCACCAATCTCGACAGCTCGCCGAAACTGGTAAGCTGCGCGCGCAAATTGCTGGAGGGACGCGTCGATCTGTGGCTCGATTCCAACCTCTCCGCCAACCAGGTGGTACGGCAGTTGGGCGAGGACCCGAGGAAGATCGAGCCCGTACTCGGGGTCAAGACCAGCTACCTTTACGTCGCCTTCTCGCAAAAAACCGACGACGCCGTGGTCGCCCGCTGGCAACAGGCGCTGGAGGCGCTGTATCGCGAAGGGGTCCTGCGCCGCATCTACGCCGAGTGGCTGCCGGACGAACAACCGCCGCCCATACCGACCGCCGACAGCGGTGCCATACCCGCCGCACTGGCGAAGCTGCGTCTGCTCACCGAGGAGCTTCCGCCCTGGAACTTCACGCAGAACGGCCACCTGACCGGCTACGGCACGGAGGTCGTTGGCGAGATCATGCGCCGGCTCAATCTGACGAAAACCATCGAAGTGATGCCCTGGTCACGCGCCTACGCCCTGGCGGCCAGCACCCCCAACGTCGCGCTGTTTTCGACGGTACGCAGCGAACAGCGCGAGAATCTATTCTGGTGGGTCGGCCCCATCGGCAGCAACCGCACCGTGCTCTACGCACGCAGCGATTACGCGGGTGACGTTCGCACGCTCGACGATGCCCGGTCGATGGAGAGTATCGGCACCTACAAAGACGACGTCGACGAGCAATACTTGCGCGACCTCGGGTTCTCCAACCTCTACAGCCACGGCACGCCCGGCGGAGCGGTGCGCAATCTCATCGCGGGGCGCATCCAGGGTTGGGTCGCCGGCGACATGTATGCACGCCCGCTACTGCAGCGCCTGGGATACACCAGCGCCGATATCCGGCCCCTGCTGACGCTGCGCAACGCCGACATCTACATCGCTTTTTCACGATCCACACCCGAAGGTGTGGTCGAGCTCTGGCAGAAGACACTCGACGATATGGATCGCGAAGGATTGATCAGCGCCTACCAAGCGCGTTGGTTGCACGACGGCGGCCAAGACTGATGTGATGAGCAAGACGCACGGCAGCCGCTTCCGCGTTCGACTCGCCTCCAAGCTGATACTGATCGTGGTGCTGGTGACCACCGGCACGCTGGCGGTCTTCGCCGTCTGGCAGGTGCGCAGCGCCGCAACCGAAATGCAGGCCAAGCTGCGCAACGACGGACAGCTCAGCGCCGATATATTGGCCGCCGCCCTCAGCGTTCCCCTGTGGGACATGGACAACAGCGCCGGACGCGCCATCGTGCTGGCCGGCATGGCCGAGCGCCAGATTGTCGGCGTGCAGATTACCGAACCCCCGGCCACCGAAGACGAACCCCCGCGCCCCTGGCTTGCGCTATGGAAAGAGGCGGACGGAACCATCACCAGTCGTCCACATGCCCGCGAGGAGACCAATGGACTGCGCGCTGCCGCACCCATCGTCAAAACCGGCGCTGGGCTGGACAGCGATTTCAAATCCATCGGCCAGGTCGAAGTCTTCCTCACGCCCCGCTATATGCGCGACAGCCTGAACGGCACCATCGGCACCATTGCCGCGCAAGTGATCATCCTCGATCTGTTGATCATCGTCATCCTGACCCTGGTCATTCGTCGCATCCTGCTACGACCGTTGAGCAAACTGCGCACCACCATGGCTCAGATCCAAAGCGGCAATCTGACGGTGCAGGCGGAGGTCTCCTCCAAAGACGAGCTCGGCGACATCGCCGACACCTTCAACCGCATGACCGGCGAACTGGCACGCAAACAGAGCGAACTGCTGGACAACGCCCACCGCCTGGAGGTCTTCACCCAGGACCTCGAGGATCGCATCACCGAACGCACCCACGAACTGCAGATGGCCAAAGAGGGTGCGGAATCGGCGACTCGGGCGAAGAGCGAGTTTCTCGCCAACATGTCGCACGAGATCCGAACCCCCATGAACGGCATCATCGGCATGGTGGACCTGTTTGCCGACACGCCGCTCTCGCAGCAGCAGCGGCTCTACCTCGACACCATCGCCAGTTCGGCCAATACACTGCTCACCATCCTCGACGATGTGTTGGATTTCTCCAAAGTCGAGGCCGGCAAGGTGGACATGCAGGCCCTGCCCTTCGATCTGCGGACCACCGCAGAACAGGTGGTCCTGCTGTTCGCCGCCCAGGCCGCCGACAAGAGCCTGGAGTTGGAGCTCGATTATCGGGCCGGCACACCGCGCGCCTTCCGCGGCGATGCGGTGCGCATTCGTCAGGTGCTCACCAACCTGGTGGGTAACGCCATCAAATTCACCGCCAAAGGCCACGTGAAGATCACCATCGGCGACACGCCGGCCGACGGAAACATCGCCATCTCGGTGCAGGACACCGGCATCGGAATCTCCGCCGACCGCCTCGACAGCATCTTCGAGAAGTTCACCCAGGCGGACGCCTCGGTTACCCGCCGCTTCGGCGGCACCGGGCTGGGACTGGCCATTTCGCGTCAACTCGTAGAGCTGATGGGAGGCACGCTGACGGTGCAGAGCACCCCCGGCCAGGGCTCCAACTTCGTCGCCTCCATCCCGCTGGAGCAGGTGTTGCCCGAGCTGGTACCTCAGGTGCCGCAAATGCCGCGCGAATCGCGCGAAGTGTGGCGTTTCGACGCACGGATACTGCTGGTGGAAGACAACCCGGTAAATCAGAAAGTGGCCCTGACGGTCTTAGAACGCCTCGGCTGCCGCGTCGACCTGGCTGAAAACGGCCTGATCGCGCTGGAGCGGGGCGCCGTCGAGCGCTACGACGCCATCCTCATGGACGCCACCATGCCCGAATTGGACGGTTTCGAAGCGACTCGCGCACTGCGCCGCGCCAAGGGCCCTAACCAGCACGCACCGATCATCGCCATGACAGCGCTAGCCATGCGCGGCGACCGCGAGCGCTGCCTTGAGGCGGGCATGGACGACTACCTGCAGAAACCCATCACGCGACGATCGGTGGCCGAAGCGCTGCGTCGCTACCTGCCCATGGCAACCGTCTCATCCACCGAGATGAAGCAGCTCGCCGGCGTGGAAGGGGCGAGCATTCTCGACCCCAACCATTTGTGGAACGCCGCCGGCGGTGACATGACATTAATTAAAGAAATCATCGACATGACCCTGGCGGACGCCCCCGCCCGCATGAGCGAAGTCGATGAGGCTCTGGACAACGACGACTTGCCACGGTTGGTGGATCGGATACATGCTCTGTCGGGCATCGCCGCCAGCGTCGGCGGCCGTGAACTGCGCCAGGTGACCCGAGAGATGGAGGAGGCGGCGCGCTTGGGCGACAATGCCTCCGTGCGTACACTACGTAATCCGGTGCGGGCAGCGCTGGAACGTTTGTGTCAAGCTTTGGAAAGTCGCGAATGGAATTCAGCCCATCAATCCAGATAGCCAGGTCCGTGAACGAGGAACCCGTCGTACCCGCCAGCTCCGGAAACATGCGTATCCTCATCGCCGACGATGAGCGCGTCTCGCGCACCTTGCTGATGCGCGTAGTGGAGAGCTGGGGCTACCAGACGGTCGAGGCCGACAGCGGCGACAGCGCATGGGCGATCCTCAGCGGCCCCAACCCGCCGCGCATCGCCATCATCGACTGGATGATGCCGGGGATCGACGGTGTCGAAATCTGCCGCCGCCTGCACGCGCGGCCCGATGCGCCGCTGATCTACACCATCCTGCTCACCAGCAAGACCGACGAACAAGCCCTGATCCACGCCCTGGAGCAGGGGGCACACGACTTCCAGACCAAGCCCGCCAATCCCGGTGAACTGCGCGCGCGCCTGCTGGTGGGGCGCCGGCTGGTGGAGAGCGACGACCGTCTCACCGAATCGCTGGCGCGCATGGAGCAGATGGCCGCAACCGACGAGCTCACCGGCGCGGCCAATCGGCGCAACTTCCTCCAGATGGCAGAGCTCGAGATCTACCGCGTCCAGCGCAGCAAAGCACCGCTGGCGCTGCTGGTGATGGACATCGATCGTTTCAAGGAGATCAACGACACCTACGGCCACGTCGCCGGCGACGCCGCCCTCTGCCACCTGGTGGCCATCTGCCAACTCAGCCTGCGGCGCACCGACATCATCGCCCGCTTCGGCGGCGATGAGTTCGTGATCCTGCTTCCCGAGTGCGATGAACCCACCGCCATTCACACCGCCGAGCGCCTGCGCGAGGCGATCTTCACCACACCAGTCCCCGACAAGGGCGGCGCGTTCTCCATCAGCGTCACCATCGGCGTGGCTACCCATCCCGCCGGTCAGAGTCAGATCTTCGATCTCGACACCCTGCTGCGCTTGGCCGACGACGCGCTCTATGAGGCCAAGGACGCCGGGCGCAACCGCGTCGCCACACGCTCCCTGAGCATCTAGCACCACCCCGCACGCCTTCCGCGCAGTTGACACGGGTCAATGTCTGAGCAAATCCCTCAGATATTGTGTTGCGTTTTTTCCCGCCGCCGGCATACTTGATAAATGTCAATTTCCGACTCTGCAGCTCGGGCACCAAGACGCGAGCACAGGGCAAGGAGCAGACTCCATGGTCACCTGTTTGGAGCGCAGCGACGCGCAGGGCGTCGAGTTCGTGTTGCAGCCGAACCGCTCGTTAAACTGGAAGGCCGCCCAAGCGGCCTTTTTCGTAATCTGCGGCTTTTCTGCGGCCATCGCCGGCTATTTCGCTAGCCTCGGCGCGTGGCTGGTGCTGCCGTTCGCGGGTCTTGAGGTACTGGCAATGGGGCTCGGTCTGTACCTGTGCGCACTCGGCACCCACCGGCGCGAAATCCTGCGCATTGATGCCCAGCACATTGTGATCCAGCGCGGGCTGCACGGCCCCCGCCACGAGACGCGCCTGCCGCGCGCCTGGGCGCGGGTGGTATTGGCCAGCGATGCACGCAACTGGTACCCCAACCGGCTGCTGCTGCGTTCCCACGGCCGCGATACCGAAGTGGGCAAACAGCTGCTCGATGACGAGCGGCGCCAGCTCGCCGCGGCGTTGGGCCACTACCTGATGCCGGGCCAACGGCGTCCAACACCCGTATCCCAAGTCTTTCCACTCCTTGAAACCAAAGGCCGCCTGCCGGCGGATCCTGCCGCCGGTTGAGGGCCTGCTATGCTCAAAGCGATGCAAAAAATCAAAACAATCCACAAGTTAACCGCCGTAGCCGGGCTACTCGGGGGCGAAATCGCACACGCCGATTTGGGGGTGAACTTCCCGCCTCCCGCCTCCGAGGGCGCGCAGCAGATCTACGACATCCACATGCTGACCGCCACCATCGCCACAGTGCTCACCATCACCGTGTTCGTGGTAGTGCTGTTCGCGATCTTCCGCTTCCGCAAGAGCCGTGGTTATCCGGCGGATCAGAACTTCCACCGCACCTGGTTCGGGCGCTGGTCGTGGATTCTGGTTCCCGCCATGGTGCTGGGTGTCGACCTCACCATTGCCGGCTCGGCACAGCGGGTACTCGAACACCTCTGGGTCATCCCCAAAGACAAGCAGCTGATGGAGGTTAAGGTAACGGGCCACCAGTGGTGGTGGGAGTTCGAGTACCTGGACTACGGCATCAAGGTGGAGAGCCGCTTCACTCCTGAAGAGCAGGCCGGCGACCTCTATCTGCGCGAGACGGATCACCACTTGGTATTGCCCACCAACACCCGCATCCGCTTTCTGCACACCTCCGCCGACGTCATCCACTCCTTCTGGGTACCAGAGCTCGGCTTCAAGAAAGACGCGATCCCCGGTTACGTGACCGAAACCTGGACCGAACTGAACCGCGAGGGCACTTTCCGCGGCCAATGCGCCGAACTGTGCGGCACCTGGCACTCGCGCATGCCCATCGTGGTGGATTCGGTCGCTCCCGAGAAATTCGACCAGTGGGTCCAGGGCCAGAAGGTGGCCATGGCCGCCAAGGCCGCCGAAGCCAGCGCTGACAAAACCTGGACCAAGGCTGAGCTGATCGAGAAGGGCCGCGGCCTCTACAACACCAACTGCTCGGCCTGCCACCAGCTCAACGGCCAGGGCCTGCCGCCGGCGTTCCCGCCGCTCAAGGGCAGCAAAGTGGCCACCGGCCCGCTGAAAGACCACATCGACACGGTCCTGCGCGGCCGGCCCGGCACCGCGATGCCGGCATGGGCGCATCTCAACGATCTCGACGTCGCCGCCATCATCACCTACGAGCGCAACTCGTGGGGCAACGACACCGGCGACGTGGTCCAGCCCAAAGACATCAAGGCCGAGCGCTGATGACTACCCATTCGCCCAATACCCCAACGCGCCGCAACCCCGTTCGCGTGGCGTCGATTCAGCCGAAGGAGTGACGCACCCATGAGTACCGCAGCCGCTACCCACGATCACGAGATCCACGGACCACCCACCGGCTGGAGGCGCTGGCTGTACAGCACCAATCACAAGGACATCGGTACCATGTACCTGGTGTTCGCCATGATCATGCTGTTCCTGGGCGGCCTCAGCGCCATGGCCATCCGCGCCGAGCTGCTGTTCCCCGGGCTGCAGCTGTTGGAACCCGATCTCTACAACAACATCGTCACCAACCACGCGCTGATCATGATCTTCGGTGCGGTGATGCCGGCCGGTGCCGGTATCGCCAACTGGATGATCCCGTTGATGATCGGCGCGCCGGACATGGCGCTGCCGCGCATGAACAACCTCAGCTTCTGGATCCTGCCCGCCGCAGGAACCATGCTGCTGCTGTCGTTCATCGTACCGTTCTTCCCCGGCGGCGGCTCGCAGATCAACACCGGCTGGACGCTCTACCCGCCGCTGTCGATCCAGGTGGGCATGTCCATGGACTTCCTGATCTTCGCCATCCACCTGCTGGGCATCTCTTCGGTGCTGGCCTCGATCAACATCATCGTCACCATTCTCAACATGCGCGCGCCGGGCATGAAGATGTTCGACATGCCCATCTTCTGCTGGGCCTGGTTCGTGACCGCGTTCCTGCTGATCCTGGTGGTACCGGTGATCGCCGGCGGCGTGACCATGCTGCTCTTCGACCGCCACTTCGGCACCAGCTTCTTCAACGCCGCGGGCGGCGGTGATCCGGTGCTGTTCCAGCACCTGTTTTGGTTCTTCGGTCATCCCGAGGTCTACATTCTGATCCTGCCAGCCATCGGCGCACTGGCACAGATCATCCCCGCCTTCTCGCGCAAGCCGCTGTTCGGCTACCACTCCATGGTGGGCGGCATGCTGGTCATCGCCACCCTGGGTCTGGTGGTGTGGGCGCATCACCAGTACACCATCGGCATGTCCCTGGGGGCGGTGAACTACTTCATGATCGGTACCATCCTGATCTCCATCCCGGTGGGGCTGATCATCTTCAACTTCATCGCCACCATGTGGCGCGGCTCCATGACCTTCGAAACCCCCATGCTGTTCGCCATCGCCATGGTGATGCTGTTCAGCTTCGGCGGTCTCACCGGCGTGATGCTGGCGGTGATCCCGGCCGACATGCAGTACCAGGACTCCATGTTCGTGGTGGCCCACTTCCACTACGTGCTGATCCCGGGGGCCATCTACGGCCTGTTCGCGGCGGTGTTCTACTGGCTACCCAAGTGGACCGGGCACATGTACGACGAGAAGCTGGCCAAGATCTTCTTCTGGATCAACGTCATCAGCTTCAACGTCACCTTCTTCCCGCAACACTTCCTGGGGCTCGCCGGCATGCCGCGGCGCATCGTGGACTACAACGTCATCTTCACCGAGTTCAACCAGCTCTCCAGCATCGGCGCTTTCGTCTTCGGGCTCAGCCACCTGCTGTTTCTTTATATCGTCATCAAGTGCGTCAGGGGCGGCAGAAAGGCGGAGAACCGCGCCTGGGAGGGCGCACGCGGCCTGGAGTGGGAACTGCCGTCGCCGCCGCCGTTCCATAGCTGGGAAACGGCCCCGCAGGTCAAGTGAGCCGCATGCTTTCCATGACCGACCCGCACACCCACAAGCGACGCCAGAACGTCATCCTCGCCATCGTCCTCGGGGCGGTGGCGCTGGTGATGCTGCTGGTCTCGTTGCCCATGTGGAAAAGCGTGCTGGGTACGGTGGGCTGACGCCGTGGCGGACCTGAAAGCGAAAAACCGCAAGACCATCCTGGTGCTCACCGCACTGGTGGGCGGGATGTTCGCCTTCGGTTTCGCCATGGTCCCGCTCTACGGACTGCTATGCAACGCACTGGGCATACCCACCACCGCCAACGCCAACGCGGTGACGGCCGGTTCGGTGCCCGGTGAAGGGATTGCGCGTCCGGTGACGGTGAAGTTCGACGCCACCGTCAACAGCGGGCTGCCCTGGCAGTTCAAACCGCTCACCCAACGGCTCGACGGTCAGACCGGCCAACTGCTGGAGGCGCACTTCCAGGTCCACAACGGCGCCGACCGCGCCATGACCGGCCAGGCCATCCCCAGCATCATTCCGTGGCAGGCCACCGAGTACATCCACAAGGTGGAGTGCTTCTGCTTCAGCCAGCAGCAGCTCGCCGCCGGCGAGACGCGCGACGAGGTGTTGCGCTTCATCGTCTCGCCGCAACTGCCGGAACGTTTCAACACCCTGACGATTTCCTACACCTACATGAACCCCGCGGGGCCGCTGGCTACCCAGAGCCAACCCGCGGGCGGAGGATGAACATGGCGGCCAACGACCACTACTTCGTACCCGAACCCAGTCCTTGGCCGGTGATCGCCGGCGGCACGCTGCTGCTGCTGCTGTGCGGCACCGCCCTGACCATCAACGGCATCACCACGTTGGGCATCGGGATGATCGTGGTCGGCCTGCTGCTGGTGGCGTTCTTCATGTACGGCTGGTTCGGCGACGTCATCGGCGAGAATATGGCGGGCAGCTACCACCGCCGCGAAGACCGCTCCTTCCGCCAGGGCATGTACTGGTTCATCGCCTCGGAGGTCTTCTTCTTCGCCAGCTTTTTCGGTGCCCTGTTCTACATCCGCAACATCGCGCTGCCGTGGTTGGGCGGCGCCGGCTATCTGGGCGTCTCCCACGAGCTGCTGCACAACCAGTTCGCCGCCCAGTGGCCCACGGCGGGCCCGGGGCAGCTCGGCGGCGAGTTCACCCCGATGGGGGCCTGGGGCATCCCGGCGCTCAACACGCTGATCCTGCTCTCCAGCGGCGCCACCGTCACCTGGGCCCACTGGGGGCTCAAGTCCGGCAACCGGCGCACCTTGATCATGGGACTGGTGGCCACCGTCACCTTGGGCCTGCTGTTCGTCTGCCTGCAGGCGTTCGAATACCACGAGGGGTACAAGGAGCTGAATCTGACGCTGGCCTCCGGTGTTTACGGATCGACCTTCTACATCCTCACCGGCTTCCACGGCATGCACGTCACGCTGGGCGCGATCATGCTCATCGCCATCCTGGGGCGCGCCGTCAAAGGCCACTTCAACCCGCACAACCACTTCGCCTTCGAGGCGGTGGCGTGGTACTGGCACTTCGTGGACGTGGTGTGGTTGGGACTGTTTATCTTCGTGTACTGGCTGTAGCCGGCACCGCCCCCGTGGGGGCGGATGCGGGAGCGGGTCTATTAACGGGCATGCGGCTCCACCAGGCCGAAGTAGTAACCGGCCATCAACAGCACGAAGAGCATCAGCGACAAGGTGATGCGCACCGTCAATGCACGCACCATGCGGGTTTTATCGCGACTGCCGTCGTCGCGGGCGAGGAAAAACATCGCTTCGCCCAGGGAAAAGACGATCAGCGCCAGCAGTATGAAGAGTGGAATTTTGATGACGAGGTCCATAGGCACCTCCTAACGACGGACTGACTAGTCCCCAAGGGAGTCCGGAACTCGACTCACAACCAGGAGACCCGAGACATACATGAGTTATAGCATCTCCATGCCCATCGACACCCGCCAATTTCGACCGCGCTGGGGGCTGACGCTGGCTGCCACCGCTGTGGCGTTGCTGTGCGTGGCATTGGGGATCTGGCAACTGCAGCGCGCCGACCAAAAGATCGCGCTCGCACACCTGATCGACGAGCGCCTGCATCAACCGCCGGTCGCCCTGGAGAGGGTCGATTTTTCCCACCCCGCCGCACTGCGTTACCTGCGCGTTGAGTTGCGCGGCCAGTTCGACACGGCGCATGAGTTCTACATCCCGCACCGGCTCCACCAGGGCGCGCAGGGCCTGCACGTCATCACGCCGCTGCGACTGGCGGACAGCGGGCGCACCGTGCTGGTCAACCGCGGTTGGATCGCCGGGTCTGCGGCACCCGCCGCCTTCCCCGCACCACCGGACGGCGAAGCGACCTTCAGCGGACGGCTGGTCAATCCGGCGACACCGCCGCTGCGCCTGGGCCCCGCCAACAGCGAAACCCCACCGTGGCACCGCCCCTGGGTGTTCGCCGATCCCGTGCTGTACGCCGAGCGCAGCGGCGCCCAAACCCTGCCCATGGTGTTGCTGCTCGACGCCACCGTCCGCGGCGGTTTCGAGCGCGGCTGGGAGCTGCCCCACCCCGACCCCAGCATGCACTACGGCTACGCCATCCAGTGGTTCGCCTTCGCGTTCATCGCACTCGTCGTTTGGGCGCTGTTGTCGCGCCGACAGCAAAGGCAATCCCATGATGGCTGAGTCGACCCTGGCACCGGAAGCGCGCCGCGGCTACGGCCCGTTGTGGGCCATGGCGCTGATCTTCGGGCTGCCGTTCGTAGCCGCCGTGGCGTTCTACCTCCATCCCGAATGGCTGCCCAACGAGCACGCCAACCGGGGGCAGCTCATCGAACCGCCGGTGGCGACGGCCGACTGGACGGTGCAAAAACCCGACGGCACGCCGCTGGCGCTGACCGAGTACGCCGGTTCGTGGCTGCTGGTCACGGCGGCCGACCCGGCCTGCGGTACCCCCTGCGAAACGCGCCTCTACGAGCTGCACCAGGTACGCCGCGCCACCGGCGTCGAGCGCGCCCGCGTGGAACGGCTGGCGCTGTTTTCGGGTGCCCCGACACCGGCGCTGGTGGACAAACTGCGCGCCGGCGATCCGCACCTGGCGCTGGGCGTGGCGACGCCCAGCACCACCCTCATCCCGCAGCCACTGGTGCCGGGCGCAGTGATCATCGTCGATCCCATGGGCAACGCCATCCTCTACTACGCGCCCTCGGAGACCGCGAAAAACCTGCTCAAAGACCTGAAACATCTGCTAAGAGTTTCTAAAGACTGGAGACCACCGGGATCATGACCGCCCGCGAACTGACCCTGCGCACCGCAACCACGCTCACCGCCTGGCGTAGCTACTACGAGCTGACCAAACCCAAGGTGGTGCTGCTCATTGTCTTCACCGCCGTCGTGGGCATGCTGCTGGCAACGCCCGGCATGGTGCCGTGGCAGCCGCTGCTGTTCGGCACTCTGGGCATCGGCCTGGCCGCAGCCAGCGGCGCCGCCATCAACCATCTCGTCGAGGCGCACATCGACGCGCGCATGGAGCGCACCCGCGGCCGACCGCTGCCCACCGGGCGCCTCGACCAGCCTCACGCGCTCGCCTTCGCGCTCGGGTTGGCGACGCTCGCCATGCTGTTGCTGGTGACGTGGGTCAACGTATTGACTGCGGCGCTCACCTTCGCCTCGCTGATCGGCTACGCGGTGGTCTACACCCTGATGCTCAAGCGCAATACCTCGCAGAACATCGTCTGGGGCGGGGCCGCCGGCGCCGCGCCGCCGTTGCTCGGCTGGGCGGCGGTCACCGGCGAGGTAACGCTGCAAGCCTTCCTGCTGTTTCTCATCGTCTTCATCTGGACGCCACCGCACTTCTGGCCGCTGGCCATCCGCCGCCGCGAAGACTACGCGCGCGCCGGACTGCCCATGCTACCGGTCACCCACGGCGTAGAATTCACCAAGCTGCAGATTCTGCTCTACACCGGTCTGCTGTTCGGCGTCAGCCTGCTGCCGTTCGCCGTGCGCATGTCAGGTTACCTCTACCTGGCCGGCGCCGTGGTGCTGGGCGTGGGTTTCCTCCTGCAGGCCTGGCAGCTCTACCGCAGCGAGGGCGACGAGAAAGCGATGGGTGTATTCGGCTACTCCATCGCTTATCTCGGGATGCTGTTCGGCTTCCTGCTGGTGGATCATTACCTGGTATTGGCACTTGGCTGAGCGACTGTTGCCAACTATTTGACGGCGTGTCCGCGGGCCGCTCGCGCGAGCATCCCGCCCCAATTCAAACCATCTTCTACTCGCCGTCACAGTGGATCTGCCGCCAACATCTACCCAGTGGGAAAACCCGGCCGGACAGAGCCGCCGGGCACCTCGACCGGGCGATGTCGCCATGGAATCGGGAATCAACCTCCGGGAGGCGAGCTATGTAGCATCGAACATGCGCCTTAGGGCTTTCGCCATAATCAACCCCGTTTCGACGCCCCGGTAGTAACCCCTCTTCGCGTCCACCACCTGGTAGCCGAGGCGCTCATAAAACGCGACCGCCCCGCCATTCTGGGATCTCACCTGCAGAAAGACGTTGTAGGCGCCCGCCGTCAAAGCGACTTCCTCCAACCAGGTCACGATTCGAGAGCCGATCCCCATACGTCGGAAGCTTCGCTTAACAGCCAGGAGATCGAGGTTCGCCTGGTCTTCGCCGTACGTCATAATCCCGAAGCCCGCCAAGCAGGCTCCCACGCGCGCCACCACGGTGTTTTTCGTGTTGTCGGCGATGAGCCTTACGACTCTTTCCGGCGTGTACTTCCAGCCCAGCCCAGCTTCGATCTCGCTCTTCGATAGGAAGCCGATCTCGTCGGCATCGGAAGGTCTGGCGAACTCAATGAGTGGCTTGTCTTCGATCACCGTCGATTGTCCCAACAGCTATCGGCACACCGGCGCCAATGGAAGATCTTCCGCACCGTTTCACAGAGTGAGGATCAGCTACCGCCACAGCAGGTACCGGAATCTACGGCCACCGCTTCTGCCAAGTAAAGTCGTCGAAGCAGTAGTTGCTTGCCGAGGTCAATCGAACCTTTCTGATACCGCATGCATTGACACGCAGCCGCCCCCTCGCTGGTCCGGCCGAACCCAGCAACGAACCCGAAGTGTCGAACGCCAGCATCGTCACCGAACCCGGCCCGGTGATGGTCACCCAGACGTTGCAGGTCGATCGTGCCAACTCGATGTTGGTATCGGCGACGAAGGTTCCGCCGGTGTTGCGTGGACAGGCGACGTTGGGCTGCGAAGGCGCGGTATTCTGCGCCAGCGGCAGCACGCCGTTGACGTCGGAGGAAATCCGGGTCACTCCTTTCGGCGAGTACTGCGTCGAGACGAGGAACGGCGAAATCGATCCGCCCGTCCAGCTCGGCACCGGCGAACCATCGGGAAAGGTATCGAACCCCACTTGAATATTGCTGCAACCCAACAACGTCGCAGAGAGGACTAGTGCAACGAACCCACGAATTCCGAACATGACCCACCTCCTATGCCGTCATATTGAGGAATGTTCCCTGTTTGCACCGGGATTCACTTCAGTGTAGGTCAATCTTTCCCGCAGGATGAACTCCGTGATCAATCCATCGTCTATCGTGGGAATTTTCTAGCGGAAGAGGACCGGCTACCGGCTGAGAAATAATCCACACACTAAAAGGTGATTTGAAGCGGACTGTTCGACGGAGAGGATAGATGCCTACCCATTATCGCGCCCAACAAACCAGTGACCAACAGGTAAACCACCGACATCGAATCCCGCAATTCCGGTGGCTGAAAACTACGAGCAGGACCTGCCGAACAAATACAGGATGAACCACATATTGCCAAAGCCAACGACCAACTCGATGGAGCCCCTTGCGACCGCAGGTACGTTGGTAGCCAGGAACAGGTACCCCGCCACCACCAACTGGGCCACAAGCCACGGCACCGACAGGTAGACAGTGCCCTTCAAGCAACTTGTATTGTCATAGAACAAATAGATGTACAAAAACGTAAGCACCGTTACGGTCGGAAGGCTGACCAAATAGAGAGTGGAGAGAATATTCCTCCACTTGGGATAGTGTGTGTTTAACGCCTTGCTCTTTAGTTGTTCGAGTTGTTGATTCATTGCCATGAACAAAGCCTAGCTGAGACCGAACGATGCCTCCGATTCCCGCCCTTCGGCCAAACCGGCAGCGGCCAACCGAAGCGGGTTGCCCACCGCACTCACGCCAGCGAAAGACGCATGGGCACCATGCTCGAAGCACGAAATCCATGTTTCTGGTAGAAGCGCTGCGCCGCCAGATTATCACCGTCGGTGAGAAGCGTAATGCGCTTGCAACCCGCGGCACGCGCAAATTCGATGGCTCCGGAGAGGAGCTGAGAACCCATACCCGTTCCGCGGGCAGCGGGCGCAATCACCATGTCTTCGAGCAACGCCACTCGTTCGCCCAGCGCCGTAGACACGGTGTACAGCAGATTCACCATCCCCAGAATGGCGTCACCTTTCCACAACACAAGAATGGTGCCAGTCTCCGGGTTGTCGATAATCCTCGCGAGACCGCTGGCCTGAGCTTCTAGGTTGGGAGTGAACTCCTGCTCCTGTGCGAAAAGAACGGATAGCAGTTCACAAAGTTCGGGGATATCCGCTTCTGTTGCTTTCGTGATTTTAGGCATGGCGTTTCACTTTGACGACTTCACATCACCTATTGGGATTGTCGGTTCGTTGGCCGTGTGATTCGAGATGTCTACTTGCAATTCATCCGCATGAGAATCGTAAGCAGCCATGAGATCATCGCAGCCAGTGCTATGAACTACGTATCAGTCCAGCCGCAATGGCGCGATCGTGATTCTTGAAGATGGCCATCGCGGTGTTCATCGGGCTGAACCCCAACTTCTTGTAAAACGCTTCCTTGCCGGGATTCGCATAAAGAATGATCTTTTTATGATTTTCCGAAAACTCTACCAATTTCCGGATCACCGCCTTACCCAAGCCGGCGCCCTGGAAATCGGGATGAACGGCCACGTCACACAAATACGAGCAGTCTGCACCATCAGCCAAGGCGCGGCCCGCGGCAACAATAGCGTTGTCGTGACGCACAAAGCATTGATATCGGCTATTGCCGAACACGACCTCTAGCTCTCTCGGATCTTTGTCACCGAGGGGAGCAATCTTGTACAGATCGGCCAATTCATCCCAATC
>JBNKCG010000044.1:0-23230 GCA_050287605.1 Gammaproteobacteria bacterium | reverse complement strand
CCGATCCGGGGCAGGATCACCGCGCTGTCCTGCTTACGGATATGCAGAGTAAGCACCGAGCCCGGTCTGGATATCTCGACCACAAACGTCCGATCGATTGCGGACACACCGGCACAGTCGTCGCAAGCCATGCTGCCCCGCCCTTCCTCCCGACCAGTCCCGGCTTCAGCGGGGTCCTGGCCTCCTCAATAACGGCGCGAATTCGGATAGCCGCAAACGTTACCGCAAACGTTTGCAAAATCCTATAGAAACAAAGCAGACGGAAGATAGGGTGTCAAGAAGGAACGGAAAAAGTCGGGATTGTCCCCCGGAATTGCCTGTTCAGCGCACCGATTCCGTTAGTGGGACTGGTTGGGCGGGCAACCGCCACGGGGACGTCACCCGCGCGTTGAGCGCAACGCCTTGAGGTGATTCACGCGGGCATCGCCGACGAACCGGGCATACTCGGCGGGCTCGACGGCCTGTACCGCGACCGGCCCTTCAGCGTCGCCGTGAAACCCCCAACCGTAGCGCTTGGCCAAGGGCGAAGAGCGAAGACAGGGCTGCCCGGTTGCGAAAACGCCTACCGCACTCTCGCCAAATCCCCTCGCTTGACGTGGTTCTTGACGACATACACGTCGAATACCACGTCGCCGGACCTGTACCGGCAGGGACTCTGGGCGAGCAAGTCGAATAGGCTGTTTACCACGGTCTGGCTTTTCCCCTTCCAGGGTGGGACTTCGGCAACCCGGATCGGACAATCCTCCGCCACCTGAATGAAGCCGTCGTGATAGTTCGTCGTCTTCATCTCCGGGTTGCCTTCGTCGTGTTGGCTGTAAACCCTCCCTGCAGTTGCCCGACCTTACCGCTCCAAGAGATAGTCCGGCAACGCGATATCGGGCCGCAGATCCGACGCGGGAACCGGCGCCTGGCGTTGCTGCTTCATCGGCACCTCCCCCGCCCACACGTCGAGTTCCCTATCACGGGCATCGTCCACGGGCGGACCGCTGCGCACCTTGGCGGAGGCTTCGGTCAGCGGCAACGCCACTACCTCGGTGGCTTTCAACTCGCTGGCGTTGGGGCCGCGTACATCGGCGTTGCGACCGACCACCAGCTTGTCCACCAGACACGCCAGGGCGTGACGCTTGGCCTCGGGCTCGGTGATACGCTCGGGACGGCCGAAGCAGACCACCGAGCGGAAATTCATGGAGTGGTGAAACGCCGAGCGGGCGAGCACCAGGCCGTCGAGCAGGGTCACCGTGATGCAGCACTCCGCCCCGCTCGCCAGCGCCTGCAGCATGCGGCTGCCTACCCCGCCGTGCAGCAGCAAACGGTCGTCGTCCCGGGCATAGAAGCAGGGAATGACGAACGGCTGGCCCTCTTGCACGAATCCCACATGGCACACCATGCCCTCGTCGAGAATGGCGTAGACGTCGTCGCGCTGGTAACTGGCGCGTTTGGGCAGGCGCTCGACGCGGTTGCGCTCGGTAACGGGAAACGGGGCGCTACTCATTCCAACGGCTCCTTACGGTTTGGCTTTACGGGTGAGTAGATTAGGGCCAATATGGCCCTGCTGTTAGATCCAATTATTTGCATTTTATTGGGGCCAATATGGACACGGTGACCGACTACCTGGGGCTGCGCCTGGACGGGCAGGGCCCGCTGCACCGCCAGATCTATAGCGCCATCCGCGCCGCCATACTGCAGGGCCGACTCAAAGAGGGGAGCCGGCTTCCGGCCACCCGCACCCTGGCGCAAGGGCTGGGGCTTTCGCGTAACAGCGTACTGCAAGCCTTCGAGCAGCTGAGCGCAGAGGGCTACCTGGTGGGTCGCACCGGAGCGGGCACCTACGTCGCCTCTCCCCTGCCCGAGGCGATGCTCCCCGCCGCGGACAGCGGGCGCTCCGATTCGGGCAGCGGACCGGCGGCGCCGCGCTGGTCACGCCTGGGCGAGCGGCTGGCGGCGCTGCCGATGGCCGGTCCCGATGCCTTCCCGGCGCCGCGTTACAATTTTCGGTACGGCACCGTCGATACCGATGCGCGGTTGATGGCTGCCTGGCGCCGCCTGCTCGCCCGGGCGGCGGCACGCTATCCCACCGAGTACGGTGGCCCCGCCGGGCACCCCGATCTGCGTGTCGCCATCGCCGACTACGTTCTACGCAGCCGCGGCTGCCGCTGTGACGCCGAACAGATCGTCGTGGTCAACGGGTCGCAGCAGGCGCTGGATCTCATCGCACGGCTGCTGCTCGATCCCGGCGACAGCGTCGCCATCGAGGAACCGGGCTACCGCGGTGCCGTGCACGCCTTCGCCAACGCCGGTGCCCGGCTGCACCCGACACCGGTAGATGACGAGGGGCTGGTGGTCGAAGCCCTGCCGTCTGCGGCGCGCCTTACCTACGTTACCGCCTCCCACCAATTTCCCACCGGCGCGGTCCTCAGCCTGCGCCGCCGCTTGGCCCTGCTGGCCTGGGCGGAGGAGCGCGACGCGTGGATCGTGGAGGACGACTACGACGGCGAGTTCCGCTACGAGGGGCGGCCGGTGGAGGCGGTGCAGGGCCTCGACCGGGCGGGGCGCACGCTCTACGTGGGCACCTTCTCCAAGATTCTGTTTCCCGCCGCGCGCCTGGGGTTCATCATCGTGCCGCCATCCATGCGCCACGCCTTCGTCAACGCCAAATGGTGGAGCGATCGCCACACGCCCATCATCGAACAGCTGGCGCTGGCAGAGTTCATCGCCAGCGGCGATTTCGAGCGCCACTTGCAGCGCATGCGCAAGCGCTACGCCGAGCGCCGCGCCGCATTGTTGGCGGCGCTCGATCACCATTTCGGCGCCGCTGCGCAGGTGGCCGGTACCCGCGCCGGGCTGCACCTCATGCTGCGTTTTCCCGGCATCGAGCGTGCGCGCCTAGATCGCCTGATCCGACTCGCGGCACAACGTGACGTCGGCGTCTACTCCGCGGACCCGCTGTACCAAACACTTCCCCCCGAAAGCGCGCTGTTGATCGGCTACGCCGCACTCACGCCCGAGGCGATCACGGCGGGCGTAGCGCGCTTGGCGCAAGCGTTCGCGGCATCGTAAATCGGGACGTCCGCACGGGTGAGCACGTATTGTTGGGGGCAACGAAGTGAAGTATCGTGGCCGGCACGGCATGCTCAACCCATCCGCTACGGCCACCCCATCGGGAACCCCAAGCACAGTCAGGAGAAAATCCATGAAAAAGGAGATCCGCAAGTATGCAGCGCTGGTGCTGCTGGCACTGCTCGTCACCCCGGCCTACGCCGTACAGCCCGGCGGCTACGTCGGCTTCGGTTTCGGCCAATCGGACGACGACGTCCTGAGCGAAACCGACAACGGGTGGAAGGTCTTCGGCGGCGCCAATCTGAGCCCCAACCTGGGCCTCGAACTCGCTTTCGTCGATCTGGGCGAATTCGTCGGCGGCGTGTTGACGCAGTCCGGCGTCTCCTACCACCTGGTTGGCTACGTCCCGGTCTCGGACAGCTTCGACCTGTTCGGCAAGATCGGGCTGTTCGCCTGGAAGGTGGACGCGTTCGGCCTCTCCAACACCGGCACCGACCTCACCTACGGTTTTGGGGGTGAGTACCGAATGACACAGCAGCTCGCGCTGCGCGTGGAGTGGGAGACCTACCAGGATGTCGACGGCGGTGACGTGGATCTGGTTTCCGCCGGGCTCAGCGTTCGGTTTTAGCGCGCCAAAAACACCCGACAGACTACGTTATCCCCAACCTGCCGTGGCGCCGTGTTCAGCCTGAGGGGAAGCGGCGCCGCGTGCATCCTGCCCAGCAATCACTTACCGGCGCGAATCAAACCGCCCAGACCGCGCTCTTCGATGGCGGCGTTGACCTGTTGAAGCACCGCGGCGGCGTCGCGCATCTGCAGCGCCCGCTGCGCCAGCTGCTGCGCTTCGTGGCCGGAGAAACTGCGCACCAGCCACTTCACCCGCGGCAGACTGGCAACGTTCATGCTGAGACCATCGACACCCAACCCCAGCAGCAGCAACGCGCCCGCGGGATCACCCGCCATCTCACCGCACACCGTCACCGGTCTGCCGGCACTGCGCGCGGCAGTGACGAGCTGCGCCAGAACGCGCAGCACCACCGGACTGACTGACTGGTACATCCGCGCCACGCGTGGGTTGTTGCGATCCACCGCCAACAGGTACTGGGTCAGGTCGTTGGTGCCCACCGAGAGAAAATCAACCAGCTGCGCCATCTCGTCGACCAGATAGAGCGCCGCGGGCACCTCGACCATGGCGCCCAGGGGTGGACGCCGCGCTTCGTGCCCCTCCTCGCGCAATTCAGCCACCGTCTGATCGATCAGTTGCACGGCTTCGTCCAGCTCACCCAGCGCGCTGATCATCGGGAACATCACCCGCAGGTTGCCCAGCCCGATGTCGGCACGCAGCATGGCGCGCAACTGCACGCGGAAGATCTCCGGGTGATCCAGGGTGACGCGGATGCCGCGCCAACCCAGAAACGGGTTGTCTTCTTCCCAGCTGAAATAGGGCAGCGGTTTATCGCCGCCGATGTCCAAGGTGCGCAGGGTGACCGGCCGCGGGTGGAACATCTCCAGGATCTGGCGGTAGCTCTTGAGCTGCTCCTCTTCGGCCGGGAAGCGATCGCGCACCAGGAAGGGAATCTCGGTGCGGTAGAGACCCACCCCTTCGGTACCGCTGCGCAACGCCGGTTCGATCTCCGACAGCAGACTGGTGTTGACGAACAGCGGCATCCGCACCCCGTCGCTGGTGACCGAGGGCTGATCGCGCAACCCCTGCAGGTCGCTCTCCAGCTCGCGCTCCTCGCGGGCCAGCCGCTGGTACTCGCGCTGCAACGCGATCTGGGGACGCAGGCAGATGCGCCCGCGATAGCCGTCGACGATGATCTCCTCGCCGTCCAGACCGCCGCTGGGCATGTCAGAGACCCCCATCACCGCCGGCACCCCCAGGGCACGGGCGAGAATGGCCATGTGCGAGGCGGCCGACCCGCGTCCGGAGACCACAGCAACCAGGCGCTCCCGGGGAACCTCTATCAATTGCGCGGCGCTGATCTCGCTGCCGATCAGGATGGTCTGCTCAGGATAGGTGCGCGGCCCTTCGTCGCCCGGTGCACGCAGGCGCAGCAGGATGCGCGCACCCAGGTCGCGGATATCCTCAGCCCGTTCGCGCAGATAGGGATCGTCCATGGCCGCGAACACCTGGGCATGCTCGTCGATCACCGCGCGCAGCGCGCCCGGCGCCCAGTTGCCGGCACGGATGCGCGCCACGGTATCGTTTTCGATGCCCTCGCCGCTGAGCAGCATCAGGTAGGCGTCGAACAACGCCCCCGCCTCGGCCACTTTGTCGCCCAGCCCGCGGTGCAGGCGCCGGATCTCTTCGCGCACCGTGTCCAGCGCTTGCAGGAACAATTTGACCTCAGCCTCGGGATCGGCGACCGCGCGATCGGGAATGGTGCGCAGGTCCGCTGCGCTGACGATCTCCGCCGCCCGTCCAACGCCGACACCCGGTGCGCCGATCTGCCCGTCGTACCAGCGCGCGGCGGGACGTTCGCTGTCGGGTTGATTGCGCAGCTGGCCGCTGGCGGCGGCATGGCTGATGGCCCCGGCGATGTGCGCGGCGAGGGTGACCAGAAACGAGACGTCGTTGTCGTCGAAACGCCGCTGCACGCGCTGCTGCACCACCAGCACGCCCATGACGTCACGTTGGTGGATGATAGGAACGCCGACGAAGGCGTGGTAGGGATCTTCGCCGCTCTCCGGCACGTACTTGTAGTCGGGATGGGTGGGAGCGTCGTCGAGGTTGACCGGTTCGGCACGTTTGGTGACCCGCCCGACGATGCCCTCGTCAAACGATAGGCGCACCTTGCCCACGGCCGCCGGATTGAGGCCCACCGTGGCCATCAGCAGGTTGTAGCGGGTTTCGTGATCGGAGAGATAGACCGAACAGACGTCAACCTGCAGCGTCTCCTGAACCCGGCGCAGGATGATATCCAGCACCTGGCGCAGGTCGCGGGCGTCGTTAACCTCCTGGACGATCTTGCGCAGGATATCCAGCATACGGCCTTCCGGGATAGGCGGCGTCAAGTGCGGCTGCGACGCGGCGCCGCCGAACGACTAACCGCGCGCACGGCGGGATGCCCGCAGCGGCGGATCGTCGTCGTGCTGCTGCTGGTCGGGGAACAGCAGGTGGGCGAATTCGTTGAGCGCCCGGTGGTAAACGCCGCGCTTGAAGGAGACCACCTCGCGCAGCGGGTACCAGTAGCTGACCCAGCGCCAGCAGTCGAACTCGGGATGATTGGAGCAGTCGAGCCTGACCGCCTCGTCGTCGCCGATCATGCGCAGCATGAACCACACCTGCTTCTGCCCGATGCAGACCGGCTTGCTGTGACGGCGGATGTAGCGCCGCGGCAGACGGTAGCGCAACCAACGGCGCGTCTGCGCCATGATCTCCACATGCTCGGGCAGCAGACCAACCTCCTCCTCGAGCTCGCGGAACATCGCCTCTTCGGGGGTTTCGTGGGCCTTGATACCCCCTTGCGGAAACTGCCAAGCGTCCTGACCCGCCCGGCGCGCCCACAATACGCGCCGCTCCCGGTTGCACAGGATGATGCCGACGTTTAGTCGATATCCATCTGAATCAATAACTTGCATAAACAACCGAGGGCAATTTGATAACCGTCATTTTTCCACATCCGCAGGAATCCGGCAAACCTAACGGGCCCGGTCGCCACACCCCCCATCGCCGCCAGTGCGGTGCGCCGCTGCCCGGAAGCTGCACCGACAGCGGCCGGGGGCGCTGCTACAATGGCGCCTCCCGTTCTCCGCGACTGTAGGAGTAACCGCTCTTGGCGCTGGCGATCTTCGATCTCGACAACACCCTCATCGGCGGTGACAGCGACTACCTGTGGGGGCGCTACCTGGCCCATAACGGCATCGTCGACGGGGAGTGGTACGAACGCGAGAATCTGCGCTTCTACGAGGAGTACAAGGCAGGCACCCTGGATATCTTCGAATTCCTGCGCTTTTCACTGCGCCCCCTGGCCGACAACGACCCCGATGACCTGCTGCGCTGGCGCGCCGAGTTCATCGACACCCAGATCCGCCCTATTCTGCTGCCGGCCGCTACGGCGCTTATCGAACGCCACCGCGCGGGTGGCGACACGCTGCTCATCATCACCGCCACCAACCGCTTCGTGACCGAACCCATCGCCGCGTTGTTGGGCATCCCCCACTTGCTGGCCACCGATCCGGAGCAGATCGACGGCCGCTACACCGGCAACGTCGCCGGCACCCCCTGCTTCCAGCACGGCAAGATCACGCGCCTGGAGGCGTGGCTGGCGGAACACGGCGGCGATCTCACCGGCAGCTGGTTCTACAGCGACTCGCACAACGACCTGCCACTGCTGGAGCGGGTCGACCATCCGGTGGCCGTCGATCCCGACGAGGCGTTGACCCGCCAGGCCCACCTGCGCCAATGGCCGGTGGTGACGCTGCGCGACCGGGACGAGGCGCCGGTCATTCCATGAAGCGCCGCGCCGGCCTGCTGTTCGCCGGACTGACCGCTACCACCCTCGCCGCCCTGGCGCTGGCACTGGTCAGCGGCAGCGTCACCCTCGACGGGCAGGCGCTGTGGTCTGCCCTGACCTCCACCAACGACACCTTGCCTCACACGCTGGTGTGGGAACTGCGCCTGCCGCGAGCGCTCAGCGCCTTCGCCACCGGCGGACTGCTCGCCCTCGGCGGCGCGCTGATGCAAGTGTTGCTGCGCAACCCCCTCGCCGACCCCTACATTCTCGGTGTCTCCGGCGGGGCATCCACGGCGGTACTGGCGTTGCTGATGTTTGGGGTGGCCGGCTTCTGGCTGCCCGTCGCAGCCTTCGGCGGAGCGCTGCTCTCCATGCTCCTGGTCTTCGGTCTGGCCCACGGGGCCGGGGGCTGGACCCCCACCCGCCTGCTGCTCACCGGGGTGGTGGTGGCCGCCGGCTGGGGGGCGCTGATCAGCCTGCTGTTGGCCGTCAGCCCGCTGGGTCCCCTGCGCGGCATGCTGTTCTGGCTGATGGGCGATCTGGGCTACGCCCGTTCGCCGTGGCTGGGACTGGTGGTACTGGCGCTGGGCCTGGCGGCCAGTCTGCCGCTGGCCCGCGACCTCAACGCCCTGGCGCGCGGCGAGCTGTCAGCCGCCTCGCTGGGTGTGGCCGTGACCGGCCTGCGCCGCCGGCTCTTTTTCCTCGCCTCGCTGCTGACCGCGGCAGCGGTGACGCTGGCGGGCAGCGTCGGGTTCGTGGGCCTGGTGGTACCGCACATGTTGCGGTTAGTCGGCGCTCACGACCACCGCCTGCTGCTGCCGGGCAGCGTGCTGCTGGGCGGCGCGCTGCTCACCGTCGCCGACAGCGGCGCCCGCACCTTGACCGCCCCCGCGCAGCTGCCGGTGGGGGTGATTACGGCGCTGGTGGGTGTGCCGCTGTTCCTGTTTCTGCTCAACCGCGGCGCGCAGCGTCTGCTGCCGGGCTGATCCGTGGCGACGCTCAGCGCTTCCGGCCTCAGTGTGACCGTGGGTGCGGTCAACGTCTGTCACGGGCTCGACCTGACGCTGGCCCCGGGGAGCTGCTGGGCCTTGCTGGGGCGCAACGGCGCGGGCAAGACCACGCTGCTTCACACCCTGGCGGGATTGCGTCCGGCCCAGGGCGGCGAGGTGCGGTTGGACGGCGAACCCCTGCACCTGCTCCCGCGCCGCACCGTGGCACAACGTCTGGGCGTACTGCTTCAGGAAGAGGCTGATCCCTTCCCTGCCACGGTGCTGGAGACCGCCCTCATCGGCCGCCACCCCCATCTGGGCCGCTGGGCCTGGGAGAGCGCGGACGATGTCCAACGTGCGCAACATGCGCTGCGCCAAATGGGCATCGGCGAGCTCGAAACACGCCTGGTGTCGACGCTGTCCGGCGGCGAACGGCGCCGTCTGGCGCTGGCCACGCTGCTCACCCAGGACCCCGCCGTCCTGCTGTTGGACGAGCCCACCAATCACCTGGATCTGCACCACCAGATCCAGGTGCTCGCCCACCTGCGCCAACTGGCCACGGAAAGCGGCAAGGCGTTATTGGTCATCTTGCACGACATCAACCTCGCCACCCGCTACTGCGATCACCTGCTCCTGCTGCTGGGTCACGGCGAAACCGTCGCCGGTCCCAGCGTCGAGGTCATCGACGCCGCCACCCTCGAGGCGCTCTATCAGCATCCCATCGAACGCATCCGCCATCACGACCGCGACCTCTGGCTGCCGCGTTGACTTTCGCCGGTCGACTCACTAGAGTTCCCGCACCGCTTTAGGTGCCCCGAGGAGTTTCCTCCGACGGGTGAAACGGGAAGCCGGTGAGCCGCAAGGCAAGTCCGGCGCTGCCCCCGCAACGGTAAGTGAGTTGTGGTGGATCATCCTGCCACTGTGTCCCACGCGACATGGGAAGGCGATCCACCCCGAAGCCATCGGCTTCGGCTCACAAGCCCGGAGACCGGCCCGAAGCGCACGCAACAGACAGCGGCGGGCTGTGCGGCGGTGGATCGACCCCCTCCTCCCCAGTACCTCCCTGTCCATCTCAACCACGAGCAGATGCGCGGGTGGGCGCACGCCGGGAGGAAACATGTCACTATGTCGTATCGGTACCGTACTACTCATCACCATTTTTTCCACAACCCTGCACGCCGAACCCCCGACCGACACCGAGGTGATCGTGACGGCATCGCGCATCGCCGAAACCGCAGACGAGTCGCTCGCCTCGGTGACCGTCATCGACCGCAGCGACCTGGACCGTGCACATCCCAAAGACATGGTGGAGGTGCTGCGTCTGGTGCCCGGCATCGACATCGCGCGCACTGGCGGACCGGGTAGCGACACCAGCGTCTTCCTGCGCGGCAGCGCCTCCAATCACGTCCTGGTGCTGATCGACGGCGTGCGCGCTGCTTCCGCCACCAGCGGCGCCTTCGCCTGGCAGCACCTGTCCCCGGCTCAGATCGAGCGCATCGAGATCGTGCGCGGCCCGCGCGCCGCGCTGTACGGTTCGGACGCCATCGGCGGCGTAATACAGATCTTCACGCGCCAGGTGTCCAAGCCATTCGTACGCGTTGAGGCGGGCAGCTTCGGCACCCGCGGCGTGCAGGCGGGCGTGGGTGGCGGTGAGCGGGTGCGCTACCGCATCAGCGCCGAGCGACGCCGCGCCGACAGCTTCTCGGCCCAGAACAGCAAAAATACCTTCACCTACGACCCCGACAACGACGGCTACGACACCACCGGTCTCAGCGCCGGATTGGACGCCGATCTCAGCCCGTCCACGCAACTTTCCGTGTCGCTATGGCGCAGCGAAGACGAGGTGGAGTTCGATGTCGGCAAGCAGCAAAGCATCAACCAGACACTGCAGACCCGTCTGACGCACGCCACCAGCGCCGACTGGACCCAAACGCTGACTGTGGGCCACGCCATCGATGAACTGGAAACCGCATCCGACTTCCCTTCGTACGCCGAAACTCACCGTACCAGCCTGGACTGGCAGAACGATGTGGCGCTGAGCGCTAACCAAGTACTGAGTGCCGGCCTGAGCTACTACGAGGACGACGCCCTCAACATCGATCGCAGCAGCGACACCACCGTGTTCGACCGCAGCGCCGACAACAGCGCACTGTTCGCCCAGTACCAATACACCGGCACCGTGCACGATCTGCAGGTGGCCTTGCGCCGCGACCGGCACAGCGCCTTCGGCGGCGAGACCACCGGACAGCTGGGGTGGAGTTATCGGCTCGACAAGATCACCCGCTTGCTGGCCTCTTACGGCACCGCGTTCCGCGCTCCCAACATCAACGAGCTCTACCATCCCGGCTACGACTTCTTCGGCGGCGGCACCTACCTCTACGCCGGCAATCCGAACCTCAAACCCGAACAGTCGGAAACCCTGGAAATCGGGCTGCGTTGGCAGCTCTCCGACACCGCCCAGGTGCGCGCGACGTTGTACCGGACCGACGTCGACGATCTGATCGCTTTCGAAGGCATCGACGCCCAGGCGATCAACATCAACAGCGCAACGCTCAAAGGGTTGGAAGTGGAGTACGCGGTGCGCCACGGAAATTGGAACTACGCGGGCACCTTCACCTTCCAGGACGCGCGCGACAACGAAAACGACACCCGGCTGCTGCGTCGACCCGACAACAAGGCGACGCTGCGCGCCACGCACAACGTCGAACACTGGAATTACGGCGGCGAAGTATTCGTCAGTTCCACGCGCGACGAGCTGAACTTCAACACCTTCCCCACCACACGTATTCGGCTTTCCGGCTACGGCGTGCTCAACCTGTTCGCCAACTACGCCATCAGCCGCGAACTGGCACTGGAGCTACGCCTCGACAACGCGCTGGACAAGAAGTATGAACTGGCCTACGGCTTCAACACACCCGAGCGTTCCCTGTTTGTGGGGCTGCGCTACGCGCCGCGTGATTGAGGGGGATACCGGACCATGATCCACCGGTCGCGGCTGATCCAATTTGGACTACTGTCCGGTGCGGTCCATCTTGCGTTATTGGCGGCCGGTTTACCGCTGTTGACGCCTGTCACACCCAACGTTGCGCCGACCAACACAGCGCTGCGCGCGGTGCTCGCTCCGATGCCGGAACTCACGAGTCGCGACTCGCACGTTGCGACACCGGTCCAAGCGGGGCATACCCTCTCTGAGCCCGACCAGCAACAAAACGCAGCGCCGACGCGATCACGCCCGACGATCTCCGTGCCCCCCCGCGCACGCACGGCGCGGACAACGCATGCCTTGCGCGAGCGCACCACGAAGCGCACCTACATCACGCCTGCCGAAGCACCGGTGACTGCCAGCAACGGTGCGCCAATCCATCCAGACCGACTACTGCCTCCCGCTTCATCGGCGCCCAGCACCGAACAGCTTGCCCAGTGGCGCGCCCAGGTGCGCATCCACCTCACCCAGCGTCTGCAAAGCGGCTTCGACTATCCGCTGCTGGCCCGACGCCGCGGTTGGCAAGGGGTGGTGCACCTGCGGTTCGTCGTTACGCCGCAAGGACATGTCACCGGCGTGGAGCTCGCCACCAGCTCCGGTCATCGGCTGCTCGACGATAGCGCACTGCACAATGCCCGCGGCATCCAAGCGCTGCCTATCGTGCTGAACGCCGGTGCGCCCGTCGCACCCCTCAGCGTCGAGATCCCCGTGCGGTTTCTACTGACTGGTTGAGCCGCCGATCCGGCTGCGTGCCTGATCCAGCAACCGACACAAATGCTCGGCTCCGCGCAGGATGCGGCTGGTGGGACGTTGGAGGAGATCGGGGTCAATGCGATACAGCTGCCCCTGTTCCACCGCCCGCAACCGAGGCCAGCGCCGCCACTGCGCCAACCCGTCTTCGCGCCCTTGGTCCGGCTCCGCTACGACGATGACCTCGGGATCGGCCGCCAAGACAGCTTCCGGCGGGACACTGGGTGCCAGCTGACCGAGGCTCGCGAAGACGTTGACGCCGCCACAAAGGGCGACAACGTCACTCACCAAGTGCTCGCCGTTGAGCGTCATCAGCGGCTGATCCCACACCTGCAAGAAGACCCGGACGGGGGTGCGTTGCGCAAAACGCGCACGCAGTTCGGCAAGCCGTCGTTCGAAGGCGGAGGCAACAACCTCTGCACTGTCGCTGTGGTCGCTCAATCGCCCCAGAGTGCGCATCAACGGCGCGATCTGTTGCAGCCGACGCGGTTCGCTGAGGTAGACCGGAAGTCCCAAGGCACGCAGCTTTTCGATCGCTTGGGGGCGGTTCCCCGACCACCAACCGACGATCAGCTCCGGACGCAGCGCCAGCAAACGCTCCAAGTCCAGGTTCTGGTTGTCACCGATGCGCGGAACGCGCGTGGCCGCCGGCGGATAATCGCTGAACTCGACGGCACCCACCAGTCGATCGCCGGCGCCGATCTCGAACAGCAGTTCGCTGACGTGGGGAGCCAGACTGACGATGCGCCGCGCCGGATGCGGCAATTCCACGACCGTCCCGGCGGCGTCTTTCAGGCGCAGCGCATCGTCAGCACCGGCGGCGCTCGTCAGACACGTGCCGCACACCCAGACGGCGAGCAGCAAAGCATGCGCGCCGGCGAGGCGTCTCACCACGCCACCGCTTCCCGTCCAGGCAATGTTGCTGCTCGGCACGTCAACCGGTTACGGCTGCCCGCCGTGAAACACCAGATGGGGACGATGGCCGCGACCGTCCGCCCGTAAGCGGCTGATGGTCGCGTAGGGAACCTGGATACGAAAGAAGTTGCGCGGTGGTACACCCAGAACGTGGAACAGAATTGCGCGAATCACCCCGCCATGCGCGACCAGCAGCAAGTGTTCGCCGGCGTGGGTATCCAGCAAATCATCCAACGCCCTAGCGATGCGCGCCTGAAAGCGATCGAAGGGTTCCCCGCCCGCAGGCCAGTGGACAACGGGATCGTCCCAAAAAGCGGCCATGCGCTGCGGATCCTCCGCCTCCAATTCCGCCGGCGTGCGCCCTTCCCAGACGCCGAAACTAATTTCGCGAAATCGTTCATCCACCTGCAACGGCAGCGCGCGGGTGTTGGCAAGTTCTGCTGCGAACTTCGCGCAGCGCTGCAACGGCGACGATACGATGCGCTGCCAGCCACAGCACCCTTCCGTCGCCTCGCGCATTTGCCGCCACCCCAACTCGCTCAGCGGATCATCTTGTTGGCCACGGTACATCCGCCCGCCCTGTGGTTCGCCGTGACGAATCAGATCGATGATCGTTGAGTGCTTGTCCATGAGGCAGCGTGACCCCGCTAGTTGTCGATGTGGTCAATCAGCTAAAACCTAGTCCAATTCTTTGCGCAAGCTGCGTCGAATCGAGTTCCTGGCAGCCCCCAGAACCCGGCCCTTAGCGCCTCCCAAACGGCCCTATTTCAGCTTCCGCAACCCCGCAAAGTCCGCATTTTAGCGTATCCCGGCAGATGCGGCTCTGCTAAGGTTAGTCACCTGAATCGCTTCGGAAACACTCAATGGGACACCGGCTATCCAAGATTTACACCCGCACGGGCGACGACGGCACCACCGGCCTCGGCGGCGGATCCCGTGTCGACAAAGACAGCGCCCGTATCGAAGCCATCGGCGCCGTCGACGAGACCAACAGCCACGTGGGCGTGATTCTGTCGCAGCCGATACCTGAATCCGTCAGCGAGGTGCTCGTTCGCGTGCAACATGAGCTGTTTGATCTGGGTGGCGAGCTGGCATTGCCCGAATACGCAGCCATCGACGCCGAGTCTATCCAGCGCCTGGAGAGCGACCTGGACCGGCTCAACTTCGAGCTGCCGCCGCTCAAGGAGTTCATACTGCCAGGCGGTACAACGTCGGCGGCCGCATGCCACCTGGCCAGGACCGTGTGCCGCCGCGCGGAGCGGCGCCTCGTGACTCTGGCGCACCAGGAGCCGCTTAACGAACATCTGCCGCGCTATTTAAATCGCCTGTCGGATCTGCTCTTTGTTGTCGCTCGGGTACTCGCGCGCGCGGAGGGCGGCAGCGAAGCGCTGTGGCAACCGCGAGCCAAGCGGGACAGAAACTGAAGCCTCTCATAACCCCAGAATCCGGCACGTTTCATCCGATTTCACCCCATCGTCCACAATGCGATTTGCTAGACTGGCGCACTCACAGGCCGCCACAAATCGCCGAGAAACACCATGGAAATACTCCTCGCCAATCCCCGTGGATTCTGCGCCGGCGTCGACCGCGCCATTTCCATTGTCGAGCGCGCGCTTGAACTGTTCGGCCCGCCCATATACGTTCGGCATGAAGTAGTCCACAACCGCTACGTAGTCGAAAACCTGCGCGAGCGCGGCGCTGTATTCGTTGATGAACTCGACGAGATCCCCGACGGCGCCACCGTCATTTTCAGCGCACACGGCGTGCCACGGGCAGTGGAAGACGAAGCCAAGCGGCGCGGATTGAAAGTATTTGACGCCACATGTCCCCTAGTGACCAAGGTTCACCTTGAAGTCGCGCGTCACGCTAAAGCCGGAGCTGAAGTCGTACTGATCGGCCACAGCGGACACCCCGAGGTTGAAGGAACTAGAGGTCGCTACCATAGTCCGAACGGACACATCTACATCGTAGGGAACGTCAATGAAGCCGAACAATTGGTGGTGGGCGATCCCGAAAACCTGGCCTTCGTAACCCAGACCACGCTCTCGGTCGACGACGCTGCCGCTATCATCGCAGCGTTGCGAGATCGCTTTCCCACGATTCGTGGCCCCAACAAAGATGACATCTGCTATGCAACACAGAACCGGCAAGACGTCGTCAAACTGCTGGCCCAACAGTGCGGAGTGATCTTGGTGGTGGGCTCGTCCAACAGTTCCAATTCTAACCGTCTGCAGGAGATCGCCGAACGCTACGGCTCAACCGCTTATCTGATCAACGGTGCCGAAGAGCTGCGCCGCGAATGGGTGGCTAATCAGCGGAAGGTCGGCGTAACTGCCGGCGCATCGGCGCCTGAAGAACTGGTACAGAAAGTCGTCGAGCAGTTGACGCAATGGGGAGCGCGCTCATGCAACGAACTCACAGGCGCCCAGGAGAGCGTAGTCTTCTCTCTCCCCAAAAGCCTCGCCATGGAGGTTACCAAACCCCTCGATGCCCAAGATTAGCCAGAGAACTCACTTCTCAGTGCCGTGCGAACCCTGTCGGTCTCGCACGGCACTATCACCAACAACCATCGGTTGTCGGCAATTTCGTTCCCTGGTCGTCGATTGAGAGCGTCCCGCATCGGTCCGCCGCCTGCGCGCCCTGTGGGGTCGCCGTTATGGTATAGCCAGTGGCATTTGCCGCAGTTATCGTGAGCAGGTAGTAGCCCTCGGGAGACGTCGCGTTAGCCGCGTTGGTACCATATCCGAGCGAGACAAAGTTTGTCGTGTACGTATTGTTGGAGTAGAAGAATTTTTCCTGGCGCCCCGCCACATCCAGCAGCGGTCCCCGGCCGTCGGATCTCCGGGTCTTGTACACGCTGTTCTGATAGGCGGGGTAGGCGATTGCCGCGATAATCCCGACAATCGCCACCACCACCATCAGCTCGATCAGTGTGAACCCCCGTAGCAGGCTGACGGCATTTGTACGGCTTCGAGTCATCGTTGTCACGAACATCCCCCCTACTCTCGAATTTCACGCCAACTCAGTTCACCCGAGCGGACGTAGCCTTTGGTCTTAGCCTCGGTACGTTCGATCTTCCCGGTCGAAGTCTGCGAGAAGATAGTCACGTCATTGTTGCCGTTCTGCGACCCACTATGTAGCGACGGCGACGCCGCAAGCCCGCGACCCAAGTCGACCTTGTCAATGATCTCATCGAGGTTCTGAGTCGCGTTATACGATGTACCGAACGCCGGCGCATCCGGATGACCCGTTCCCGTCTTGTAATAGAGACCGTACAAGGCACTTGTTCCTTCCGGCAAGCACAGATCCGTATTTGGCGTATAGGACGTTGCAAACAGAGTCTCTGCAATGAGCGCCGTGTCCGTCACCACACGTTCGCTAGGCGCCGACGAGACCGACGGACTCAGTCGCCTGATCCAGCCTTTCTCTTCTTCGATCTTCTTTTCCAGTCCACCGAACGTGTTCACACCGGTGGGTAGCGTGCCCAAAATGGTTCCATCCGAAAACACCTGAATATCCGAAACGTCTACTACGGTTGATCCGGCGGCGCTACTAGACAACGAAACAGCGGCACCGGTGTCATCATCCTTTATTCCGACGATAGCTTGACGTGCCGTATTTGTCTTGTCCGCTTCCGCCATAAATCGTCCTGTCCCGAAGAAGACCCAGTGATTCCCCAACTCATCGAAGCTGACACTCGGAGTCGCAGTGACCGGCATCTGGGCGTCCACCAGCGTGTCTACCATGCTGGCCGTCCAAGATGCGTAATTTCCTACCTCGTTGACATCAAAGCGCATCAACCGACCCGAATCACTCGTCGGACCTCCGGACACCCCAAAATAGACCGTATCGTCCAGAAGATCGAGGTCCCAATCCGCGGTAACCGTGCTACCGACGAAGCTGTTGCCAACCCCTGTGTCGAATGTGCGCACAATACCCGCTGAAGGTTGTTTCAGATCGACGACATACCAAAACGCATTGGTTGTACTCGTTGCGGTATGCAGATTGTTCGGCCCGTTTCCAAAACCTAGATAGAATTGGTAGTCACCCGTAGCGTTGTCCCAAAACGCGAATGCCGTGGGCCAGCTAGTGCTAAACGAGGGCCCGGGAAGACGAATCTCGGCGAGCAATTCCGGCTGCGATTCAGGATCGGTAATATCAAAAATCGCATAGGCAGAGCTGAACGTGAAGTCGTCCGACGTATCCGAGTCGGCATTATTTACACCCAGACCATCCCCTTCGGTATCAACCGTCATTGGGCCTCCGCCAAGACGGAAACCTGCCACCATCACCGTTCCCCAACCGTTTACGTGCGTGGCATCCGTCGGAAATATCTTCGCATCAAACACATACGGCGTCGCGTCGACATAGTAGACGTGGGTGTAATCCGGATCCGCCAACCATTTCAAGTGCGGTAGCAAATTACCCGGTACGTAGGCCCAAATCTCACTGCCAAGCGGGTGGGCCGTCGCACACGAAGTGGAGCATCCGGGCTCCGTGGTAGAAAACGACTTGGTTACCGGGTTGTAAAAACCCGCGTTAAACGCATGGAGCATTCCGTCGTTGCTTCCCACGTAGACTATCTGGCGTCGGTTGCGATACTTGAAGAAAAACGGCTGGTACGATTGATCTTCAAACAACAGATGTATGTTCTCAGCCGGTCGCCCAACGACAACGGGGGTGGAGTTGACGATATCGCCAAGACGCATCACCTCCGTATTGCCATCATCATCAAAATCCACCGTCCGATTCCGGTAACCAGCGACTTCCTGACCGCGAATATAGTTCACCAATGTATCTGCTGCGGTCTCCGATGGCTCATCGAAGTAACCATAGTTGGTTGCGGTAACATTACCCGCGGTAAAGTCCATATACTCCCCGGCGTCCACTATCCCGTCTAGATCCTCATCGACCCAGGTCTTAATAAACCGGCCGCCGGCTGCGGAAGCGCCATACCATCTCTGTGTAGTCACATTCGAAACGCCCGACAATTCCTCCCGAGCGTTCCAAATAGGTCTAAGATCCTCGATATCAAAATTCCCAACCGTCCCCCGCTCAAACACATTCGGATCCAGACTAGTTACACGCCTGAACCTGGTCCTCTTTTCCACCTCGTCATAGTAAAACTCGACTACTAGGTCGTGGTCATAATCATCCAGAACCGCATTTTGTTGGGTATCCTCACGAAGTAGTCCCGCACTGTCCACCCACAGCCCGTGTAGACTACCGATCCATGTTGCTTCGCTGTTTGAACTTACACGTTTCGGTACGTAGTAGGCTTGGTAGATAGCCCCTTCTCCGCTGGCACTATTGGCCACGACCGCCGCCGCCGTTCCTGATGACGATCGCTTCGTAATTTTCTCAAACACTTTGTCGAGCGACGCTTCCAGGAACAGCGGGTTTGACGCGTAAAAATAGTTGTCCGGGATACCGTCCGGCGTACGGAGACCCGTATTATTGTTTTCCCTATCCCATTCGGACTGCAGATCCGGAAGGTTGTTGCCGTTTTGATCGCTAAACCCACCGTATTTCGCCGCATACCACAAGGGATCTTTCAATAGCGAAGCCGACGAAGTACCCGCTGTATATGTAGAAGATGTAGCGGCGTCTCCGGACTGACAATTGGAGCACGCAGTAGCACCCGTCGTATCAGCCCGCGTAAAGCCGTTGATACCTGAATGGACATGAAAACCGTCATTGGTCGTTCCGCTGATGATGTATCCGAAGCCCATTGCATAAGGGGTCGATTGCGCATGCACGTCGGTCGTCACCGTAATCTGGTTACCAACGATTGCGTAATCGATCGTTCCCCACATATCCTGGTCGTAGTCACCGCCCTGCTCGCTGTCTTCCCAGTTGACATAGAACTTACCGGTTCCCGCCGCGGCGTTCTGCGAAACGATTTTGAAATCGACTATGGTGCAGTTCCCCTCCGGGGACAGGCTGGAGTTGCGGCACGCCGGAAGGATGGTCGCCAACGTCGAGTTGGTGTTGGAAGGATCCGGAATGGTCACCTGCGGCAACCCTTTCGACAGCGAAACCGCATAGGTGTCGATGGTCTGCGACCCCTTCAACGCTTCGGATGGGGCGTCGTTGTCAGGACGTATATCGTTGGTATGGACATAGTGGGCCAATCCGGCCACCCGGTAGCTTCCGTCCAGCCGCGGCGCTTCGGGACAGATACCCTCCACGTTTCCAAGGCTTGAAACGGTCTTTGAAGTACAGAGCTGATTGTTGTCGGTACCGTTCTCGCCGACAAAATAGTCGTTGCCATGAATCCCTTCCGCTGCGCCGACAGCATCCGTCAATCCCGCCGACGTCACGCTGTCGTTGTCGATGATCGCGTCCACACCTTCGCTGTTACCGTCCAACTGATCGGCGTCGTAGGAGATCGTGCTACCGTTGAACAACACCAAACTAAGGCGTGAACAGTAATTCGTAGCATCCAAGGGATCCGACCAGGAAATGGGCGTCTGCAAGCCGTCTATCATCGCACTGGGATTGCTCCTGAACGTGCCGCTCACACCCTCGTTCGCCAAGTAACGGCAGGCGTTCAGCATAATCTCCGCCAGCGGGTTACCCCAGTTTTGACACTGCCCGTCACTAAACGAGCTTCTTCCCCACGTACAATTGTTCGAGCTCATCCCGCTGGTACCGTAGGTGCCATCGCTGAATTTATAATTGACGATCCGAAAGAGACTCCAGGCATTGATGATCCCTTCCGCCGTGTTGTTCGCGACTCCGTTATTCGAAGCGCTCAATGCAACCTTCGAGAAGGTTCCGTCTGTGGACGAATTGATCTCGTCGGTTATGGTACCGACGTTCTTGATCAAAATGCCGCCCGATTTGTTCTTATTGTACGACCCGGCAAACATAGCGAACTTCAGTTGGTCGTCATCGCCATATTTCTGCAGCAAACCAACAGGTTTGTAGTTGCCATTGGGATACTGTTTGCACCTTTCATTTTCAATCAGAGACGACACACACGCATGTACGCGTACAACGTACTCGCCCAGCATATCGGAAGCACTTCGTGGGTTGTGGCTTGAGGCGTTGATCCCGGACTTCGATGGATCGTTTCCGTTATTGAAGCTGGAATCGTACCGTTCCTTCTCTTCATACCAGCGACATTGCCAGCGTTCGTTGGCCGCCCACAGCGAAAAGTCCCCACGGGCGACGCGCATCATAGGTGGATCGGACATCAACTGTTGGGAAGTTTTTGTACTGTCGCTCGGTACCGTTGTATTACAAATCGTGACACCGGATGCACTGCTGAAAGGTGTCAACTGACTGAGATCGCTTCCGTTGTAGAACTTCGCCCAGCTATGGGCATCATTAGGTATAAATGCCCGTTCCAAAACAGTTTCAGTTGCAGAATCAACGCGTCGATGCCCACCGAACAGAATCTTGCGCACGATATCGATACGCGACATGGACACCCAATTGAGGAAGTTCCCACTCCACGCCGCCCCGCTCACCGAATTGCAGTACTTGTTGGCGGTCGCGCCGACGGGCTCGAAACGCAGGCTGGACGTGTCGTAGTTGTAGCACTTGTAACTGTCGAAATAGCCGTAGTAGTCGATGCTGTTCTTGTACGTCGTTTCGATCGCCGCATCTCCGCCGGGCAAATCGCCGTCCAAATCCGTATAGTCGTTATAGGCCTTGAAGAACAGCGAGTGGTCATTGGCAGCCGCAATGACGACCTCAGGGGGAACCGAATCGGACACGGTGATCGGATACGATGTGAACTCCGACATGGTATGGGAAGAGACCTCGGCTCGCGCCACACCGCCAAGTGTCGAGACACCCAGAAGCGCTCCAACCATTAGCCCCTGCAATCCGGCTACCCACTGACTGTTTTTCGCGTACATAACCCTGTCCTCAAAGCTTACGGCTTGGGAATTCCCATGTAATCCGTCGCAGTTACCGTTCGCGCCCCGCCGGCACCGTTCGCCGAGACGCTGCGAATGTCGTAGAGCACGTATCCGGAACCACCGCCCAGACTCTTGCCTAGACCGTAGTACCCACGCCACTTGGCGGAGCCCGAGCCGGTCCTGGCACCTTTGGCCACCTGAAAGACATACATTGAGCTCTGCAGTCGCAGCGCCGGATCTGCTGCGCCATTATTGAAAACCGCTTGCGATGGAGTGGTGTAGTCCAGAATCGGGTACCCGCTAGGCGCGGTAATCGACAGGATATCGTCCCATTTGCCATCCGTGTCGTTGTCATTCACCGTCAGCCCGTCAGGAATGTTGAACAAGCCAGACAAACCCGTACCGTTGGGTGCCGGCCACTCCTGGTAAAAGACGTAGCTTTCCATGACCTGCCCGATGGCCAACCGTCCCGCTTCCGACGATTCGGTGGTTCTCGCCTTGAACGCCATGTTGGCGCTCATGCGTTGTTCCAACACCGTGGACTGCATGGCCACGACCGCCACCAGCGTCAACACCGCGAGGAAGATGAGGCTGATCACCAATACGGCGCCGCGTTCATGTCGGAACCGATTAAGCAACTGCTGAGATTTCACATTCATCAGCCGCGACTCCTGTTGCGCACCTGGACCACGTGCATAAACACTTTACGGTAGTAGTGCTCTCTGCCAGTTGGAATTGGGACGTCGTTCACTCCCGCCATATCGTATTGGCCGTTATCGACGTCGACATAGGTAAAATCCTGGGTATTCGACCGCACCAGCACGCTGAGTCGAACCGCCATGACATCATCCCATTGACTCGATGCCACGTTGTTGGCCGTCAGCCACTGTTCGACTTCCTGGTCATTGTCGGTATCCACACCGTATTCGAGCTGGAAATTTTCAACGCCGCTGATCAACGTTTGCTGCGTCATCGACTGCCCGTTCAACGACAAGCGCGTCAGCGTGGGTATCGGCTCGCCGTTGTCCGCGCTGGCATCGCATTGCGGCCCCGACCGTACGTTGCAGGGACGAATGAAATAGACCTCGGCTTTGAAGGGAAAGTAAAAGGTGTTCGCAGCGTTGGTCACCCCGGATCCCGGAACGATGACCGACTGGCGCTGGATCTCCGATTGCAGGTACAGACGATTGGCGTTTGCAGAATCGCTCGCCACGGAAAACGGCACCGCCGATCCGTCACCGTAGCGCACCACCAGAACATCGGTATTGGCGGCGTAGTCCGCGTTGGGGATACAGGTTCCCAAAGGAGACGAAGCCTGACCCTCGAACCCGAATATCCCGTACCCCTGCCCCGCTGCGCTGACAACCGCAGGATTGACCGCCCATCCGGTAGCACAATCGTTGCTGACCGACACACCGCCACCGACTTTGACCGCATCGGCTTCTACGCTTCCCCAGTGATCCGCCATACGCACTGCGTACTTCAGGGTATCGATGGCAAAGCGGCCGTTCTCCTGCAGTTCTGCCAGACTGTCCTGGACACGGTAGGCCTGCTTGTTGCCCACGAAGATCTGGATGGCACCGGCCATCAGTATCAGGCTGATGGTGATGGCCACCATGACCTCGACCAGCGACATGCCCGACTGGCGGTCAACGGACCGCACTACCGGAATCGCGGGTCTCCGTTCGACGATCACTACAGGGCGTGAATTCTTCATCGAGTATTAATCCCTATTGCAACTGCATTGCCAACGCAAAACTGGAGGTTGTCGCCGTCTGCTGGGTCCGCGCCCTCTCGTTCCATTGCACGGAGATTGTGCAAGCGCACGCATTGTTGGGGGCGCAAACCGCCGCCGACCCGGGAATATTGCACTCGACGGTCCCCACCCCACCGGGAAGCGTCGGATTGATGAAATATTGCGCCCATTGGAATAGATCCAACGTCGCCATCCCCGCACCCGTGCTATCGGTACACGCCGACGTGGTACCGCAGGTCGGCGTGGTTGGCGAACTTGAATTATCAACGCTGATGTTGTCGTACAGACTGTTCTTCATGCCGGTGGGATTGGCGCGAATCCGGTCTGCCATGTCGTAAGCGATCGCGACCGCCTGGGACCGCAAATATCCATCCTGATTGCTCTGCATGCCGGTCAATTGCATCCCGGCCAAACCCAACAGGCCAATCGACAACACCACCAGCGCG
>JBNKCG010000043.1:0-5743 GCA_050287605.1 Gammaproteobacteria bacterium | reverse complement strand
CACCTGGCCTCCGGGGTGTGGTTCGTCTCACACGAAATCGTCGGCAACAAGAAGACCAAGCTGTACGACGGTTCGCTGGTGGAATACAGCCTGCTCGGCGGCGAGACGGTCAATCCCGCGCAGCGGTTTTAGTACGCACTGGCTGTCGACAAACCGTCGGCACCAAACAGGAGAGCCCAGGCGAATGCCTGGGCTCTTTTTTTTACTTCGCGAACGCTGTGGTAAACGCCGTTGGCTTTTCCACGACCCGAACCTACACGCCCTTGCCGCTCGAATGCCTGATGACGTGCACGAAAATCGCCAGCGCCAGCGCGATACCCGCAAAGATGGAACCGAGGTAGAGCAACATGCCCACGTTGAAGTAGATGTACGGCGGATCGAGACCGTAAATGGACATCAGCCAGCGGCCGAGGATGTGGATGGCCACCACCAGGGCACCTGACACCAGATAACGGTTTCGGTGTTTAGTCTGCATAGGTTGGGCGGCTTAGCCCCCTCACCCCCACCCTCTCGACTCGGGCTCCTGCTTCGTTCTACCTCCTCCATCCTTGGAGTCATCCCGCGAGGGGAGAACAATGAATATTGTATTTACCCCCTCACCCCCACCCTCTCCCGCGAGGGGAGAGGGGGTAGGTTGTGCCGAGGTCTTGGCGTTTCGACAGGCTAGCTTTTGCCCGCGCCGGTAAGCTGGATGATGTTGTTGGGAAACTCGCGCGAGTCCACCTCCGATGCGAAGTCCCTCGCCACCTGCAAAATGGTTCGACTCACGTGGGCGTACTGCTTGGAGAACGGCGGCCAGTAGTCGCCCAGTCCCAGCGCGTCGTTGATGACCAGCACCTGCCCGTCGCAATCGGGGCCGGCGCCGATGCCGATGGTGGGGACGCTCAACGCGCGGGTGATGGCTCCCGCCAGGGCGTAGGGGATGTGCTCGAGAACGATCAAAAAGGCGCCGGCGTTCTGAATCTCCAACGCCTCCTGCGTGATTCTTTCCGCTTCGCTGCTGGTGCCGCCCACCTGCTTGAAGCTCTTCGCGGTTTGCGGGGTCAGGCCCGTGTGGCCCACCACGGGGATGCCGTTGGCCACCAGATGGGCGATGACGTCGAGCTTGGGACCCTCCAGCTTGATGCTGTCCGCGCCGGCGGCCATGAGCCGTTTCGCGCTCGCCAGGGCGATCTCGGGATCGCTATCCGTCAGGTAGGGAAGATCGCCGATGATGTGCGTGTTCTTGGCGCCGCGGCGCACGGCACCCACGTGGTATTCCATGTGCTCGATGGTCACCTCGCGGGTGCTGTCGAAACCCATCTCCACCATGCCCACGGTATCGCCTACCAGGATGACCGGCACGCCGGCCTCCTCGATGCCGCGGGCGACGGGGCAGGTGTAGGCGGTCAGGATGGCAATGGGTTTGACACCCTTCATCTGCGACAGATCGGTAGGAAGTCTTTTCATCGCTTTCCCCATCGTTCGGACGTGAGACCGGGCACGCGCGGTGCGCCGGGCGCTCATTAACGCGCAGAATGGGGATGGGATCAAGCCGCAGGTCAGGCGTGGGAATCGGCCGCCACCGGCGCGTGGTTGGCAGAGCGATGCAGGCCGCTGGCTTCATCCGACGCCTCGTTGCGGGTGAGATGGAGGAACACGCCCAGCGCCAGCAACAGCACGGCCGCGCCGATGATGATGGCGACCGGATAGTAGAGATTGCCTGCCAGGTCGAGCTGACTGTATTTGATAGCCATCATCAAGCTCTCCAGCGACAGCGCGATGCAGACGACGCTGATGAAGCGCGCAACGCTGCGACGCAGTTGCTGGATGACGTTGCCTTTGTGGTCGCGGCCCACGTACTCCTGCTGGATGCTCACGGCGAGCTCGAACACCGCGAGCCCGACGATGGCGAAATTCACCGACTTGACCAGACTCTCCACCAGGTCGGTCTTCGAGCCGGTGGCACCGAAGAGCTGGTAGACGGAGATGCCGCACAGGTACATGGCGTAGATGACAAAGATGGTGGAGAACAGTACCGCCATCAGGGTGGAGAGCTGGGTGAGCAGACCGGTGAACCCGGCGCCGTGCGGAGCGTGTCGATGGTGAACGAGCGAGACTTCCATGATGATTCCTTGTTTGAGTCCGGGGATAGGCCCGCCTTCGTGGCTCAGGCGGGTGGGCAGTATGGCGGGGGTGCAGGCGGCGGGTTGTGATGGAGGTCGCGCTTCGACACACCCCCATCAAACGTAACTGATTGATTAATAATTCAAAACGAAGGTCTAACCGGTGTTAGACGCGCAACGGCGCGCGGAGTTCGATGCGTGGGAAATACCGGCGACCGCGTCGCCGCCTGCGGACCTGAACGGCTTCGCGATTCAGGCCGGCGGGGTGATGCCCAACACCAGGTCGAAGACCGCCTCCAGCGCCGCGTCCGCCCGCTGCGAGGGCGCGAACTGCGTGGTCGCCGCCGGCCGCCGATCACTGGGGATGCGCTGGAACAGGAAATCGTCGGCGTTGCGTGGCTCGCCACGCACGTAGAGCTGGGTGACGAAGGGCCCCTGGCCGGGCGCGAATACGGCCATGTGGATGTGCGGCGTGCGCCCCGGGTAGGGCACCGGCTTGATGGTGCGAAAGCGGTAGCCCCCGTCGGCAGCGGTCACGGTGTGGCCGAAGCCCTGGAAATCGGGATCGAGCGCTCGCCCGCCGTCGCGTGGGTGGTGATAGCGGCCGTTGGCGTCGCACTGCCAGATCTCGATGCGGCCACCGGCGATGGGACGGCCGTTGAGGTCGAGCAGCCGGCCACTGAGTTCGGTGATCTCGCCACGCGCGATACCTGCCCGGCCCTGCACACGGGTCAGGTCGTTGTCGCCGTCGGCGGGCAGTTCGTCGGGATAGAAGGGGCCGGTGGGCCCTGGCGGCGTGGCCAGCAGTGCCGCCATCGATACGATGGGGGTTCCGGCGGCAGCCATGCCCGCCAGGCCGAAGAGATAGCGTCGCCGCGTGAGTGCCATGGCCATGCCCCTGCGCTAGGGAGAATACCGTGTTGACCCGCGCCGCCGGCTCAAGGTTCAACCTGGCGAAGCGCTCAAGTGAATCAGACCCGACGACACGCCGCGTTGCCCCCGAGACCGAGCCCCTGGTGCAATAGGCGGGTTACACTGTTGCAGCAGCTCGGCAGACGCACCCACTACCCTACAAAATATGGAGTTATCGATGTCCTACGACCGCAACAACGTCTTCGCCAAGATCCTGCGCGGCGAGATCTCCTGCGACAAGGTGTACGAGGATGAATACGCCCTCGCCTTTCACGACATTGCGCCGCAGGCGCCGGTGCACGTGCTGGTGATCCCCAAGGGCGAGTACGTGTCGTTTGACGATTTCTCCTCTCAGGCTCCCACTGAAGCGGTCGCCGGGTTCTACCGTGCGGCGCAGAAAGTTGCAGAACTGCTGGGCCTGCGCCCCGGCGGCTATCGCGTGCTGGCCAACACCGGCCCCGACGCGCACCAGGAGGTGTTGCACTTCCACCTGCACATCTTCGCGGGGAGCGACTTGGGGAGAATGATTAAGGCGGGGTTGGTGTGAAAGAAACTTGTTTTAACCACAAAGTACACGAAGTACACAAAGTTTAAACTTCCTAAAACCTGTCAATTCGGCGAAGACCACTGCGCTGGCGCCTGAGATGGCCAGGCGCAATGCTCCAAGGGTTTAGAGGTTCAACTTCGCGAACTTTGTGTACTTCGTGGTCAACGATTTTCGCTTTTATCAGAATTCAAAACCTATTAACCACAAAGTGCACGAAGTTTGAACTTCCGAGAACCTGTCAATTCAGCGAACGCCGCTGAGGTGGATGAATGGAATTGCTGGGCGAACGGTTCCAGAGGGTCGGGTTTTAAACTTCGTGTCCTTTGTGAACTTCGTGGTCAAAGATTTTCGCTTTTATCAAAATTCAAAACCCATTAACCACAAAGTTCACGAAGTACACAAAGTTTGAACGCCCGAAAACCTGCCAGTTCAGCGAACGCTGCTGAGGTAGATGAATGGAATTGTTGAGGAACGGTTCCAGAGGGTTGGGTTTTAAACTTCGCGTCCTTTGTGTACTTCGTGGTCAAAGATTTTCGCTTCTAGCGCAGACCTTCAGTCAATCAAACGTTGCAGCGCGGCGGCCAGTTGCTCGATCTCGGCCGCCGGAACCCGTTCGCCGAAATGGCGCTGGATGGAGGTTCCGTAGATCTTCCACATACGTTTGAGCAGCGCCCTTCCCTGGGCGGTCAACGTCACCACCGTGCCACGTTTGTCATCCGCACAGGGACTGCGGTCCACAAGCCCCTCGTTCGCCAACCGATCGAGCAGTCGCGACAAGTTGTACTTGGGCAACAACACCCGCTGACCCAGTTCGAACTGGCGAATCGAACTACCCGGCGCGGAGTGCACTTCGTAGAGCACGTCATACCAGCTCAGGGGCGGGAGCCCGGCTTCCTTGAGATCGCTCTCCGCCCGCTCCAGCAGGAGTTTGGAGGCACGGAACAGGCGCGCCCAGGCTGCGACGGTTGCGGATTGGGGGGAATCGCTCATGGGCGCAGTATGAGACAAGGTAGTTGCAATTACAACTTTCCTGTGCTTGACTGTTGCAACTGGTTGCAATTGCAACCACTAACCCAACGCAAGCAAAGGAGCACACCCATGATCCGTACCATCTCCCGCGATACCCTTCGCACCCATCTCGCCAACGGCAGCGCCGTGACGCTGGTGGAGGCGCTACCCTTCAACTACTTCGCCGAAGAGCACTTGCCCGGCGCGATCAACATCAACGTCGATGAGATCGAGACGCTGGCACCCAAAGTGCTCACCGACAAGACGGCGATGGTGGTGGTCTATTGCGCCAGCACCTCGTGCCAGAACTCGGCGCAGGCGGCACACAAGCTCAGCGCCATGGGCTACACCAACGTGCACGAGTACGTGGAAGGGAAGCAGGATTGGATCGAGGCGGGACTGGAAACCGTCGGCACCCGCGCCGCGGCATGAGCGGCGGGGGCGGCGCCGGGGTGCGTTACGCCCCGGCGCTGCTCCACCTTACGATCCGCCGCAGGGCGTCGCTTCACGGCCGGCGATGAGTCGCAAGCCGCGCTCCCGCCTGCGACCGCCCAGCAGCCGGCCGGCACCCCGGCCCACGGCGCTGATCTTCCCGATCCACCACTCGGAGCGCAGTCGGCTGCCCCGTTCCAGGTAGTAGGCGATGCGCTCAGCGGTCAGTATCGGAACGTCGGGCGCTCCCTGCGGCATCAAGCGCCGATCCAGATCAACGACACGCCGTGCCAGACCCGGCTCTTCCATCATGGGTACCGATCCGGTGTTTCGCAGTGGTGCGTTCATGTGAATATTCCTCTTTCGATCCGGGACCCCGATGCGCTGTGCTTCATTCGAGGATTGCCCGTAACACTATGTATTTGCTTCCATAACAACAAACGATCATTTCTCCGTCATCTTTTAGTTTTTCTATGCAATACTTTGCTCATGTCGCGACGTCTACCTTCCCTCAACGCCCTGCGCGCCTTCGAAGCCGCGGGCCGCCACCTCAGCCTCACCAAGGCGGCCGAGGAACTGCACGTCACCCCGGCGGCCATCGGCCACCAGGTCAAGGCGCTGGAGGAGTCGCTGGGCGTCAGGCTGTTTCGGCGCCTCAGCCGCGGCCTGCTGCTCACCGAAGCGGGCCAGGCGCTGCTCCCCGAGCTGGGCGCGGGATTGGACACCCTGGCGGCCGCCG
>JBNKCG010000042.1:0-128746 GCA_050287605.1 Gammaproteobacteria bacterium | reverse complement strand
ACGCCGTACCCCTACATGCGCTGCTACTGCTCCATCTGCCGTAAGACCGGCGGCGGGGGCGGTTACGCCATCAACATCATGGGCCAAGCCGACACGCTGGAGGTAACCGACGAGCAGGGACGCTTGGCCTTTCACCAGGCGCGCGTCGAAGACAAAGGGCATCCCGGACGCATGGTCACCAGCCCCGGCAAACGCTACTTCTGCACCGCCTGCGGAAGCGCGCTGTGGGTGGCCGATCCGCGCTGGCCGGAGTGGGTCTACCCCTTCGCCTCCGCCATCGATACGCCGCTACCGGTGCCGCCGGAGACGGTACACATCATGCTCGACTTCAAGGCGCCGTGGGTGGAAGTGGCGGAGAGTGCCGGTCAGCGCCATTTCGACCGTTACCCCGACGAGGCGATCGTCGACTGGCACAAGCGGTGGGGGTTGCTGGAGGAGGGGTAGGGGCGGACGGGCCGCACGGTTTTGTTGGGCTGCGACTCGCGCAGCGACGCCACGATCGCCAGGTTTGCAGCTACATTTGCGCTTTTGCGCGAAAACCGAGACTGATGGTTCGCGGCTTTCGCCGCTCCTACGAACGGTTCCCCTTGTCACCGTCGCGCATGCGATCGAACTCCTTGTGCAGGTGGAACTCCTCGGAGGAAACGTGGGCCTCCATGTCGCCGGCGCGCCGCTCCAGGTCGTCGAACTGGCGGCGCAGGTCGGCGAAATCGATCTCTTCACCCGGATCGACGCCGCCCGCCCCCGCATAGGCCGCACCGCGCGCCGGCTTGGCGCCGAAGTTTGCCCACCAGTGGCGCGCCTTCTCGGCCAGCCGTTCCAGTTTGCTCTCCAGTTTTTCGGGGTGATCCACCCAGTAGAGCGCCACGAGGAACAGGAAGATGGTGAGCGGCACGTTGATGATGAGTCCGACGATGAACCCGGCCAGCACCAGCTTGCGCGGCACACCGAAGCGCTCGGCCAAGCCGCGCGTCACGCGGCGCACGGGCCCCGACCGGTGCGAGTGATCACCCTTGCGGTGGCGATGTTTGAAATGTACGTGGCAGTGGCTCATCGGTTCCTCCAACCGGGTGCTTCTTCGTCGAGGATCTTCTCCAGCGACGCGATACGCTGTTCCAGCTTCTTCGCCGTGTCGCTCATCTGCTTGAGCTCCTTGCGATCCACGGCGACGCGGCCTTCGCCGAGCTCACCCGCTTTCATCAGTTTCCACTTGGTCAGGTAGTGGAACACGATCCAGACGGGCAGAACGACGACCAGAAAGAGGACCAGCGGTATGAAGAGATACCCCATTAACTGTGTGTCGATCATGAGTCCGTTTCATCTTGGGCAAGCCGATGCGGCATCGGCAAGGGTTATTCGCCGCCTTTGAGGCGCGCTTTCATCGCTTCCAGTTCGCGTTCCACGCCGGCCTCGGCCTTGAGTTCCGCGAACTCGTCGTCCAGCGACTTGCCTTTGCCCAGATCGTAAGACTCGGCATCGGCCTCCAGCTCATGGATGCGCCGCTCCAGCGAATCGTAGCGAGCCAGGGCATCGTCCACGCGGCCGTCGTTGAGCGTTCGCCGCATCTTAACCCGCTTCTCGGCGCTGTTCATGCGGATCTCGAACGCCTTCTTCTTGGCTTTGGCCTCGTTGAGCTTGGCCTGTAGATGGCTGAGATCCTCGTTGTAGCGGGCCAGGCTCTCCTCGATGAGCGCCAGCTCCTCGCGCACCGCCGCCGCCTGTTCGCCCAGGCGGGCCTTGGCCACCAGCGCGCCCTTGGCCAGATCCTCGCGATTCTTGGTGAGCGCAAACTCCGCCTTCTCCTCCCACTCCTGCTGGCTCGCCTCCAGCTTCTCCAGCTTGCGGGCCAGCTCCTTCTTGTCGGCGATGGCCTTGACCGCGGCGGAACGCACCTCCACCAGGGTGTCCTCCATCTCCTGGATCATGAGGCGCACCATCTTCTCCGGGTCCTCGGCCCGGTCCAGCAGGGAGTTGATGTTGGAATTCACGATGTCCGATAAGCGGGAAAAAATACCCATTGTTTGATCTCCATGGTCGGAACAGATTGTCTGTCTTCACTAGAGCAGGGAGCGTGCCAGACTCTGAGCCACCAATAATCAAACACTTAGTGCAACCTACGTTTCAATTTATCGCGCAGTCGACGAATATATAGCGATATTAGATAGCGTATTCCGCTAATATTTGCTCATGGAGTCGCTCCCCAATCTCATTGGCGAAGATCCTGCTTTTCTCGACGTAGTGGAACGGGTCTCGCAGCTCGCCCCCATCGACAAACCCTGCCTGGTGGTGGGGGAGCGCGGCACCGGCAAGGAGCTGATCACCAGCCGTCTGCACTACCTGTCGCGGCGCTGGGACGGCCCGCTGCTCAAGGTCAACTGCGCCACGCTTACCGAGACGTTGCTGGAGTCGGAACTGTTCGGTCACGACGCGGGCGCCTTCACGGGTGCCCAACGCCGCCACATCGGACGTTTCGAACGCGCCGACGGCGGGACGCTGATTCTCGATGAAATCGCCAGTGCCTCGCTGGCGGTGCAGGAGAAGGTGCTGCGCGTCATCGAATACGGCGAGTTCGAACGCGTGGGCGGCAGCGAGACCCTGCACGTGGAGGTGCGGGTGATCGGCGCGGCCAACGTGGACCTGCCGCAGATGGCCGACGAGGGGCGGTTTCGCGCCGATCTGCTCGACCGCCTCGCCTTCGACGTCATCACCCTGCCGCCGCTGCGGGCGCGCCCCGCCGACATCCTGCCGCTGGCCGACCACTTCGCCCTGGAGATCACCCGCGAGCTGGGGCGCGAGCTCTTTCCGGGGTTTGCGCCCACTGCACGCCGGGCGCTGTGTGAGTACGCCTGGCCGGGCAACGTGCGCGAACTGCGCAACGTTATCGAACGCGCGGTCTGTCTGCACCGTGGCGAAGAGCAGCCCATCGAGACCGTCGTCTTCGACCCCTTCGCCAGCCCCTGGCGGCCAGGCGCCGCCGCGACCGCCCCCCAGACCCTCGCTGCCCCCCATCCCGACGCCGACTTCGCCGCGGCGGTAGCGGCCTATGAAAGAGAGCTACTGGAACGCGCGCTGCGCGATGCGCGCCACAACCAAACCCAGGCGGCGCAGGCGTTGGGGTTGGGCTATCACCAGTTGCGGCGGTTGATGAAGAAGCACACGCTGGGGCCGAGGGACAACCTGTGACGCTCCCCAAGCCGGCATTGAAGTATTTCCACCCGGCCCGAGCGCCCGCTACACCTCCTCCAGCAGGTCGTAACGGTCGAACGTGAAGCGCGGGGTGCACAGCGCCAGAAACACCAGATCGGTCGTACCGCCGTTGGTGATGCGCTGCCGGGTATCGGGCGGGATCAGCACCACGTCGCCCGGCCCCACGGCGCGCGGCGCGGCGTCCCCCACCTCCACCACCCCGCTGCCCTCCAGGATCAGGTAGCGCTCGGCGATCTCCCGTAGCCGGTGCCAGCGCGTGGTGACACCCGGGATCACCCGCGCCCGGGCGATGGAGAGCTGGGGGTCGTCGGGGCTGTTGGAAAGTTCCAGAATGAAACAGCCTTCGTCGATGAAGAGCTCTTGCTCTTCGCGCCAATCCGCGATGGAGGTACCCGTCGGTGATCCTACGTCGTCCTCATGCATTGGTGATCAGCGCCTCCTTCGCAGCGCGAGGCAGCGCCTTGATCGCCGCTTCGCGTCGGCTGGCGCTGCCGTGATCGTGACCGCCCTCCACATAGACCAGGGTCAGCGGCTGACGGCCGCGCAGGTATTTCGCGCCACGATTGTGCGCATGCTGCTGCAGGCGCCGTTCGACGTCGGTGGTGATGCCGGTATAGAGCGATCCGTCGCAACAGCGCAGCATGTAGACCTGCCAGCGGGGCGGTTGGGCGGTCTGCGCGCTCACGGCTTGTCCTTGAGCAGATCCTTCAGGCCGGCAAACGGCTGATGGGTGGTACCGGCCGAGCCGCCCGCCCCGGGCGCGGTGGACGCCGCCTGCTCCAGCAGACGCGCATGCTCGTTCTCGTGGCAGTAGATGCAGAGCAGCTCCCAGTTGCTGCCGTCGGGCGGATTGTTGTCGTGATCGTGGTCGCGGTGATGCACGGTCAGCTCGTGCAGGTTGTCGCGGGTGAACTCGCGCGTACAGCGCCCGCAGACCCAGGGGTAGAGCTTGAGCGCCTGTTCGCGGTAACCCTGCTCGCGCTGGCGGCGATCGCGCTGCGCCGCGGCCACCACGCGGTCGAGACGCGAGGAGTCGGGGGGTGATTTCCTGCCGCTCATCGACAGTACCTCGGCCCGCTCAGGCAGCGCGGGAGATCGTCACGGATAGGCGTTCTGCTCATTGTTCTGCTCATGGCGACCACGCACCTTTCAGTTTGAGTTCAGCTCGCCGCCTTACCCTGCGGCGCGACTCAGTTTACACCCGAGTCCGTTTCCTAACCTTGGCGGAGCTGCACACGGTGATCTCCATCCTGAATCGGGTCCAAACATTCCCAGCGGCGATTGGCAGCGCCGCGCGCGCCGGCGTCGGCGCGGGAACCCGCTAGGAGCGCACGATATGGGGCAATCCGTCTTGCGTAAAGACGTACTGCCGCCCGGCCTGATCGCCGCCTCGCTGATCGGCGACGCCTTATTGCATTGGGCCGACCTGGTCTGGGTCGGGCGCTACCTGGGCATACCCGGTACGCTGCTGATCATCGCTTCCCTCCTCTATTCGCTGCGCAAGCGCCGGATCATCAACTTCGGGCGCCCCAAGACGCTGCTCGCGCTGCACGAGGTACTGGCCTGGCTCGGCGCTCTCATGATCCTGGTCCACGCCGGCATTCACGTCTACGCCGTCCTGCCGTGGCTGGCGCTGGCGGCAATGCTGATCAACCTCGCCAGCGGCATGACCGGAAAGTACCTGCTCGACCGCGCCATGCGCCGGTTAAGCGACCCGCAGACCGAGCAGGCACCCAACCTCATCCGCGAAGGACTGGATCGCAAGCTGTTCTGGGATGCCATCGCCGTGGATGCGATGAAGCAGTGGCACACCGTGCACATCCCCATCACCGTGGCCTTCACGGTGCTCGCGCTGACCCACATCATCAGCATCTTTCTGTTCTGGCCGTGGCAATGAACAGGCGCGTCGTCATTCCGCTACTCCTCGCCGCTGTCGCAGTGCTGGTGGCGCCGGTGATCATCGCGCCGCACAAGACCATCATGCCCGGCAAACTCATCGATGCCCACGCCGAACTCAGCGACGACTGCTTCGCGTGTCACACACCGTTTACCGGTACCTCGGCGGCCAAGTGCATCACCTGCCACAAGGTGGCGGAGATCGGCCTCAAAACCACTACGGGTCTGCCCATCGCCAAGGAGAAGAAAAACGTCGCCTTCCATCAACAGCTGATCGAAGACGACTGCGTCGCCTGCCACAGCGACCACCGCGGCGTGCAGGCCTTCCGGCCCATCGGCACGTTCTCGCACCGGCTGCTCGACCCTGCCCAGCAGCAGCAATGCACCGACTGCCATGCCAATCCCGGCGACGCCTTGCATCAGAAGGTGCGCGGCAACTGCAGCGCCTGCCACACCCAGGAGGCGTGGACGCCCGCCACGTTCGATCACGATCGGTACTTCCGTTTCGACCGGCATCACGACGCCGAGTGTGCCACCTGTCACATCAACAACGATTACAGCGCCTACACCTGCTACGGCTGCCATGAGCATTCGCGGTCGCGAATCCGCGGCGAACACGTGGAGGAGGGGATCTACGACTTCGAAAACTGCGTGGAGTGCCATCGCAGCGGCGACGAACACGAAGCCGAGTACCGCTGGCGCTCACAACGCAGCGGTGAACGTGGTTCGCGGTCGCGGCGCGAGGAGCATGAACACGGCGAACGGGACGACGACTAAACCCGTCAATCGATGTTGATGTAACGCCACTTGGCCGTCAGCAGCTTGCGTACGAAGGCACGCGGATCGGGGTGCGCGGCAAGATGCAGGTAACACTTCACGGCGAAACGCGTCGGCGCCATGGCCATGTAGGCGTCGCTCACCACATCGCCCGACTCCCAGGCGCCGACGTTGGCGCGGGCGATGATCCTCGAGCGCAGCGCTTCCGACAGCACGCCGAGCTGCGTGGCATGGGCAAGGTACTCCTGGGCGGTGGCGGTAAGCGGCGATGCCCCGCTGTTGTGCTGCATCACGGCGTGGGCCACCTCGTGGGCGATCACGCTTCCGTACAGTTCATCCTCCAGGGGCTCATCGTAGACGCTGGGTGAACGGATACCGCGCACGATCGAATCCCACGACATCACCTCGACACGGTCGGTGCGTGCGTCGTAGCTCCCGTAGACGGGATGCCCTTCGGAATGCAACGCATGGTCCACCGTGTGAATAACGATGGGTCGATTCGCGTGAAGGCCGTAAGCGTCCAGAAAGCGCAGGGCCTGCGCGGCAGCTGAGCAGATCTCTTCCCGCAACGGCGCACTTTGCATTTCGACGGCCAGGTGCTGATCGCGACAGGCAATCGCCTCCGCGGCCGCGAGCGAAGGCAACGACACCACCAGCAGCAGCCATGCGGTAACCGGGTAACGCCACATACACACAACCCCTGGCAGTCGCAGCAACTCACACTTGGTTTTGTTCGGCGGCGCCTTCCCACACTTCCTCACAAAATGGCGGGGATTGCGAAAGCTACGCCTCTGTTTGAACTATAGGCGCCCCGAGACCGGTGACATACACTCTGCCCACTGCCCAACACCGCGCAGCCACACGAAGCCATGACCACGCGACACAGCCATCTGACCCCCACCGCCATGGCCATTCTGGTGACGCTCTGCGCAAGCTGGGGTTTTCAGCAGGTGGCAGTCAAGATCGCCCTTCCGGGCGTGCCGCCGGTACTTCAGGCGGGTCTGCGTTCGGTGCTCGCCACGTTGCTGATCGCGTTGTGGATGGTGGTGCGGCGGGTGCCCATCCGGCAACGCGACGGGACGCTTGGGTGGGGTATCGCAGCGGGGCTGCTCTTTGCCTTCGAGTTCCAGTTGATCTACTGGGGACTGGAGTACACCAACGCCTCGCGGGCGGTCATCTTCCTCTACCTGACGCCGTTCGTGGTGGCGCTGGGAGCGCAGCTTTTCCTGCCCGGCGAACGTCTGCGCGGCTGGCAGATCGCAGGGTTGGTGTGCGCCTTCGCCGGGATCGTGGTGGCCTTCGGCGAGTCGCTGCGGTTTCCCGATCCCCGCGTGCTGCTGGGCGACGCAATGCTGGCGGGCGCCGCGCTCATGTGGGGTTCGACCACCATCCTCATCAAAGCGAGTCCGCTGATCCACAGTCCGCCCAGCAAGGTGTTGTTCTACCAGCTGGGCGTCTCCGCCCTCTATCTGCCGCTGGCGTCGTGGTTCATGGGCGAGGGGGGCACGATCCACCTGACGCCGCTCATCACCGCCAGCCTGCTCTACCAAGCGGTCTGGGTGGCGTTCGTCACCTACCTGCTATGGTTCTGGCTGGTGCGCCACTATCCGGCAGCGCGGCTGGCGTCGTTTACCTTTCTGACGCCGCTGTTCGGCGTGCTGGCCGGCGGCTGGCTGCTGGACGAGCCCATCACGCGCTCGCTGGTGACGGCGCTGGTGTTGGTGGGCGTGGGCATTTATCTGGTGAACCGGCCGCAGCGAACTCCTCCCGCAGCCGCTTGAGCAATGTGGCGACCACCCGCAGGTCGAGGGCCGTCACAGGCTTTTACGCGAGCGCAGGGTGTCGCCCAATTTGCCCAGGGCGGTACCCAGGCGTAACGCCGCCTGAGCGCTGGCCTGGCGCAGGCCCTCGAACATCGTCTGCTGGTAGCGCTTGCCAACCCGGGTGGAGATGAACTTGAGGTAGCTGCGCAGTTCTTCGGGGGTCAACGACTGGTAGGTGTAGAGGGCTGAGATGAGCAGCGTCCGGTCGAAGTAGAGCCGCATCTCCTCGCGGCGCCCGTCGATCTGCGCGAACAGCTCGGGCAGCGTCTCCAGCCCCTCCTGCTGCGATGCCGCCAGCGCGGCGGCGGCCACCGCCTTTTGAATGGTCAGGGTGAGGTCGAGGGTCATCTCCACCGCCTGCGTCGCATCCATCAAACGCTTGACGAGCTGCACCTGCTCGCGGCTCATGGTGCTCTTGTCGAGCGTCTCGGCAAAACGTTCGATGGCCACCTGGCCCGCGGGACTGGCCGCCTGCTCTTCGAGCCGGGTGATGCGCACGCCCAGCGGCGTATCGAGCCACTGCAGGGCACTGCGTGCGTCCGCTTCCGCAAGATGCCCGCGCAGGTAAGCGGTGATCACCGCGCGCAGTACGCTGGGAGAAAACGCCTTTCTGATCTCACGCGCCACGTCGTCGACGACATCGCGCGGCACCGCCCCCTTACCGCGTGCCGTCTCCTGCCGGAAGTTCTGGATGATCAGTGCCGGCGTCTGCGCCAGCTGCGCTTCAAGCCCCGAACGCTGGTAGAGCTCGCCGTACAGGCGTGCGGCATCGTCCGCGTGGACCGCACCCAGCCCCAGCAACAGCACAATGCAACCCCACCGCCATGAATTCCGCTTCACGCCTTCCCTCCCCTCGCCGATCCCTGCCAGTGTGGAGCACAACCGCGACAAGCGACGGGGCCTGCCGGACAGCGGACCCCGGCATCAACGGGCGATCGTGCCGCGGCAGGCCGCGCAGCTTTCGCTGCCCGGAGTTATGGTCTACGAGCGGGAGTGGCGAAGCAAGGGCGTACGGCTCACACGCACCCGGTGGGTTTGGGCAGGCCGCCGTACTTGGTGATGGGTTTCATGGGGCCGCACATCCATTTGTCGAACATGCCCTTCTTGTCGACCCCCAGATATTTGGCGAAAGTGCGGATCGGGGGCACTACCGCATGTTCCTCGTAGTACTGACGCGCCGCCACGATATGACTCCACTTCTCGTCATCGATCTCGACGCCGTCGGCGGTAGCCATCTCTCGGGCAATGTCGGGGGTCCAATCGTCGCGGTCTTGCAGATATCCGTCGCCGTCGCGTGCTGGTATTACCATAACTCTCACCTCGTAGGTTTCCCCCCCCCCCGAGTGGAACGGTTTATTCGCCGACTGGGTGCGCCGCCAGGCGCTCGGCGATGTAGTTCTGAAAATGCTGCGTTTCGTAGCGGCGCTGTTTGACGTACTCGAAACTGGCCATAAAGTGGCCTTTGCGAAAGTAGCCGGGCATGACCCATATCATCTGGTCGCGCCCGCCTTTGCCGGCCTTGACCTCGTTGGCCTCCGCGAAGAACTGCATGGTGGGAGTGAAGACCACGCCCCATTTGCGCGCCATATCCTTTTCGGGCAGGACCTCGCCATCGAAATCGGTCACTTCGCGCGATCCCCACAGGTTGAGCTGGACGATGACGAAATTGTCGCGCACGTAATGATTGATCTTGGGATCGGCGAAATTGATCTGGTGCAGATCGCGGCAGTAGGGGCAGCCCTTCTGCTCCCATAGCACGGCGAAGCGCTTGCCGGCCGCCTGCGCCTCCTTCAGGTCGTCGCGCATGTCCAGAAAACTGACCAGGAACCACTCCTGGTGGTACAGGCCGTCGTCGCCCAGCACCGGTTCGATGCGCTCCTCGGCGTGCGCCATACCCAACCACAACAGCGCGCCAACCAGCAGCGCCCACCCGCTCCCACGCCGTTCAACCATGACACACCCTCCTCGCTGCCAAGTCCTGTTGAGCGTCTCCGCTACCCGACCGAGTTGAACACCGAAACGTTGTCCAACAACCACTGACCGATATCGGCGAGGCCGCCGGTGAAGATCAAGACGCCGGTGACCACCAGCAACTTCCCGATGGCCAGCTCCACGCGGCGCATGTGACGCCGAAAACGCCGCATGAACGCCATGAACGGGCGTATCGCCAGCGCGGCGATGAGGAACGGCACGCCGATGCCCACCGCGTAAATGCCGAGCAGCGACACGCCGCTCCAGATGCTGTCGCCGGTGGCGGCGATCATCAGAATCGTGGCCAGGATCGGACCCACGCACGGCGTCCAGCCGAACGCGAAGGCCAGGCCCAGCACGTAGCTGCCCGCCCAGCCCGCCGGGCGGCTGGCGAGATGAACGCGCTTTTCGAAATTGAGCGCGTTGATGCGCAGCAAACCGGCGTAGTGCAGTCCGAACAGCACGATGACCACGCCGGCGATCTTGCTCAGCACCCCCATGTGCTGCGCGATGACCTGACTCAACACCGTCGCCGTAGCGCCCAACGCGATGAAGACGGTGCTGAAACCGAGCACGAACAGCGCCGCCGCACCGAACACCTGCCGTGCGAGCGCGCGATCGATGCCCTCTTCGGCGGTGAGACGCTCCATGGAAGCCCCACCCAAAAAACACAGATAGGCGGGTATGAGCGGCAACACGCAGGGTGAGAAAAAACTCAGCACGCCGCCCAACAGGGCCCCGGGGTAGGAGACCTCCAGGCTCTCCATCATACGCCGAGCACCTTGATGGCACGGTTGGGCTGCAGATTCAGTCGCTGGGTACGGCGCAGGTGATCGGCCACCAGGTCATAGATGGGCGGTCCCTCCACATCGGGGCTGACCGAGGCCCAGCCGCCCACCACGTAGCGGCGCTGCGCTTCGATGGGTTTGCCGCTCGCCAAGTGCACCATGTTGCTGATGCGACTGCCGATGGGTTCGCGGATGTCGATGGTGTAGCCCATGCCGCCCACGCGCACCATGTCCCCGCCCTGCTGGTAGTAGGGGTCGGGGTTGAAGAGGTTGTCCGCCACGTCTTCCAGAATGGCCTTGAGGCGCTCGCCGCTGATCTCCTGGCGGTAACAGTTGGGGTAGGTGATGGAGGTGTGGTTGTAGACATCCTCCAGCCGGATGGGATCGCCCGGCAGCAGCGCCGACCCCCAGCGGAATCCGGGCGACAGGGCAATTTCGCAATCGCGCTCCTGAAGGATGGCGTTGCAGATCAAGTCGTCAAAGGTCCCGTTGAAGTGGCCGCGCCGAAAGAGCAGCGAATCGGTGGTGGCAAGCACCTCGTTGCAGGCCTTCTCGTACGGTGCGCGGAGTTTCTGCACCAAAGCGAGCATCTCCGCATCGGCAGGGATGGCATCGGAGAACACCGGGATCAGCCGAAACGCGTGGCGCGTGATGCGCTTGTTCTTCACCTCCAGATCGAGACGCGCCAGGAACTTGCCGTGCGAGCCCGCCGCCACCAGCAGCGTATCGCCCACCGTGACCAGCGCGGGGATGGCATCGTGGGTGTGGCCGGTAAAGATCACGTCGATGCCCGTCACGCGCGATGCCAGCTTGCGATCCACGTCGAATCCGTTGTGGCTGGCAACCACCACGAGATCGGCGCCCGCGGCGCGCGCCGCATCCACGCGCTGCTGGAGTTTTTCGTCGCGGATGCCGAACGACCATTGGGGAATCAGGTAGTGGGGATTGGCGATGGGTGTGTAGGGGAAGGCTTGCCCGATGACCGCGATGTTGACGCCGCCGCGTTCGAACATGGCGGTGTGTTCGAAGACATCCTCTTCCCACTCCATATCGATGACGTTGCCGGCCAGAAAGGGGAACTGCAACGCCTCGATCAACTCCTTGACCCGCTGCTCGCCGTAGGTGAACTCCCAGTGAGCGGTCATCATCTCCACCCCGAGGGCGTTCATCACCTCCACCATGTCCATGCCGCGGGTCTGCAAGGAGGTGTAGGAACCCTGCCAGGTATCGCCGCAATCGAGCAGCAGCGTGCGTCCGGGACGCTCGGCGCGAATGGCGCGGATCAGCGTCGCCAGTTGCGCCACGCCGCCCACGCGTCCGTAGTCGCGCGCCAAGCGTTCGAAATCGGTGTGGGTGAAGGCATAGGCTTCGGGGCTGCCCGCTTTGAGTCCGTACTTCGCCAGCAGCGCCTTGCCCGTGATATGCGGCGGCAGCCCCCGCATCTCGCCCATTCCCAGATTGCTGGACGGTTCGCGGTAGTAGAGCGGCTGCAGCTGGGCATGGATGTCGGTGAAGTTGAGCAGCGTTACCTGCCCCACCGCGTCGAAGGCGGTGAGTTCCTCGAAGCGGATACCGGGCGCGCGTGCGGCACGCGCGGCGGGCAACAACCCCATACCGGCCGCAGCCGCAGCAACCTGCAGAAAATCACGACGGGTCAGCATGACGGATCAATCTCTCGGGCAGGCGCTGCCAACGCGCGTTATCCCCGTGCGCCGCCCCGCTCCTTACACCAGGAGCAGGGGCGGCGCATCGCGTTCAGCCAATAGGCCTGCTATTTACGAACCGAGGGGCTCTCCACCGGTAGCCCGTTGGCGCGCGCCATGACGTACAACTCCAGCGCGGTGTACTCGGGCGATCCCTGTTTGTAGGGCTCGGCGCGAATGTTGCCATTGCAGCCGCGGAAGCGGCGGTGCAGCGATCCGAGTTTCTGCCACTTCAGCCGGTAGGTGGGAAATCCGTTGGGCATGCCGTGACTGAGCAGTTCCGAGCGCACCATGTTGCCGTTGTGCAGTACGTGGCAATGGGTACACGCCAGATCCAGCTGGCCACGGCGCTGCTCGTAAAACGCCTTGCCCTGGGCGTAGAAGGGTGCTGCGTCGCCGTCGGTCTTCACGTCGACGGGCATGCCGCGCGACTGCATGCGCACCAGCGCGCTCATGCCCAGCATCTCGTCCGATTCCCACTTCCACTCCTTGGCCTTCATGCGCTCGGTACGGCACTGGTTGATGCGGTGTTCCACCGTAATCAGCTTGCCGTCGTCCACCTTGGGGTAGCTAGTGGCCGCACCCTTGAGGCTCTCCGCATCACCGTGGCACGAGGCGCACGACTTGCCCGCCTCACCGTCGACTTTGCCCCACAGCTCCTCGGCCTGGTCCACCCAGAGAAACGACGGATTCTGAAAATCGTCGTCCTCCATCTCGCGGGTGGACGCATCGTTCACGATGTAGCCGGTGTAGAACTGGCCCTTGATGTAGGGCTTGAGCTTGGGATCGTCGAGATTCGGTCCCGCGTAGACCGCACCGGCCCCGAGCAGCGCCAGCGCAGCGCCCGCCAGCCATCGATAGGTTGCTTTCATAGTCTGGCCCTCGCTCAGTTGACGGCAAGCTGCTGGGAGACCGTGGTGACCGCACCCCCGTCTTCCACCCAGCGAAACTCCACCGGACCGCTGGCCTGCGCTCGCAAAAAGAACGAGATGTAGGGATTGGCCGAGACCGCGGGGTGCAGATCCGATGCGAAAATCATCTTGCCGTTGTAGTGGCACTCGAAGCGATTGATGATCTTGCGCGGAATCAACTCACCGGATGTTTTATCGCGCCGACGACCGGTTTCCATGACGTGCGGGAAAATGGTCTTCACCTGCACGATCTCGCCCTTGGCGGCGGATTCCTGAAGCTTGATACGTGGTTTCTTTGCCATGTCCGTCAACCTCCGCAGCCGCCGATGGTGACCTTGGTCTGCTGTTTGCCCAGATAGAACTTGCCGGTGTTGCTCTTGGCGACGGCGACGACGTGCTGTGTCTTGGCCAAGCGCATGTTGGTGCTGATCTGGGCCTTGCCGCAGTCCGGCGACAGATGAAAATCGGCCACTTCCGGCGCGGGATTGCTATCGGCGATCAGGTGGATAGTGTCGATGTAGCTGCCTTCGGTCATGGGATGGTCGACCATCACCGTGACGCGTACAGTGTTACCGTTCAACGCGATTTCCGGCAGATCGAACGTGATCTTTCCCTCTTCGGCAGCACCCCCGGTAATTTTGGCAATCATCGCCGCCGCCTCGTCGACCGTGGCGAAGACCTTGCCGGGAAACAGGGTGCCGGCCACCGCAGCGACCATGCCCGCTCCGGTCAGGGCGAGAAACTCGCGGCGACCGTAGCGGATTTTGTAAACGGGTTCGTGAGACATCGTCGTCGTTCCTCTTGCGCTCTCGTTCATTTGAGAGTGGTCAGGTAGGCCACCACATCCTCGATCTCCTGCGCGTTGAGAATGGGCTTGCCCTCGAATGACTTCGCCACGCGGTGCAGACCCTCCACGCGGTAGAAGGCCGGCATGACGGTGGCGGGGTTGATGCGTTTGGCGTCCACCACCCGCAGGCGCAGTTCCGCTTCGGAGAGGCGGCTGGCCACGCCGACGAGCGGCGGCCCGATCTGCCCGTGATCATCTTCTTCGGGGATGGGCAGAATGTGGCAAGCCAGGCAATTGCCCTTGGTACGGCCGATGACCAGCTGCCTGCCGCGTTCGGCATCGCCGGGTTTGCCGGTAAGCGATTGGGTGATGGCGTTGCCCGACACGATGTAGGCAACCAGCGCTTCGGCCGCCGTCGCGGTTGCGGTCGCGGTGCCTAGCATCAGCGCCATCGCGCCGCTGACGACGAGTTTTACAGACATGGCTCCTCCCAGGTCGAATGACGATATAGCGGCTTGTCCCTGCCGGTGCGCTCCTGCTGTAGGATCGAGTTAAGCGCAGTGTCGGCAGGGAAAATAGAGGTGCGATCACCCGCCGGTATGGGGAAAAGGTGGCCAGCCCATGCGCGCTAGCACGCAAAGCAGCGAGGGTAAACCCTAATGGCCGGTGCCGCTCACGGCTGCGGATGAACGGTTCGGAGGGTTGCGTTGGGCGAGGGGGTTGGCGCCGATGCGCGGCGCAGATTCAGAGCGACGGTTCCGGCGAACCGGTAGGGGTCTGCGATTCGAGGATGAGCGCCATGCGCACCAAGTGCGACAGCGATCCGGCCTGCATCTTTTCCATGATGCGCGCGCGATGCGCCTCCACGGTCTTCACGCTGATGTCCAGGCGGCGGCTGATCACTTTGTTGGCCAGACCCTCCACGACCCCAGCCATCACCTCACGCTCGCGCGGCGTGAGCTGCTGGTAACGTTGAGCAACCTCGCGCTGCTGTTGGTGCGTGATGCGCCGTTCGGCATCCTTGCTGATCGCCTTGTGGATGCAGTCGAGCAGCACCTGATCGTTGAACGGCTTTTCGATGAACTCCATGGCGCCGGCCTTGAGGGCGCGCACCGCCATGGGCACGTCGCCGTGACCGGTGATGATGATGACCGGCAACGTGGACCCCAGCTCCTGCAGACGCGTCAGCAGCTCCAGCCCGCTCATGCCGGGCATGCGGATGTCGAGCACCACGCAGCCGTGCTGATCGCGATCAAAGCGATCCAGGAAGTCGCCCGCGGAAGCAGCCGTAACCACCTCCAAACCCACCGAGCGCACCAGCCAACCCAGCGAATCGCGCACCGCCTCGTCGTCGTCCACCACGAATACGGTCGGTTTCGGGTTCATGCCGCCTCCTGGCGCTGTGTGGGTAGCGAGAAGTGGAACGTCGCCCCCTGATCCGCATTGGCGGTGGCCCACAGCGTGCCGCCGTGGGATTCGACGATGCGCCGGCTGATGGAGAGCCCCAGGCCCATCCCTGCCGATTTGGTGGTGTAGAACGGCGTGAATACCGTCTCGCTGTCTTCGCCGTTGAATCCCACGCCACGGTCGCTCACCCGCACTTCGACCTGCCCGTCGTTACCCGTCCTCGTCGCGATGCGCAGGATCAACGGGCCGCGGTTGAGCGAAGCCATGGCGTCGATGGCGTTGCGCGCCAGATTGAGCGTGACCTGTTCGATCTCGATGGCATGGGCGGGCACCGGGGGCAGATCGGGTGCCAGGTCGAGTTCGATGACGATGCCGTGTTTCAGGCTGTCCGGTTTGAGCATCGCCACCACTTCGCGAATCAGGGAATTGATATCCACCGGCTGCGGCGCCGGGCCCGCCTTGCGGATGTAGGCGCGGATGCGGCGAATGATCTCCCCGGCACGACGCGCCTGGCGGGCGGCAAGCTGCATCGCCTCCAGTACCGAGTCGCGCGAGTACTCTTCCGACTGCAGCATGCGGATGCAGGCAGCCGTGTAGTTGGCGATGGCGGAGAGCGGCTGGTTGACCTCGTGGGCGATGCCGGTGGCCATCTCGCCCATGGTGCTCAGGCGCGCGGCGTGGGCGAGTTCAGCCTGGCGGTCGCGCTCCGCCGCTTCGGCTTCGCGCCGTTCGGTGATGTCGCGGAACACCACCACAGCGCCGACGATGCTGCCCTTGGAATCGCGCACCGGCGCGCTGGTGAACTCCACCGGAAACGGCGTCCCGTCGCGCCGCCAGAAGACGTCTTCCACCTGGCGCTGTTTGCCATCGCGGATGGTCAGGTAGACCGGGCACTCCTCGCGCGGGTGGGCGCTGCCATCGGCCTTGGTGTGGTGCAGCAGGTCGTGCTGCTTCTGTCCGATCAGCTCGGCGGCGCTCCAACCGGTGAGGCGTTCCATGGCGGGATTGACGAAGGTGGAGAGGCCGTTGAGATCGACGCCGTATACCCCTTCGCCCACCGAGCGCAAAATCGATTCGTAGCGCCGCTCCAGACCCGCCTTGGCGCGCGCCAGCTCGCGGTAGAGATAGACGATCCAGGCGGTACCCGTCACCGCGCCGGCCACGATCAGCAGCGCCGCGATCACCCAGTACCAGTACTTGCGCCACACCACCCCCAGCGTGATCTTCCCCAGCGAGGCGTACGGGCCCAGATTGAGCTCTTTGAACAGATCGTGCACCAGCTGGTAGTCCAGCGGCACCGTCCATCCGGCATAGCGCCCGGCCAACGCCGCCCGATGGTTACGCGGCATGCTGAGCAGGGCGACGGCCACCTGTTGCGCCAGCTCGTTGCTGGTCGCGCGCGCCTTGGCAAACGGCCATTCGGGATAGAGGCGGGTGCTGCGCACAAAGGGAAACTCGTCGGTCAACGGCTGCGGATTGACGATGCGAAACTGATCGGCTTCGATCTTGCCGTCCAGCACCATGCGCTCAAGGATATCGGTGCGTACCGTGCCGGCATCGTAGGTACCGTTCAGCACCCCCTGGACGACGCGGTCATGCACGTTGAGGAAATCGAGCACCTTGAAGTCGTCGCGCGGCTCGATGCCCAGGGCGTGCATTTCGCGCCACGCCATCTGATACCCCCCCAGCGAGATGGGGTGGACGGCGGCAAAGCGGCTGCCGTGGAGATCCTGCAGCGTCTTGATGTCGGTGCGGTCGGCGCGGGTGAAGATGACGCCGCCAAAGACGTTGTAGCTGCGATCGTCGCTGCGACGGTTGTTGAGCGTGGCGATGCGCGAGACGCCACGCCGCACCTCCAGGTTCACGTACATGCCCGAGTTGACGAGGATGAAGTCGATGGCGCCGGCGGTCACGGCGTTATCCACGTCGTCGAAATCGAGCGGCTTGATGACGAAGCGGTAGCCGTGAACGTGATTGCTGAGGTAGTCCGCCGTCGGGTTCCAGGCGGCGAGCGTCGCCTCCTCACCGCGGTGGGTGAGCACGCCGATGGAGACGGTTTGCGGCGCAGCAAAAAGCGCGTTGCCGCCGAGCAACGCCAGGATCGCGACCCATGCCGTTGCCCAGCGCCTCATCGGGTCACGCCAAGTACCGGTGCGGACGGCGCCGCGCCGTCGTCGCGGTGGGCGTGTCGGAGCGCCGCGACGATACGACTTTCCACGTAGTCCACCGGCCCCAAACCGACCATGGGATCCGCCAGCGGCACGCCGGTATGGTCCACGACCACCATGGTCGGGGTCACCTTGACGTCGTAGCGGCGCGCGACCTCCCAGGGATCGACGCGCACTCCGTCAAACCCTATCAGACTGCTTCCGCTGAGGTTGACGGCGCGGATGATCAGCCGCCGGTCGTAATCGCCGCTGCGCAGCATCGGCACCAGCACCTCCTCCTCGAGACGCTCGCAGAACGTGCAGTCGTCGGCGGTGAATACCAGCAGCAGCGGCAGCTCGGGTTGGGCGGCCAACGGGCCGGCGGCGGAGAGATCCCGTGCCTCCGGCACCGCATCCACAACCGCACGCGCGGTGGCCGCCAGCGTCAGCGCGCAGAGCAGCCCCACAACCCACGGTGCACAACGAATCGACATCCCACTCCCGTCTCTCGCAGCTTCGGAACGGTCGCCCGAAGTTACCACGCTAGCAGAGTCGGGATAACCTTTTGAATATCCCAGTGGGTAAGTAAGATACTGCGGCGCAGCAAGGTTCCGGCTTTGCCCCGACGCTTCAGGTGTCCGGACCGCCGGCGTCGATGAGGCCCTCGTCGACGAAAAACTGGAGCTGCTCGCGCACGTCCGCACCAAGGGTCTGCGCATCGGCATCGTAGGCTTGCGCCAATCCCTCGATGATTACCGCTTCGTCACGCCCCTCCAGCAGGTCACGCCATATGTGGCTGGCGGTTTCATTGAGCGTGTAATAGGCGCCGCTGTCGAGATTAAGCAGAACCACGCCAGCGTCGAGATTCTTCCAGGTGATGTTGTCCGGTATGGTATAAGGCACGGTCGATTCCTCCCTCATTGCGTAATTCACAAGACCTGCCCGGTCGAAGCGGCACTCCAGTAGCGAATTCCGCCAGGCGAGGTACCCATGGCCACGGGAAAATCCCGCGCCGTGGTCTGCGGTTCGAAAAACAGTCGGTCGTTCCACGTCAGCCAGCAATGCATGCGTGAACGACCATTGCGCCCGCCGCGTTCGCTGAAGCCGAAATTGATCACCAGACGATAACCGCAACTGCCCAGCACGGTGGCCAGCGCGACCGCACGGTAGAAGCAGCGCGCCCGGCGCCAGAACACCACACGGTGCACCAGACGATCGACCGTCTGCACGGTCGCGTCCACCGCATCGGGGGCCAAGCTCCATGCGGTGCGCACAGTCACCGGCCGCAGCAGTTCCGGACGCCGTCGCACACGGATATACGCCGCATACGCCAACGCGCGCACCGTCAAGCCGGTGATCGCCATGCGCGACAGCGGGAGCGGACGTTCACCCGGCATGGGCAACTTCCGCGGCTTCACCGTCTATGCGATTGACGTCCATAGACAAGCGCCCATCGTCCATGAGGTAGACGACGTCCGCAATCTCCCGGAAGCGGGGGTCGTGGGTGACGATAACCAGCGTCTTGCCCGCACCGGCGTGCTTCAAACTCTCGACGATCAGTCGGCTGTTCTCCTCATCCAGCATGGATGTGGGCTCATCGATCAGCAGCACCTCGGGGGAGTTGAGCACAGCACGTGCGATGGTCAGGCGCTGGCGCTCGCCGCCGGAGAGTACGTCGCCCCGATTGCCGACCGCAAAGTCCAGCAGGTCGCCGTGTGCGGTAGTAACGGGGAGCATGGCAGCCTCCAGGGCGCTGCGCATCTGCTCGTCAGTCGCAGTGGGGCAGGCGTAGCGCAAATTGTCGCGAACGGTGGCATTCAACAGGAGTGGACTTTGCATCACGATCCCGAGACAGCGTCGCCAACTGGATAGGGCAACCTGCTGCAGGTCATCGCCGTCGACGCGAATGCTGCCTGCCGTGGGCGCGTTGAACCCGGCGATCAGCGAAAGCAGGGTGGTTTTGCCGGAACCCGACGGACCGTAAACGACGACGGTGCTGCCGCGCGGAATCACCAGATCGACGTGGCACAGGATGCGCTTCTGGCCGATGTGGTAATCCACTGCCTCGAGCGTTATGCCTTCGCCCAGCCCATTCACCTCGATATCGCCATCGGCATGTGCACGCTCGGCCGGCAGCTGCAAAAACGCAAATACCCGCTTGGCACTGGCCAGGGAGGTGCGCAGCGCCATGTAGAGCGAAGCGAGCGCCTCCATGGGATAGGTCGCCATGGGTAGCAACAAAGCAAGCTTCAGCAGGTCCGCCCCCTGCAGGGTGCCGAGTACGAACACCTCGCGCCCACCAATCACCAACAGTGCACAACCCGATATCACCGAGCTGATGCGCACCAACTGCGGTCCCAGCGCATCGTTCATCATCAGCGCCGTCTGGTTGCGACGCCAAGCGGCGTTGGCATCGTCGAACTTCTGCACCTCGTGGCTCTCGCGGCTGAAGGCACGCGCCAGTAGCACGGTGGAGAGGTACTCCGTCAGATGGCCCTGGAGGCCGGCCAGCCGCTCCATGGATCTTCTCGACAGGCGTTCCAGGCGTCCGCCGCTACGGTGCACCACCCATCCGCTCGCCACCAGAAACAGCACCGCCCACACGGTCAGACTCCACGACAGCGAACCCATCAACACCAGGGCGAACACCAGGCGCGCCGGCTGCATGACCACGCGGTCGGTCACATCGATCAGCGCGTAGTTGAGCTGATTGACATCGTTGACGAACAGCGAGGTGATCTCGCCCGGACGGTAGCGAATGGAAAACCCCAACTCGAGCCGCGTGAGATGCTCGAACATCTGCCGGCGTACGCGTTGCAGAACGCGCTGATTGACGGTGGCAAATATAAACAGCTTCGACAGGCGCAGCACCGACATCAGCAAGCCGCAGATGAGCAGGGTGACCGCCGCCGCCACCAGGGTATCGAACGGCGTATCGCGGGTGAGGATGTAGGCCGCCAACTCGTTGAGCCGCTGCACGATGGCAAAGGCATCATCGGTTCCTTGCGGGCGGCCTCCCGTGGTCAGCAGTTTTTCAAGAAAGTCCGCCGCAACCCAGATGCTCACACCCTGGACCAGCAACACCAGTACGGAGGCGACCCAAGTCAGCAGGATCGCCGCCCAATAGGGGCGCAGGTAGCCGAGCAGCCGCAGCAATGTGCTAACCGCCGCCATACTCACTCCGCCCGCAACACCGAAAGGATATCCATGCGCCGCGTTTTCAGCGCCGGCACGATACCGGCCAGCAGTCCGCTCGCGGTACACACCAACAGTGGCACGACGACTCCTTTCCAGTTGAAAACCGGCGCCAGCTGGGAGGCCTCCGGTGTGGCGCGGCTGATCAGATCGCAGATGTAGGGCGCCGCCACCATGGCGAACACCACCCCCAGTGCTGCGCCCAGGAATCCCAGCGCAGCGCTCTCCGCGAGCACGATCACCGCAAGATCCGACTGGCGCGCACCCATGGCAACGCGGATGGCGAACTCCCGGGCGCGACGCACGACGTTGGCCAGCATGACGTTGACGATTCCGATCGCTGCGATCAACACGCTGAACAAAGCCTGGGCGCTACCGAACACCATGACGTTGCCGACGATGTTGCGCCGTTTGGTGAGTGCAAACTGTGACGAGGAGAGATGGTAGGCGTCTGGCGCACGTACCCTGTCCAGCACTTGGCGTACATGATTGACGACCCGCTCCATGTCCGCCGGCGTGCGCCAACCCACGACGATCAGACCGATGTCCCGAGGTGCACCCCACAGCAAGCGCGCCAGATGGTACGGAACGGCTACACGACGTTGGAAGCGCGCGTCGGCCGCAGGAGGATCGGGTATCAAGCCGACGACGGAACACCAGTGCTGACCGATATGGATCAAAGGGCGCTCGTCGATCGCCACCGCCAGCTCGGCCGCGGCGGATCGGGTCAGCAGGCACTGCGGAACCATTCCGCTGCGGCCCTGTTCGGAGAAACCGAGCCCGCGATATGGACTGTAGGCCGGCTCCATTTCCAGCTCCGCGGAGATGCCGTCGACGGCAAAAATGCCACGATGTGCTCCGTACTCCACCGGCTGTCGCGTCACCAGCAACGGTGCAACGTATTTCGCCTCCGTCACTTCGTGCCGCAGCTGCTGTAAATCCCCCTCCGTGAACTGAACGCCCGCCCGGCGTCGCAGCAGCACATCGTTGACGCCGCCGTCGGGGTAGATATCCAGCCGATTGCCCATCAGCCTATCCAAATCCTGCCACAGGCCTTCCAGTGCACCTTGCCCGATGAACAGTGTCGCAGCCAACCCGAGGGCTCCGATCGCCATGGTACAGAGCGTGAGCACCCCCTGACCGCGGCGTGCCAGCAAGCCTTGCAGCACGACCTGGGCAAGCCCGGCGGTGCGCGCAACCGTACCGTCTTCGGCAAGCATCGGCCTCTCACGCGGCATCGCGAAAGACCTTTCCGTCCCGGACCTGTACCAGAGCGTCCGCACGGGCCGCGAGCGCCGGATTGTGAGTCACCACCACGACAGCCCGTTGCGGCGCAACGCAAGAGAAAAGAAGCTGCGCAATAGTCTCGCCGGTCTGCGTATCGAGACTACCGGTGGGCTCGTCCGCCAGAAGCAGACGCGGCTCCAGTACCAGCGCCCGCGCTATGGCGACGCGCATCATTTCTCCACCACTCAATTCCGATGGACGATGGTGAAGGCGGTCCTGCAGATTGACCTGCTCCAACACGGCGCGGGCTAGGCGCTGCTGGCGCGCACGCCAGACTCCGCGATGCACCAAGGGTACGCAGACGTTGTCCAACACGCTGAGCTGGGGCACCAGTTTGGAGTCCTGAAACACGAATCCGATCTGGCGGCGCAGCGCCGTGAGGGCGCTGGTATCCAGTGTCTGCACCGATTGACCGGCAAACCGGTAGCTGCCTGCGTCGATGGTTGTCAGCAACCCCAGCACATGCAAGAGCGTCGATTTCCCCGAACCCGACGGCCCCATGATGGCAAGGGACTCGCCGCAGCAAACCTCCAGATTGATGTCCTGGAGGATGTGCACCTGAACCCGGTCATTGTGCACGCTCTTATGCACACCGCTCAATTCGGCCAGCACGGGGTTGGTTGCGTTCACGATCACCGCCGTGGCGTGATGTGTATTCTCACCGCAACCGACATACCGACCACCAGAGGAACCGATTGCCCGGCGTCCAGTTCGACCACCGTTGGAAAGCGTGGGTAGCGACCGTCTTCCTGATTGGTACGCGCTGGCAGAATGCTGCGTACGGTTCCGTGCAGTTTGACGGCAGCGTCGAAGTCCGAGATCACTTCCGCCGTATCGCCAGGCCGAACGTAGCCTACTTGGTTTTGCCACAGATCCACCACGACGCGATATGCCTGCTCGTCCCAGAGCTCGAACACCACATCTCCGGGCGCCGCATTTTGCGGATAGGGCATGACCTCCACCAACCGACCGGGGAACGGCGCCCTAACGTTAAGCGCTGCGAGCCGCAGTTTTACAGAACGTAGCTGCGCTTCGATCGACTCCAGCACCGGAGCCGCCTCGGCTATCTGCCGATTCATCAGTTCAAGCTTTCCCCGCTTGACGCGCAGCGCAGCCTCCTGGGTTTGGAGCGAGGTTTGCAGCTCGCGCAACCGAACGCCATCGGAATAGTTGGGCAGTTGTTTCTCAAGACGCTTCTCCTCGCCAAACTCCGCCTTGATACGGTTTACCTCGCTCGCGGTTTCAACGATCTCCAAGCGCAGCAGATCCCGCTCCTGAACATCGCGCAGGTGATTCAACCGACGTTCCTCGAGGGACAGCATCTGGCTGGTCAATGCATCGTCGCTGAGCACCGCGAGCCCGTCGCCCTCTTTGACGGCTCGGTCGGCGACCAGCGGCAGACTCACCACCTTCTGCCCAGGCTCCAGACGTTGCACGTACCGGCGTATAGGTTCCAACAGACCGCTGGTCTCGACGTAGCCGGTGGCCACGGGATCGGCGGGCACCTGCACATCACCGACACCGAGCGCCTCACCCGCAACGATAAACGGCAGGACCATTGCCACCCACAGCTGGGCCCTACACCTTCTTCGCAGCGATCTCATACCGTTTGTCCTTCTTCCTTTCGGTAATCACCTCAGTCGCACGCAGCCACCAACAAAGTAGGTGGGCATATACCCAGGGTAGCGGCAGCAGAAGCGACGATACCCACCGTTTGACCGATGCAAATCCTCCTGGCAGCGCACACTGCAATCGGGCTCGAGTGTACGCCTTCGCCGCGTAGGGTCTGTTCGGCACCTGCGGATCGCAAAGCAAATAGAGTGCCGCACCATGCACAGTGCGCAGGTATAGTTTCCCAAACGTCGAAACACCCCACACATTCAACCGCCGATGCAACACCACTTCGGGTTTGGTCGCGTAACGCAGAAATGGTTGATTCCAACCAGGGCATGCGACGGGGACGGGTAACACAATGTCCCAGTCGCGCTGGCAAACCCGGGAGACGGAACACGCCAAATTAACGACCTGGAGGGCCTCCAATTCGCGGGCAATCCACTGGGGATCGATACGCGCCCGCTGCGCCTGCACCAACATCGCCAGATCCCAGTACCAGATCAAGCGGGAAACCATATGGTTAACCGCCATGTGCAGAATGAGAAACACGAAATGCAGACCGGGATCGGGGTCCAGCAATTCGGCAACCCCGTCGGGAACGGTGAGGAGCGCCTCCCGATGTCGTTCCAACAGGGCCTGCATGGGATCCGTTGGCGCGGATACGGCATACATCAGTTCCAACGTCACACCATCAAGCGTAGCAGCGATCTTGCCGGGCTCGCGCAAGCGCGCCGACAGCCCGTGCACCCCCTTTTCAAACACATCGCTGCACTTCAGTTTCGCCAGGAGCCGCAAAGCTTCGTCGCGCGATCCCACGAACAGATCGATGTCCCCGTATCCGCGCAATCCACCATCGCCATAGGCCTGCTCGACGAGGGCGGGGCCTTTGAGCACCGCGACCCCGATCGACTCCGCGCGGGCAGCTTCTGCCACCTTCGCGCACACGCGCTTAGAGCGTTCGTGACTAATCATATTGGTGTAATAGCGCGCTGCGGCGTGTTGCGGTTGTGCGTCTGGTTGACTCTGACGAATCGACTGACACCCAATGAAACCACCTAATCCATGCTTTTCGGTCACCTCCCAGAGGGCACCCGTGAGATCGGGAAGGTGCGGCGAATGCACACCCTCGTACACACACCTGACACCAGCAGCTAGCGCGGTATAGTCGCTCTCCAAGTACGCCCTACTGGAACGCATGGAAGCCCTTGCAACTGCGGCGTGGGTCTTCAACGCAGAGGTCCTCCATTGCTCAACGCCGCGACCTCCACTGGCACTTCTCCCCGGAGAAGGCTGAATTCAGCGACGGACTTGAGAAGTACTATCTGCTGCTGGCACACATCCGAGTCTTTCATGTACGCATCGATTTGCGCGTCGATCAACTCGAAGGAATCGACGCGACGCCTCTGTCGAAGCTCCCGCAGTAGTTCCCACCGCTCGCGTGCTTGCTGATGGCTACGCTCGGCATTGCGCAGTCGGGTCACACCGACCTTCACTTTCATGCGTCCTTCGGCAAGATCGGCTGCCAGACTGCGTGCCACAGCTTGTAACTCCTGGCGCGCGCGCGCGCGCGCCGCTTTCGCGTTTTCCACCAGCCGTCGGTTATCGCCCAAATCGACCAGCGGCAAATTGATACCCATGCTGGCAACCAGGCTGGCATCCTGCTCATTGTCGACATCGATATCTCCGTAACCCAACCGGAAAGACAGCTTGGGAAGCCGGGCGCGGCGCGCTTTCAACACCTCGTATTCGGCCAGCTGTGCGCTGAGGTCAGCCGTGCGCAACCGCGGACCGCTCTCCCACGCCTGCTGCAACAGACTTGTGTCGGAGAGGTCCGCCAGTGCTTCGCCCCAACCGACTACGTCGTCTAGCACCTGCTCGGTAAAACCGACGAACTCATGGGCTCCCAGATAGGATTGCAGACGTTTGCGCTGCAACTGGAAATTGAGGTCAGCCTCCTCGACCTTGGCGGAAAGCTCCACAACACGCTGATTCCAAGAACCTGCCATGCGCGAATCCGCGCGACCCGCATCCTGCAAACGTCGTGCAGCATCGTTCGCCTGGCGGGCGGCAGCGAGAGCTTCGGTCGAATTCCGCCTGGTCCGTCCGGCACACGCATAGTCAGCCGCCTTTTCACGCAGCTCCCAAAAAAGCTGGGCCAAGCGTTCACGGTAACGTTGAAGCGCGAGGTGCAGGCGAAGCTCTGCAGCACTCTTGGCGTCTTTTTGAAAAATCGCCTCATTGAGGCTGTAACGGAGGAACAATCCGCCATTACCGGTTGCGCCGTCGTTGCCTCCACGAAGCGGATAATCGATATTTGCCTCCAGCCCAAGGCGGGGCCAACCCAGAGCGCCAGCCCCCTCCACATCGTTGGCACCAATGCTGACCGCCTCGCGCAGCCGCGCAAGTTGCAAATCCCTGAGAGCTGCAATGCGCAGTGCGCCACCCAGAGTATCGATAGAAGAAGAACCGTCATCTAGAGTCGCCCCCCCCGGAGCGGGTTGACTAATAAAATCCTGGTACACACCCTCGCGCCACTGTTTGTAGTCCTCCGACACGGTGGAGGTGGCAGAGCACGAGACCATCAGAAGACAAAATGCCAATTCCCCCATTACCGACGCGATGCGTGCACCGAGAACGCTTGACGCAATACGCAAGTTGCGGGGACATGGGCAACGAGTTTCCATTTTTGATTTGATGCCGTTGCTACCCATTGCGCTTGCTAAGACGTTGATAGCTGGATTTCGCAATAGCAATCACTTGCGTGATGAACTCACAACCCCCTTCATAGTTCGTTACCAGACCTCGCCGCGGATCAGCGGCCACGCAGCCCCCTCCACAAAGATCGTGAACCGAGCAATTTGCGCAACCGGCCCTCACCTCGTGCAGCCGCTCGAGAAACTCATTACGCTTGTCAGCATCGAGCCCGATACCCAGGTCACCGATGGCCCACTCAGGAAAACCGAAAAACCCTTCGCAGGGATAGATGCGCCCTTCAGCGTCCACAGCCAGCATCGAGACCGCAGGACGGCAATACGCATCGTTCGGGCGCTCGATGAACAGTTTGCTCCATAGGGTATATAGCGAGGACGGGCCCCGGTATTCGGTCAAAAAATGGGGATAACCAAGACGATCCGCCTGGATCTCGGCGAACGCTGCAAAATCATCGAGGTAGCGACGTCGCCCTTCGTCCCATTCCGACGCAGTGAGTTGACGCGCATATCGACTGGGTTCGGCCACTAGTGCGCTAAATAGCGTTACGTCCTCATCCATCCAATAGCGAATCGTTTCTTGTAGATTTCCTTTTCCACCGATGACGCTCTGAACCGCACATGCCCCCTTCGACTGGCCTGCTGCAATCAACTCTCGGTAACGGCGCCAATTTCGATACGCTGACTCATGGGTCGGCTCCCCTCTCACGCCGGGCCGCCCACCATTATGAGTGGAGGTAGAACCGTCTATAGAGAAAGTCAGTTCCAGATCGAAACCGGCGCAAGTTTCCAAGCGCTCATCGTCGAGCAAAACACCATTCGTACAAACGGCTATTCGACTGTCAATCCCGTTCTCGGAGCAGCGCGATTTCCATACATCCAGGCATTCGACAAAGGCATCAAAATGGAGGAAGGTCTCACCGCCACTGAAGTGCAAATACAGCGAGTCAAGCGGCCCCCGCAACGCCATCGCCAGGTCGCAAAACCGGTCCCAAACGTCGTAGTCCATCACCCGCCTGGCACTTCCGTATCGGCCATACCCTGTGGCGCAATATCTACAGCGCAGATTGCAATCTTGCACAAAGCACAGTTGCCAGGATCCGATTGGCGCAATTTCGAGAGCCACGTCAGTGAACCACGAACCCTGTTTTGTCCAATATCGGACTTCGCTTGTCCATGGATCCTTGACTGCTCTCGTCAAGCCGCGACTGTTGCTGGGCGACGCACTGACGGACGGCGTCAGCAATCACCGTTGGACTGATGCTCGCCATACACACGTGGTTAACACAAGCGTCGCGACGGGCTGTATCGGCGCACGGAGCGCAAACACCGCTACTCAGGTTGGTATTGATGGAGTGCCCGTAAACACTGGGATTCGTCGGGCCGAACAAGACGACGGCAGGGACGCCGATTGCAGCGCAAAGGTGCCCCAGGAAAGATTCCACGGTAATTAGGCTCGCGGCTCGTCTTATTAGTTCTGTTGACGCCCTTATTCCCGGAAGAGGCGAAACAGGATGCACGCCTACGAGCGGTGTTTTGCTTGCGGCAAACTCCACGACCAGGAAATCTTCGCGTAACTGATCCACGATCTCTTGCCAAAGCGCATCTGGATACACCTTTTCGCATTGCGGCGTTTCCCGGTTGATTACCACAAAGGGACGACCCGAAAACGCGGACACACGACTCTCTGCCCAGCGGACATCTGCTATTTCCGTATGAATCTCCAGCGTGAAGTCGTCGGGAACAAACCCGAAATGACGTGCAAGCTGCTGTAGGATGGGGATTCCCTTTGGATTTGCACACTGCAGCGGTCTGGCGCGCAGAGTCATTTCTCCACCGACACGGGTAACAGGCTCCACCTCGACATAGGGGGAGAAAACATCAGCGTCTCGTTCCGGTAAAGCCCACAAAAACAGATCGCGACCGTGACACCCAATAAGTTTATCCACGTAAGGATTACGATCAAATATCTCCAAGGCGCCGACCGGAACAGCGCACACCACTCGGCGGTATCGTCCGGAACGCGCCAGATGTCGTAGGAACGGCGTTACAAGCAGACAATCGCCAAGTCCACCGGATGCGACAAACTTGAGATCTCTTCCATATTCTTTCACGCCGTGCACTCTCTCCTCTTCTTCTTGTCCAACAGATAGTGCTGCGCCATGCACACACCTTGGCAGAAGCCTCGATAAAACAGAAAACAAGCCTCGCATTTCAGACTAAATGGTCGCTTTAGCAAATCGGAAATCAAAGGTCGAAAATGCATAGCAGCGTCATCCAGCCCAACAATTTGACTGATGGGCGGCCCTTTTACGCCGATGGCGTTGCAGGGAAACGTGGAAAGATCCGGATTGATGGTCAGGTTGCGCGTACAGTCACTCAAATAGGCGCCACAAGAGGCACGTAATGTCCCATCCAACAGGTACCTCGTTAACGTGGGAAGCGAAAACGTGCACAACGGTATCGGTTTGCACTGATGTAGCCGTAGCCCCCGCGAATGACAATCCTCAGCAAAGCGTACAAACATATCTTCAAACATCGGGTCGCGTTCGCCAAATTCAAAATCATAGTAGGTATTCGTGCCCTCCATATTGCCAAAAGCCACACCGTAGTTGATCGACGAAATCGCCAGTTGTTGCGCCATTTCGAGCATTGGGCGCCACTCTGTTTGATTGCTTGACCCCGTCAACGTATAGCGAATTAGCACCGAGCTTCCGCTCCGCTGGGCATCGCGTAAGTTATCCAAAAACCTGGCAGCGGCTCGAGGTTTCGTTTGCATGATCTCCTGATCGTAGTGGCCTACAATCTCGGCAACCTTTCGATGCACCAGTATTTTCCGGATGCGAGCACCGTATATACCATTGGTGGTGATCGATATACGCACACCTTCCCGCTCAGCGCGTACCAAAAGCTCGTCGAGATAGCGATAAGTAGTGGGTTCACCGCCGCAAATATTGAGATGATTCAAACCCACCTGCCGCAACCATCCGAACAGCGGGTCGAACGATTCCGGTGGAAGATGAGAGGGTGGTTGCCTACTCCACTCCTTTGCGTAGCAATAGGAGCAGTCGATGTTGCAATGGTAGGTGGGCGCGAAGAGTACCTGCCCTTGCGAGGCTGGGGACTTCCCATAAAGATCACCGGCCTGTGCCATCTTCGTGGCTATATCTGGCAACCCTAACTGCTCCAAGCTATCTACCAACTCGGGAAGGAAACCCGGTAATTTGAGCCATCGGAAAACGCGATCCTTCAACATCTCCGGCAACTGCTTGCCAAGTTCTTCACGAAATCCCGCGCACAACGCCGCCCACTGTTGTCCTTGCCGCGTCTCTTGGGCTTTTGGCGGCAGCTCACGGACGAAAAACGGCTTTAGCTTGAGCCACGGATTTCGCTGCAATAGTGCATCCAGGCTGCTGTCGGCAAGCGCTTGGTCAGAATCAAAAACCAATCTCGCGAGTAGGTATTCGGATTCTGGGCCTTCTTCAGTTGCTAGAATTCGGAGTGCCATGCTGCGAACGCCAGGACGTGCATCGTATAGAAGCGATTTAGCGACATCGATGGGTTCCGGCTCACTCATCGGGCAGCAACTCGTCGATGCGTCGGGCGAGGGACTTTAAGTCGGCACCTGCGCTGATGCGATAAACGTCGCATTCATGGATCAATGCGAGCGATACGTCCATCCATGCTTCCAGGCGCATCATTCGTAGTGGATCCAGGGCAAGACCCATCACACCGCTGAGCGCCTCCGATCCGTGTAGCGGGGTTACGAGGTGCTCACTTATACCATCGGTGCGATCCAGCAATATGACTACCTTTGGGTGTCGCCACGATTGAGCGTCCTCAGCGTACGCTGTACACCCCGCCTCGAACGGATACTTTCCCTGATCCCGCGGACGCGAAATCGTCTCTTCCAAGCTCTCAACGGATTCCGGCGGCCTTCCCACCAGACGCGGCGGCATCAATAAGCCGCTACAACGAACACTTCCGTCGCTTTCCGACCGAATTAAGCCATAGTCATCCGTATGGAGGCGAAATCCCTCGCGAGTCAAGGCCAACGCGGTCGTAGACTTTCCAGAGCCGCTTACCCCTCCGACGAGAACGGCATTCGAGTTTTTGCTCACCATTGCCGCGTGTATGGCGTAGAATCCGTGAATCTGCACATAGAGTGCTTTGATGAGATCGATCAGCCAATCCCACTCAAATTCGCAATCGGTACCATCAAAATTCCGCCTCCGTTTATACGGAGAGGCCGCGCCCCCGTTCCTGGTACGATTGCACAGCACGGACATCGTGATTGTTGGGTCGTCGGTGCGCTTGAGCTGAACACAAAGGGTTCCGGTTTTATGCAGCAGATCACCTGATTCGACCGGTATGTACCACATACCTTCAGTATTTGGTGAGCAGCCCTTTATCTCGTTTTGATCAAATCGATTTTCAAACGCAGCCTGCAGCTTCTCCCACGCTTCCAGTTCGGACGGTTCCGTGGCATCCAGACAATGGAGAAGCACTTCGACATGGCGCCTGGGGATATCAGACAAATTCGGCGACTTGTAGAGTCTTAACTGGGAATCCAGCACAGCTATGGGATCGTATGCATTGGAACTGACTGTCAGCGCTCCCCCGTGCAGAACGTAAGTGGCTGAAAAGGCACCCCCCCGAGTTTCACCACTGTAAGCACCTGATGCAGATGCCGCATCGCCTAGACCGCAGATAGGTTCAAAGTCAATTGTGGAACTCATCGCGGCGAACCCGGAATGCGTTCGAAGAGTGACTCGATACGTGCAGCGAAAAATGCTTCGAGATCCACAACGCTGGCAAGCCCGACTGGAAACCGAAGCAAAGGATCCCCAGGGCTACCAAGTTCCTGAAACGTGCGATCGATATCCTGAAGGGCATAAAAGAAATCGGCGATGTAAACATCCCTGATGTCGCCGAATATTTTGTGACGGTTAGGGTCCAATACACGCCTTTGAATTCTTCGCTGACGCAACGTATTTACCCACACGGGATTCCGCTGCCTGAGGTAGATCTCCAACATCTTGGGCTGCAATCGCAGCAGGAAGAGCAATGTTCGTTCGCGCATTGGTGTCATACGCGGTAAATCCTGTGTTGACTCATAGATCAGACGCACAGCCTGATCTTGATCGTAAAACCACTCCATTGCATGCCGAGGTAGTAACTCAAGATTGCGTCGATCCAGTCGTTGCACCCACAACTCCAGATTATCCGGCGCGCCGCCCCCTTCGCGGAGAATACTATTCAGCGCGCTAGCACTAGGCCGCTTGAGCAACTCTGTGGTGACACTGCTCGTAGCCGCCTCAACGATATCGGCCGCGGATAGCGGAGAACTGTGCGGTAGTGCAGCCACCGCGACACAAATAAGAATGGCAGTCAGCTTATTCATCGCGTCACCATACGGCGACTCAATTTTTCAACCACATCAGTGTCACCCGTAGTCGACCAGCTACGCAGCGTGCGCGCCACGCATCCACCTGAACATTGCATACGTTGTTTGTATTTGCAGCCGATGCAACGAGGCAGGGAACCGATTGCGCTTAACCCTGACAACTGGTCGAAAAAATAGGCATCAACGGCGGCTTTGTTTTCGAACTCATGCAACGACACGTTATGAAGCTTGCTCAAGGGGAAACATGGCCACATCGTTAGATCAGGACCCACGTCGACGATGATTCCACAATGGGCACTAAACCCGGTCGAGCAGGTAATCAGCGCTCCCAAATCATCTTCAGAAAACATGCATAGGGGAAACCCACAATCAAATCGCCCGAGAATGTCACGAGCTTCAAGTTGGCGAAGTTGTGAAATTAGCTGCGTGCCGATCAGCGGTAGCTCATCATCCCTCGCTGCGGAATTCGTCTCGCCGACTATGGGATGCGCGAGTCCCAACCTCACCTCACGTTTTAGGCCAAACTCGTTAATATGATCGGCAACAAACAAGAGATCGAAGCCTTGTCGGTAAATATTGAAACCGAGTCCGGCACGTTGACCAGCCACCTTCAGAGAGACACGCTGTTTCTCGGTTTCCCACTCACCTTGAAACGCAGGCTCGTTGACGTTGACAAGAAACTGTACTTCCGAGGTGTCCGGGCTCTTGAACAGCTGCTGTACACGTGTCGACCACAATCCATTGGTAAACACCGTGATAGAGAATCCTTGGGTGAGCCCCACCTCGATCAGAAGCTCGAATTTCGGGTGAGTCGTCGGTTCGCCGCCCAGCAGCTTGAGCTCGCGGATACCGCTTCTCTTCAGAAAATCCAGGTAGGTTAGATAGTTTTCGAGGGTGATAGGGGTTGCTACCCCTTTTTCGCCACGGCCGTCCAAAGCGACTTTGGACTGGGCAAAGCAATAAGGGCACGCCCTATTGCATACGTCCGTCAGTATCAGGTTCATTTCACGCTACCCACGAGCCGTCGTCCCTTGTGTCGGCGCGACGCACGCATCAGCAGAAACCCGGGACTGACAATATGGGTGCGGTGACCAACCAGAGGACCAGCTCGTGCTGAACTGACCCTCTGGTCTTCTACCAATACACAGTCCTCTACTGCAATGAGGCTCGTCTTCTCGAATGCGTTAGTAGTAGTAGGTTAAACCGCTGACCGTTCTGCTGTAGAGGCTGCAATCTCCCGACCCCGAGACGATGGCGGCGGCTTTGTGCTTCTTGGTTTCCGGTTTGACGTAGTGCTTCTTGTTCTTCTGCTCTTTGACGGGTTTTTCAGACATGAGTGGCTCCCTTATAAATAGGATTGACGAGTACCTTCCTAATTGAACTCCTGATAGCGAAGATGTAATTCCTACCCCCCAAGATAGGTATCACTTGGTTTGTCGGCGCCGGAAAAACATATCATATTCCTTAAACAGATCAACTCGAAACAATGAAAACACGGCTCAATTCTCACTTCTTGCGCGCCGGCAAAACCTGACGAAATTACTCGACGGTTACCGATTTAGCGAGGTTCCGCGGCTGATCCACGTCCGTCCCCTTGAGCACCGCCACGTGGTAGGAGAGCAACTGCAGCGGCACCGTGTAGACGATCGGGGCAGTGCTGGGGTTGATGTCGGCGAGGGTTAGTTTTTGATATTTGTCCAAATCGATCTGGATGCGCTGATCGCTGAACAGGAACAGCTCTCCACCGCGCGCCCGTACCTCCTGTAGATTCGAAAGCACTTTCTCCAGTAGCGGGTCGTTGGGTAGCGCACATACCACTGGCATCTCGGCGTCGACCAGCGCCAACGGGCCGTGTTTCAGTTCGCCGGCGGGGTAGGCTTCGGCGTGAATGTAGGAGATCTCCTTCAGTTTAAGCGCCCCCTCCATAGCCACCGGGTAAAAACAGCCACGCCCTAGGAACAGGGCATGCTGCTTGTCGGCAAACGCGTTGGCCATCTCGGCGATGGCGTCGTTGAGCTCCAGCACCACTTCGACTTGGCGCGGCAACGCATGCAGCTCCTCCACCAGTTCGCGTTCGCGCTCGGCATCCATCCCGCGGCGACGCGCCAGCGCCAGGGTTACCAAACGCAGTGCGGCCAACTGCGTGGTAAACGCTTTGGTTGACGCCACCCCGATCTCGGGACCGGCGCGGGTCATCAGGGTGACGTCGGATTCGCGGTCCAGGGAACTCTCCGCCACGTTGCAGATGGCGAGGCTGCCCAGGTAGCCCATCTTCTTCGCACCGCGCAGAGCGGCCAACGTATCGGCGGTTTCCCCCGACTGGGAGATGGTGACGAACAGCGACCCTTCCGGCACCACCACGCTACGATAGCGGAACTCGCTCGCCACCTCGACGTTGCAGGGAATGCCGATCTCCTCCAACCAGTAACGCGCCACCAGTCCGGCATGGTAGCTGGTGCCGCAGGCGACGATCTGCACGTGACGGGTCTGGTCGAGCAGTGCCTTAGCCTCGTGCCCAAAACTCTCTTCCATCAGCCGGCCTTTGAAGATACGTCCTTCCAGAGTTTCTGCGATCACCGCCGGCTGTTCGAAGATCTCCTTCAGCATGTAGTGGCGATAGGGACCCTTCTCCGCCGTCGCTCCGGAAAGCTGGGAGATCTTCACCTCGCGTTCCGCAATCCGACCCTCGGCATCATAGATGGTGACCCCGTCGCGGCGGACATCGGCAACGTCGCCCTCTTCGAGAAATTGGAAGCGCTGGGTGTGGGGCAACAGCGCGAATACGTCGGATGCGACGTAGTTCTCCCCGTCGGCCAAACCGATCACCAACGGGCAGCCGACGCGGGCAACGACCAACCGATCAGGATCACTGGGTGAAACTACGGCCAGGGCGTAGGCGCCCACCAGTTTGGCCACTGCGCTGCGTACCGCTTCCAGCAGATTGGGGTTGTGCTGCAGCAACTCGGCTAGCAGATGAGCGATCACCTCCGTGTCGGTCTCGGAGGAGAAACGGTATCCCTTGGCGGCAAGTTCAGCCCGCAACTCGGCGTGGTTCTCGATGATGCCGTTGTGCACGATCGCCACCTGTTCACCGCTCATGTGCGGGTGGGCATTGCGCTCGGCGGGAATGCCATGCGTGGCCCAGCGGGTGTGGGCGATGCCCAGCGGCCCCTCGGCCGGCGTGGCATCGAGCAGCTCCTGCAGTTTGGCGACCTTGCCCACTGACCGGATGCGTTGCAGCCGGGCCGATTCGTCACGCACTGCAATGCCGGCTGAGTCGTACCCGCGGTACTCCAGCCGCCTCAAACCCTCCACCAGGATCGGGGTAACGTTACGCTGCGCGATGGCGCCGACGATTCCACACATGCCAACTTCCCTTTATCTTGAGTGACGGGAGCGCGGCCGGTCAGCCGTCAGCCTTTCGGCTTCTTCTGCGGTCGCTTCCAACCGGAAACGGTGACCTGTTTGGCGCGACTCACGGTGAGTTCGCCGGCCGGCGCGGGTCGCGTGATGGTGGATCCAGCGCCGATCACCGCGTCCTCTCCGATTTCGACGGGAGCCACCAGCTGGGTATCCGAACCGATGAAGGCGCGGTCGCCGATCACCGTTTTGTGTTTGTTCACGCCATCGTAATTGCAGGTGATGCAGCCAGCCCCTACGTTGACGTCACGCCCGAGTGTGGCGTCGCCCACGTAGGAGAGGTGATTGATCTTGCTGCCCTCACCGACGACGCTCTTCTTGATCTCCACGAAATTGCCGGCCTTGGCCTTATCCGCCAGCACCGTCGCCGGGCGCAAACGGGCGAAGGGACCCACCTGGCAGCCAGCGCCGATGGTCGACTCCTCCAGCACGCAATGGGGATGGATGACACTGCCGTCACCAATGGTGACGTCCTTGAGGAGGCAGTGCGCCCCGATCTCCACGTTCTCACCGATCACCACGTGTCCTTCGATGATGACGTCGATATCGATGACCACATCGCGTCCGGCTTGCAGGGTACCGCGCAAATCGAAGCGCGCCGGATCGCGTAGCGTGACACCCTCGCGCATCAAGGTTTCGGCCCGGCGGCGCTGATACTCGCGCTCCAGCCAGGCGAGCTGTACGCGATCGTTGACACCCAGGATCTCCCGTTCGTCCTGCGCGTGCACCGTGTGCACCGCCACACCGTCGGCGACTGCCATGGCGATGACATCGGTGAGGTAGTACTCGCCCTGGGCGTTGTCGTTGCCGAGACGTGCCAGCCACCGCTGCATGTGCGCCGCTGGAATGGACATCATCCCGGTATTGACCTCGCGGATGGCCAGCTGCTGGGGCGTGGCGTCTTTCTGCTCGACGATGCCGAGCACGTTGCCGTCAGCCCCGCGCAGGATACGGCCATAGCCGGTGGGATCGGCAAGGTGGGCCGTGAGCAGCCCCACCGCATCCGCACCACCGGCCGCGATCAGACGCCGCAGGGTTTCCGCTTCGGTTAGCGGGACGTCGCCGTACAGCACCAGGACGTTGTGATCGGGCGGAATTGCGGGCGCGGCCTGGGCGACGGCATGCCCGGTGCCCAACTGCTCGGCCTGCTCCACCCACTGCAGCGGCTGCGCGCCCAGCGCCGTCTGCACCTGTTCGCCGCCGTGGCCATACACCACGTGGATGGCCACTGCCTGCAGCGAAGCGGCCGTCTCCACCACGTGGGCAAGCAACGGGCGCCCGGCCAGGGTGTGGAGCACCTTGGGAAGGCGCGACCGCATCCGGGTACCCTGGCCGGCAGCCAGGATGACGACGCTCAAGGGGGAGGTTACGGAAGATTCGCTCATCGGCGCATTGTAAGGGCGCCGCCGGTACGGCGGAAGGGAGGGGATCAGTGGCGCGTCACGCTGCCCAGCGAGGCCACCTCCTCGGGCGTCGGTGCGCGCACCTCGCACACGGTGAGATCGAATTGCAGCGCCTTGCCGGCAAAGGGGTGGTTGCCGTCTAGCGTCAGCTTACCGGCCTCGATACGAGTGACGGCGAAGGTGCGGCGTTCCCCCTTGTCGCTCATCATCTCCACTTCCGCCCCCAGAAAGCGGAACTGCTCGGGCACGTTGACCAGATCGTCCACGTAGGTGAGCTCGTCGCGGTGGGGGCCGAACGCCTCGCTGCTGTCCAGCTCCACCGACACCGTATCGCCCGCAACCTTGCTCTCCAGCGCGGCCTCGACCTTGGGCAGCAGACGCCCGGAACCGTGGAGATAGCTGACCGGGGCATCGACCTGCTCCAGCAGCGCGCCACCGACTTCGTGGATGGTATAGGTAATACTCACCATCTTGCCTTCGGCGACAGATTCGGTTGGTTGGGTCATCTCCCTGCTCCCGGTGATCATCTTCAGTACTGCACCGACTACGCGCCGGGCAAAAAAAAGGCGGGTCATCCGACCCGCCTCGCTGTGCGATTTCCGCTACGAGCGCCGCTTCTTGCGCAGCGCCGCGATGGCCTGCAGCTGTGCCACCGCTTCGGCCAGTTCTGCCTGGGCCTTGGCGTAGTCGATGTCGGACTTGCGATCGGCCAGCGCCTTTTCGGCACGCTGCTTCGCCTCCAGCGCCGAAGCTTCGTCCAGATCATGGGCGCGCACCGCGGTATCGGCCAACACCGTAACAACGTGGGGCTGGATCTCCAACATCCCACCGGAGATAAACACGCTCTCCTCGTCGCCGCTGGGCACCTGGATGCGCACGGCGCCCGGCTTGAGGCGGGTCAACAGCGGCGTGTGGCGCGGCGCAATGCCCAATTCACCCATCACCGCGGGGGCGAACACCATTTCGGCCGGCCCCGAGTAGATCGAGGTTTCGGCACTCACGATATCGACATGTATGGTCATGGACATCAGGCTACTCCGGTATTCAAGGCCAGGGCAAGCGGCTTACTGAACGGACTTGGCCTTCTCGACCGCTTCCTCGATGCCGCCCACCATGTAGAAAGCCTGCTCGGGCAGATTGTCGTACTCGCCGTCGACGATGCCTTTGAAGCCACGAATGGTGTCCTTGAGCGAGACGTATTTTCCGGGCGAGCCGGTGAACACTTCGGCCACAAAGAACGGCTGCGACAGGAAGCGCTGGATCTTACGCGCGCGGGTCACGATCAGCTTGTCCTCTTCGGACAGCTCGTCCATACCGAGGATGGCGATGATGTCCTTCAACTCCTTGTAGCGCTGCAGCGTGCCCTGCACCGAACGGGCGACGTTGTAGTGCTCCTCACCCACCACCAGCGGATCGAGCTGGCGCGAAGTGGAGTCCAGCGGATCCACCGCCGGGTAGATGCCCAGCTCGGCGATCTGGCGCGACAGCACCAGCGTGGCGTCCAAGTGCGAGAAGGTGGTGGCGGGCGACGGGTCGGTCAGATCGTCCGCGGGCACGTACACCGCCTGGAACGAGGTGATGGAACCGGTTTTGGTGGAGGTGATGCGCTCCTGCAGCACGCCCATCTCTTCGGCCAGGGTCGGCTGGTAACCCACCGCGGAGGGCATGCGGCCGAGCAGCGCCGAGCACTCGGTCCCGGCCAGGGTGTAGCGGTAGATGTTGTCGACGAACAGCAGCACGTCGCGGCCTTCGTCGCGGAAGTTCTCGGCGATGGTCAGGCCGGTCAGGCCCACGCGCAGGCGGTTCCCCGGGGGCTCGTTCATCTGCCCGTAGACCAGCGCCACCTTGTCGAGCACGCCGCCTTCGCGCATCTCGTGGTAGAAGTCGTTGCCCTCGCGGGTGCGCTCGCCGACGCCGGCGAACACCGAGTAGCCGCTGTGCTCGACGGCGATGTTGCGGATCAGCTCCATCAGCGTCACGGTCTTGCCCACGCCGGCGCCGCCGAACAGGCCGATCTTGCCGCCCTTGGCGATGGGCATGATGAGGTCGATGACCTTGATGCCGGTTTCGAGGATCTCGATGGCCGAGGACTGCTCGGCGAAGGTCGGGGCCGCACGGTGGATGGCCATCTTCTTCTCGGCCTCGACCGGACCGGCCTCGTCCACCGGGTTGCCCAGCACGTCCATGATGCGCCCCAGCGTGGCGGTGCCCACCGGCACCTGGATGGGCGCGCCCGTGTTGGTCACGACCACGCCGCGGCGTACGCCGTCGGTGGAGCCCATGGCGATGGTGCGCACCACGCCGTCACCCAGCTGCTGCTGCACTTCCAGGGTGAGCCCGTTCTCTTCCACCAACAGGGCGTCGTAAACCTTGGGCATCTGCTCGCGGGGGAACTCCACGTCCACCACTGCGCCGATGATCTGCGAGATTGTTCCGGTGCTCATCGCTTTGATCCTCTAACTGAAAACTCTATGAATTCGTACGTTGCGGCCGCGCGTCGTTACACTGCCGCGGCGCCGCCCACGATCTCGGAAATCTCCTGCGTGATCGCTGCCTGGCGGGCCTTGTTGTAGACCAGCTGCAGTTCGTCGATCAGGCTGCCGGCGTTGTCGGAGGCCGCCTTCATGGCCACCATGCGCGCGGCTTGCTCGCAGGCGTTGTTTTCGACCACGCCCTGGTACACCAGGGACTCCACGTAGCGCATCAACAACTCGTCCAGCACTTCTTTGGCATCGGGCTCGTAGAGGTAGTCCCAATGGTGTTTGAGGCCCTCTTCTTTGGTACCGGTGACGGGCAGCAGCTGATTGAACTCGGGCTGCTGAGTCATGGTGCTGACGAAACGGTTGTTGTAGAGATAGAGCCGGTCGATGCGACCCTCGTTGTAGGCGTCGAGCATCACCTTGACGGTACCGATCAGGTCCTGGATCGAAGGTGCGTCTCCCAAATGCTCGGTCTGCGCCACGATGTTGCCGCCGATGCGCTTGTAGAACCCGGAGCCCTTGCGGCCGAAGACACAGAAATCCACTTCGACGCCCTTCTCCTTCCACGCCCTCAGTTCGCGCAGCGAGGAGCGAAACAGGTTAGCGTTGAGGCCGCCGCACAACCCACGGTCGGTGCTGATGACGATGACACCGACGCGCTTGACTTCGCGCTCCATGAGGTAGGGATGGCGGTACTCGGGATGCGCCTGGGCCAGATGGCCGATCACCGCGGCCATCTTCTCGGCATACGGGCGCGAGGCCAGCATGCGGTCCTGGGCCTTGCGCATCTTCGAGGCCGCGACCATCTCCATCGCACGGGTGATCTTCTGAGTACTCTGGATACTCTTGATCTTGGTGCGAATCTCTTTTCCGACTGCCATGACGGCCCCCGCTTAGAACGCGTGGTTGGACTTGAAGGACTCGACCAGCTCCTTGAGCGCAGCCTGCACGTCGTCGTTGTAGGCCGGATCGGCGTTGATCTTGGCGAGCAGCTCGCCGCGCTCGGAGCGGGCAAAGCTGATCAGAGCGCGCTCGAAGTCCACCACCTTGTTGAGCGGCACGTCGTCCACGTAGCCCTGGTTGGCCGCGTACAGCACGACCCCCTGCTCGGCCACCGACATGGGCGAGTACTGCGACTGTTTCATCATCTCGGTGACGCGCTGACCGCGCTCCAGCTGCTTGCGGGTCGCCTCGTCGAGGTCGGAGGCGAACTGCGCGAAGGCCGCCAGCTCGCGGTACTGCGCCAGCGCCAGACGCACACCGCCGCCCAGCTTCTTGATGATCGGGGTCTGCGCCGAACCACCGACGCGCGACACCGACAGACCGGCGTTGATGGCCGGGCGGATACCGGCGTTGAACAGATCCGACTCCAAGAAGATCTGGCCGTCGGTGATGGAGATGACGTTGGTGGGCACGAAGGCCGACACGTCACCCGCCTGGGTCTCGATGATGGGCAGCGCGGTCAGCGAACCGGTCTTGCCCTTCACCTCGCCATTGGTGAACTTCTCCACATACTCGGCGTTGACACGCGCGGCACGCTCCAGCAAACGCGAGTGCAGGTAGAACACGTCACCGGGATACGCCTCGCGGCCCGGCGGACGGCGCAGCAGCAGCGACACCTGGCGATAGGCCCAGGCCTGCTTGGTGAGATCGTCGTAGATGATCAGCGCGTCCTCGCCGCGATCGCGGAAGTACTCGCCCATGGTCGCGCCGGCGTAGGGGGCGATGAACTGCAGGGCGGGAGATTCGGCAGCGGCGGCGGCCACCACGATGGTGTGCTCCATGGCGCCGTGCTCTTCGAGCTTGCGCACCACCTGGGCGATGGAGGAGTTCTTCTGGCCCACGGCGACGTAGATACACTTAACGCCGGTGCCCTTCTGGTTGATGATGGCATCGATGGCGATGGCGGTCTTGCCGGTCTGACGGTCGCCGATGATCAGCTCGCGCTGACCGCGGCCGATCGGCACCATGGCGTCCAGCGCCTTGTAGCCGGTCTGCATCGGCTGGTCCACCGACTTACGGGTGATAACGCCGGGCGCCACCTTCTCGATGGGATCGCTCTGCTTGGTGTTGATCGGGCCCTTGCCGTCGATGGGCTCGCCCAGCGAGTTGACCACGCGACCCAGCAGCTCGGGACCCACCGGCACCTCCAGCACGCGGCCGGTACACTTGACGCTGTCGCCCTCGGAGAGGTGCTTGTAGTCGCCCAGCACCACCGCACCCACCGAATCGCGCTCCAGGTTGAGCGCCAGTCCGAAGGCGTTGCCCGGGAACTCCAACATCTCGTAGTACTTCGCGTCGGCCAGCCCGTGGATGCGCACGATACCGTCGGTGAGACTCACCACGGTGCCTTCGCTGCGCGCCTCGGTGACGGCCTCGAAATTCTTGATACGCTCTTTGATGAGATCGCTGATCTCGGAGGGATTGAGTTGCGTCGCCATGATTTCGATTTCTCTCTATTAACTGCCCAGCGTCGCGGCCAGCTTCTCCAGCTTGCCGCGCGCCGAACCATCGATGACCAAGTCACCGGCCCGAATGACCGCACCGCCCAGCAGGGATGCGTCGACCGAACAGGACAATTCCACTTCCCGACCCAGGCGCTTGCGCAGCGACTCGGCGATCTGCGCTTTTTGCGCCTCGCTGAGATCCTGCGCCGAGACCACCTCGGCCTCCACACGGCTCTCCGCGTCGGCGCGCAGCTGCTCGTAGAGCGCTGCAATCTCCGGAATCACGCCCAGGCGACGGTTTTCCGCCAGCACCCGCACGAAGTTCCGAAACTCGCCGCTGAAGCGCTCGCCGCCGATACCGCCGAGCAGATCGGCGATGGCGGCGCGGGTCAGACGCGGACTGTTGATGATCTCCCAGACCTGGTTGACCGAGACGGCCTGAACCAACAGCGCCAGCATCTCGGACCAGCCAGCCAAGTCCTTTTCGGCCACGGCCAATTCGAACACGGCCTGGGCGTAGGGACGGGCTACGGTAACTTGTTCAGCCATGTGGATTCAGCCTGTCTATAGGTTCCCGGCAAGATCTTTGAGCAGATCGTCGTGCGCCTTGGCGTCGATCTCGCGCGCCAGCACCTTGCCGGCACCGGCCACGGCCAGGGTCACCACCTGGGCACGCAGCGCTTCGCGTGCTCGGTTGAACTCCTGCTCGATCTCCGCCTGAGCAGCGTCCAGCAGACGGGCGCCTTCTGCGCGCGCCTGGCCTTTCGACTCCTCGACGATCTCCGAAGCCCGGCGTTCGGCCTGCGCGATGATCTCCTGTGCCTTCTCCTTCGCCTCGCGCAGCTTGTCCGCGGCGCGCTGCTCGGCCAGCTTCTGCTCGTGCTGACCACGCTCGGCGGCAGCCAGGCCGTCGGCGATACGCTTCTTGCGCTCTTCCAGCGCATTGACGATGGGCGGCCAGACGAACTTCATGCAGAACCAGACGAAGACGATGAACGAAAGCGTCTGTCCGATCAGTGTCAGATTGATGTTCATTCCCTTACCTCGTATTCATTGCCCGAGGGATGTCGGGGTGAGCGTCGCGACTAGCCCGCCACCGCAAACAGGACGTAGAACGCAATACCGACCGCGATCATCGGCACGGCATCGACCAGACCCATGACGATGAAGAACTGGGTGCGCAGCATGGGAATGAGTTCCGGCTGACGCGCGGCGCCTTCCAGAAAACGGCCACCCAGGATACCGATGCCGACGGCGGCGCCCAGCGCGCCCAGACCCATCATCAACGCACCAGCGATAAACAGTAACGCTTGCTCCATTTTTCTCTCCTTACAAGAAAGACTGAGTAATAAAACCGGTTGTCAGTGCCCTTCAACGTGATGCGCCATATCCAGATACACGATGGTGAGCACCATGAAGATGAACGCCTGCAGTGTAATGATCAGGATGTGGAACACCGCCCAGCCCCACTGCAGCACACCGCCGAACAGGCCCAGGGCAACGCCGGCGTTGTACATCAGTGCAATGAGGATGAAGATCATCTCGCCCGCGTACATGTTGCCGAACAGTCGCAGCGAGTGCGAAACGGGCTTGGCGAGCAGGTTGACGCCTTCCAGCAGCAGATTGACCGGGATGAAGAGCAGCTTCACCACCGGGTTCTTGCTCTCGAAGGGATGCAGGGTCAGTTCGCCCAGGAATCCGCCGACGCCCTTCATCTTGAGGCTGTAGTAGAGCACCAGGAAGAACACCGACAGCGACATGCCGAAGGTGGCGTTGGGATCGGTGCTGGGAACCACGCGCAGATAGGGCACGCCGATCATACCGGCGACCCAGGGCAGCCAATCGACGGGCACCAGGTCCATCAGGTTCTGCAGGAAGATCCAGATGAACAGCGTCAGCGCCAGCGGCGCGACCATGTTGTTCTTGCCGCTGAACGAACCGCGCACGTTGTCCTCGATGAACTCGATGACCCACTCGACGAAGTTCAACAGCCCCGAGGGCACGCCGGTGGTGGCGCGTTTGGCCGCCTTGTGAAACAGAAACAGGAACAGCGCGCCAAGCAGAATGGAGAAGAACATGGTATCGAGGTTGATGGACCAGAAGCCCATCTCCTTGAGGTCTTCCGCACCGTGGGCGATGCCCCAAGAGCCGTCCGCATGCTGACCGAAGGTGAGGTTGTGCAGGTGGTGCTTGATGTACCCGGAAGCGGTGAGATGTTCGCCTTCGCTGGACATGATTCGATTCAACCGTGTGTTGATTTTCCCAGGCTAAACAGTGCCAGCAAGCACACCGCAAAGCCGACCATCAGCGGCAGCGGAGCCAGCTTCAGCACCCCCATACCGAGCGCGAACAACATTCCGACCAGCAGGTAGCGTTCTGCAACCGTACGGATCAGAACCCGCATGCTCTGATGCGCGTTCAGCGCCTTGCCCCGCTCCGTCTGCCGCGCGCGCCATGCCAGCAGACTGGAGTTGGCGAAGGCGATCGCCCCGCCAAACGCCGCGGCCGCCGCTTCCGCCCCCCCTTTCAGGGCAAAATAAAACGCTGCCACGACGCTCAGTAAGGCCAGTTGCACCATCAGCAGGCGACGCAACCGGCTGAGCAGGGCATGCGACTCGGTGATCATCTGCGCAAGTCCTGGAGCGCGGGGCAACGACTAGATTTCTTCGTGAAATACGCGACTGAATTTGCCACGTTTCCGGGGCGCGAAGTATAAATGCGCTGCAACATGAGGTCAATAATGAGGGTATAAAAACCCTTCATGGCGGGCATAAATTGCCGTCATCGGCCGTCAAGTGGGGGATCCACGGGCCGCATCTGGGACAAACCGCCATGGAAGCGGCCCATGATGGGGTGCAGCACGCGCCGCGCGCCGCGTACCCCCCGCGGCCGCTATTTGAGGTGGTTGAGTATGCCGTCCAGCTCGTCGACGCTGTTGTACTGGATCACCAGTTTGCCGCGCCCGCTGGCCGCATGCTGGATGTTGACCTTGGCGCCCAACCGTTCGGCCAGATCGTTCTGCAGGCGCTGGATGTCCGGGTCGACGCGCGGCGGCTGCTTGGGCGGCTGGTCGGCGGCCTGCTGCAGCTTGCGCACCAGCTGTTCGGTCTCCCGTACCGACAGCCCGCGGGCCGCCACGTTGCGCGCCGTCTCGCTCTGCTGACGGCCGCTCAGCGCCAGCAGCGCCCGGGCGTGGCCCATCTCCAACTCGCCCGCCTCCACCAAGCGTTTGACGTCGTCGTTGAGGTCGAGCAGGCGCAGCAGGTTGGAGACCGCGGCACGCGACCGGCCCACGGCGTCGGCCGCCTCCTGGTGGGTGAGGCCGAATTCCTCGATGAGCCGCGCCAGCGCCTGGGCCTCCTCCAGGGGATTGAGGTTCTCGCGCTGGATGTTCTCGATCAGCGACATGGCGATGGCGGCCTGGTCGGGAACATGGCGCACCACCACCGGCACCTCCTGCAGCCCCGCCAACTGGGCGGCGCGCCAGCGCCGTTCGCCGGCGATGATCTCGTAGCGCTGCCCGTCGATGGGTCGCACCACGATGGGCTGCACCACGCCCTGTGCCTTGATGGAGCTGGCCAGGTCGTCGAGGCTCTCTTTGTGCATGTCGTGACGCGGCTGATACTTGCCGCGCTGCATCAGATCCACCGACAGGGTGCGCAGTTCGCCGTCGGGCGATCCCCCCGTATCCGCCTTCTCGTTGGCGGGTGGATTAACTCCGGCCAGCAGGGCGTCGAGCCCGCGCCCCAGGCGGCGCTTCTTGATTGTCATCGCTGATTCTGTATTGGCAAAGGTTGTCGGGAAAAACCGCTGCGGATCACGCGCTGGCTTCGGCCAAGGGCAACGTCTCACCGGCGCGTTGCAGGATTTCGCGCGCCAGCGCCAGATACGCCAGCGCCCCGCGCGAGGCGCGGTCGTAGAGCAGCACCGGAATGCCGTGGCTGGGCGCTTCGGCCAGGCGCACGTTGCGCGGCACGATGGTCTGATAAACCTTGTCGCCGAAATGCTCTTCGAGCTGAGCCGCCACGTCGGTGGAGAGGTTGTTGCGCGGATCGTACATGGTGCGCAGCAGGCCCTCGATCTCCAATCCTGGGTTGGCCGAGATGCGGATCTTTTCGACGGTCTGCAGCAGCGCGGTGAGCCCCTCCAGCGCATAGTATTCGCACTGCATCGGTATCAGCACCCCCTGGGCGGCCACCAGCGCGTTGACGGTCAACATGTTGAGCGAGGGCGGGCAGTCGATGATGATGAAATCGTACTGATCGGCCACTGGCGCCAATGCCGCGCGCAGCCGGCTTTCGCGCTGCTCCATCTCCAGCAGCTCCACCTCCGCGGCGGTGAGATCGCCGTTGGCCGGCAGCAGCTTGAAGCGGCAGCGTCCCGCCTGCACCACGGTCTGCGCCACGCTGGCGTCGCCGGCCAGCACGTCCAGCGTGGACAGCTCGACAGCGTTCTTCTCCACCCCGCAACCCATGGTGGCGTTGCCTTGCGGATCGATATCGACCAGCAGCACGCGCCGCTTGATCGCTGCCAGCGACGCGGCCAGATTGATGCTGGTAGTGGTTTTGCCGACACCCCCCTTTTGATTGGTGACGGCGATGATTCTGCCCATGTCCTCTCCCTCGCTCACACGGACGGACGATTACGGGACCGGATACCTTACCACGGGCCCCCGGTTACGGCGAGCGGGGACACTTACCCACCCCGGTCCGGGTGCCCGCGCGCTAGCGCAGCAACTCGCGGGGCAGGTGCAGCGGAATATAGGGCACGACCGGGGCATGCGGCCCGGCAGCGTCGGTCTCGACGCGATTGATCTGGTCGATCACCAGGTTGGCCAGCACGTAGGATCCCGGATCGGTCCACGGGTGGAAACCATCCACGAAGAGGTCGGACTTGGTGAAATCGGCCCGCACCCCGTCGACCTCGTAGCGGTAAACGCCGCGCGGCGTGTCGTGCAGCGCGTAGACCATTTCGTAGGCCGGCATCACGTGCAGACGCGGGTATTGCCGCGCCAGCTCGTACAGATAGTCGTTGAGTTTGCGATTCTCCGCGCGGCACACCTCGTAGCTGGGAAACGCCTTCTCCCACTCCTCCGCCCACGCCTCGGAGTGGCAGTCGTAGTAGATGCTGCCGGCGAACACGGTGGGGTGATGCGGATGGCTGCGCTGGAACGCGAACCGGCCGCCGGCGCTGCAATCGATGAGTTCGCTGTCGCACTCCATGAGCAGCATCAGCAGATACTTTTTCAAGATGGGTTTGGCTCTCTCTGCATACTGCATCTTGACGTAGTGATAGGGAAAATCCAGGGCGACCACCAACTTGGGACGCAGCGTGCTCAACGAGCGCAGAATGCTGGCGTTGGATTTGATGAGAAACAGAAAATAGAAGTCGGAATCGTACTGCGCGTCCGACAGACACATCTGATCGCGAATCAGCGACGGAAACGAAGTGGAAAAGAGCCCGTAGGAGACCGACGCGCCGATGGCGTACAGCGGTCCCAGGTCGCGCAGCGCCTTGGCGCGCTGTGGATCGCGGCAGTGATCGTTGAAGCGCGTCGCATGATACCGCAGGGTCTCGCTGCCGTCGGGACCTTCGTAGCGCACGCTGCTCGCGCACCCGCCCAAGGCGATCACCAACACGGCCACCAGCAAGTGCAACGACCACCGCTCTTGGGTCACGGGTTTTCTGCTCCCGCGGTGAACGGACGGCGTTCGATACGCACCACGTGGCGTTCCGCGTCGAGACCCGGCACCGTCAGGCGCACCGCCGCAGCGACGCGCCACGGCTCCGCGACGGCGATCAGTTCGCGCTCGTCCAGCACCCCTTTCATGGCCAGCAGTATCCCGTCGGGCGCGCAGTGCGTTCCCGCCCAGCGGATGAAATCGGCGACCTGGGAAAACGCGCGCGACACCACGGTGGTGAAAGCCGCGCCCGGGCGGTACTGCTCCACCCGTGCCTGCACCACCTCGACGTTATCCAAGCGCAATTCGATGACGGCCTGCTGAAGAAAGCGCACCCGCTTTGCCTGACTGTCGAGCAGCACGAAGTGGCGCGACGGCTGCGCCAGCGCCAGCGGAATACCCGGCAGCCCGGCGCCACTGCCCACGTCGAGAATGCGCGCGCCGTACAGATGGGGCGCGACGGCGAGGCTGTCCAGCAGATGGCGCTCGACCATCTGCGCCGGTTCACGCACCGCAGTCAGGTTATAGGTGCGGTTCCAGCGCACCAGCAGGTCGCGATAGCCAAGCAGCCGCGCCTGTGCCGACGCGGGCACTTCCACGCCGAGGGCGTTCAGTCCCTGGGCCAGCCGCAGCCGGTCGTCGTCCACCGCGTCAGGCGGATGCCGCGGCGTGTGCCGCCTCGCGGCCCGCCTCGAAGGCGCGTTCGTTGAGTTCGGCAAGTGCCGGTTTGCGGGCGCGAAAACGCGCCACCACGCGCTGCTTGAGCACCGCGGCGCCGAAGGGCAGAAAATCGGCGATGGCACCGATCATGATGGTGTTGACCAGACGCAGGTTGCCCAGCTCCTTGGCGATGGAACCGGCGTCGAAGTCGTAGACCCGGACCCCGGTCTTGCGTACCTCGGCGATGGGGTCGGCGGGGTATTCGTAGAGTCCGCTGGAGACCACCGGCGGCTCCAGTTGGAGTGTGTTCACCATCACCACGCCGCCCGGCTTGAGATAGCTCACCCAACGCATCGCCTCGGCCGCTTCGAAGGCAAGCACGATGTCGGCGGTACCGGGGGTGATCACCGGCGAGACGACCTTCGGCCCGAAGCGCACGTGCGAGGTGACAACGCCGCCGCGCTGGGCCATGCCCGCCACCTCGGTCTTCTTGACGTCGTAGCCGTTGTCGATGGCCGCCTCAGCAAGGATTTCCGCCGCGGTCATGACGCCCTGGCCGCCGGTGCCGACGACCATGATGTTGACGATTTCGTTGTTGTCGCTCACTGGGTGTGTTTAAGCCGGTTGGACGGAAATAGTCGGAACAATAGCCTCTGGCGCACAGGTCTTGCGGCACATGTCGCAGCCGGTGCAGGCGGCGGTCTCGATGCGCACGAAGGAGAGATCGACCACCTTGCCGCTGGCCTTGGTCTCCTGGCCGCGGCGCGTGACCAGGATGGCGGGGCAGCCCACGTCGAGACAGCTGCCGCAGCCGGTGCACTTCTCCTCCACCACCCGCAGCGGCGGCACCGGCTGGTAGTGGTCGATGAGCACGCAGGGGCGGTTGGTGATGATCACCGAGGGTTCGGCAATCTTGGTCTCTTCGCGCAGGACTTTGAACAGGGTGGGCAGTTCGTAGGGATCCACCTGACGGATGCGCTCCTTCTTCACCCCCAAGGCCTCCACCAGGCGCGGGAAATCGACGCGCGGCGCCTCATTGCCCTGGATGTCGCGCCCGGTGCCCGGATGGTCCTGGCCGCCGGTCATGCCGACTGCGCGGTTGTCCAGCAGCAGCACCGTCACGTCGCCCCGGTTGTAGACGATGTCGAGCAGCCCCTGCATGCCCATGTGCAGGAAGGTCGAATCGCCGATCACCGCCACCATGTGCTTGCTGGCGTCCTGCGCGGCGCGCCCCTTGTCCAGCCCCAGCGCCACGCCCATGGAGGCGCCCATGGAGATGGTGGTGTCGAGCGCGTTCCAAGGCTGGCCGGCGCCCAGGGTGTAACAGCCGATGTCGCCGGCGATGGTGACGTTGCGCACCCGCGACAGGGTGAAGAACACCCCCATGTGCGGACAGGCCGGGCACATGGTGGGCGGGCGCGGGAAAACAGCCAGCTGCTTGAGTTCGGTCTCGGAGAGCGCCTCGCCCAGCAGCCCCTTGACCGCCGGCAGCAGGATGTCGGGGGTGAGCTCCCCGCTGCGCGGCAGGATCTCCTTGCCGTGCACCGTGAGTCCGGCGGCCTTGAGCTCCAGCTCCACCAGCGGCTCGGTCTCCTCCACCACCACCAGGCGCTGCACCTGGGCGGCCAGGGCACGCACCTTTTCCTTGGGCAGCGGGTAGCCCAGGCCGAGCTTCAGCACCGGCGCGTCGGGCCACGCCTCTTTGACGTGCATGTAGGCAGGACCCGAGGTGACGAAACCCACGCGGTCGTCGCCGCCCGGCTCCAGGACGTTGAGGTCGGTCTCCTCCGCGAACGCCGCCAGCTTGGCCTCGCGCTCGTAGAGCAGCGGCAGGCGGCGCTTGGCGTTGCCCGGCACCATCACCCAGTGGGCGGCATCCTTGACGAAGCCCTGCTCGCCACCGGGCGCATCGCGCTCGCCCACCGTCACCATGCCTTTGACGTGGCAGATGCGGGTGGTGAGGCGCAGGATGACCGGGGTCTGGAACTGCTCGGAGAGGGCAAACGCCTGGTGCACGAAACGGTGCGCCTCCTGGGAATCCGCCGGCTCCAGCACCGGGAGGTGGGCGAAGCGGCCCCAGAAACGCGAATCCTGCTCGTTCTGCGACGAGGACATCCCCACATCGTCGGCCACCGCGATCACCAGCCCGCCGTGAGCGCCGGTGACGGTGAAGGTCATCAGCGCGTCGGAGGCCACGTTCATGCCCACGTGCTTCATGGCGCAGAAAGCGCGCGAGCCGGCCATGGAGGCGCCGATGGCCACCTCCAGCGCCACCTTCTCGTTGACCGACCACTCGGCGTAGACATCCGGGTACCGCGAAACGTACTCCAGAATCTCGGTGGACGGAGTGCCCGGGTAAGCGGCCGCGACGCGCACGCCGCACTCCCACACCGCGCGGGCGACCGCTTCGTTGCCGGACAGCAGGTGGCGACTCTGCGCCGGGGCGTTGACTACCGCGTTCATCACAACGACCTCTACATCAAATGATCGACGGCGTTCCCGACATATGCTGGGTAACGGACTCGTTGCGCCGGTAGACGGTGCCGGTGAACAACCCCACCGGTTCGCCGTTCTGATTGCGCACCTCCACCCGGTAGGTGGCGGTGCGTCCGCCGCAGTGCTCTTCGCTGGCCGTCGCGGTCAGCACGTCCCCCACGCGGCTGGCCGCGGTGAAGGCGATGTTGGCGTTGAGCGCGACGGCGGTGCGGCCATGGGAATTGCTGGCCACCGCAAAGGCGAAATCGGCCAGGGTAAACGTGACGCCGCCCTGGGTGAGGCCGACGGCGTTGAGCATGGATTCGCCCACCGTCATCGATACCCGGCAGCTCCCCGGGCCCACCGCATCCAGGCGGATGCCGAGCGCGCGGGCGGCCCGATCGTACTCGGCCATCCAGGCGCCGATGCGCTCACACTCCAGCTGATGATTTTCCGCCATGAACCGAATGCAGACTTGCGTCGCAGCGCCCATCCGCCGGCGGCAGCGATGACGCGCCCGCGTCGCGGATGGGCAATGCGGACTCGCCTCCCCGACGCCGCACAGAGCGGCCATTTTCGGTGCTCAGACACGATTTCGCAACAAACGTGGACCTCCAACCATGCGCACCTACCAGCCGCCGCCGCCACCGCCACCACCACCGCCCCCCGACGAGCCGCCGCCCCCGGAGCCCGACGAGGAGCCAGGCGCCGTCGACGAGCTGGCCAGGGTCGAGCTCAGCGATCCCCCCAGGGCGGAGGAGAAGGCGCCCAGGTTCGACGCGCTCCAGTGGCTGCCGCTGTACCAGCCCGGATGGTAGTTCTGCCCCTCCTGGTCGAGGCGCTGGAACAGGCCCGCGAAGCGCTCCGCCCACTGGTTCTCCACGTCCAGCGCCAGCGCATAGGGCAGGAAACGCTCGAACAGTTCGGGGGTCTTCTCGGGCGGATTGCGCAAGTTCATCTCATCCTTCTCCGCCACCTCCAGGAACAGCCGCAGCCCCTCGGCCTGGTCCAGCAGCTTGCGCCCGGCGCGGGTGGGCGCCTTGAGCAGCTGGAAAAAGAGCAGATTGAGGCCCAAGGCCAGGGCGAGAATCACCGGGATGGCGGGCGAACCCTCGGTGACCAACACGTAGAATCCCGCCGCTTCGCCGAACAGGAAGGGCAGCGCGAAGGCCGAAGCGAACAGCGCCCCCACCCACTCCAGTGGCGAACGCGCTCCGCTCCATGCCCCCCACGCCTGGCGCAGCAACACCACTACGCCGATGGTCCAGAACGAGAGCCACACCGACATGAAAAGCCCCGTCATCATGCGCTCGCCCTGCAGCGTGAGCGCGGCGCCGATCAGCGTCAGCAGGGTGATGATGGCGCCCGGCACCATCCAACCGGAGTTGGTGCGGAAATAGCGCTTGTCGTAGTCGCGCTTGAGCACCGCCTCGTGGGCACTGAGCGCCGCGCGGATACGCGAGTGGTTCTTGCGCTCCAGCACCACGCTGTCCAGGTAGTGCTTGTCTCCTTCGCTCACCGGTTTGGCCGTTCCCCCGGCGACGTTGTCGATACGCTGTTGCAACACACGCACGAAGAGGCGCGGTACCAGGCTCAGCTTGCCGCGCTCTTCGCGCAACTCCTGCAACAGCTTCTCCAGCTCCTCCGATTTGCGCGCGCTGGGCCGGGTGGAGACGAACAGGTTACTGAGCAGCGAGCGCTCGCCGGGCGCCAGCTCCTTGGCCTCCTTGTCGGTGCGCAGCAGCACGAACTCCTTGCCCTTTTCGTGAATCTCCACCAGCCCCTTTACTGCCAGGTTGACCAGCGCCGCCGCGAACGATTTGTGGTCGTAGCCCATGCGGCGGATAAAGCGCACCGACGCTGGCGAAAAGCCCGACGGCGCCTCGTAGAGGGGGATGATCACTCCCTCCTCGGGGTCGCGGCCGTAGCGCATCCAGATTGCCAGGTAGTAGACGAGCAGCAACGCCAGACCCACCGCGCCGATGAGGTAGGGCAGGTTGTCGCTCAGCAGATAGCCGAGCTTCGCTTCGGTACTGGGTTCGCTGACGTAGCCCTTGGGCCACGCGACCACGATGGTCAACCCTTCCCGGGGGGCGAGTGCGCGGGTGGTGGCAAAATAGACCTTGCCGTCTTGTTCCACGTAGGTCTCGTAATTCTGGCCCTTGTCCCCGAGGTAACCGGTGTAACCCTCCGGTCGCATGGCATCCGGCGGTACGGCCGGCGGCAGCAGCACCACGGCGCTGGCGGCGAGGATGGGAAACGCCCAGTCGTTGCCGGTGACGTTCCAGTAGAGCTCGTCGTGATCGGCGAAGAATCCCAGCTGGCGCGTGGTGCGGTAGCGCAACGTGTAGGTGTATTCCCCGGGACGCAGGTAGCGGTTCTTGTTGCCGATATAGACACGCACGCCGCTGCCGCGCCGTTCGGTGTGGTAGTCCTCGGGGTTGCCGTCGCGCAGCACCTCCATCACCTCGAAACCGACCCGGTAGCGGTTGCCGTAGCGGTCGCGGTAGTCGGTGGGGAAATCACGGTAGATACCGCGCTTGATCTCCTGCCCTTCGGCCTGCACCCGCAGCGTCTCGGTCACCATCATCGAACCGTCGGCGAACACCTGGATCACACTGTTGAAATCGCGGATCTCCTCGCGCGCATGGACCGCCTGCGCAACGCCCAACAGCAGTAACAGCAGCCATAAGCCACGCTTCACGTCACGCCTCCAGTTCGAAATAATCCGCCGGGTGAAACCCCAGCGAGCGGGCAACGAGGGTATCGGGAAAGGAATCGATACGGGTGTTGAGGTTGCGTACCGCGCCATTGTAATAGCGGCGCGCATACTGGATGTGATCCTCCACGGCAGAGAGCTGGTGCTGCAGGTCAAGAAAGCTCTGGTCGGCCTTGAGGTCGGGGTAGCTCTCCGCCAACGCCATCAACTGCTGCACCCCCGAACCCAGCCGGCCTTCGGTGGTGGCAAGCTCGGCGACATTCGAGGTGCGCTGCGCCTCGATCCGCAACTCGGTCACAGTGGTCAGCGTCGCCTGTTCGTAGGCCGCGTACTGTTTGACGGCATCGATCAGCTTGGGGATGAGGTCGTGACGGCGCTTGAGCTGAACGTCGATGTCGCTCCACGCCGCCAGCACGCGATTGCGGTCGCGTACCAGAAGGTTGTAGATCGCCACACCCCAACCCAACACCGCGAGAGCCAGCAACCCCGCTATCCATTCCATCGCCACACCCTTCGTTATAGTTTCCCTCATGATGCCACTGTGGCACGGCGCAACCAACAAGCGGCCGTATCGTTTCAGATTGTCCATCGACGGACATCAAGAATCGAAGGATATGACCGCTACTTGGTGGGTAAGCCTGCCACGTTGACCACAGCGTTCATCAAACCCATCGACAACGGAACCCGGTAGATGACTTCACGTCTGGACATAGCCTGCGCAGTGGTGTTGGTACTCGCCTTCACCGGTTGCGCCACCAGCTCCTCCCGCCCCGAGGAACAGCCGACTACCACCCCACCAACGACCGACGCACCACCGCAGCCGACCGTTGCGAGCCCGCGTTTGGCCGCCAACGATCTCGCCCGGTTCGTTGACTGGATTCAGCGTGCACAGCTCGCCTACAACCTGCTACTTGAGGCGACGGGGGACTACCAGCAGATCGACGCGATATCGACCGATGTGCTGCGCAACAAGCTTCCGATCAACGTCGCCGAGCAACAAACGCGGCGCCACCTCGCCCAATACAAGGCGAAGCTGCAGCGCTACGAACAAGCCTCGAAACAACTGGCGATACCGCAGGTGACCTCACCGGAGCTCTCGGCCGAGATGCGTCAGCTAACCGCCTACCTAGGGACATTGCGCGAGCAGGTCAAGCAGGGTTTCGCGCAATCGGTGGCACTGTTCAACCGCGTCGCCCAAGGCCAGAAGGTCGACACCACCCAATTCGCCGCACGGCGTTTGGAACACTACGTCGCTATGTTGGAAGCGGAAAATGCCATGATGCGTGCTAGCGGCATGCTGTCGTCGGCCGATCATCCTCAGCACCAGTTGCAAAAGACGGTGATCGCTTCAAACCTGGCGGTCATCACCATTCTGAGAGGGTATCTGGACAAGATCGAGGCCCACGGCACACCACCGGTGCTGTTCATCCAGGAGGGACAGACCAACCTGAACGGCGCGCGCAGCGCCATCGACCGCGGGCGCAAACTGGCGACTCTGGCGGTAGTGCGCTTGAACGGGGGGGGCACGCAGACGTTCACCCCCAAAGTACGCAACACGCTGATGAACGCCATGCTCACCTACAAGGACAGTTTTCAGGTGGAGGAGCGCATCGTTGGTCTCATCGATGCTTCGCTCAATACACTGGAAACCGGCGAGCAGCCCACGGTACTGAGCGCGGTCGAACCGCTGGTCCAGCGTCGCATGCAGTTGCAGCAACAACGCCAAGCGATGTTCCGCAGCATCGCCGAAGCGCTGCGCTAACGTCATGTATTGGGGTCAAGCGGGGCTGCCTGCGCCTCCCGTCTCCTGCAACGGCAAACGTACCTCAACCGCCTCTTCGCCGACGATGGCGTGCGCCTTGAATCCTAGCGATTTGGCCAGCCCCAGCATGCGCCGGTTGTCGGCCATCACCTGACCGATCATCTCGCGCGTACCGCGCGCGCGGCAGTATTCGATCATCTTGACCAACAGGCGCTTGCCCAGCCCCAGCTCCTTGAGGTCCGACCGCACCACGATGGCAAACTCTGCATACAGGTTATTGGGGTCGGTAACCGTTCGTACCACGCCCAGCGTTTCGCGCCCACCCTGCTCGTCGCTGACGCTGGCGATGAAGGCCATTTCGCGGTCGTAGTCGATCTGGGTGAGGCGCGCCATCTGCGAATGCGGCAGCTCGCGCACCAGACCGAAGAAGCGGAAGCGGATGTCCTCGGGCGTCAACCGCGACACGAAGATATGGTGTTCGGGTTCGTCTTCCGGACGGATCGGCCGCAGCAGCACTTCGCGCTGATTGCGCAGAACGAAAGGCTCCTCCAACTCCTGGGGATAGGGGCGGATGGCCAGCCGCGATGCGCCCGGCTCCAGCTGCGGCTCCAGCACCACGCGCGCGTCCAGCGCGACGACACCGCGCTCGTCGGCGAGCAGCGGATTGATGTCGAGCTCGGCGATCTCCGGGATGTCCACCAGCAGTTGCGAGACGCGCATCAGCGTCATCTCGATGGCTTGCAAGTCCGCCGGCTGATGGTCACAGTAGCCTTTCAGCAGCCGGTGGATACGGGTACGCGACATCATCTCGCGCGCCAGGTTAAGGTTGAGCGGCGGCAGCGCCAGGGCGTGGTCGCGAATCACCTCCACCGCCGTACCACCCTGACCGAACATCAGCACCGGTCCGAACAGCGCGTCGCTGGCGGCGCCGACCACCAGTTCCCACGAGCCGGCGCGGCGCACCATCTCCTGCACGGTAAAGCCTTCAATGCGCGCCTCGGGGTAGCGGCGCTGCACGCGTTGCACCATCGCCTCCGCCGCCTCGCGCGTAGCCTTCTCGCCCTCCAGGTCGAGCACCACTCCGCCCACGTCCGATTTGTGGGTGATGTCGTGGGAGAGAATTTTGAGCGCCACCGGCTTGCCGAACTCCACCGCCAGTTCCCCCGCCGCCAGGGGATTGCGCGCGATGCGCGTTTCCACCACCGGTACGCCGTAGGCGCGCAGCACCTCCTTGGCCTCGGGTTCGGTGAGCAGGGTGTCGCCGCGCCGGGTGACCCGCTCGATGACGGCGCGCGCGGTCGGGGCATCCGGGGTGAACGCCGCCGGAATCGAGGGTGGCGTCTCCATCAGCATCTCCTGGTTGCGGCGGTACTCCAGGATGTGCAGAAAGGCGCGCACCGCGGTCTCCGGCGTGCGGAAGGTGCGGATTCCGGCGTCGGCCAGTTGGCGGCGCGCGCTGACGACCGCCTCGTCGCCCAGCCACGTCGTCAGCACCGGCCGCTTGCGCGCGCCGTGACTCTCCTTGACCGCGCGTACCACCTCGCGCGCCACCTCATCCGGCGAACCGAGGGCGCTGGGGGCGTGCATGACCAGCACGGCATCGACGTTGCTGTCTTCGAGCACCAGCGAAAGCGCCTCGCGGTAGCGCTCGCCGCCGGCGTCACCGGTGACGTCCACTGGATTGGCGCGCGACCAGGTGCGCGGCAGTACGGCATCCAGCGCGGTGATGGTCTGCTCGGACAACTCCGCCAGGTGGCCGCCGCCGTAGATCAGCGCGTCCACGGCCATGACGCCGGGGCCCCCGCCGTTGGTAATGATGGCCAGCCGCTCGCCCTGCACCGGAGCCCCGCGCGCCAGGGTCTCCACCGCGCCGAACAACTCGGTGAAATCGTAGACCCGCAGCATCCCGGCGCGGCGGATGGCGGCATCGAACACGGCATCGGATCCCGCCAGCGCGCCGGTGTGCGACTGCGCGGCCCTGGCGCCCAGTTCGCTGCGCCCCGACTTGATCACCAGCACCGGTTTGACGCGTGCCGCGGCGCGGCCAGCCGACATGAACTTGCGCCGTTCGCGCACCGTTTCCAGGTGCAGCAGAATAGCGTTGGTGGAGGGGTCGGCACCCAGGTAGTCGAGCAGGTCACCGACATCCACGTCCGCCGACTCACCCATAGAGATGAAATGCGAAAAGCCGATTCCGCGCGGCTTGGCCCAGTCCAGCACAGCGGTGCACAGGGCGCCCGACTGGGAGACGAAGGCGATCTTGCCGGTGGCGGCTGGGTGGTGGGCGTAGGAGGCGTTGAGGCGCAGGCCGGGAGCGAGCACCCCGAGACAGTTGGGTCCTAGGATGCGCAGCCCGTGGGGCTGCGCCGCCTGCAGCATCGCCGAAACCAGTTCGCCTTCGGGCCAGTCGCGCAGGCCCGTCGTCATGACGATGGCGGCGCGGGTACCGATAGCGCCCAATTGTGCGACAATGCCGGGGATGGTGGGCGGCGGCGTGCAGATCACCGCCAGGTCGGGCGCTTCGGGCAGACGCGAGACATCCGCGTAGGCCAGTACCCCGGCAACCGCCGAGTACTTGGGATTGACGGGCATCACCGGCCCGGCGAATCCCCCCTCCAGCAGATTGCGTATCACCACATTGCCCACGCTGCGCGGCCGAGTGGAAGCGCCGACAACGGCCACCGAGCGGGGGCGCAGCAGGTACTCGAGGTTACGGACGCTCACGAAACAACACTCCGGTAAGGGCGGGCGGCAACCGATCCGTAGGAAAGCCGTCTGCGCTGCATCCTAAAACTGTACGCCGCGTTTAGACCGCAGCATATTCCAACGATGATGCGTCGCAACATGACTGCCATCAATGTTCTGCCATTTCGCCTGTTTCCGAGGTTGGAACGGAAACGTGCCCAAAAGCTTCCCGTTCAAAGAGCTGAAAACGTGAGACAGGTCGCGAATTCCGGACAAATAACCATAAAAAATAAATATAAATAACAATTGCAAGGGAATTCGCTATGAACACGTTTTTCCGCCGCGTCCTTTGTCTGCCCCTGCTGTTGCTCCCCTATATCGCAGGTTGCAACGGCGGCGGCGGAAGTGATCCGACATCCGGGTCATCCGACTACGTAGCCGGCTATGCCGTAGCCACCGAAGCGGCGCTGAGAGCCATTCCCGACAGTTACATCAACGCGGCTCGGACCACCCTGCACGTAGCCTACAACCACACCTCGCACGGAACGCACGTCAGCTACGGCATCTCCGGCCTGCCCGACTACAAAGCGGGTGACGCCAGCAAATTCGGTATTACCCTAAACAACACCCCCGATCCGGCCAAGCTCAATTTCCGCGACAACGAAATCAGCGGCGCGTACATGGATCTGTCCCAAGCCGACGCCGACTGGTCGGCGTGGCGCAACCAGGTGAGCGCCTATCTGGACGATCCCGTCAATGCCGCCATTAACGTGATGATGTGGTCCTGGTGCGACATCGCCGGGCATTCGGTCGCCGACTACCTGAGCTCGATGCAGACGCTCATCGACGAGTACGGTCCGGGAGGAAGCAAGATCGGCAGCGGCGCCGGTCAGACACGCACCACGCCCGTCACGTTCATCTTCATGACCGGACACGCCAATGCCGGCTCCAACACCGGTACCGGCAACCCGCGCGAACAGGCAGCTTTGATCACCGACTACTGCAATACGCACCACTACTTCTGCATCGACTACTACTCCATCGACACCCACGCCATGGACGGCACGTACTACGAGGACACCGGCGACAACGGCGATTCGGCGACCTACGGCGGCAACTTCTACGAGCAGTGGCAAACAAGCCATACCCTGGGTACCGACTGGTTCGAGAATCTCACGGGTCCCAGCGGTACCGTCACCTACGGCGAGCACAACACTCAGCACATCACCGCCAACCGCAAGGCCTTCGCGTTCTGGTGGGTGCTGGCGCGGATAGCCGGGTACTCCTAGCGCAATCCGAGCGCGTGCGGTCGGACACGCGCGTCAGGCGTAATGCTTCTTGAGGTGGACCAGCAGCAGGGAAACAGCGGCGGGAGTCACCCCCGGAATGCGTCCCGCCTGGCCCAGGGTGGTGGGGCGATGATGGGCGAGCTTCTGGCGCACCTCGTTGGAGAGGCCACGCACCGCTGCGTAATCGAGCGCCTCCGGAAGGCGTGTCTCTTCGTGCCGGCGCGAGCGCTCGATCTCGCCGCGCTGGCGGTCGATGTAGCCGGCGTACTTGGCCTGGATCTCCACCTGGTCCGCCGCTTGGGGGTCCTCCAGCCCTGGGCCCGCTTCAGGCAATGCCATAAGTGAGCGGTAACTCACGTCTGGGCGGCGCAGCAGATCCATCAGGCTCTGCTCGCGGTTGAGCGGCTCGCCCAGTCGGGTCTGCATTTCGTCGGCCGCAGCGCTTTGCGGGCGTACCCAGATGGCGCGCAGGCGCTGCTGCTCGCGCTCGATGGCCTCGCGTTTGGCTTCGAAACGCCGCCAGCGCTCATCATCGACGACGCCCAACTCGCGCCCGACGGCCGTAAGGCGCAGGTCGGCATTGTCTTCGCGCAGCAACAGGCGGTATTCGGCACGGCTGGTGAACATGCGATACGGTTCGCTGGTACCGCGGGTGATCAGATCATCCACCAGTACCCCCAGATAGGCTTCGTCGCGGCGCGGACACCAAGGCTCGCGCCCCGCCGCCTGCAGCGCGGCATTGAGCCCCGCCAGCAAGCCCTGGGCGGCGGCCTCTTCGTAGCCGGTGGTGCCGTTGATCTGGCCGGCGAAATAGAGCCCCCCCACCGCCTTGGTTTCGAGCGAAGGTTTGAGATCACGCGGATCGAAAAAGTCGTACTCGATGGCGTAGCCGGGCCGCGTGATGTGAGCCTGCTCGAAACCGCGGATGGACCGCACCAGCCCCTGCTGCACGTCGTAGGGCAGGCTGGTGGAGATACCGTTGGGGTAGTACTCGTCACTGGTGAGCCCCTCGGGCTCGATGAACAGCTGGTGGCGCTCGCGGTCGGCGAAGCGCATCACCTTGTCCTCGATGGAGGGGCAGTAGCGCGGCCCAATGCCCTCGATCACCCCGGTGTACATGGGCGAACGGTCCAGGCCGCCGCGGATGATCTCGTGGGTGCGTTCGTTGGTGTAGGTGATGTAGCAGCAGACTTGGCGCGGGTGTTCCTCGGCGGTGCCCAGAAACGAGAACACCGGCACTGGGTCGTCGCCCGGTTGGGCCTCCATCACCGAGAAATCGATGCTGCGCCCGGCGATGCGCGGCGGCGTTCCCGTCTTCAAGCGTTCGACCCGGAACGGCAGCTCGCGCAGCCGCCGCGCCAGCGTGTTGGCAGGCGGATCGCCGGCGCGCCCCCCCTCGTAGTTGGCCAACCCGATGTGGATACGGCCGCCCAGGAAGGTGCCGGTGGTGAGTACCACCGCTGAAGCAGCGAAGCGTAGCCCCATCTGCGTCACCACACCGGCGACGCGGTCGCCCTCGACGATGAGATCGTCCACCGCCTGCTGGAAGAGGGTGAGGTTGGGCTGGTGCTCCAGAGCATGGCGCACCGCCTGCTTGTAGAGGGCGCGGTCGGCCTGGGCGCGGGTGGCGCGCACCGCCGGGCCCTTGCGGGCGTTGAGGATACGGAACTGGATGCCGGCGCGGTCGGCCGCGCGTGCCATCAACCCCCCCAGCGCATCGATCTCCTTGACCAGATGCCCTTTGCCGATACCGCCAATGGCCGGGTTGCAGCTCATCTGCCCCAGGGTCTCGATATTGTGGGTGAGCAGCAGCGTGCGCGCACCGCGCCGCGCTGCGGCCAGCGCCGCCTCGGTCCCGGCATGGCCGCCGCCCACCACGATCACATCGAATATCGCTTCGTCGTACATCGATCAATTACCCGTTGAGGGCGCCAAGTATAGCCCCTGCTTAACAAAAATTTATCTACCAGACATCGCCGAGCAATCCGCCGCCGTTTCACTACCGCAGCAAACGAGGCGGGAAATACTTGACAGCCCGCCAAATGAGAACTTAAATTCGACGCATCGTCAAATAATGACTATCAGTCAAATAATGAATACTCAGACCCGCAAACAACGCGAGATCCAGGAGCGTGAGGCCCGCATCTTAGAAGTCGCCAGCCACATGCTGGGCGAGGTGGGCTACCTGGGGGTGACCATGGACCGCATCGCCGAGGCGATCGATTACTCCAAGGGCACCGTCTACCAGCACTTCCGCAACAAGGAGGAGCTGCTGCTCGCGCTGGTAAAGCACCGCAAGGATGAAATGGTGCACCTGTTCCGCCGCGCAGCCGCCTTCGAGGGAACCACCCGCGAGCGCATGACGGCCGTGGGCGAGGCCTACATCCTCTTCACGCGCCTCTACCCCGTGGAGTTCCGGCACCTGCCGACGCTGCTCTCGCCCTCCATCTACGACAAGGTGGCGCCCGATCGCTGCCAGGAGGTGATGTGCCAGGACCAGCAGTGTATGGAGGTGGTAACCCAGGTGGTGGAAGAGGCGGTCGCCGGCGGCGACCTGACGCTGCCGGACACCATGACGCCCATCGCGCTGGTGTTCGGGCTCTGGTCCACCATCTACGGCGCTCTCACCCTGATGCAGACCACCATTTCGTTCGGCGAAATGGGACTCGACGATCCCTTTTCGACCCTGACCCGAACGCTCCAGGCCATGCTCGACGGCGTAGGTTGGCATCCCCTGTCCCCCGATTTCGATCTCGACGCGCTGCGCTCCCGCATCCGCAACGAGGTCTTCCCGGAAGAATTCGCTGTCCTCGACAACCCCGCTGGAGGGAATCGTCATGGCTAGACGCTACGCCGAATGGATCGTAGGCCATCGCTGGTGGGTGATCGTATTGAGTCTGATCGCCATCGCCGTCATGGCGAGCGGGGCACGTCTGCTCACCTTCTCGGCCGACTACCGCGTCTACTTCGGATCGAACAACCCTGAGCTGCAGGCATTCGAGTCGCTGCAAAACACCTACACCAAGAACGACAACGTCCTGTTCGCCCTGGCGCCCAAGGATGGCCAGGTCTTCACCCGCGAGACCCTGGCCAGCGTCCAGTGGCTGACCAAGCAGGCTTGGCAGCTTCCCTACTCTATCCGCGTCGACTCCATCACCAACTTCCAACATACGCAGGCGGAAGAGGACGACCTGATCGTAGAGGATCTGGTCAGCAATCCCGCGCGGCTAAGCGACGCCGACTTGGTCGCGGTCAAAGCCACGGCGCTCGCCGAACCGCAGCTGGTCCATCGCCTCATCTCGCCCGAAGCGCACGTTACCGGGGTCAACGTCGTTTTCCAGCTGCCGGCGACCGATGCCGGCACAGCCGTTCCCGAGGTGGTCGGGCAGATCCGGATTCTGGCCGACGAACTGCGTGCCCGCGATCCCAACCTCGACGTTCACCTGGCCGGCATCGTGATGATGAACGCGGCCTTCCCCGAGGCGTCGGCGCAGGACATGGGCACGCTGGTGCCCGCCATGTTCGCGGTGGTGATCGTGGTCCTGGCCTTCATGCTGCGCTTCTTCAACGGTACCGGCGTCACGGTGCTGCTCATCGTCGCCTCCATCGCGTCGGCCATGGGCATGGCGGGGTGGCTAGGGATCGGCCTGACGCCGCCCTCCGCCGCCGCCCCGATACTGATCCTGACGCTGGCGGTGGCCGACTGCGTGCATCTGCTCGCCAGTTTCCTCTACGAGATGCGCTACCACGGGCGCGACCGCAACTCCGCCATGGTGGAGAGCCTGCGCGTCAACTTCCAACCGGTGTTTCTCACCAGTCTCACCACCGCCATCGGTTTTCTCAGTATGAACTTCAGCGATGCGCCGCCGTTCCACGACCTGGGCAACATCGTGGCCATGGGCGTGACGGTGGCGTTCGTATTGTCGATCACGTTGCTGCCCGCGTTGGTGCTGGTGCTCCCCATCCGTGTCTCGGCACGGCCGGAGCGCCAGGGCCACGCCATGGACCACTTCGCCGAGTTCGTGGTGCGTCGTCGCCAGGTGCTGTTCTGGGGCATGGGTGTCGTCATCGTCGCGCTGGTGGCGTTCCTCCCGCGCAACGAGCTGAACGACGAGTTCGTGAAATATTTCGACGAGAGCTTCGAGTTCCGGCGCGACACCGACTTCATTACCGAGAACCTCGTCGGCACCTATTTCATCGACTACTCGCTGGCAAGCCACGAAGCGGGCGGCGTGAGCGATCCGGCGTTTCTCGCCAAAGTCGATCAATTTGCCCAGTGGTGGCGCGCGCAGCCCGAAACCATGCACGTCAACACGCTCACCGACACGCTCAAGCGGCTCAACAAAAACCTCCACGGCGACGATCCCGCCTGGTATCGCCTGCCCACCGAGCGCAACTTGGCGGCGCAGTATCTGCTGCTCTACGAGATGTCGCTGCCCTACGGACTCGATCTCAACAACCAGATCAACGTCGACAAGTCGTCCACCCGCCTGAGAGTCACCTTTCCCAGTCTCTCGACCGGAAAGGTGTTGGAACTGGAAGAGCGCGCCCAGCGCTGGCTGGCGGTCAACGCGCCGCAGTTCGTCGAACCCAAAGGTACCGGCCCCACCCTCATGTTCGCGCACATCGGCTATCGCAACATCCGCAGCATGCTGACCGGCACCGCGGTGGCGCTGCTGCTGATTTCGGCGGTGCTGGTAGTGGCGCTGCGCTCGCTACGCATCGGTCTGGTGAGCATGATTCCCAACCTGGCGCCGGCGGGAATGGCGTTCGGACTGTGGGGTCTGCTGGTGGGCCAGGTGGGGCTTTCGCTCTCCGTGGTTGCCAGCATGAGCCTGGGCATCGTGGTGGACGACACCGTGCATTTCCTTAGCAAGTATCTGCGCGCCCGCCGCGAGAAAGGACTGGGCGCGCAGGATGCCGTGCGCTACGCCTTCGCGACCGTCGGCATGGCGCTGTGGATCACGTCGCTGGTACTGATCGGCGGGTTCGGCATTCTCGCCCTGTCCCATTTCGAGCTCAACGCCGGGATGGGGCTGCTCACCGCCATCACCATCGCGCTGGCCCTGGCGGCCGACTTCCTGTTCCTGCCGCCCCTGTTGATGAAATTGGAGGAGAAACGCAATGAAACTGCGCTCACTACTGGTGCTGCTGGCGCTGCTGCCCCTTAGCGTCTTCGCCCAGACCCCCGAGGAGCGGGGGCTCGCCATCGCCCAGGAGGCCGATCGGCGCGACATCGGCTTCGTCGATTCGCAGGCCGACATGGTGATGACGCTGCGCAACCGCCAGGGCGACGAGAGCGTGCGCGACCTGCGCGTCAAGGTGCTCGAAGTGCAGGGCGACGGCGACAAGAGCCTCACCATCTTCGACGAACCGCACGACGTCAAAGGCACGGCGCTGCTCACCTACGCCCACGGCGCCGATCCCGATGACCAGTGGCTCTACCTGCCGGCGCTGAAGCGCGTCAAACGCATCGCATCCAAGAACAAGTCGGGGCCTTTCATGGGTAGCGAGTTCGCCTACGAGGACATCGGTTCGCAGGAGGTAGAGAAATACACCTACAAGTACCTGCGCGACGAGACCGTCGACGGCAAACCCGCGTTCGTCACCGAACGCTACCCGGTAGACGAGAACTCCGGCTACACGCGCCAGGTGGTGTGGACCGATCAGGCCGAATACATCCCGTTGAAGATCGTCTACTACGACCGCAAGAACGATCTGCTGAAGACGCTGGTCATGAGCGACTACCAGAGATACCTGGACCACTATTGGCGCGCAGGAAAGATGTACATGGAGAATCACCAGACCGGCAAGAGTACGTTGTTGGAGTGGAAAAACTATCAGTTCCGCACCGGCGTCGACGAAGGTGACTTCAACCGCAACGCCCTGAAGCGCGCGCGATGAAAAGAAACCTGGCCCCCTGGGTAGGCGGCGCCATTCTCGCCGCCGCCCTGCCAGCCGCGCACGCAGGAGAATGGTACGGGAACGTGTCGTTGCAGACGCGCCTGTTCAACGAGGATGCGATCGCTGCCGATCAGGCGAACCGCTATTCATCGCTGGCCTTCGAGTCTACCTATCACCAGGAGTGGAACGACGGCCAGGACCTCTTCGCCTTCACGCCGTTCGCCCGCGTCGACGAGCACGACGCGGAGCGCACCCATGCCGACATTCGCGAACTCAGCTGGATTCACGTGGGCGAAGGCTGGGAGTCGCGCGTCGGTCTGCGCAAGGTGTTCTGGGGCGTCACTGAAGGCGAACACCTGGTGGACGTCATCAACCAAACCGACGGGGTGGAAAACATCGATGGCGAGGACAAGCTGGGCCAGCCGATGATCAACCTCTCGCTGGTGCGCGACTGGGGCATCGTCGACCTCTTTGTTCTTCCCTATTTTCGCGAGCGCACCTTCCCTGCAGACGACGGTCGCCCGCGTACCCTTCTGCCGGTAGCCACGGAACTGGCAGAGTACGAGTCGGACGACGAGGAACGCCACGTGGATTTCGCGCTGCGCTGGTCGCACAGCCTCGGTGATTGGGACGTCGGTCTGTCGTGGTTCAAGGGCACCAACCGCGATCCGCTGTTGCAACCCGGCATCAACCGTTCAGGGCAGCTGGTGCTGATTCCCTATTACGAACAGATGGAGCAGCTCGGCATCGACGTGCAGGCCACCAAGGGCGACTGGCTGTGGAAGCTGGAGGCCATCGACCGCAACACCAACCGCGTTCACTACACCGCCGCCGACATCGGATTCGAATACACCGTGGTGGGCATTTTCGATACCCAAGCGGATCTGGGCATTATCGCCGAATATCTTTATGACGAGCGCGGTGACAGCGCCCCCACACCCACCCAGAACGACATTCTGGTGGGCGCGCGCTGGACGCTCAACGACGCCCAATCCAGCGAAGCGCTGTTGGGAGTGATCGTCGATCGCGACAGCGACGCTAAGATCCTGTCGCTGGAAGCCAGCCGCCGGCTCGGCGAAGCGTGGAAGCTGTCGGCGGAGGCGCGCTGGTTCATGGACCTGCCGACGAGCGATCCGCTCTACCCCAACCGCGACGACGACTTTGTGCAGATCGAACTGGCGCGCTACTTCTGAGTCCGCGCTGCTTACCCACGCACGACAACACGCCTAGCGGCTTGCGCGCCGGGCCAGGTAGATACCGCACAGCACGACAAAGCCACCCAAACCTTGCCACCCGGAAAGGGCCTCGCCCAGCAACACCCAGGCGAGGAGCGCCGCGGTAACCGGTTGCAGCAGCAGCCCGACGGAAGAAAATGCTGCAGGCAGGTGCGCCAGCGCATAGGCGATGAGGCTCTGCCCGCCGGCGTGGGAGAGTAGCGCCAACGCCGCCAGCACACCCCAGCCGTAGAGGGTCGCCGGCCACAGGCTCTCCCCTGACAACGCGGCAACCGGCAACAGTACCACCGCCGTTACCACGCCGCTCCAGACCATGATGGTGGGCGTGGAAAACTCGGCACGCAGGCGTCCCACCGCGAGGATGTAGCTGGCGTAAAACACCGCCGTGAGCAGCCCCAGGGCGTCGCCCCACAGGTGCTCGACGCCAATGGCCACACTGGAGCTCATCAGCACGCCCATCCCGCCCAGCGCCAGCATCATCCCTGCCACAAAGACCCGCGTAACGCGCGCCTTGAACAACCACCAGCCGCCCAGGGTGACGAACACCGGCGCGGCGTTGGCCAGCAGGGTGGCGTTGGCCACCGAGGTCAGGGCGATGGACCAGTGCCAGACCGCCAGATCGGCCGCGAACCACAACCCCGCCAGCGACAGGCGGGCGTAGTCACGCAGCGTCGTCGGACGCCGCACCGCGCGCACGCCGCGCTGGTCCCAGCTCATCCAGGCGACCAGCACCGGCAGCGCCAACAAGACGCGGAAAAAGGCCGTGGCCACCGGGCCCAGTTCGCTCAGGCGTACGAAGATCGGCGCAAACGCGATGGCCAACGCGCCGCTGAACAGTGCGACGAGGGGCAGGCGACCGGGTTGGGTGATTGGAGCGACCATGGACAGGGATACCGCAGGGAAACGATACGCTAGCTTACGCACATCGCCCGCTGCCCAGCCAGTAACAGTTCTGAACAATTGATAGCTTAACAGCGGATCTTGGGTGTATGCTCCCCGGCGTGGAGTTCATCCACACCTGACCGATCGATGCCGCGCCAAGACGGCAATCCCCCGGTAACGATAAGACCGAAGTACCCGTCGGCTACGTTGTTCAGCCCATGGCCGGTCTACCAAGGGGATGCCATGTTTCGAATTTTGATTCCTGCCGCGCTGGTGATAGGGATCTCGCTGATTTCCAGACCCGCGTCCGCGCAACCGCTATCGCTCGTCTCTTCCCTGCCCGTGGTCGCGGCGCTGCTGGGGCTGGCGGTGCTGGGCGCCGCACTCTACCTGCCGCGCCGCGAAGCTCGGGCCGCACAGCAGCCCTCCCCGCAAGCGGAATGGGTAGCGCGGCTGAAGCACCCGCAGCCGACGAGCGCGGCCGACAAAACCGAAGTGGTGCTGGTCTTTTCCTACGACGACGCGTTGAGTTACCGCCTGGAGCCGATGCTGGCGCGCTGGGAGCGGGAGTTCACCGAAACCACCCACTTGGTGCGCCTGCCGGCGACAACCACCGCCGGGCAGGCGTTCTACGCCCGCGTCTATTACGCCGCTTGCACCCTGGGTATCGCTGAGCGACTGCACGGATCGATCTTCGACGCCATCCACCTGGGCGGCAACCCCTTGGACGACGAGGACCGGGTCACCCGGTTTGTCGCCGATCACGGCGTCGATCCCGCGGCCTTTCGCAAGGCCCTTCACGCCTCCGCGGTGCAAACCGCCCTGCACAAGGCGGAACTGCTCAACCGCGGCTACGAGATCGAATCCGTGCCCGCACTGATCGTCGATGGCACCCTGAAAATCACTCTGCCGGAAGCGGGTTCGCTGCCGCGGCTGCTGGAAACGCTGGATCGCCTCGTCGCGCAGCAGGGTGCCGCCAGCACGTAGGACAGCGCCGCCTCAATTGCGCCGCAGGCGATCGGACACAGCGATGGGTGTCGGGTAGCGCAGCACCACCAGGTAGGACGACACCACGAAAGTGATCAGCGTCGCCAGCTGGATCAGGTAGGAGGCCTTGGCGCCGATCACCCCGGCGCCCAGCGCGGTCACCGCGATCAACAGCGAGAACTCGCTGATCTGCCCCAGGCGCACCCCCACCTCCAGCGAGCGGCCGCTGGCCTCGCCCACGCGGCGCAGCAAGCCGCGGAACAGCAACGGCTTGAGCACCAGCGCCGCCGCTGCCAGGGCCAAAGCGGGGACCAGCACGTCACCGATCACACCGAGGTTGAAACTGGCGCCCAAGGAGAAGAAGAACATCACCAGGAAGAAGTCGCGCAGCGGGCGCAGGCTCTCGGCGATAAACAGCGCGATGGGGCTGGAGGCGAGTGCCACGCCGCCTATGAAAGCGCCGATCTCGTGCGACAGGCCCATGATCCCCGCCAGTTCCGCCATGCCCAGGCACCAGCCGATGGCGATCAGGAAGATGTACTCCTGAATGGTGTCGAAGCGCGCAATCAGCGGCACCAGCAGGAAGCGTTCCACCACCACCGCGAACGCCACCAGCGCCGGCAGTGCCAACGCCACCTGGCCCAGCTCGCCCCACGCCATGCCGCCCTGACCCATGCTCTGCACCCCCAGCAGTACCACGATGGCGATGAGGTCTTGCAGCAACAGAATACTGATGATGATCTCGCCGGTGTGCTGGTGGTGCAGCACCGTGGTGGGCAGCAGCTTGAGGCCGATGATGGTGCTGGAAAACATCATGGCCGCGCCTACCACCAGCGACTCGGCCAGCGAAAACCCGAACAGCGCCGCGATGGCCACGCCCGCCGCACCGAAGCCCAACGAGCTGATGAGCGTCACCATGGTGGCCTTGCGCATCATGCGCCACAGCTCCTGGGGTTGCAGATCCAGTCCCAACAGGAACAACAGAAAGAAGATGCCCACATCGGAGATCTGCGTGATCAGTGTCGGATCGCTGATCAGACCCAAGGCGTAGGGGCCCATTACCATGCCCAGCGCGATGTAGGCCACCAGCAGCGCCTGGCGCGCAAACAGCGCCACTGTCGCTAGCACGGCGGCCCCGGTGAAGATGAGAAAAATGGAATAGAAAACCGGATCGGCGGGCACGCCATCACTCCACAATGTGTCGCAAATTCACAAAACCGGTATGGACAACTGCACCGAATCGCCATTCATCATATACGATCCTAAGTCGAGCCCCTCCGAAAACACCGACGCAGGAGTCCGAATGAAGGAAATCGTCGACCGGCTGGTTGCCAGTGCCGGCCAGATCATCGTTGGCAAGGAGCAGACCATCCGTCTCGCCCTCGCCTGCCTCATTGCCCGCGGGCATCTGCTGATCGAGGATCTTCCCGGCGTCGGCAAGACGACGTTGGCCCACGTCCTGGCGCAGATCCTCGGGCTGCAATTTCAGCGCATCCAGTTCACCAGTGACCTGCTGCCAGCCGACATCCTGGGCGTTTCCATTTACCAGCGCGACAACGCCGCCTTCACCTTCCACCCCGGGCCCATCTTCGCGCAGGTGATCCTGGCCGACGAGGTGAACCGCGCCACCCCCAAGACCCAGAGTGCGCTGCTCGAGGCGATGGAGGAGCACCAGGTCACCATTGAGGGAGAAACCCGCCGCCTGCCCGAACCGTTCTTCGTCATCGCCACCCAGAACCCGGCGCACCTCATCGGTACCTTCCCGCTGCCGGAGTCGCAGCTCGACCGTTTCTTGATGCGGGTGGAGATGGGCTACCCCGACCCGGTCGCCGAGCGCTCGCTGCTCAAGGGGCGCGACCGCCGCGAGCTGCTGCAGGAGCTGTCCCCCTGCGCCACGCCGGAGCAACTGCTGCGGTTGCAGCAAGCCGCCGCGGAAGTCCACGTAGCCGATGCCCTGGTCGATTACCTGCAAGCGTTGCTGGCGCACACCCGCGCCAGCGACCGGTTTCAGGTCGGGCTGTCGCCGCGCGCCGGCCTCGCGCTGTTGCGCGGCGCACGCGCCTGGGCGCTGATGGCGGGACGGCGCGAGGTGGTACCGGAGGACGTACAGGCGGTTTTGGCGGCGGTGGTGGGCCATCGGCTGCGCCTGCACGACGAGGGCGGGGTACGCGGCGGAGCCGGTGCCGCCGCCGAACTGCTGCAGGCAGTGGCCATTCCCTAGGGCGCGTTACCGTGGCATTCGCTCTGCACTGGCCCGAGTTCCTTCAGGCGCGCATGGACAAGCTGCTACGCCCGGCGACACCGCAGCAGCCGGGGGCGGTCACGGTGCTCGCCCAACGCGACATCTACATCCTGCCCACCCGCCACGGGCTGCTGTTTGCGCTGGTGCTGCTCGCCATGCTGCTGGGGGCGATGAACTACAACAACAGCCTGGGGTTTCTGCTCACCTTTCTGCTCGGCAGCCTGGCCGTGGTCTCCATCCTGCACGCCTACCGCAACCTGGCGGGGCTGCGCATCGAGGGGGTACGCGTCGAGCCGGTGTTCGCCGGTCAGACGGCACGCTTTCTCATCACCTTCCACAACCCCACGGCGGCCACGCGTTGCGCGGTGACGCTGACCGTACCGGGAGCGCAACCGTTCGGCGTCGATCTGCCACCGCACCAGCGCACCCCCGTGGAGCTGGCCAAGACGGCGAACCGCCGCGGCCGCCTGCCCCTGGGGCGGCTGACGCTGGAGTCGCGCTACCCGCTGGGGCTGTTTCGCGCCTGGGCCTACTGGCGACCCGACACCACCGCCGTGGTCTATCCCCACCCCGCACCGCCCCTACCGTTGCCGATGGGTGGCGGCGAAGGGGGCCGCTGGCGCGACACCCCCGAAGCCGGTGTCGACGACTTTCGCGGCTTCCGCGACTACCACCCCGGCGACAGCCTGCGCCACATCCATTGGAAGGCGCTCGCCCGCGACGAGGTGCTGCGCGTCAAACAATTCGCCCTGCCCCAGAGCGAGACCCTGTGGTTGAGCTGGGAGGATACGCCGGGCGCCGATACCGAGCAGCGCCTTAGTCGCCTCTGCCGCTGGGTGGTGGATGCCCAACGGCTGGGCCTGCCGTTTGGGTTGCGGCTGCCCGACGGTGATCTGCCGCCGGCATTGGATGCCGGGCACGTGCAGCGCGCGCTGACGCGCCTTGCCCTGTTCGGGTTGTGATGCGCACCGCCTCAGCCAGTGCCGACCGACCCCTGCCGGGCACCACGCTGGCCTGGCTGCTGGGTGCGCTGCTGCTGGCGCTGATTCCGCACCTGACGCGCCTGCCGTTGTGGATCAGCGCCATGACGCTGGGACTGGGCGGGCTGCGCTGGCTGCTGCAGCGGCGCCAGGCCGCGCTGCCGCCGCGCTGGCTGTTGCTGCTGGTGGCGCTGGCGGGCGCAGCCGGGGTGTTCGTCTATTACGGCACCCTGCTTGGCAAGAACGCCGGCGTGGCGCTGCTGTGCCTGATGCTGGCCTGCAAGCTGCTGGAGATGGCGCGGTTGCGCGACACCATGCTGGTCATCTTCCTCGGCTACTTCCTGGTGATCACCCACCTGCTCTACTCCCAGGATCTGCTGCTGGCGGTTTATCTGGGGCTGGTGGTGTGGGTGCTAACCGCCACGCTGCTGGAGCTCACCCATCCCGGCGACGCGCCGCGCACCACCCTGCGCCTGGCCGCCCGCCTGCTGGTGCACGCGCTGCCTATCATGGCGGTGCTGTTCCTGCTCTTCCCGCGTCTGTCGGGGCCGCTGTGGAGCCTGCCGCGCGATGCCGCGCGCGCCACCACCGGGCTGAGCGACCGCATGCAGCCCGGCGCCATCAGCGAATTGAGCCAATCCAACGCGGTGGCGTTTCGCGTGGAATTTTCCGGTGCGGTACCGGCGCCGGCGCAGCGCTATTGGCGCGGTCCGGTGTTCTGGTACACGGACGGGCACACCTGGTCCGGGCATCCGCCCGGGGTCTCGCCGGCCGCCGACGGGGCGCTGCCCTACCGCGCGCTGGGGCAGGCGGTGGACTACGCGGTGACGCTGGAACCCCACGGGCAACGCTGGCTGTTCGCCCTGGACCTGCCCGCCAGCGTGCAGACCAGCGCCACGGTCACCCGCGATTTTCAGGTGTTGGCGCCAACACCCGTCAAAGAGGTGCGCCGCTATTCGGCGCGCTCCTATCCCGACTACCGCACCGACGATGCCGCGCCGCGTGAACAGCGCCATGCGCTGCAGCTGCCGCGCCGCGTCTCCCCCCGAGTCGCCGCGCTGGCGGCGCAGTGGCGCTCCACCGCTGCCGATCCCGGCCAGATCGTCAACGCCGCGCTACGTTACTTTCGCGAGCAGCCGTTCGTCTACACGCTCAACCCCCCGCTGCTCGGCAACGATCCCGTAGACGAGTTTCTGTTCGACACGCGACGCGGCTTCTGCGAGCACTACGCCGCCGCCTTTACCCTGCTGATGCGTCTGGCGGGCATCCCGGCACGAGTGGTGACCGGCTACCAGGGGGGCGAATTCAACCCGCTGGGCGACTACCTCATCGTGCGGCAATCCGATGCCCACGCGTGGTCGGAGGTGTTGCTACCCGGGCGCGGCTGGGTGCGCATCGACCCCACCGCCGCCGTCGCTCCGGAGCGCGTCGAGCGCAGTATCCAGCCGGCACTGGACGCGGTGGGCGAACCGGTGCGTTTCCGCCTCCAAGCACCCGACCTTCTGGCGCGCTGGGCACGTGATCTGCGCTACGCCTGGGACGGATTGCAAAACGGCTGGAACCAGTGGGTGCTGGGCTACGGCCCGGAGCTGCAACGGCGCTTTCTGGCCGCACTGGGACTGGGGGAGATCGGCTGGCGGGGTATGGGACTGCTGCTGGTGGGCGTGATCAGCCTGCTGTTGGGGGCGGTCACCTATTTGTTGCTGCGCCAGGAACGCGCGCGGCGCGATCCCGTGGTGGAGAGCTACCGCCGGTTCTGCCGCCGCCTGGCGCGGCGCGGGCTGGCGCGACGTGCGCACGAAGGTCCCTACGACTATGCGGCGCGCGTGACGCACGCCCGGCCGGAGCTGCGCGAACCGGTGCAGCGCATCACCCGCCTCTATGTGGCGTTGCGCTACGGGGCTTCCCGTCCGCCGCTGCTGATGGGCACACTGCAACGGCAGGTGCGGGCTTTCCGCCCGTAGCAACGACGGAAGGCAAAATCTTCCCGACGAAGTGCACCAAGGTCACGAAGTTCGAGATTCAAAGCCATTTTGCTTTTATGCAGTCACTTTGTGTACTTCGCGTACTTTGTGGTGATAAAGGTGTTTTGTTGTTTGCGACTCCCGCCGCTCCTACTTCCCGATGCAGAAGCTGGAGAAGATCTCGCCCAACAAATCATCGCTGGTGAACTCACCGGTGATCTCGCCCAGCGCCTGTTGCGCGAGGCGCAGCTCTTCGGCCAGCAGCTCACCCGCCGCCTGCCGTTCGAGCCGCTCCATGCCTTCCACCACCGCCCGTTGAGCGCGGCGCAGCGCATCGAGATGACGGCGCCGCGCCATGAACAACCCCTCGCCGCCGGTAAACCCGGCAATCTCGCGCAAGTGGGTGCGCAGGGTGTCGATACCAACGCCGGTGAGCGCAGCGATACGCACTTCGGGGCCGTGCGGACCGGGCGCCACGCCGGCCGGCGCGCCGGTTAAATCGATCTTGTTGCGCACCACGCTGCACGGCAGGCTATCCGGCAACCGTTCCAGGATACATGCTTCCGCGTCGCCGAAACCGGTTCGGTCATCCAGCACCAGCAGCACGCGATCGGCGCGCTCGATCTCCTGCCAAGCGCGGCGCATCCCCTCCTGTTCCACCACGTCGGCGCTGTCGCGCAGCCCCGCAGTATCGATGATGTGCAACGGCATGCCGTCGATCTGAATCTGCTCGCGCAACACGTCGCGGGTGGTTCCCGGCAACTCGGTGACGATGGCGGTTTCGCGCCCTGCGAGCGCATTGAGCAGCCGCGACTTGCCCACGTTGGGCTGCCCGGCGATCACCACCGTCAGCCCGTCGCGCAACAATTCGCCCTGTTCGGCTTGGGAGAGCAGCGCGGCGAGGTCCGCGTTCAGCTCACGCACCCGGGTGGAGAGCTCGGCGTCGGCCAGCCCATCGATCTCTTCGTCGGGAAAGTCGATGGCGGCTTCCACGTAGCTGCGCAGCGCAATCAGGCGCTCCACCAGCGCGTGGATACGCGCCGAAAATTCGCCCTGCAGCGAGCGCATGGCGCTGCGCGCCCCCTGCACGCTGCTCGCCTCGATGAGGTCGGCCACCGCCTCAGCCTGAACCAGGTCCAGTTTGCCGTTGAGAAACGCACGCTCGGAGAACTCGCCCGGACGTGCCGCACGCGCCCCCAACGCCAGCACCCGCTGCAGCAGACGGTCCATGACCACGGGGCCTCCGTGACCCTGAAGCTCGAGAACGGCTTCCCCTGTAAACGAGTGCGGGGCGGAGAAATAGAGAACAATCCCGGAATCGATGGCGGCCCCATCCGAGTCACAGAAATCGGCCAGCTGCGCGTGGCGCGGCGCGGGGCAGGCGCCCAGCAGTTGCACGGCGATGGCCGGCACCGCCGGGCCGGAGATACGCACGATGCCGACGCCGCCGCGGCCGGGCGGGGTAGCCACGGCCGCGATGGTGTCGGCGCAGTGGGTCATGCCTGGGGAGTCAGGATCAGGCGGTCTTCTCGATGCGCCGCGTGATGTGCCACTGCTGGGCGATGGAAAGCAGGTTGTTCACCAACCAGTAGAGCACCAGTCCCGAGGGGAACCAGAGGAACATGAAGGTGAAGACGATGGGCAGCGACATCATGATCTTCGCCTGGATGGGATCGGGCGGCGCCGGGTTGAGGCGCTGCTGGAAGAACATGCTGACGCCCATCAGGATGGGCAGCACGTAGTAGGGATCCTTGGTGGAGAGATCACTGAGCCAGAACATGAACGGCGCCTGGCGCAGCTCGACGCTCTCCAGCAGCACCCAGTAGAGCGCAATGAACACCGGGATCTGAACCACGATGGGCAGGCAGCCGCCCAGTGGATTGATCTTCTCCTTTTTGTACATCTCCATCATGGCCTGATTGAGCCGCTGTTTGTCGTCGCCGTAGCGGTCGCGCAGCGCCTGGATGCGCGGCTGCATCTTGCGCATGTTGGCCATGGAGCGGTAGCTGGTTTCGGAGAGCTTGTAGAACGCCAGCTTGATGAGCAGGGTGAGCAGGATGATGGCCCAGCCCCAGTTACCCACCACCTTGTGGATCCAGTTGAGCAGCCAGAACAGCGGCTGGGCGATGACGGTGAGCATGCCATAGTCGACCGTCAGCTCCAGACCGGGGGCCACCTCCGGCAACACGTTCTGGTCCTTGGGTCCCACGTAGAGGCGCGAAGTTACGCTGCCGTCGGCGCCGGGCGCCAGGGAGAGGGTCGGCGAAACGATACCGATGAGAAACCGATCGCCCGTCAGCGCCTTGGTGTAGTAGCGATTGACCTTGTCCGGCTCGGGAATCCACGCCCCGACGAAGTAGTGCTGAATCATGGCGATCCAACCGCCAGCGTAGTCGGCGCTGAGCGGTTTGCTGGCGATGTCGTCGAACGGCGCTTTTTCGTACTTGGTTTCGGGGCTGTAATACACCGGACCGGTATAAGTGCGGCTGGCCAGGCGGCTTTCGTCGTGGGGACGTGAGCGCTGTAGCTGGCGGTACTGGCTACCTACCCACTCGGTGGCAGAGCCGTTGTGGATCTGCTGCTGAAAATCGATGACGAACTGGCCGCGATGAAAGGTATAGGTTTTGACCACCGTCACCCCGTCGCTGCCGCGCCAGACGAGCGGTACGGAGAGTTCGTCCTGACCGGCCGCCAGGCGGTACTCGCCGGCGTCGGCACTGAACACCGCGTCGTGGTCCGGTGCCCGGTTGTCGCCGGAGAGCAGACCGCTTTGGGCGACAAAGATCTCGCCTTCGTCGGAGAAGAGTTCGAACGGCACCTGCGGCTTGTCGGCGCTCACCGGGTAGGTGAGCAGTTTGACTTGGCGCAGATCGCCGCCTTTGAGATCGATGAATATGTCGTACAGATCGGTCACCACTCGCACCCGACCGGCCGAACCGAGCACGGCGGAGGTGGCCGGCAGCGGCGTGCTGCCAAGTGTCGCACTGGTGCCAGTCGATGGCGTGGACGACGTGGCCAGTCCCGGCTTATCGATCCCGGGCGTGGCGGCAGGCGGCTGAGCCGCGGATTGGGTGGGCACCGGTTGGGGACCGTAGTCCTGCTGCCAGGTTTGCCACATCAGCAATACGATCACCGACAGGGCGACGAACAGCAGCATGCGTTGGTTATCCACGGCGGATCAGCCTTTCTCGGTCTTTTCGGGCACGGGGTCCACGCCCCCTGGGTGAAACGGATGACAACGGGCAAGACGGCGCAAGGCCAGCCACGATCCCCGCGCCGCACCATGCTCCTCCAGAGCGGTAAGGGCATAGCTGGAACAGCTAGGGTAGAAGCGGCAATGGTTCCCGAGCAGTGGGCTGACGAGATACCGGTAGGCCTTGACGATCAGAATCAGGAGTTTGCGCATAGACGGACCAGTCGCTGGATGTGCTGCTCGACGGAAGCGCGAATCTCTTCGTTGGTGCGGTGGATCACCCCACTGCGCGCCATGAACACAAAATCGACGGCAGGCAGATCCAACACCCGGCGGCGGAAACCTTCTCTCACCAGCCGCTTGATGCGATTGCGCTGGTAGGCCCGGGGAGCGACTTTACGCGATATGGCCAAGCCGAGTCGGGCGTGTCCCAGCTCGTTGCAACGCGCCATCGCACTCAGTACGGAATCTCCGGATCGGCAAGGCTGGGCGAATACCCGTTGATAATCGCGCGCGCACAGCAGGCGAACCTGGCGCGGAAACCGTTGCCGCCCGCGTGCGGATTCGATGGGTTCGTCAGGCGCTGAGCCGGACACGGCCCTTGGCCCGGCGGGCCTTGAGCACGGCACGGCCACCTTTGGTTGCCATGCGGGCGCGGAATCCGTGATCGCGTTTGCGCTTGAGATTGCTGGGCTGAAAGGTTCTTTTCATGTCACTGACGCCAAATCGTTGAATCGGCCCGAAAACCGGGTCATAAAAGGGGCCAAATAGTACTTCGCGGCCGGGAAGCACGTCAACTGAAAACCGTGCACCCGAGGGTTGTGGATAACTAAGCCGAGGGGTATATTCCCAGGCTTGCAGACAGCCGCCGAAGGGGAGCGATTCGGCGGTGGTCCCCTCTGAATTTTGACCCCACAGCGGTACCGATTCGCGCAGAACGAAGGGGTCGTGTTGTTTCTAACCAAGCGAGCGGATGGGAGAGACCCGGGGTGGAGCTGACCCTTTGGAAACGGTGCACGGAGCATCTGGAACATCAACTGAGCGCTCAGCAGTTCAACACCTGGATTCGTCCCCTGCAAGCCATTGAAGAGCCCGATTCCCTGCGGCTGTTGGCCCCCAATCAATTCGTACTGGACCAGGTTCGCAGCCAGTTCCTGGACATGATCCACAGCGCGGTCACGCGCAACGCCGGTGAGGTGTCGCCGGAGCTGATCCTTGAAATCGGCTCGCGACGCCAGAGTCAGGCGGTTTCTCCGGTCAAGGGCGACGGGCAATGGTCGCGTACCCCGCTGGTGCGTCAGAGCAACCTCAATCCCGGCTTTACTTTCGAAAACTTCGTTCAAGGCAAATCCAATCAGATCGCCCACGCTGCCAGCCTCCAGGTGGCGGGAAACGTCGGCGGGGCCTACAACCCGCTCTTCATCTACGGTGGTACCGGGTTGGGCAAGACCCACCTCATGCACGCCGTCGGCAACACGATCAAGAAGCAGAACGCGCAGGCGCGGGTGGTGTACCTGCACTCCGAACGCTTCGTCGCAGACATGATCAAGGCGCTGCAGCACAACGCCATCGACGAATTCAAGCGTTTTTACCGCTCCGTAAACGCCCTGATGATCGACGATATCCAGTTCTTCGCTGGCAAGGAGCGTTCGCAGGAGGAGTTCTTTCACACCTTCAACACGCTGCTGGAGAACCAGCAGCAGGTGATACTCACCTGCGACCGGTACCCCAAAGAGGTGGACGGCCTGGAGGAGCGCCTGAAGTCCCGCTTCGGCTGGGGATTGACGGTGGCCATCGAGCCGCCCGAGTTGGAGACACGGGTGGCGATTCTGATGAGCAAGGCCCAACAGATGGGGGTCGAACTGCCCCACGAGGTCGCGTTTTTCATCGCCAAAAAGATCCGCTCCAACGTGCGGGAACTCGAAGGGGCACTACGCCGCGTTAGCGCCAACGCCCACTTCACCGGCCGTCCGATCACGCTCGATTTCGCCAAGGAGGCGCTGCGGGATCTGCTGGCGCTACAGGACAAGCTCGTCACCATTGAGAACATCCAGAAGACCGTAGCGGAGTACTATAAGATTCGGGTGAGCGACCTGCTGTCGGCCAAACGCAGCCGATCCATCGCTCGGCCTCGGCAAGTCGCCATGGCGTTGGCGAAAGAATTGACCAATCACAGCCTCCCGGAGATCGGCGAGGCCTTCGGGGGACGGGATCACACCACCGTGATCCATGCGTGCCGCAAGGTCAAGGAACTGAGCGAGGCCGATGCGAGGATCAGCGAGGACTATACAAACCTGTTGAGAACCCTGAGCGGTTGATGTGTATAACTTGGGGATAAACTACCGAGTGGGCAACCGAATCAACTTATCCACATTTCGCACACAGTGTGCCGACAGGCTGAGGGTGCTGTCATCCACTGGTTATTGATTCGCTAACTTATTGAATAATTGAGCGTAATAGAGTTATTAACAGCATCGGTGAGCGCTTATTACAGTAGTAGAATTTAATTCTCTACATTAATTATTTTGAAAAAGAGAGAGTATCGATGAAATTGAAGGTCAAGCGAGAAGAGCTGCTTCGCCCTTTGCAGATCGTTAACAGCGTCGTCGAGCGCCGACAGACGTTGCCGATTCTTTCCAACACGCTGCTCAAGGCGGTGAAGGGTGAATTGACGTTCGTCGGTACCGATTTGGAAGTGGAAATGGTAGTTCGCGCAGTCACGGTGAGTGAAGAAACCGGGGAGGTAACCCTGCCGGCGCGCAAGATTCTGGATATCTGCCGTACGCTGCCCGATGGGGCGGAAATAACGCTGGAGACTGACGGCGAGCAGGCAAAATTGCAATCGGGTCGCAGTCGGTTCCGTTTGGCTACACTGCCAGCTGGGGATTTTCCGTCGCTGGAAGACATGGCGGTGCTACGCCATATCCAAGTGACCGAGGGTAACTTCAAGCGATTGATCGAGCGAACGCATTTCGCCATGGCGCAACAAGATGTGCGTTACTACCTCAACGGGCTGATGTTGGAATTTGGCGAGAGCATACTCCGGGCGGTGGCAACGGACGGGCATCGACTCGCGTTAAACGAGTGCGAGGCACAGGTCAGCGCGGGGGATACGCAGCAGATCATCGTACCGCGCAAGGGGATCGTTGAACTACAACGCCTGCTGGAAGACAGCGAAGGGCTGGTCGAGCTGGAGGTAGGCTCCAACCATTTACGGGTGCGAGTACGCGATATCAGTATGACCTCGAAGCTCATTGATGGGCGGTTTCCGGACTACGAACGGGTTTTACCCATGCAGTGCGACAAGCGTTTGGTAGTCGATCGCACCCTGCTGCGCGATGCCCTAACGCGGACATCCATACTCTCCAACGAAAAGTACCGGGGGGTGCGGTTCAATATCGACAGCGGAATACTCAAGGCGCAAGCTCACAACCCGGAGCAGGAAGAGGCGGAAGAGGAGATCGAGATCGCCTACGACGGCGGGGCGATTGAGATCGGTTTCAATGCGGGGTACGTGTTGGATGCGCTCAATGTGGTGACGACGGACGAAGTGCAGATCGAGCTGTCGGATCCTAACAGCAGCTGCTTGATTACCCCGCGGGACGGGAGTGGAGGCAGCAAATACGTGGTAATGCCCATGCGGCTGTGACGGCTTGCTGGGGTTATACCTGAGACCCTCGGGATGGGCGAGCTTGCGTCCATCCGTCATTTCAAAATCCCCCCCATCTTGCGTTTAGGGTAGCCGTGCCCTTAGTCAACGAGTTGGCCATCGATAACCTGCGAATATTATCGCGGGTCGAGATGCCATTTGCTGCACGCGCCAACGTGTTGGTTGGCCCCAATGGCAGCGGTAAGACATCGGTAGTCGAAGCGCTGCATATCCTTGGTCGGGGGCGTAGCTTTCGCGAATCGCAATGGCGGGCGATTGTCCGGGAAGGGCAGGAATTTGCGCGGGTGGTTGGTAAGGTTACCGCCCTGGGTCGCCGAATTTCGATAGGGATCGAACACGATCGGGATCACGCCACCATCAAAGTTGCCGGAGAGATACAGAAGGGAACCAAGGCCCTAGTGGAGTGGCTGCCCTTACAACTCGTCCATCCGGATAGTCACCGCTTGATCGACCAGGGTCCGCAATATCGCCGGCAGTACCTGGACTGGGGTGTGTTTCACGTGGAACCACGGTTTTTCCCAACGTGGCAACGGTATCGGCGCGCTTTGAAGCAGCGAAATGCGGCATTGCGCACCAACGCCGCGCCGAACACGATAGAACCATGGGAAGTGGAACTGTCGAGCACAGCCGATGAGCTCGATGTCATGCGGCGGCGCTACGTGGAGGCGTTGGAACTCCGTGTACGTGAAGTGGGGGATACGCTTCTGGACCAATCGGATTTGCACCTGCGGTATCAGCGTGGTTGGCGGGAAGACGCGCTAGCGACTCTGCTGCGCGATGGCCGCGAGAGTGACCGGCAGCAGGGGTATACGCGTTCCGGGCCTCATCGGGCGGACCTCGAACTGTTCGTTGGTGAGCACCGGGCTGGACAGCGGGTTTCCCGCGGGCAACAGAAATTGCTGGTTTTTGCGTTGATTCTTGCCCAGCTTCGCCTGCTGCGTGCGGCGCGTGGTGATGACGCAATATTGATGGTCGATGATTTGGGGGCTGAACTCGATGCCGTGCACTTGGACCGGTTGTGGTCGGCGCTGCTGGATAGCGGCTCACAACTGGTGGTCACCGGAACGGATCTGCGCGAACGGCTGACCCTGAACAATGACCGCGATGCGCTGTTCCACGTGGAACGCGGTGAAGTCTCGCGGGTGCTATAATGCCGCCTTTCTTGTTATCCCCGGTATCCCCATGACGCAAAACACCTACGATTCGTCGAGCATCAAGGTACTCAAAGGGCTAGATGCCGTGCGCAAACGCCCCGGCATGTATATCGGCGATACCGACGACGGGACCGGTCTGCATCACATGGTTTTCGAGGTGGTGGACAACGCCATTGACGAGGCCTTGGCGGGGTACTGCTTCGAAATCAACGTCATTATCCACAGTGACGAATCGGTCACCGTGACCGATAACGGCCGCGGGATCCCGGTGGATATCCACCCGGAGGAGGGCCGGTCGGCGGCTGAGGTGATCATGACCGTGCTCCACGCCGGCGGCAAGTTCGACGAAAATGCCTACAAGGTGTCCGGCGGCCTGCACGGCGTGGGTGTCTCGGTGGTCAACGCCTTGTCCGAATCCTTGCGCCTCACCGTGCGTCGCAACGGCCACATCCACCAGCAGGACTACCGGTTGGGCGTGCCGGAGTATCCGCTGAAAGCGGTGGGGGACACCGAACACACCGGCACCGAAGTCCGCTTCAAACCTTCGGCGAGCATCTTCACCAACATCGAATTCCACTACGACATCCTCGCCAAACGCCTGCGCGAGCTCTCGTTCCTCAACTCCGGGGTGCGCATTCGCCTGGTGGACGAGCGTTCCGACAAAGAGGATGTGTTCGAGTACCAGGGCGGGATCAGCGCTTTCGTTGAGCACCTCAACCGTAAGAAGACACCCTTGCACCCCAACGTCTTCCATTTTCAGGTCGAACGCGACCGTATCGGTATCGAGGTGGCCATGCAGTGGAACGACTCCTATCAGGAGTCCATCTTCTGCTACACCAACAACATTCCCCAGCGCGATGGCGGGACCCATCTCGCCGGATTTCGTGCCGCGCTTACCCGCACCCTCAATCAATACATCGAACAGGAAGGAATGGCGAAGAACCTCAAGGTTGCCACCACGGGCGACGATGCTCGCGAGGGCTTGACCGCCATCCTCTCGGTGAAGGTGCCCGATCCCAAGTTTTCATCACAGACCAAAGACAAGCTGGTCTCCTCGGAAGTGAAGTCTGCCGTAGAGTCGGCCATGGGCGATCGCTTCCAGGGGTTTTTGCTGGAGAACCCCGCCGAAGCGAAACAGATCTGCGGCAAGATGATCGAAGCGGCCCGGGCCCGTGAGGCGGCGCGCAAGGCGCGCGAAATGACCCGCCGCAAAGGTGCCCTGGACATCGCGGGACTACCGGGAAAACTGGCCGATTGCCAGGAGAAAGACCCGTCGCTGTGCGAGCTGTTTCTGGTCGAGGGCGACTCGGCCGGCGGGTCGGCCAAACAGGCGCGCGATCGGCGCTTCCAGGCGGTATTGCCGCTGAAGGGTAAGATACTCAATGTCGAAAAGGCCCGTTTCGACAAAATGCTCTCCTCGGCCGAAGTAGGAACCCTGATCACGGCGTTGGGCTGCGGCATCGGCCGCGAGGAGTTCAATCCCGACAAACTGCGTTATCACCGCATCATCATCATGACCGACGCCGATGTGGATGGCTCCCACATCCGCACCTTGTTGCTGACCTTCTTCTATCGCCAGATGCCGGAACTGATCGAGCGCGGCCACATCTTCATTGCGCAACCCCCTCTCTACAAGGTCAAGCGCGGCAAGCAGGAGCAATACGTCAAAGACGATGCAGAACTGGATGAGTACCTTCTTTCACAAGCGCTTGATAATGCACAGCTTTTCGTCAATGCTGAAGCCCCCCCCATCCAGGGATCGGCGTTGGAGGAGCTATCGCGGGGCCAACGCACCGTGACCAAGCTGATCGACCGACTGTCGCGTCGCTACGATCCCCGGGTTCTGGAAAAGCTGGTGGTGTTACCCACTGTCTATGAAGCTACGTTGCGCGACGCGGAGCAGTTTGGTGCTTGGTGCCACGACCTGGAGACCCTGCTCAACGCCTCCTGTCCCGCCGGCGTGCGCTACACCCTGACTCCCGAGCGCGGGGAGGAGAGCGAAAATCACCGGCTTGTGATCGCACAGCGCCTGCACGGCGCCGTGCAAGAGCATGTAATCCCGGCCGATTTCTTTCACTCGGTGGAATACGGTCGGTTCCGCGACCTGGGCGCGAAGTTGGACGGACTGTTGGCGGACGACGCCTTCATTCAACGCGGAGAACGCAAGGCGGCTGTGAGCACCTTCTACGAGGCGCTCGATTGGCTGATGAGCGAGGCCAAACGTGGTCAGCATATCCAGCGTTACAAAGGGTTGGGCGAGATGAACCCGGATCAGTTGGCGGAGACCACCATGAACACGGAGACCCGCCGTCTGCTCAAGGTCCAGATCGAGGACGTGATTGCCACCGACGAGATCTTCACCACCTTGATGGGGGATCAAGTGGAGCCGAGGCGCCACTTCATCGAGTCCAACGCCTTGCTGGCTGCCAATATCGACATTTAATAGCTATTTGTTTTTAAAGGATTTATTCTCATCATCGAAGGCTTGCATGTGCTCCGCCACCCAGCTTTCAGCCAGATGATTGACCTCACTGGCCGATAACCCCCGGGTGTCGATAGGGGGGCCGATCACCAAGCGGATGGTGCCGGGGTGCTTGACGAATTGGTGCCTCGCCCAGAAATAGCCCGCGTTGTGGGCTACGGGCACCACGGGATGACCCGACGCGGCGGCCAGTACGGCACCGCCGATCCCCCACTTTTTGTGCTTGCCCGGCGCAACGCGCGTCCCCTCGGGAAAGATGGCCACCCACAATCCTTCCTCCAGACGTTGAGTACCTTGCTCCACAATCTGGTCGACGGCGCGTCGCCCCGCATCGCGATTGATGGCGATTGGTTTGAGCAATCCCAGCGCCCATCCGAAGATGGGTATCCACATCAGCTCGCGTTTCAGTACCCATACCTGAGGCGGAAATATCCCTTGTAACGCCAGCGTTTCCCAAGTGCTCGAGTGTTTGCAGAAGATCAGCGCCGCCGTTTCGGGGATGTGTTCGCGACCCTCCACCACGTAGTCCAGGCCGCAGGTCAGCTTGAGCCACCATAGCGTGAATGCCCCCCACCGGGTCAGGTAGTAATAGCGCGGACCAAACGGAATCACGGCCAGCAGTATGCCCGTGCTGGCGATGATCAGCATGGACACCGTGGCCCCGATGAAGAAGATCACCGAGCGGAGAAAAGCCATTGTCAGCGATTGCCCGCTTGGTCGCTCAGAAGCCGATCAACCACGGCGTAGAGACAGTCGTCTACCGTGATCCGCTGCAGCCGGTCGCGATGTTCCGTAAGCGTGCGTTCTCCCTTGCCGGTGCGCACCAGAATGGGTTGGGCACCCACTGCCCGCGCGGACTCCAGATCGCGCAGCGAATCGCCCACTACCGGCACGTCGCGCAATGACACTCCCAGCCTACGCTCGATCTGGCGCAGCAACCCAGGCTTGGGCTTGCGGCAATCGCAGCCTTTGTCGGGAAGGTGGGGGCAGAAGAAGACCCCTTCCAGCGTACCGCCGACCTCGGCCAACAGGCGATACATCTTCTTGTGGATCTCGAACAAGGTGTCCAGGGAAAACAGCCCGCGGTCGATGCCCGACTGGTTGGTGGCCACCGCCACACGGTAGCCGTGGCGGTTGAGCTGGGCAATGGCCTCCAGGCTGCCGTCGATGGGAATCCACTCATCCGGCGACTTGATGTAGGCGTCGGAGTCGTGGTTGATCACCCCATCCCGGTCCAGCACGATGAGCGACATGGTCTGCGCCGCCTCAGCCTTGGAGCTTGGAAAAGTCGGCCACGCGCAGGAACAACTGCTCCAGCGCCGCAAGCAACGCTAGCCGGTTGCGGCGCAGCTGCGGATCGTCGTCCATCACCATTACGTCATCGAAAAAGCGATCGACCGGTTCACGCAGTCCCGCCATGCGCGTCAACGCCGCGTCGTACGCGCCGGAGTCCAGCAACGGCTCGACCTCCGCCCGCATCTCCGCCAGCGCGGCGGCGAGTGCCTGTTCGGCGGGTAGCTGCAGTGCGCTGTCGACGACTATGGAGGGAATCTCCTCCTCTGCTTTGCGCAGGATGTTGCGGATGCGTTTGTTGGCCGCCGCTAGGCTGTCGGCTTCGGGTAGTCTGCGGAACTGGGTCACCGCGCGCAGGCGGCGATCGAAATCCAGCGGGCGGGTGGGCGCAAGGGCAAATACCGCTTCGAAGGTGTCCGGCGCCACGGCCGCATCGGCGTAGTAGGCGCGCAAGCGCTCCATGGCGAATTGATAGACTGCGGCGGTTGCCTCTGACCCGTCGAACAACTTACCGAACGGCTGCACGGCTGTTGCGAACAAAACGGACAGATCCAGGTCCAGCTTCGCTTCGATCATGGTGCGCAGCATTCCCAGCGCGGCGCGGCGCAGGGCGTAAGGGTCTTTGTCGCCGGTGGGAACCTGGCCAATCCCGAAGATGCCTACCAGGGTGTCGATGCGATCGGCGATGGCCAACGCCTGCCCGGTGAGTGTGCTCGGCAAGGCGTCACCCGCAAAGCGCGGTTGGTACTGCTCGTCCAGCGCCGCGGCCACGTCGCCGGGCTCGCCGTCCGCCTGCGCGTAGTAGCATCCCATGATCCCCTGCAGTTCGGGAAACTCCCCCACCATCTCGGTCAGCAGGTCGCACTTGCCCAGCTCCGCGGCACGGCGCGCTTGCTGAGGATCGCCACCGCACGCGTGGGCGATCTGCTCGGCGAGTTCAGCGACGCGCTGCGACTTGTCGTACAGCGACCCCAGTTTCTCCTGGAACACCACGGATTTGAGGGCCTCGACCCGCGCCGCCAGTGGCCGCTTGCGGTCCTGCTCCCAGAAAAAGGCGGCATCTGCCAGACGCGGACGGATCACCCGCTCGTTGCCGGTCACCACCTGGCTGGGATCGGTGCTGCGAATATTGCTCACCGTGATGAAGTACGGCAGCAGGGCGCCGTCGGCGTTGGCCACGGGGAAATACTTCTGGTTGCCCTTCATGGTGCAGATCAGCGCCTCGGCGGGTAGCGCCAGGAAGCGCTCCTCGAACCGCCCGGCGAGCGCGGTGGGCCACTCCACCAGGGCCGTGACCTCATCGAGCAGCGCCTCGTCCATCAGCGCCTCACCGCCCAGGCCGGCGGCGACTTCGTGGATTTGCGCCTCCACCGCCTCCCGGCGAGTTGCGAAATCGGGCATCACCCCGCCCTCGCTTTCCAGCAGGGCCGCATAGGCCTCGGCCTCGTGCAGCGTGAGAGGCGCCGGATGGTGGAAGCGGTGGCCGCGGGTAGTGCGTCCGGCCGCGACGCCCAGGATGAGGGACTCGATCACCGCGTCCCCCAACAGCAGCACCACCCAGTGCACCGGGCGTACAAACTCATCGTCGCGGTCGCCCCAGCGCATGCGCTTGGGGATGGGGAGCGCGGCCAGCGACTGTTCGACGATGTTCGGCACCAGCTCGGCCGTGGGCCGCCCCGCCTCGCGGGTGCGGTAGACCAGCCACGAGCCCTTATCGGTCTCCAGCGTCTCCAGGGCCTCAACGGCCACTCCGCAGGATCCGGCGAAACCCTGCGCCGCCTTGGTGGGATTGCCCTCCCCGTCGAAGGCGGCCGCAATCGCCGGACCGCGGCGCTCCACTTCCCGGTCGGCCTGCGCGGTTTGTAGCGCCGACACCACCACGGCCAGACGCCGCGGCGTGGCGTAGGGACGGATCTCGCCGTGCGTCAGCTCGGCCTTGGCCAGGCCGTCGACAATACCTTGGGTAAAGGCGCCGCTGAGTCGCGCCAATGCCTTGGGTGGCAGCTCCTCGGTGCCGATCTCGACCAGCAGATCCCGATGCTCAGACATGGGCCGCCTCCTTGGCCGAAGCGACCATGGGAAAGCCCAGTTTCTCCCGCGCCTCGTAGTAGGCCTTCGCCACGGCGCGCGCCATGGTGCGCACCCGCAGGATGAAGCGCTGGCGCTCGGTGACCGAGATGGCGTGGCGGGCGTCGAGCAGGTTGAAGGTGTGCGAGGCTTTCAACACCATTTCGTACGCCGGTAGCGGTAACCCCAGCTCGATCATGCGCAGGCTCTCGGCCTCGCAGCGGTCGAACCAATCAAAGAGGCTGGGTACGTCGGCGTGCTCGAAATTGTAGGCCGACATCTCCACCTCGTTCTGGTGGTAGACGTCGCCGTAGGTGACCTTGCCCAGCGGGCCGTCGGTCCAGGTAAGGTCGAAGACACTCTCAACCCCCTGCAGGTACATGGCGATGCGCTCCAGCCCGTAGGTGATCTCGCCGGTCACCGGGCGGCAGTCCAGACCGCCCACCTGCTGAAAGTAGGTGAACTGGGTGACCTCCATGCCGTTGAGCCAGATCTCCCAGCCCAGTCCCCAGGCGCCCAGGGTGGGCGACTCCCAGTTGTCCTCCACGAAGCGGATGTCGTGCACCAGGGGATCGATGCCGAGCATGCGCAGGGAGTCGAGGTAGAGCTCCTGAATCTCCAGCGGTGAGGGTTTGATCACCACTTGGTACTGATAGTAGTGCTGAAGTCGGTTGGGGTTTTCGCCATAGCGCCCGTCGGTGGGACGGCGCGAGGGCTGGACGTAGGCGGCGCTCCACGGCTCGGGGCCGATGGCGCGCAGAAAGGTGGCCGGGTGAAAGGTGCCGGCGCCCACCTCCATGTCGTAGGGTTGGATCAGCACGCAGCCCTGCCGGGCCCAGTAGTCGTTGAGGGCCTGGATCAGCCCCTGGAAGGTCTGCAGGTCGTAGCGTGGCGCCGTGTCTGGCTGGGTGGACAAATGAAACCCCTTGTTAAGCAACCCCTTGGCGAAGCCGGCTAGTATACCGGCCCGATTCGGGGTTTGGTACGGCGCGCGGCGAGGATCAGTCGATCTTGAGCCGCCAGCCGGCAGCCTTGAGAAACGCGATCTCCTCCTTGAAATCGGCCTGGGTCAACGGGTGTTCGTCCAGCCAGTTCGCGGGAAAGGCGAGCGTGAGTCCTTTGTTTTTCGCCTTCAAGTGAAGCTCGGGAAGTGGGCGCTCACTGCGCTCCCGGTGTAGCCGTACGGCCAAGCGCAACAATAGGCAAAGTCGCTGCGCGGCGGATTGTTCGGGTGCCGGAAGTGCGTTGAAGACGGACGAGGGAAATTTGCGTCGATGGCCGCGCACGATGGCCGCCAGCAGGCGCTGCTCCTGGCGGGTGAACCCGAACAGATCCGAGTGCTCCAGCAGATAGGCGCCGTGCTTGTGGTACTGGTTGTGGGCGATGCACAGCCCCACCTCGTGCAACTGTGCGGCCCAGCCCAGGGTGTTGCGGAACTCGTCGTCCTGCAGCGCCCAGCTGTCGGCCACCTCGGCGAGCAGCGCCAGCGCGGTCTGTTTAACGCGTTCGCCCTGCCCGTCGTCCACTTGGCAACGCCCTGCCAGGGCGTCCACGGTGTACTGGCGGATGTCCTCGTGCTCGATGCGTCCCAGCAGATCGAAGATCAGACCCTCGCGCAGCGCCCCTTCCGAGACCGCCATGGTCTCGATCTCCAGCGCCTCGAACGCGGCGCTGAGTATCGCCACGCCGCCGGGAAAAACCGGACGCCGCTTGTCGGGCAGATTGGTCAGCGCCACTTTGCCCACATCCCCCGCGTCGATCAGGTACTGGCGCAACTGGCGTAAGGCATCGCGCGTGATGCCCTGCTCGCACCACTGCTTGTCGCGCACTGCCTCGGCCACCGCCAGGATGGTGCCCGACGCGCCGAGGGTGTGTTCCCAGCCTCGAGCGCGCAGGCGGCGTGCCAGGGGGCGAATTTCAAGTTGGGCGGCGACCTCCGCGCTGCGCATGCCTTTGGCGGTGATCTTTCCGTCCGGGAAGAAGCGCTGGCTGGCGCTGACGCAGCCCAGGTAGAGGCTCTCTACGTCCAGCACCTCGTAACCCTGGCCGAGTGCGAATTCGGTGCTGCCGCCGCCGATATCCATCACCAGCCGCCGCTGGCCGTCGTCGGCCATGGTGTGAGCGACGCCCTGGTAGATGAGCCGCGCCTCTTCCACACCGGAGATGATGTCGATGGGGTGCCCCAGCACCTGCTCGGCGAGTGCGATGAAGCTCTCGGCGTTGCGCGCGCTGCGCAGGGTGTTGGTTCCCACCACACGTACCGAACCGGGCGCCATGTCGCGCAGGCGTTGCCCGAAGCGTTCGAGGCAGGCCAGGGCGGTGTTCTGGGCGTCGGGGGTGAGGTGCTTGTTGGCGTCCAGCCCCGCGCCCAGCCGCACCATCTCGCGGATGCGATCCACCATCTGCACCCTGCCCTCGGTGACGCGGGCCACTACCAGGTGAAAGCTGTTGGAACCGAGATCGACCGCGGCGACGGTTTCCGGGGCATGCGAGTAGGGCATGGGCCTTCCTGGGTTATACTGCGGCGCCCATGGTATCCGCCGGGATACCGAGCGTCCACGTTGCAGCGGCAGATCAGCGATGACCGATCGTTACGCGGTGATGGGCAACCCCATCGCCCACTCCAAGTCCCCCGCCATCCACGCGGCATTCGCCGCGCAGACCGGCGAGCCGCTGCACTACGACAAGCTCCTGGTACCTGCGGACGGCTTCGAAGCCGCTGTGACCCGGTTCGCCCAGGCGGGCGGCAGGGGACTCAATATCACTGTGCCGTTCAAGGAGGCCGCCTACCGCCTGGTGGCGCGGCGCAGCGAACGGGCGCAGCGGGCGCAGGCGGTGAACACCATCAAGATCGAGCAGAATGGAAGCTTGTTTGGCGATAATACCGACGGAATCGGGTTGATTCGTGACTTAACGAGTGAATCCGACGCGCCGCTGCGGGGCGCGCGCGTACTGCTGTTGGGCGCGGGTGGCGCAGCGCGCGGGGTGTTGGGCCCGTTGTTGGATGCGGGGCCGGCCGCGCTGACCATCGCCAATCGCACCGTACGCAGGGCCGAGGCCCTGGCCGCCGCTTTTACGGGGAGCGTCCCGGTGGCGTCGTCGGGGTTCAGCGAGCTCGCCGGCCATGCGTTTGACCTGGTGATCAACGCTACTGCCGCCAGCCTGCAGGGCGAAGTGCCCCCGCTGCCGGTGGGCATCCTGGCCGCCGGTGCCTGGTGCTACGACATGATGTACGGTGCTGATCCCACCCCCTTCTTGCGCTGGGCCCAGGCCGAGGGCGCCGTTCACGCGCTGGACGGGCTGGGCATGCTGGTGGAACAGGCCGCAGAATCGTTCTACCTGTGGCGCGGGGTGCGGCCGGAGACCGGTCCGGTGATCGCCCGCCTGCGCGCGGAACTGGCCGCGTAACGTCGCTCGGGCTGTATCCTGCGCCGTCGCGCCAATCCGACGTTTCTCCTCAGGTAATTTGTCCGCACCGGGCTAGACTTCGATCATCCGTTCTGCACGACAGGGACCCACCGCCGGGAGATGACGCTCATGGAACAGCGCGAGATCGACGCAAAAGTCTTCGAGCTTTACGACGAGTACTGCCACGGCTTCATCGACCGCCGCGAATTCCTGCGTCGCGCCGCGGCGCTGAGTGTGGCCGGTGCTTCCGCCCTGGCCATGGCCGAGGCAATGCTGCCGCGCTACGCCGAAGCGCACACCATTTCGTTCACCGACGAGCGGATCAAGGCGCGCTACGTGGACTACCCGTCGCCAGGGGGCAATTCCGGGCAGATGCGCGGCTACCTGGTCCAGCCCGCGGCGCAAGGCCGGTTCCCGGCGGTGCTGGTGATCCACGAAAACCGCGGTCTCAATCCTTATATCGAGGATGTGGCGCGGCGCCTGGCGGTGGAGGGCTTTGTCGCTCTGGCGCCGGATGGCCTTGCGCCGCTGGGCGGTTATCCCGGCAACGATGACGACGGCCGCGAGATGCAGAAGCAGTTGGATCAGGCCAAGCTGCGCCAGGACATGCTCAACAGTGCCCGCTATTTGAAAGCCCACGCGCTCTCCAGCGGCAAGCTGGGTACGGTGGGGTTCTGCTGGGGCGGCGGTACCGTCAACTTTCTGGCGACGGCCATGGGGGCCGATCTTCAGGCCGGGGTGCCGTTCTACGGCGCCGCCCCACCCAGTGCCGACGTCGCCAAGATACGCGCGCCGTTACTGATTCAGTCGGCGGAGGACGATCCGCGCATCAACGCGTTGTGGTCCGACTACGAAAAAGCGCTGAAGGCCAACAAGGTCGGCTATCAGCGTTTTGTCTACCCCGACACGCGGCATGGGTTCCACAACAACTCGACGCCGCGTTTTAATGAGAAGGCGGCCGATCTCGCTTGGTCGCGCACCGTGGCATTCTTCAAACAACACCTCGGTTGACAAAACTCCCGCTCTACCGCCGGTAGTGCTCGATAAGCTCCACGTAGTGTTGTGAGCCCACCGCGATGGCCTTGCGGTCCGCTTCGGTGAGGGCACGCGCGCGGCGCGCCGGTGTGCCGAGATAGAGATAGCCGCTCTCCAACCGTTTGCCCGGCGCCACCACACTACCGCCTCCCACCACCACGTCGTCTTCGATGACGGCGCCGTCCAGGACGATGGCGCCGATGCCGATCAACACCCGGTTGCCTACAGTGCAGCCGTGCACCACCGCGCGGTGACCGATGGTGACCTCGTCGCCGATGATGAGCGGAAACCCGGCCTCCCCTTCGTCTTCTGCATGTGTAACGTGCAAGACCGTCCCATCCTGCGCATTGCTGCGCTTGCCGATGCGAATGAAGTGCACGTCGCCGCGCGCCACTACCCCCGGCCACAACGAACTCTCCTCGCCCAGCGTGACGTCACCGATCACCAGCGCCTGGTCGTGAACAAAGGCGCTGGGCGCCAGTTGCGGTTCGAACTCTCTGAAACGACGTACGGACATACCCGCCTCAATCACAGTGAATGGTGTTCTTCGCGCCCTCGGCACCGTCGGTGGCGAGGGCATGACGGTTTAACGCAGGGTCACCAGCTCTTCCGCGCTGGTGGGGTGGATGGCGACCGTGCGGTCGAAGTCCGCCTTGGTGGCACCCATGCGCAGCGCCACCGCGAAGCCTTGTAGCATTTCGTCGGCCGCCTGGCCGATGATGTGCACGCCCACCACTTTCTCCTGAGCGCCGATGCACACCAGCTTCATGGCGGTGCGCGTCTCGCGGCCAGAGATGGCGTAATACATCGGGGTAAAGCGCGAGGTGTAACACTTGACCGCGGCGCCGTGCTGGTCGCGGGCTTCATCCTCGGTGAGTCCCACGGTACCGATGGGCGGGTGGCTGAAGACCACGGTGGAGATCTGGTCGTAGTCGAGCTTGCTGTCGGGCTTGCCGCCGAACAGCCGGTCGCCCAGGCGCCGGGCGGCGGCGATGGCCACCGGGGTGAGCTGTGCGCGGCCGGTAACGTCGCCCACCGCGTAGATGCCGGGAACATTGGTGTTCTGGTAGTCGTCGGTGGGAATGTAGCCCTGCGAGTCGCGGGCGACGCCGGCGGCGTCCAGGTTGAGTTCGGCGCTGCGCGGCTCGCGACCGGTGGCCCAGATCAGGGTGTCGAAGCCGCCGTATTTCTGACCCTGCGGACAGTGCACGGTGAGTGTACCGTCGTCCTCGCGCTCTACGCGCTCGAGGGTGATGCGCGGCAACAGGTTGACGCCGTGATTGAGCATCTCCTCGGTGAGGGTCTCGCGCAGCATGGGATCGAAGTTCTTCAGCAGGTGTTCGCCGCGCAGCAGCAGACTCACCTCGCTGCCCAGGGCGTTGAGCACCCCGGCCAGCTCCACCGCGATATAGCCCGCACCCACCACCGCCACGCGCTGCGGTTGCCGGTCGAGGGCGAAAAAGCCATCGGAGGTGATGCCCAACTCCGCCCCTGGGATGTTGGGTACGACGGGTCTGCCGCCGGGGGCGACGACGATGTGATCGGCCGTGTAGCGCACGCCCGCCACCTCTAGCGTGTGCGCGTCGATGAAGCGCGCCAGCCCGATGATATGGTCGATGCTGGAATCAGCGAGATACGAGCCGTACCAGGTGTTGATGCCCTCTATGTAACGCTGGCGGCGCGCCACCAGCGCCGCCCAGTCGAAGCCCTGTACCGACACGTCGAAGCCGTAGCCTGCGGCATCCTCCAGCGCCTCGGCCAACGATGCGGCGTTCCACATCACCTTCTTGGGCACGCAGCCGACGTTGACGCAGGTGCCACCCAGCTTGCCCGTTTCAATCACGGCGCAGCGCGCGCCGTACTGTGCGGCGCGTTCAGCCACCGAAAGTCCGCCGCTGCCGGCGCCGATGGCGATGAGGTCGTAGTGCTGAGTCATGATGCCGTTCCGATTTCCCAACAGGCCAATAGTATACTTGAGCCTTCAACCTACCACCGGGAAGGGGGAACACGTGGACGTTGGCACCTACATCGTTCTCGGTATCGTCGCCGTCGTGGTCGTCTACGGCATCATCATCTACAACAATCTGGTGCGCCTGAAGCATAACGTCGCCAAGGCGTGGTCCAACATCGACGTGCTGCTCAAACAGCGCCACGATGAGCTGCCCAAGCTGGTGGAGACCTGCAAGCAGTACATGGGCTACGAGCAGGAGACGCTGGAGAAGGTGATGCGCGCCCGCGCTGCCGTGGCCACGGCCCGCGAACAGGGCGACGTGGCTGCCCTGGGGCCGGCCGAGACCCAGCTGCGCCTGGGCCTGGGCAATCTCTTCGCGGTGGCCGAGGCCTATCCCGACCTCAAGGCCAACGAGAGTTTCCAGCATCTGCAGGGACGCATCACCGGGCTGGAGAACGCCATCGCCGACCGGCGCGAGTTCTACAACGAGAGCGTCAACCTCAACAACGTGCGTATCGAACAGTTCCCCGACGTGATCGTCGCGCGCTGGTTCAAATTCATGGCGGCCGCCCTGCTGGAGTTCGGCGAGGAAGAGAAACGCGACGTCGACGTGCGCGCCCTGTTCAACACCTGAGTCATGGATTCCGGTGACTGGGTGCGGACCGTAATTGCCGCCCCCGACTCCGATTTCTGGCTGTGGGTGGGCGTGGCGGCGGTGCTCGCGCTGGCCGCGTTCGTCTTCACCTTCCGCTGGCTCTCCCGGGCGCGGCTGATCGAAGACATTCCCACTTCGCGCATTCGCTCCGCCGCCCAGGGCTACGTGGAACTGGAGGGGATCGGTGAGCTGCTGCCGGGCGAACCCATCCTCTCGCCGCTGACGCAAACGCCCTGCGCTTGGTACCGTTGCAAGGTGGAGCAGCGCACCACCCTGGGCGACAAGCGGCGCTGGCGCACCGTGCGGACCTACCTCAGCGACGGGCTGTTTGTGCTGCGCGACGGCAGCGGCGAGTGCGTCGTCGATCCCGAGGGCGCGGCGGTCATCCCGGGGGACAAACGGGTTTGGTACGGCGATGCGGCCCTGCCGCTGCGCGAGCCGCTGCACGCCGGCCGTTGGACAGCGTTGGCCGCTGGCGGTGACTACCGCTACACCGAAGAGCGCCTGCTGCCGGGCGCCCCGCTCTACGCGCTGGGTTGGTTTCGCACCGTCGGCGGTGCCAACGAGGCGTTCGACACCCGCACCGAGGTGCGCGAACTGCTGGCCACTTGGAAGCGCGATCCCGCCACGCTCGATGCCTTCGACCGCAACGCCGACGGCCGCATCGACCAGGACGAATGGGAGGAGGCGCGCGAGGTGGCCGTCCGCGAGGTGCGGCTGCGCCAGCGCAAACGCGCCCTGCAACCCGGCATCCATACCCTCAGCAAACCGCAGGGCGGTGAGACCTTTCTGCTCTCAGCGCGGTCGCAGGCGCAGATGAGCGGACGCTGGCGCTGGCTGGCCATCGTGGCGCTGGCTACCTTTTTCGGTGCCGTGGGCGCCGCGGCATGGGCAATTGCGGTACGATTAGGCGCCCAATAACACAGCAAAGAACTCGGTAATGTCGGACAACCCCTTGCTTGGCCTGGTGGGCCTGCCCCCCTTTTCGCAGATCCGGCCGGAACACATCGAGCCGGCCATCGACCACCTGCTGCAGGATAACCGCGAGCGCGTCGAGAACCTGCTGCAGGGGCTGGAGACCCCCACCTGGGAGCGCTTCGTCGAACCCCTGATGACGCTGGAGGATCGTCTCGACCGCGCCTGGTCGCCGGTCAGCCACCTCAACAGCGTTGCCAACAACGACGCCTGGCGCGCGGCTTACAACGCCTGCCTGCCCAAGTTGAGCTTGTATGCCTCGGAGCTGGGCCAGCACCGGGGGCTCTACGAGGCCTACCGTGCCATTGCCGAGGGGCCTGAATACCGGACGCTGGATACCGCCCAGCGCAAGCTCATCGACAATGCGCTGCGTGACTTCCGGCTCTCGGGTATCGCGCTGGATGAGGCCGGCCGCGCCCGCTACCGCGAACTGATGCAGGCGCTCACCGCCCAGGCCGCGCGCTTCGAAGAGAACCTGCTGGACGCCACCAACGCGTGGAGCCGCCTGATCACCGACGCAGCAGAACTCGCCGGCCTGCCCCCTACCGCCGTAGCCCAGGCGCGCGAGCGCGCCGAGCGCGAAGGCCAGTCCGGGTGGCTGTTCAACCTGGAGTTTCCCTCCTACCTGGCGGTCATGACCCACGCCGACCACCGCCCGCTGCGCGAGGCCATGTACGAGGCTTACGTCACCCGCGCCTCGGACCAGGGACCCCACGCCGGGCAATGGGACAACGGCCCGGTCATGGAGGAGTTGCTGAAGCTGCGCCACGAGCTGGCTCGGCTGCTGGGATATGCCAACTATGCCGAGCGCTCGCTGGCCACCAAGATGGCCGCCTCGGCGGATCAGGTGCTGGCGTTTCTCGCCGATCTCGCTGAGCGCTCGCTGCCGGTGGCACGCCGCGACTACGACGAGATCGCCGCTTTCGCGCGTGACCTCCACGGCATGGCCGAGCTGGCCGCCTGGGACGTGGCCTACTACGCGGAGAAGTTGCGCAAGCACAAATTCGACGTCTCCCAGGAAGAGCTCAAGCCCTACTTCCCCGAACCGCGGGTGGTGCAGGGGCTGTTCGCGGTGGTACAGCGGCTCTACGGCATCCGCCTGGTCCCGGTGGGCGGCGTCGACGTCTGGCACGAGACGGTGCGCTACTACGAGCTGCGCGACGCCGACGACCGGCCGCGCGGCGGGGTCTACGTCGATCTCTACGCGCGCCCGAAAAAACGCGGCGGCGCCTGGATGGACGAATGCCTGCGGCGCTTCCGCCACGGCGGCGGCGAACAGCTGCCCGTGGCCTACGTGACCTGCAACTTCTCCTCGCCCAGCGGCGACGATCCGGCGCTCTTCTCCCACGAAGAGGTGCTGACGCTGTTCCACGAATTCGGCCACGCCCTGCACCACCTGTTGACGCGGGTGGACTATCCGCCGGTGGGCGGCATCAACGGCGTGCCCTGGGACGCAGTGGAGCTGCCCAGCCAGCTGATGGAGAACTGGTGCTGGGAGGAGGAGGCGCTGGCGCTCATCTCCGGCCACTACCAAAGCGGTGCGCCGCTGCCGCCGGAGCTGCTGGCGCGCATGAAGGCGGCGCGCAATTTCCAGTCGGGGATGCAGATGGTGCGGCAGCTGGAGTTCGCCCTCTTCGATTTCCGCCTGCATCGCGAATACGACGCGGCGTGCGGCGGGCGCATCTACGAACTGCTGGACGAAGTGCGTCGCCAGGTGGCCGTGGTGCAGCCGCCACCCTATAACCGTTTTCCCCACAGCTTCGCGCACATCTTCGCCGGCGGTTACGCGGCGGGCTACTACAGCTACAAGTGGGCCGAGGTGCTCTCCAGCGATGTCTTCTCTGCCTTCGAGGAGCGTGGCGTGTTCGATGCCGATACCGGGCGGCGCTTTCTCGCCACGGTGTTGGAACAGGGCGGCTCGCGCGATCCGCTGGAGCTGTTCGTCGAGTTCCGCGGCCGCGAACCGCAGATCGATGCACTTTTGCGGCACTCCGGAATCATGTGAATGGTGTAGCGGGCGTAACTTTCAAAACCTCTTCCGTAGGAGCGAGCGCCCGCTCGCGATCCGAATCGATTCGCGGCCAGCGGCCGCTCCTACGGGTGGGTACCAACACTTCCGCTGTGCCGCGGTGGTCAGTGACCGAAGGAATTTGCAATGAAAATCGCCACCTGGAACGTCAACTCGCTGCGCGTGCGCCTACCCCAGGTGCTCGACTGGCTGGCCGCCGAACGGCCCGACGTGCTGGCGCTGCAGGAGACCAAGCTCACCGACGAGCAGTTCCCCGCCGCCGAGATCGAGGCCGCCGGCTACCAAGTGGCGTTCGCCGGGCAGAAGACCTACAACGGCGTCGCGGTGCTGGCGCGCGGAGCCCTGGACGATCCGGTTACGGCGATTCCCGAGTTTGACGACCCGCAGCGTCGCCTGCTGGCGGTTACCTGTGCCGGGGTGCGGGTGGTGGACGTCTACATCCCCAACGGCTCGGAGGTGGGCTCGGAGAAGTACGCCTACAAGCTGGAGTGGCTGGAGCGCTTCACAAGCTGGCTGGAGCGGGAGCTGCAGCATCATCCGCGGCTGGTGGTGCTGGGCGACTTCAACATCGCCCCCGCCGACCTTGACGTGCACGATCCCGAGGCGTGGCGCGGCAAGGTGTTGTGCAGTGAGCCGGAACGCACGGCGTTTCAGCGCCTGATCGATCTGGGCCTGGCCGATGGCTTCCGGCAACGGGCGCCGCAAGCGCGCGAGTTCAGCTGGTGGGACTACCGCATGAACGGTTTCCGCCGCAACCTCGGCCTGCGCATCGATCATATCCTGGTCACTCCCGCGCTGGCGGAGGTATTGGACGCGTGCGTCATCGACAAGGGGCCGCGCGGTCTGGAGCGGCCCTCCGACCATACCCCGGTGTGGGCAAAGTTTGATCTGTAGCATGGGTGCAGCCGACTGCGCAGGCTAAAGTAGTCGTCATGGGATCGCTTCGACCAGCGGTTCGGGGGAGCTAGATCATGAACGTGATACTGGATCTTTGCGTGGTGCCCCTGGGTGTGGGGGTGTCGGTCTCCAGCTACGTGGCCGCCTGCGAGCGGGTGATCAAGGAGGCCGGGCTCAAGGCTCAGCTGCATGCCTACGGCACCAACATCGAAGGGGAGTGGGATGCGGTGATGGCGGCAGTGAAGCGCTGCCACGAGGTGGTGCACGACATGGGCGCACCGCGCATCACCACCACCATCAAGCTGGGAACGCGCACCGATCGCGGCCAGACCATGGAAGACAAGATACGCAGCGTCGAACGCAAGCTGACGGAGTAGTCCGCCGGCGGATTCGGCCGCGCGAGGGCCGGCAATGAACACCATCGAGATCCTCTACCGCTTTCGGCTGTCGGATCACAGCCAGCACGAGTTGGCGCTGCACCTCGATCCCGAGACCGTGCAGCTGATTGATCACATCCCCGACCGGTTGCCGGAGTGGACCCGACTCGGTTTCGAGCAGTGCGGCCACTGCCCGCTTTCCGCGGATGAGGTCGTCTATTGCCCGCTGGCGGCAAGCCTGGTGGGCGTCATCGACGTCAGCCGCGAAGTGCTGTCCCACGACGAGGTGGAGGTGACGGTGGTGACCGCGGAGCGCGCCATCCAGGTGCGTACTACCGCGCAGCGCGGCATCAGTGCCGTGATGGGCCTGATCAGCGCCACCTCCGGCTGTCCGCGAACGGCGTTTCTCAAGCCTATGGCGCGCTATCACCTGCCGTTCGCCACCGAGGAGGAGACGCTTTACCGCGCCGCCTCCATGTATCTGCTTGCGCAGTACTTCCGGCGCCTGCACGGTGGTGACGCCGATCTCGATCTCACGGGCTTGGCGCAGTGCTACCGTGAACTGCAGGCGGTCAATCAGGCCATGATGCAGCGCATCCGCAATGCCAGCGAAAAAGATGCCGCCGCCAACGCCTTGGTGTTGCTGGATCTGTTTGCCAAGGCCATGCCCTACTCCATCGAAGACTCGCTGGAAGAGGTGCGCTACCTGTTCAGCGCCTATTGAGTGGGAGTCGGCGTTGTCGCGGCTCGTTGCAGCCGTCATCGGATTGGCGAAATCGGCTGCACGCTTAAGCTAAATTTAATACAGTGGTACAAGGATCGAATCTCGATCCGCGACCCGCACGAGCGCAGACCAGCGAGACAGCAGGTGAACACCAGCGATCACATTCCCACCGTAATCCGCATCGAGGATCTGGTTCGGGAAACCCATGAGCTGGTCTCATTCCCCGAGGTCTATCTGCGCCTCAGTGAATTGCTCGAAAACCCTACCACCACCAGCCAGGATATCGCCAAGCTGATCGCGCAGGATCCGGCCCTGGCGTTGCACGTGCTCAAGCTCGCCAACAGCCCCCTCTACGGATTGAGCCGCCAGGTGGAAACCGTCGACCGTGCGGTGATGGTGCTCGGCAAACGGATCATCGTCGAGGTGGTGCTGGCCACGTCAGTGAGCAAGGTGATCGCCGGTCTGCCCAACGACGTCTACGAGATGGACGATTTCTGGAATCACAGCATTCTCTGCGGCATCGTCACCCGCGAACTGGCGCGCCGCTGCGGGTGCACCGACAGCGAGTTCGCCTTCGTCGCCGGCCTGCTCCACGACGTCGGGCAACTGGTGTTGTTCAACCGCTTCCCGGGCCAATCGCGCGTGGCGCTGGAGCTGACCATGGACCGCGAGCGTCCGGTGGAGCTGTACGCCGCCGAACGTACCGTGTTCGGCTTCGACCACGCGATGCTGGCCGGGCGCTTGATGGAGTATTGGTACCTTCCCGAGCGGCTACGCGAATGCGTGGAATTTCACCATGAACCGGCGCTCGCTCGGAACTATTCTGTCGAAGTGGCGCTGCTGCACATGGCCGATTGCGTGGCCAATGTACGCGGCACCGAGATATCGGTCTCCGGCTCCATCGCGCGCATCAACCCGATCTGCTGGGAGCTCACCGGACTGCAGCCCGATGATCTGCCCCCTATTGTCGAGATGGCGGCGGCAGCCGTTGACGAAATCCGCCTGATGCTGGTGGGTTGACGAACGCGCGCTTAGGGCGATGCGGCGGGTGGCGGCGGCGTGTCGCTGCGCTCCAGCACCTGTTCGAGCTGGGCGTAGAACGCCATGACGTGGCGGGTGTTGGCGCCGAAATCGCCGCGCCCCACGCGCGATGCCGAACGCACCTCCACCGCGGTTCCCTCTGTCGCGGGAACCAGACGAATCACCACATCGTCTTTGAAGTGCAGCCAGCGCGTGGCCACCACGGCATGTAGCGTGCCGGTCTCCACGTCGCGTTCGGCCACTTCCCAGCCCAACGCCTGCACGGCCGTGTTGATTGCCAGAAACAACGGCATGGGTCCCTGCGGGAAGTGGTGCGTGCGCAGTTCCGGGAACGGCGAGTCGGGCCGCGTCGCCGCGACGTTGGTGGTGAGGTAGGTGAGCAGGCGTTGCATCGTCCCGGGTGGCTGCGACCACGGCAGGCGATTGAGCAGTAGCGCGCCGGTAGCCAGTGCAACACCCAGCGCAATTACGACCAGCAACAGCTTGAACAGTGTGGCCAAGGTTATCCCCATGAGTTGAACCGGCAAGCAACATCGGCGCTGCGTGCAGCGCCGGTTGAAGACGCAGCCTACTTGTCGATGCGGATCTTGACGTAGCTGCCCGGAGCGTCTTCGAGCGGCTGGAGTTTACCATCGCCCGGTTGGCGCGCGGCAACCTGTTTGCCGGCTTTGCGCTTGATCCATTCGAACCAGTGGGGCCACCACGAGCCCTCGCCTTCGGTGGCACCCTCCAGCCACTCGTCGGCGGTGGCGGGCAGCGTATCGCGCGTGCAGTGCCCGTACTTCTTGGAGGTAGCGGGGTTGATGACGCCGGCGATGTGGCCCGAACCGCCGAGCACGAAATTGACCTTGCCGCCCAGGTGCTTGGCGCCCATGTAGGTGGATTTCCACGGCGCGATGTGGTCCTCGCGGGTGGAAAGAAAATAGGTGGGTACCTCGATCTTGCCGAGGTCGATAGGCACGCCGTCCAGCGTGATGCCGCCCGGCTCTTTGAGGCGGTTGTGCTGGTACATGTTGCGCAGGTAGAAGCTGTGCATGGCGCGCGGCATGCGCGTCGAATCGGAGTTCCAATACAGCAGATCGAAGGGGAACGGGTCCTTGCCCATCAGGTAGTTGTTGATGACGAACGACCAGATAAGATCGTTGGCGCGCAGCAAGTTGAACACCGTCGCCATCTGGCTGCCTTCCAGGTAGCCCTTCTTGTCCATGTACTCCTCGATGAGCTGCAGCTGCTCCTCGTCCACGAACACCGACAGCTCGCCCACCTCGGTGAAATCCAGCATGGTGGTGAAGAAGGTGCCGCTCTTGATGCGCTTGTCGCCTTTGGCGGCGAGATAGGCCAGGGTACAGCCCAGCAGCGTGCCGCCCAGGCAGTAGCCGACAGCGTTGATCTCCTTCTCGCCGGTGGCCTGTTCGATGGCGTCCAGCGCGGCCAGCGGTCCCTCCAGCAGATAATCGTCGAAGCCCTTCTCCGCCAGCGATTCGTCCGGATTGACCCAGGAGATGACGAACACGGTGAAGCCCTGGTCCACCGCCCATTTGATGAAGGAGTTCTTGTCGCGCAGGTCGAGGATGTAGAACTTGTTGATCCACGGCGGCAGTACCAGCAACGGGCGCTGGAACACCGTCTCGGTGGTGGGCGTGTACTGGATGAGCTGCATCAGGTCGTTCTGGTAGATCACCTTGCCCGGCGTGACCGCCACGTTGACCCCCGGCTCGAAGGCCTCCAGATCGGTCATGCGTACGCGCAGATTGCCCTTGCTGCGCTCCAGGTCTTCGAGCAGGTTCTCCAGACCGTTGACCAGGTTCTCGCCGCCTGATTCCAGCGTGGCCTTCAGCACCTTGGGATTGGTGTGCACGAAATTGGTGGGCGCCAGGGCGTCGATGAACTGCTGGGTGTAGAACTCCACCTTCTTGGCCGTGGTGGCGTCGAGCCCCTTCACGTCATGGGAGAGGTTCTGGATGCTCTGGGCGGTGAGCAGATAGCTCTGCTTGATGAAATCGAATACCACGTTCTCCGCCCAGTCGTCGTCCTTGAAGCGCTTGTCGTCGGGGCGTGGTTGGACCACCGGTGCGACCTCTTCGCCGGCCAGGCGGCGCGCGGTGCCGTGCCACAGGTTCATGTACTGGTGCCAGTAGTCCATCTGCACCTGCATCAGCTTGCCGGGGTCGCTCATGAGCTGGGTGGCCATGTCCATGAACGCCTTGGAGATGACGCCCGGATCGGGAATCTGAAAGTGATCGTCTTCGATCTGGTGTCTGACGAACTCGTTCACCAGCCGCTGCGACTGCATGACGATCTTGGAGTAGTTCTCCATCAGTTTGTTGGCGTCGGGTGTTTCGGGGGCGCTATCGGTCATGGCTCTCTTCTCTGTCGGTGTTGTCGCCGGCGGAACGAATCTTGGTGCCGTTCCTAACTATAGGGCAACTCGCTCTGGCTGCGATGCTCATCGGGCGCAAGAAGTGTGATTGCTCTCACCCTTTTCCTTCCTGAGGTTAAGGGCTTGTTAAGTTAGCGTTGGTAGCTTGCCTGTCCAGAACGGGGCACCCCCCGAAGAGGACAGGATCCATGAACCGAGAATTCCACGCGTCGTCACCCGAGTCCCGGATCGGCGATCTTCCTGCGCCGGTGGCGTTGAGCCGCTTGGATCGCGCCGCACCCGGGCGCGCGGAGGTTGAGCGCTTTGTGCGCACCGCCTTTGCGCAGCGCTACGGGGCGCGGGTCCGGGAGCTGCCGGCATGTCTGATGGCGCTGCGCCGGGCCGCGGGTGAACTCACCGCCGTGGCCGGATTGCGTTTCGCCGCCACGGGGCCGCTGTTCCTGGAGCAGTACCTGGATGCGCCCATCGAGGCCTATCTGGCGCCGGCGCGGAGCGTCGCACGCGAGGGTATCGTGGAGATCGGCAGCCTGTCGGCGCACACCCCGGGTCAGGTGCGCTACCTGATGATCGCATTGGCCGCCTACCTCTACGGTGCCGGCTACCAGTGGGTGGTGTGCACGGCGGTGAGCAGCGTGCGCAACACGCTGTCGCGCCTGGGCCTGACGCCGGTGCTGCTGGGAACCGCCAATCCGGCGCGGTTGGGCGAGGCGGCCACGGAGTGGGGCAGCTACTACGAGCAGCACCCGCACATCATCGCCGGTCGCGTGACCGAAGGCGCCGTCCGCCTGGAAACGCGCGCCGCGCGTCCCGAGGGCGCCCTCAACCCGTTATGGTGCGACGCCCGCGAACTGGGTCGGCGCGATGCGGTGGCGCGGTCCGTGGGAGGTGCGCCTGCGGTGCCAGCCCCTTTTGCACTGAGCATCAGCGCATGAGCCGGGTCGTTGCAGCGTTGCAGCAGCGGGCGAAGCGCAGCCCGGCGGCGCCGGCGCTGATCGATGAACTCGGTGCGCTGGGCTATGCGGCGGTAGAGGCCGAAAGCGCCGCCCTCGCCCAATGGTTGAAGTGCAGCGGGACCAAGCGCGCCGCACTGCTGGCCGACAACTCCGTGGCCTGGGCACTGTGGGATCTCGCCGCGTTGCAGGCGGAGATCGTGCTGGTTCCCCTGCCCGGCTTTTTTTCCAACCAGCAGTTGCTGCACGTGCTCGACGACGCGGGTATCGACACGCTGATCGCGGACGACCGTCCGCGCAGCGAACGTTTGTGCGCCGCGCAGCCGCATTGGGAGCGTGCCCGCACCCGGCGTGTGGCGGGCCGCGCGTTTTGGCTGGCGCGGCGCGTACCGGTCGAAACCGCGCCGCTTCCCGACGGCATCGTCAAGATTACCTACACTTCCGGCACGACGGGCACGCCCAAGGGCGTGTTGCTGCGCGCGCAGGCGATGGAGCAGGTGGCCGCTTCGTTGCTGAACGCCACGCGGGCCGACGAAACCGATCGCCACCTCGCCCTGCTGCCGCTGGCCACCTTGTTGGAAAACATCAGTGGGCTTTACGCCCCCCTGCTGGTGGGCGGCTGCACCCTGCTCTACGGGCAGGCCCATGTGGGTGTGCAGGGGGCCAGCGGGGTCGACCCGTTGCGTATCCTCGCCTGTTTGCACGAATCCCGGGCCACCACCGCCATTACCCTGCCCCAGCTGCTGCAGGCGCTGGTGGCGGCGCGCGCCGCCGGCGGCCCCGCCCCCGAGCGGCTGCGCTATTTGGCGGTGGGCGGTGCGCCGGTCTCACCCACGCTGTTGGGCGCGGCGCAGGCTTGCGGCCTGCCGGTGTTCGAGGGCTACGGGCTGTCCGAATGCGCCTCGGTGGTGGCGGTCAACCAACCCGGTCGGCAGCGTCCCGGCAGTGTGGGTCAACCCCTGCCCCACGTCCGGGTGCGCATTGCTGACGACGGTGAGATCCACGTGAGCGGGGCGCTTTTTGAAGGCTACCTGCACGATCCGCGGGCACCCGACGGCGAATGGGCCACCGGCGATATCGGCCATCTCGACGCGGCGGGCTATCTGCATCTCACCGGGCGCAAGAAGAACATCTTCATCACCGCCTTCGGCCGCAACGTGGCGCCGGAGTGGGTGGAGGCCGAACTCACCGCCCAGCCGGGCATCGCCCAGGCGGCGGTCTTCGGCGAGGCGCGGCCCTACAACGTGGCGGTGCTGGTGATGCGCCCGGGCGGCGACCCGACCGCGGCGGTGGCCGCCGCCAACCGCCGTCTGCCGGACTATGCGCAGGTGCGCGAAGTGATTGTTGCCGAGGCGCCGTTCACGCCCGCCAACGGCCAAGCCACGGCCAACGGCAGCCTGCGCCGCGACGCCATCGCCGCGCGCTACGGCGCGCGGATCGAAGCCTGTTACGACCACCGCGAGGTGGCACCGTGAGCGGCCGCTACGGCGCAGCCTCCCCCGATCACCACCGGCGGTCGAGCCGGTTCCCGGCTGCCGGATGCGGCAGCGAATCCTCATTTGCCGTCACCGGTTACGGACGTCGGCGCCAATTCTGAACAGGAGTGTTTTGTCCATGAATGCCTTTTTAGCACCACCTCCAACGACCCAGGAAGGCGGCTTCTACGGTCAGTTGTTGGACGCCACGAAAGCCGAGCGCGATGAGTTTCTCGCCATCCCCATCCTGCAGGCGGGTGTGGTAGGCAGCATCGATCACCGCAGCTACCTGGCTTTCCTCGGCGAGGCCTACCACCACGTGGGCCAGACCACGCCGCTGCTCATGGCGTGCGGGGCGCGGCTGCCGGAGCGTCTGGGGTGGCTGCGCGGTGCGGTGGCCGAGTACATCACCGAAGAGATCGGCCACGAGCAGTGGATCCTGGAAGACATCCGCGCTGCCGGCGGTGACGCCGATGCGGTGCGCGACGGGCAGCCCGGCTTCGCCACCGAACAGATGATCGCCTACGCCTGGTACACGATCCTGCACCGCAACCCGGTGGGCTTTTTCGGCATGGTGCTGGTGCTGGAGGGGACCAGCGTGGCGTTGGCCACCCAGGCCGCCGGCGCCCTGCAGCAGAGCCTGGACCTGCCCGCCAACTGCTTTACCTATCTCACCTCGCACGGGTCGCTGGATCTCAGCCACATGGCCCATTTCCGCAAGCTGATGGATCGCATCGAAGACCCCGCCGACCAGCAGGCCATCATCCACTGCGCGCAGCGCATGTACCGGCTCTACGGCGACATCTTCCGCAGCCTGGACCCGACCGGCAACGCATAGGGAGACCACCATGGAACTCAACAACACACGCATTCTTCTCACCGGCGCCGGCGGCGGCATCGGTACCCCGGTGGCGCGCCAACTGGCGGCGGCGGGCGCACGCCTGTTCATGGTGGGCCGCGACGAGGCGGGCGCGCTGCTGGCCGAGGAGCTGCGCGGCCAAGGTGCCGACGCGCACTACCAGTTCGTCGATCTGCTGAGCGACGGTGCCGCGCAGGGGGTGGTCCACAGCGCCCGGCAAACGTTGGGCGGCCTCGACCTGCTGATCAACCTGGCGGGCGCCATGAGCTTCGAGACCTTCGCGGCCGAAGACCCCCAGGTGACCGAGCGGCTGCTGCGCCTCAATACCCTGGTGCCCATGCAGCTCGCCCGCGCGGTGCTGCCCGGCATGATCGCGCAACGCAGCGGGCGCATCGTCAACATCGGTTCCATCTTCGGCTCCATCGGCTTTGCCTATTTCGCCACCTACTCGGCATCCAAATTCGCGCTGCGCGGATTTTCCGAGGCGCTGCGCCGCGAGCTGGACGGCAGCGGCGTGGGCGTGACCTACATCGCGCCGCGCGCGGTCAGGACACCGTTCAACAGCGAAGCGGTGTTGCGCATGGCCGAGGTGGTGAAGATGAAGCTGGACGAGCCGCAGGTTGTGGCTGGCGCCATCGTGGCCGCCATCCGCAGCGAACGCAACGAGGCCTACCTGGGGTGGCCGGAGAAGCTGTTCGTTCGCATCAACGCCCTGTTGCCGCGCCTGGTGGACAACGGGGTCCGCAAACAGAACCGTCAGGCCGCGGGCTTCGTGCGCACGGCCGATACGGTGCAGTGAAGAGGGGATTGATCATGTCACGAGTGAATTTCGTTCCGTTGAGCCACTGGCTGATTTTCGGCCTGTTGTTGACCGGTGCCGGCAAGACGGCGCACGCCACCGATACGTTGCAGGGCGAACTGACGCAGATTCAGCAGCGCTGGGCGCAGGTCAGCTACGAAACCGCGGCGAAGGAGAAAACCGATGCGTTCCAGCAGTTGGCCGAACAGGCGCACGCCTTGAGCAAAAGCTATCCACAACGCGCCGAGCCGCTGGTGTGGGAATCCATCGTGTTAGGCTCCCACGCCGGTTCGCTGAGCGGGCTCGCCAAGATGGGCGCCCTGGACGAGGTGAAACAGGCGCGCGATCTGCTGCTGGCGGCGGAGAAGATCGACCCCACCGTGCTGAACGGCTCCGTCTACACCAGCCTCGGCACGCTCTACTTCAAGGTGCCGGGCTGGCCGTTCGGATTCGGCAGCAACAAAAAGGCGCGCCAGTACCTGGACAAGGCACTGGCCATCAACCCGCAGGGCATCGACCCGAACTATTTCCTGGGCGAACTGCTCTTCGAACAACGCGATTACGCGGCCGCTCTGCAGGCGCTGGAGAAGGCGCGCCAGGCGCCAGCGAGGCCGCATCGGGCGCTCGCCGACCGCGGGCGGCACAAGGAGATCGACGACCTCATCGTCGAGGTGAAGCGTTTTCTGTAGCCGGGTACCCTACAATCGATCCACATGTGGTCCGGGACGGCTCTGTCGCGTTCCGGACCCACGCTGTTTTGGGGAGGGAAGATGAGACTACTGCTGGTGGAAGACGACCGCCCGTTGGGCGAAGCGGTGGTGGCGGGTTTGCGGCAGAACGGTTTTACCGTCGATTGGGTGCGCGATGGTTTGGAGGCCGACCAGGCTCTCCGCACCGAGCAGTTCGCGCTGGCGGTTCTGGATCTCGGCTTGCCGCGCTGCGACGGTCTGGAGTTGCTGCGCCGCGTGCGCGAGCGCGGCGATGCGGTGCCGGTGCTGATTCTGACCGCGCGCGACACCGTCGACGACCGCGTTCAGGGGTTGGATACCGGGGCGGACGACTACCTGGTCAAGCCCTTCGATCTCGCCGAGTTGTGCGCCCGCATCCGCGCCCTGCTGCGCCGTCAGAGCGGGCGCAGTTCACCCATCCTGGAGTACGGCGCGATTCGCCTGGACCCGGCCGGACATGCGGTGACGTTGGACGGGGCCACGGTGGATCTCTCGCCGCGTGAATTTACCGTGTTGCGCATGCTGCTGGAGAGCGCCGGGCGCGTGCTGTCGCGCGACCGCCTGGAAGAGGCGCTGTACGGGTGGAATACCGAGGTGGAGAGCAACACCGTGGAGGTCTACATCCATCACCTGCGCAAGAAGTTCGGCGCCGAGCTGATCCGCACCATTCGCGGTGTGGGCTACATGGTGGAGAAGGCCCCGTGAAGCGCTCGTTGCGGCTGCGGCTGCTGCTGATCCTGCTGGCGCTCTTTTCCCTGGTGTGGGTGCTGGTGACTACGGCCAGTTATTCCGAGACGCGCCACGAAATCGAGGAGTTGTTCGACGTACAGCTGATGCAGTATGCGCAGACGCTGCGGGCACTGACCATGCATGAGTTCAAGGAAGACGGTATCAACCGCATCCATCTCGACACCAGCTATCCGGGACACGCCTACGAGAAGAAACTGGTATTCCAGGTGTGGGAAGAGAATGTATTGGCAATGCGGTCGGATGCCGCGCCCCTGCAGCCGCTGAGCGACACCGAGGGACTATCCGACCGCTCGTTCGATGGCGTCAAGTGGCGCGTGGTGCGGCTGCAGGGCGGGGATGGGGCCACGGTCATTCAGGTGGCTGAGCGCTACGACCTGCGCGGAGAACTGGTCGACAAGATCAGCCTGCAGGTGTTGTACCCGCTGTTCATTGCCCTGCCCGTGCTGGCGGCGGTGCTGTGGTTTGCAGTGGGTGGCGGGCTGCGGCCGCTACGCCTTCTCACCCGCGAGGTGGCGGCGCGCTCGCCCCACGATTTGCAGCCCCTGCCGGACGAACGGATCCCCAAGGAGATCGCGCCCCTGGTGGCGGCCATCAACCGTCTGCTGGGGCAGTTGCGCCGTGCGCTGGAGAGCGAGCGGCGATTTACCGCCGACGCCGCCCACGAGCTGCGCACCCCGCTGGCGGCGCTCAAGGCCCAGGCCCAGGTGGCGCAGGGGGCGACCCAGGCGCAGGAACGCAAGAACGCCATCGCCAGCATCGTCGCCGGTGTCGACCGCGGGACCCACCTGGTGGAGCAGTTGCTGACCCTGGCGCGCCTCGATCCTGAAGCGACCCAAAAGACCGTTGTCGACGTCGATCTTGCCGCGCTTTCCGCCCAGGTGGTGGGTGAGCTGGCCACGGCGGCGTTGCACAAGGGCGTGGATCTGGGCTGCGTCGAAGGCCGCCGCGGACACGTGCGCGGACTGCCCGACGCGCTGCGCGTCATGCTGCGCAATCTGGTGGATAACGCCGTGAAATACACACCGGCGGGCGGGCGGGTGGACGTGGCCGTGAGCGAGACGGCGCAGGGCGTCGCGGTGGAGGTGGTGGACACCGGGCCCGGTATTGCCCCCGAGTTGCGCGACCGGGTCTTCGATCGCTTCTACCGCGTCACCGGCAACGAGACCGAGAGCAGTGGACTGGGGCTCTCCATCGTGCAGCGTATCGCAGAGCTCCACGAGGCCGAACTGCGCTTCGATCCCGAACACCATCCGGGCTTGCGGGTGGTGGTGACGTTCGCGTCGCGCTGAGCGGCGGCGACGCCCAAGCGCGGTGCCGTTTTGCATGATTTTTAACCGGTTTTCGGAGATCATCGCCGCCGTTTTTGTTAGGATGGCGATCCGAAAACGACACCCTATGTCCCCCGGGGAACCTCGAGTGATTCAAACCCCCTGCCGGTGCGACGTCGCGTTGCGATGAGTCGCGCGGCTGCCGATATCCGCTATTCCGGACCGCGAGCCGTCAGCGCGTGGCGGGAGGCGTTGCTGCTGGTCTGTCTGCTGGCCGTCTGGTTCGGCGCCGGGCTCGGTACCCGCGCGCTGTGGACGCCGGATGAGGGGCGCTACGCCGAGATCCCGCGCGAGATGGTGGCCAGCGGCGACTACCTGACGCCGCGTCTGGACGGCGTGAAGTATTTTGAGAAACCCCCGTTGGTCTACTGGCTGACGGCCGCCTCCATCCAGGTCTTCGGCCTCGACGAGTGGAGCGTGCGCCTGTGGCCGGCGGTGTTCGCGCTGCTGGGCTGCATGGTGGTCTATCTGCTGGGGCGGCGTCTGTTCGGTGCCCGCGCCGGACTGCTGGGGGCGGTGGTGCTGGCGCTCAGCCCGCTTTACGACCTGATGGGCGGCGCGCTGATTCTGGACATGCCGCTCACCGGCTGGCTCACCGTCGCGCTGGGTGCGTTCCTGCTCGGCATCCGTGAGGCGCCCGGTGCGCGGCGCCGCGGGTGGCTGTACACCTTCTATGTCGCCATGGCTTTGGCCGTGCTCACCAAGGGGTTGGTGGGCATCGTGATTCCCGGGATGGTGATTGCGGTGTGGATCGCGGTCGTCGGTGAGTGGCGGGTGCTGCGCGAGATGTACCTGGTGAGCGGCGCGCTGCTGTTTTTCGCCGTCGCCGCGCCCTGGCACGTGCTGGTGTCGCAGGCCAATCCCGAGTTCGCCTATTTCTACTTCATTCACGAGCACTTCCAGCGCTACCTCACCGAGGTGCACCACCGTTACAAGCCGGCGTGGTTCTTTGTTCCGGTACTGCTGGCGGGCATGTTTCCCTGGAGTGCGCTGCTGCCGGCAGCGTTCAGCGATCTGGTGCGGCGCCTGTGGCGCGAACGTCGTCAACAGCGCGAGGTGTGGTTTCTGCTGCTGTGGGCGCTGCTGCCGTTTCTGTTCTTCTCGCTGTCGAGCTCCAAGCTGATTCCCTATATCCTGCCGGTGCTGCCGCCGCTGGCGGTGCTGACGGGTCGCTTGCTGGCGCAGCTTTGGGACGGCGAGCGGAAACTGGGCCGCGCCACGCTGTGGGGGCTGTTGGTCATCGGTATCGTCTGCGCGGCGCTGTTCGTTGCGCTGCCCACGCAGATGCCCGACAAACTCAAGGGCACCGCCATTGCACGCGACCTGACGTGGGGCTTGTACGCCGTCGCCGCTGCGTCGCTGGTGGCGGGATTGCTGCCCCTGGCCATGAAGCGCTGGCTGGGGCGGCGTGCCACGGTGATCACCCTCGGCGTTAGCGGCGCGCTGATCGTGCTGAGTTTCGCCTTCATGTTGCCCCGTCTGGACGGCGACCGCTCGGTCAAGACCTTGGCCGAGATCATCCGCCCGCAGCTCAATGCGGATGACGAGGTGATGACTTACCGCGATTACTTTCAGGACCTGCCGGTGTACCTACAGCGCCGCGTCACCATCGTGGAGTGGACGGGCGAGCTGGAGTTCGGCGCTTCCGTGGAAGACACCAGCGCCTGGATAATCGACGAGGCCGAGTTTCACCAGCGCTGGGCGCAGCCGCATCAGGTCTACGTACTGGCCGGGCGTAACAGGCGGGACGAGTTGCGCGCGGCGCTGCCGGGTCCGCAGTGCGAGCTGGGCGCGACGCGCGCCGTGGTCATGATCACCAATCGGGAATGCCATCCATGAACTATATGCCGCTGATCTTGTTGGGCGTGTTGCTGAACGCGGGCGCGCAGTTGGCGCTCAAGGAGGGGATGCGCCGCATCGGGCATTTCGATTTCGTGTTGAGCAATGCCTTGCCCATCGGTTGGCAGGCGGCCACCAACCCCTTCGTCGCCCTGGGCCTGACCCTCTACGTGATCAGCGTCGCGGTGTGGCTGCTGGTGTTGTCGCGGGTGGAAGTGAGCTACGCCTACCCCATGCTCTCGGTGGGCTACATCGTCAACGCCGTGGCGGCCTATTACCTGTTCGACGAGAACCTGTCGCTGGCGCGCGTCAGCGGTATCTTCATCATCATCATCGGCGTCTACCTGATCACCCGCAGTTGAGCGCAACATTCATGTCCGACGAGTTCCTGCCTTTCTCCCGCCCCTCCCTCAGCCGCGAGGCCATCGACGAGGTGGTCGACTGCCTGGAGTCCGGGTGGATCACCACCGGTCCGCGGGTGAAGCGGTTCGAAGAGGCGCTGAAGGCGTATCTGGGCGCACCGCAGGTGCTGGCACTCTCCTCCGCGACGGCCGGCCTGCATCTCGCCCTGCTTGCCCTCGAACTGCAGCCGGGCGACGAGGTGATCACCACGCCGCTCACCTTCGCCGCCACGCTCAACACCATCGTGCTGGCCGGTGGGACGCCGGTGCTGGTGGACGTGGAGCCGCACACGCTCAACATGGACATGGCGCGCCTCGCCGATGCCATTACGCCGCGCACCCGCGCCATCATGCCGGTACACTTCGCCGGCCTGCCGGTGGATCTCGATCCGCTCTACGAACTGGCGAAACACCACGGACTGCGCGTCATCGAGGATGCCGCCCACGCTATCGGCACCGAATACAAAGGTCAGCGTATCGGTGCGTTCGGCGATACTCAGGTGTTCAGCTTCCACCCCAACAAGAACATGACCACCGGCGAGGGCGGCTGCATTACCACGCGCGACGATGCACTCGCCGAACGCGTGGCGTTGTTGCGTTTCCACGGCATGGACCGCGAGGCGTGGGACCGCTTCGGCAAGAAGGGCAATCAGCACTACGAGATCGTCATGCCCGGCTTCAAGTACAACATGATGGACATCCAGGCCGCGCTGGGACTGCACCAGCTACCCCAACTGGACGGCTTCATCGCACGCCGCACCGAACTGGCGCAACGCTACCAGCAGCTGCTGGCCGACTGGCCGCAGTGGACGCTGCCGGGCACACCCGGTTTCGATCATCGTCATGCGTGGCATCTTTACACGCCACTGATCAATCGCGATGCCGCCGCCATGGACCGCGACGCCTTCATGGCCGGTATGAAGGAGCGCAACATCGGTACCGGGCTGCACTACCGCGCCGTGCATCTCTACCCCTACTACCGCGAGCACTACGGATTCAGACCCGGTGATTTTCCCCATGCCGAAAGCGCCGGCGATCGCATCGTCAGTCTGCCGCTGTTTCCCGCCATGACCGATGCCGATCAGGATCGCGTGATCGCTGCCATGCAGGATTTGTTTCGGAACCACTGACCCATGAACCAGCCCGAGATCAGCATCGTCATTCCCGTCTACAACGAAGCGGAGAATCTGCCGGCGTTGGGTGCGCGTCTGATCGGCGTACTCGACGCGCTGAAACGTCCTTGCGAGATCGTGTTCACCAACGACGGTTCGCGCGACAATTCGCTGGCGCTGCTGCGCCAATTGCACGCCGCGCATCCCGACCGTGTGCGCATCATCGACTTCAACGGCAACTTCGGCCAGCACATGGCCATTATGGCCGCGTTCGAACAGGTGCGCGGCGACATCATCGTCACCCTCGACGCCGATCTGCAGAACCCGCCCGAAGAGATCCCCAAGCTCATCGCAGCCATGGATGCGGGTCACGATGTGGTGGGCAGTTACCGCAAGAATCGCCAGGACAGCTTTTTCCGCCGCTACGCCTCGCGGCTCATCAACATGATTCGCGAACGTATCACGCGCATCCGCATGCGCGACCAGGGCTGCATGCTGCGCGCGTACCGGCGCAGCATCATCGACGCCATCGTCGCCAGCGGCGAGAGCTCGACCTTCATTCCCGCGTTGGCGATGAACTATGCCGCCAATCCCACCGATGTGGAGGTTGAGCATGCGGCGCGCAGTGCCGGCGAATCCAAGTACCGCTTCTACGACCTGATCCGCCTCAACTTCGACTTGATGACCGGTTTTTCGGTGGTGCCGCTGCAGGTGTTCACCCTATTCGGCATGCTGCTCTCGGCGGGCAGTTTGGCGTTCGTGCTCTTCTTGTTCATCCGCCGCTTGGTGGTGGGGCCGGAGGCGGAAGGCGTGTTCACCCTGTTCGCCATCCTCTACTTCCTGATCGGTGTGGGCATCTTCGGTCTCGGCATCATCGGCGAGTACATCGGCCGCATCTACCAGGAGGTGCGCCGCCGGCCGCGCTTCATCGTCCGCGAGATCATCCAAAGTGGTGACGCTGCGAAGGCGGGTGCGGGTGATTGAACCGCGCGTCATCGTCTTCGCCTACCACGACGTCGGCTACGAGTGCCTGGAGGCGCTGCTACAGCGCGGCGTCGATGTGGTAGCGGTGTTCACTCACGATGACGACGCCAATGAAAACATCTGGTTCAAATCGGTGTCCGCGCTGGCGCGTGAGCACGACGTACCGGTCCATACTCCGGAGAAGGTGAACACGCCGGAATGGTTGGCACGTATCCGCGAGCTGGCGCCGGATCTGATTTTTTCCTTCTACTATCGGCACATGATCTCCCCCGAGATCCTTCAAGCCGCTCCCTTGGGTGCGTACAATATGCACGGCTCGCTGCTGCCTCGGTATCGGGGACGGGCCCCCGTCAACTGGGCGGTGCTGCACGGCGAGTCGGAAATCGGGGCGACTTTGCACGTCATGGTACAGCGACCGGATGCCGGTGATATCGTCGATCAACAGGCCGTTACCATCGGGGCCGAGGAGACGGCGCAGCAGGTCTTCGACCGCGTCACATGTGCGGCGCGCGAGGTGCTCGTACGGCAACTCGATGCGCTACTGGCGGGGCGTGCGCCACGGCACGAACAGGACGAATCCCAGGCCACCTATTTCGGGCGCAGGACACCCGAAGATGGGCGCATTGCGTGGGACAGCGACGCGCGCACTGTCTTCAACCTGGTGCGCGCGGTAACGCACCCCTACCCCGGTGCGTTCACCGAGATGGACGGGCGACGCCTGTTCGTCTGGTGGGGAACGGTGCGGGATGATGTTGCCGGGCAGCCCGGCGAGGTCGTGAGCACCGCACCGCTACGTGTCGCCGCCGGCCGCGGTGGACTGGAGGTGCTTGAATGGCAATGGGAAGGGGACGCGGTGTCCCGGCGTGGTGACGATCACGGGTTGCGCACCGGTCAGCGGTTTAATCATGCGAATCATCTAACGAAGGAGTCTCACTGACATGACGCTCAAAGTCTTGATCCTCGGCGTCAACGGTTTCATCGGCAGCAGCCTTACCGAACACCTGCTGCGCGACACCGAGTGCGAGGTCTATGGTATGGACATGGGTACCAACAAGCTGGACGAGTGCCTGGGCCATCCGCGCTTTCATTTCGTCGAAGGCGACATCACCATCAACCGCGAGTGGATCGCCTACCATGTCAAGAAGTGCGACGTGGTGCTGCCGCTGGTGGCTATCGCCACGCCGGCCACCTACGTAACCGATCCGCTGCGCGTGTTCGAACTCGACTTCGAAGCCAATCTGGATATCGTGCGCCAGTGCGTGCGCTACGACAGGCGGGTGATCTTCCCCTCTACCTCCGAAGTCTACGGCATGTGCGAAGATGCCGAATTCAACGAAGAGACCAGCCATTTCGTGCTCGGCCCCATCAACAAGATGCGCTGGATCTATTCGTGCAGCAAACAGTTGATGGATCGCGTCATCGCCGCTTACGGCCAGCAGCAGGGGTTGCGTTATACGCTGTTCCGTCCCTTCAACTGGATTGGTCCCAAACTCGACAACATCCTCGAACCCAAAGAGGGCAGCTCGCGGGTGCTGACCCAGTTCATCGGTAACATCCTGCGCGGGCAGGACATCCGCTTGGTCGACGGCGGCGCACAGCGACGCAGCTTCACCTACATCGACGACGGCGTGGATGCGCTGATGCGCATCATCGAGAACAAGGACGGCTGTGCCGACGGACGTATCTTCAACATCGGCAATCCCGCCAACGATCTCTCGGTGCGCGAATTGGCCGATACTTTGATCGCGTTGATCAAGGAGTACCCGGACTACGCGGCACTCGCGGAGAAGACCCAGCTGATTACCGTCAGCGCCAACGACTACTACGGCAAGGGCTACCAGGATGTGCTGACCCGCGTACCGTCGATCAAGAACGCCGAGCAGTACCTGGGCTGGAAGCCGACCACCGATTTCACCAGTGCGTTGCGCAAGACCCTGGACTACCACCTCGGGCGCCCATCGCAGGAGCTGGTCGACAATTAAGCGCTTGGTCGCGCGGGTAGCGGATTGATCCATGGCGCTGCGGCTGGCCATCAAGATCGACGTCGACACCGATCGCGGTACGCGGTGGGGTGTGCCGGCGCTGCTGCGGTTGTTTGAAGAGACCGGCATCGACGCCACGTTTCTCTTCTCGCTGGGGCCGGACAATACCGGACGCGCTATCAAGCGCGTGTTTCGGCGCGGCTTTCTCACGAAAGTGGCGCGTACCAACGTGGTCGGCGCCTACGGGATGCGCACGCTGCTGAACGGCGTGCTGTGGCCGGGCCCGCACATCGGGCGCCGTCACGCCGATATTCTGCGCAGTGCACGCGACGCCGGTCACGAGGTGGGCATCCACTGTTACGACCACATTCGCTGGCAGGACGGGCTGGCGCGCATGACGCGCGAGCAGGCCTTCGCCGAATTCGCCAAGGCACGCGGCGAGTTCGAACGCGTTTTTGCAACGCCGGCTCGCACCGCCGGCGCCGCCGGCTGGCAGGCCAACGCCTTCAGCCTGGCCGCCTACGATGCCGCGGGCCTGACCTACGGCAGCGACGCGCGCGGCACGCAGCCGTTCTTCCCGCGCGTCGGTGATGAAGTGTTCAAGACCCTGCAGATCCCTACCACTCTGCCGACGCTGGATGAATTGCTCGGCCGCCCGGAGTATCCCGAGCAAGGGTTGGAGCAGCGCTATCTTGACTGGCTGAAGCCGGATGCGCTCAACGTGCTCACCATCCACGCGGAACTGGAAGGGATGGGCAAGTTCGAATTGTTCCGCCGCTTCCTCACCCTGGCGCAGCGGGAGGGCGTTCAGTTCGTCAACCTGGAAACCTTGGCGCAGGAGTACCTGGATCAACCCGAACGGATTGCAGTGTGCGATCTGGTCGCGGGCGAGGTGGACGGGCGCTCCGGCACCCTCGCCGTGCAAGGCGCCGTAGCGGTTCGCTGATCCCTACTCCGGCGCGGTGTCGCCCGGCACGGCGGTTTGGAACCAGCGCTCCAGAGTGATCGCCCGCGCATCGCCTTCCTGTGGCGCCCAGGCGGCGAAATCTTCAGCGGGGGTGGGCACGTAGGGGCCAGCCTTCACTTCGAACAGCACCGTGCCCGGTGCCAGCGCTACGATGGTGTGCCATGCCGCGGGAGCAATCTCCATGACGCGCACCCCTTCGGCCGAGTCGAGATCCGCACGTTCGCGCACCCGGCCGTTGTCGTCAAAGGTGAGCACCGCTGCACGGCCGGCCAGAATGGTGAACAACTCCCAGCGATCGGGGTCGCGATGGCGATGCGGGCGTACGTAGGTATTCGGTTCGAACGCGTTCAGCAGGCGCTGGATGGGATCTTGTGCCGCGGCGTGCAGGTTGAGGTTCATGCGCAGCCGCGGGGACTGGGCGGCGGCCCGGCTCAGTTCGGCTAACGCGGCGCTGTCGAAACGTTTCATGCGGATCGTCTCCCCGTCGGTCGTATCGCTGCGATCGCAGAACTATAGCAGGGAATGGGCACGCCATTGCGGCGATCCGGGAGGTGGTTTCGATGTCTGATAGAATCGGCCGCAAAATCCCGTGCGGTTGTGGCGTTGAATTGCATGCCGTTAATTCGGATCTCGTGTAGTGCCTTGGAGAAGAGGTGTCGTGTGATGAACTATCGTGGAAGTTGTCATTGCGGAAATGTCGCGTTCGAAGTAGAGGGCGAACTGTCGGGAGTCGTCGATTGCAACTGTTCTATCTGCGTGCGCAAGGGGGCGTTGCTGTGGTTTGTCCCTCGCGGGCAGTTGAACCTGCTGACTCCCGAGGAGAATCTGCGCAGCTATAACTTTGGTCCGGCGACCATCGACCACCGTTTCTGCCCGCAGTGCGGTATTCACACGTTTGGCGAGGGTACCGACCCGTCCTCGGGCAATCGCATGGCGGCGGTCAACGTGCGCTGTCTGGAAGGCGTCGAGATTTCAGCCCTACCGGTAAAGCATTTCGACGGCCGGGCGCTGTGACGGGTGGCCGATTCCCGGATGTTGATCCCACGTTCTTTACTCACTAATTCGCGAACTTGCAGATGACAAACAAAAAATGGGTGTTTTTCCTCGTGGTCGTTATCTTTCTGAGCGGGGTTGGCTGGATGACCGCGTCGTTGTGGTTCGGTGGTTTTATACCGAGCCAAACGGCAGGCATCATCATCAAGGATCGTAGTTTCGGCATGCGTGCGCTGGGCATGGGTCACTTCTGGGGTGATCTGATACTCGAACCGCTACGCGAGCAATCGGACGACTTTCGGCGGTTGGACGATCGCAACGCGCTCTGGGTTGCCGAACTGCTGGCGGACAACCCCTCCGAGGGCGCTGCTGCTGTCGCGCACGAACTCTACAAGCGCGATGAGGGACTGGCGAGGCTGGTGGGCGCCATCGGATTGGCCGCCCGCGGGGAGTTGCCCGAGGAGGCGTTCGCCGGTGACGGTATCTTGCATCGGATATTCGTCAGCGACGAGTATCGCTATCACATTGACGCTACCGGCAAACGCACGTTCGGCGATACCACGCCGCTGACTTTGGCGTTGATCGCGGCGCAGCGCGCGCGTAGCCCTGCCGCCGTCGCCGACATCGTCAAACTGATTGAAAAACGGCCGGCTCCATACTCGGTACACGCCTATGCCGCCGATGCCCTGGGTGCCATCGGCGATCCGCGCGCCGTGGCGGTCTTGGAAGAAGCGCTGCGCGACCCGGGATTCCATGCGCTATCGAGCGCCTTCCGTGCTCTCGTCGCACTCCACAGCGCACAGGCGATTCCGCTCGTCATCGCTCGCATCTCACCCGAAATCGAGCCGCTCAGACAAGGTTTTGTCGTTCACGATCTGGAGGCCGTGACGGGCGAGAATTTTGGTTACGATGGTGAACGCTGGCGTGAGTGGTGGGCTTCCCAGCGCAGCGCTCACTAGTAATCTGGTGCGATCGGTAACCGTCACGTCGAGTCAGTCAGTTTTGCCCCGCTCGAGTTCGTCGATGGTGCGTGGCCAATCCTTTTTCAGCAGGCGCGACAATGCCCGGTCGGCCAGCAGTTTGCCGCCGGTCTGGCAACGCGGGCAGTAGTTGGTTTCGTTGTCGGCGTAGCGAATACGTTGCACGGGCGTGGCGCACGCCGGGCACGGCTGGCCGTACTTTCCGTGTACGGCCATCTCGGGCCGAAAGGCGGTGACGTGCTCGGGGAAACGCTCGCCGCTTTCGCTTTGCAGGCGTTCGCGCCACAGGGTCAACGTGCTGCGTGTCGCTTCGAACAGCCGTTCGATCTCTGCGTGACTCAGCTTTTGGCTCAACGCAACGGGCGACAGCTGCGCGGCGTGCAGTATCTCGTCGGAGTAGGCGTTGCCAATACCGCTGAACAGGTGTGGATCGGTGAGCGCACGCTTGAGTGTGTGATTGCGCTGCGTCAGTACCCGGGAAAATTCGTCTAGTGAGGCGTCGAGCACCTCCGCGCCGCCGGGGTCCAGGTTCTGCAGCATTGCTTTTCCCTGCACGAGGTGCAGAGAGGCGCGTTTCTTTTTTCCGGCCTCGGTGAGATAGAGCAGGCCGTTGGGGAAGCCGAGCATCCACGCCGCCTTGTTGCCGGGGGGCTTGGCCGGCGTCGATTTCCAATGCAGGCGCCCGGCAATCATCAGGTGTAGTACCAGAAACAGCTCATCCTCCAGCGCGAATACGATGCGCTTTCCCATGCGTCGCAGATCGAGCACTCGCTTGCCGGTAACGCTATTGAGCGGTGGCTCCGCGGTACGCAGCAAAAACGGGCTGTTCACCTGCGCGGATCGTATCGGGTGCTGATGCACCCGCGCGCGCAGCGCCTGTAGGTAGTTTTCGAGGTCCGGGAGCTCTGGCATCGATCGGCTCGGGATAATCGCGATGGGCTGCAGTCATCATAGCGCGGCGCTGTCGTTTGCGCTCCCGTGCGCGGTGCGCGTCGTATCAGCGGGGTTGTGATCTGCGGCGCTTCGGTGGGCGCAGCGGGTCAGTCGCGCGGCGACAGCGATGGCTTGGCGCGCGGTGCGGATTGCCATACTCCTCGCTTGAGCAGCAACGCGGTCTGGTCTCCGGGAAGCGGCTTGCCAAGCAGGTAACCCTGGGCGATGTCGCACCGCTGGGTCTTGACGAAATCCAGCTGTTCCTCAGATTCGATTCCTTCGGCGACAACTTCCAAGCCTAGGCTTTGACCCATGAGTATCGCCGCGGAGGCAATGGCCCGGCTGTCTGAGTCTTGTGGAATGTTGCGTAGGAAAGAGCGGTCGATCTTCAGCACGTCCACCGGCAGCTGCTTGATGCGGCTCAGCGATGAGTAACCGGTCCCGAAATCGTCAATTGCGATGGTGATGCCGAGTTTTCTCAACTGTGTCAGTGTCTCCGACACCCGACTGCTGGATGCCAGCATACTTTCCGTGACTTCGATCTGGATAGGCACGTCGTCGGGATGCAGTTGGGCTCGGTGCAGCGTGTCGCGAACCCGGTCCACCAGATTGTCGTGCAGTATTTCGTAGCCGGAAACGTTGAGCGCGATGCGTACCGGTCCTATGCCAGCGTCGTACCAACGTTGTGCCTGAAGGCAAGCCTCTTGAAATACCCACTCGCCTATCTGATTGATGACCCCGCTCTCCTCTGCGACCCTGATGAACCGGTCGGGCAGTTGCAGCCCCAGCTCGGGATGACACCAACGCACCAGCGCTTCAACTCCCACTATCCTGCCGCTGTCGACTTCGATTTGCGGTTGATAGTGGAGCGTGAAATCGTCTCGAATCAGCGCCCGCCGTAAACCATGTTCCGTGGATAGCCGCTGTTCGGCCTGGATGGTGAGCTGAGGCGTATAGAACTCGTAAGTGTTGCTGCCGTTGGCTTTGGCTCGGTACATGGCGGCATCCGCCGCTTTGGCCATATCGTTGGCGTCTTTCGCGTCGTTGGGAAAGATGCTGATGCCAATGCTCGCGGAGGTTGTCACCTCGCCCTGCACAAGCGCCACCGGATTATTGATGGAATCGATGATTTTCTGCGCGATCGATGCGGCATCCCGTGGTTTGCCAATTTCTTCGAGAATCACGGTGAATTCGTCGCCGCCCAGCCGTGCCACCAGGTCGTCCCCGCGCACGCTGCCGCTGATGCGCTTGGCGATTTCTTTTAGCAGCTCGTCGCCGGCGGCATGGCCGAGCGTGTCATTGATGAGTTTGAATCGGTCCAGATCCAGAAACAGCAACGCCACCTTGCGGCGATGGCGTTTGGCACGCTCCAGCGCGAGCTCGAGTTCGGCCCCGAAGACGAGTCTATTGGATAGCCCGGTCAGGACGTCGTGGTGCGCCAAATGGGTCAGGCGCTGCTCGACCTCTTTGAGCGAACTGATGTCTGACATGATGGCCACGTAGTTGACGATCTGTCCCGAATCGTCTCTCACTACGCTGATGTTGATCCATGCGGGATAAGGGGCACCGCTTTTTCGCCGGTTCCAGATTTCGCCCTGCCACTGGCCGCTCTCCTCCAACGATTGCCAGAGGGCGCGATAAAACGCCGCATCGTGGTATCCGGAGCCATGGAAGTGGGGATTTCGTCCGAGTATTTCGTCGGACTCGAAACCGGTCATCTTGGTGTAGGCTTTGTTGAACGCGACGATATTTCGCTCCGAATCCGTCACTAGGATCGCCTCCATGGTGCTGTCGAAGACGATGGCGGCGCGGCGTAGCTGTTCTTCGGCTCGCTTGCGTTCGCTGATGTCGCGAACGAAACCCTGCCAACGGTGGTTGCTCAGTATCTTCGCACTGACCTCCACCGGGATCTGCGAACCGTCTTTGCCGTGCAGTGTCCATTCGTCGACCAGGGAGTCTCCCTGAAGCATCCTCTCCTTGGCTTGTTGCAAGCGGCCAACATCCTCCGGCGGAATAGTGTCGACAATGCTTTTACCGACGATCTCGTGATGGGAATAACCGAGCATTCGGCAACCGGCTTCGTTGACGTCCGTGTAGCGCCCGTCGAGATCGGCGATGAAGATCCCATCGGCGGCCTGCCTGAACAGTTCACGATATCGCTCTTCGCTTTCGATCAGTGCGTGGCTTTTTTGCAGGTTGTTGACGCGCAACCAGGCCAGTAGAAAACTCAATCCGGCGGATATGGCGACCAGGATCGCTAGAACGAGCGGATCGCGGTTCAGGCGCTGCCAGAGTGAGAACGACCACGCGGTGGGCGCAACGTGGGAGACGATTTTCCACGTTTCGCCGTGGTTGACATTCGACGCATCGAGCCGCGCGGCGGTGCGCGGCTTCAGGCTGGCAAAGATGAACAACCCGCTTTGCGTCTCGACGGTTCCTGCCGCGTTGGCGGCGATGGTGTGCCACGCTTGCGGATAGCGCTGCGCGAACGACTGTCCGCCGCTCCACATGAACCCCCATTCGTCGCTCGGATCGCTGCTGTGCAGCCAGTAGCCGTGTTCATTCAGCAGCATGGCGTCGCCCCAGCTGTTGGACATGAACTGTTCGAAGTCGTTGAGCGTCGCGTCGGCCAGATAGTTGAGGATCAGGATTCCCGCGGGCGGACTGTCGTTGTTGCGGTAGAGCGGCGTGGCAATGCGAATGATGGGTTTGTGGGGTGTTTCTATCCTGCCGTGCTCGACGTTGAGATCAAGCGGCGAGAGGTAGACCTGCCCGCCTGCGAGAGCGATGGTCTCCTTAAAGTAATAGCGTTGCTGTTTATCCTGTAGTTCGCTTTGCGCGACGACGGTCGGAGCACCATTGTTGTAGTTGATGCGGGCCCGCTCGCGTCCCTCGTGGTCGAGAAAGCGCGCCTGATCGTAGGAAGAGGTGTGCGCCACCAAATTGAGCAGTTCCCGGTTCAGGCGCTCGGTGTTGCGTTGACTGTCGTCCGACAGGTAGTCGCGGACGATGACGGATTGGGCCAGACGCCTGAGATCGGTGACCACCTTGGAGAGATCCCGTCCGAGTCGCTTAGAAACGAGATCCAGACGTACCGATTCGGCGTGTTGGTATTTGTCGCGCTCGTAGTTGAAGCGCAGGTATTCGATGAGCGAAATCGCAGCGGCGATACAGATTGCCGCGACTATCAGGTACCCGAAAAAGCGCGATAGCCCCGTATAGTCGCGTTCAGGAACGCTGCTGCTAGCGCGCGCAGGTGTGTGTTCCATGCCCCCAAAGTCAGTTTCATAGTTATTGTGGCCCGATGTTAACACGGGCAAAAGTGCGGACTACAAACCGTCCGGCGAACGTGCGCCTATCCCAAAAGAGATACACTAGCATCCGCGTGGGTTTCTAGGGGGGCGATGAAACGTCGCGCTGCGCAGCGGCGAATTGCCGCCAGAGAAAATACCCAAGCATAGCGCTCCCGGAAAATAGAGCGCCTCCGAGAAACGTGGCCGACGATCCCCAAACATCCCACAACAACCCCGCCAGTCCGCTGGCGCACAGCAGCGCAACCCCAGTGAGCAGGTGAAAGATGCCAAAGGCGGAACCGCGCAGCGTCGGCGGCGCGTTTTCGGCGACCAGTTTGCTGAACAGTCCCTGGGTCAACGCCAAGTGGACACCCCATAGTGCTATGCCGACGAAGGTCGGGCCCAGTCCCGCACACAGAGCGAGCAACAAATCGGCGCCGATCAGCGCACCCAGTCCGGCCTGTAATAGGCCGCTGACGCCGAAGCGGTCGGCCAGGGCGCCGGCGGGATAGGCGCCCAGGGCGTAGACGACGTTCATCACCACCAGTACCAGTGGCGCCCAGGCGAGGGGCAGCCCCTCGGCGCTCGCCTTGAGGATCAGAAAGGCCTCGCTGAATCGCGCCAGCGTAAACACCACGCCGATGATCACGACGCCCCAGAAGGTGGAGCCCAGTTGTCCGGCGTCGCGCCAGCGAATGGGGGGCGAAGCGCGCTGTTCGGCGCCGGCGCGCTCTTCCACGCCCAGCGCCACCAGCAGCACCGCAACGGCGGCGGGCACCACGGCCACCCAGAAGACGCTGCGCATGTCGTCGGCAAACAGAAACATCAGGGCGACGGCCGCGAGCGGACCGAGCACGGCCCCCACGGTATCCAGTGCCTGGCGCAGCCCGTAGGCGCGTCCGCGAATCTCGGCTGGCGTCAGATCGGCCACCAGCGCATCGCGCGGTGCGCCGCGGATGCCTTTGCCGATGCGGTCGACGAAGCGTGCTCCCAGTACCGCTGCCGGGACGGTGGCGAGCGGAAACAGCGGCTTGGAGAGCGCCGCAAGACCGTAGCCGAGCAGGATTAGCGGTTTGCGCCGCCCGATCCGGTCGGAGAGATACCCGGAGAAGATCTTGGTGATGGAAGCCGCCGATTCGGCGAAGCCGTCGATCACGCCCACCACCACCACGCTGGCGCCGAGGGTGGTGGTGAGAAACAGCGGCATCAGCGCATGGATGATCTCCGAGGAGCTGTCCATGGCCAGGCTGACCAGTCCCAACGCCCACACCGAGCGTGGAATGCGGAGACGGGACGGGTTGGCGGCCATGGCGTGCGGCAGATCGGTATTCGGGCCTATGCGATTCGTGCTAGCAGGCCCTAGGTGCGTATCCCGATTCCCCGGTTCAGCAGCATCAGGCAGGCGGTGTAGAGCGCCGCGATGAAGCCGAGGATGATGGCGAACGCCACTCGCACGTCGATATCACTGACCCCCAGTATCCCGTAGCGGAACGCGTCCACCATGTAGAGGATGGGGTTGATCAGGGAGACGTCCTGCCAAAACGGAGGCAGCAGCTCGATGCTGTAGAAGATGCCACCCAGATAGGTGAGCGGGGTGAGCACGAAGGTGGGAATGATGGAGATGTCGTCGAACGTTTTGGCGAACACGCCGTTGATGAAGCCCGCTAGCGAAAACAGCGTTGCCGTCAACGCCATCACCAGCACGGTGACGCCGACGTGATGGATCTGGATGTCTCCGAAGAACATGGACACACCGGTCACGGCGATGGCCACGCACAGCCCGCGCGCCACGCCGCCGCTCACGTAGCCGAGCAGGATGACGTAGTTGGGAATGGGCGAGATCAGCAACTCCTCGATGTGGCGCTGGAATTTGGCGCCGAAGAACGAGGAGACCACGTTGGCGTAGGAGTTGGTGATCACCGACAGCATGATCACGCCGGGGATGATGAAGTCCATGTAGCGATGCCCGGCCATCTCGCCGATGCGCGGCCCGATCAGTCCGCCGAAGATGATCAGGTAGAGCGCCATGGTGATCGCCGCGGGCAAGATGGTCTGCAGCCAGATACGTAGAAAACGGCGGATCTCCTTGGTGGTGATGGTGCGGTAGGCGATCCAGTTGGTGCGGGCGCCTGCGCTCATTGCGTCACCTCCGGCGGCGCGGCAGGAGAGGGTTCGTCCACGCCGTCCAGGGTGCCGTTGCGGATCATGCGCACGAACAGCTCCTCAAGGCGGTTACGCTTGTTGCGCAGGCTCATCACCTCGATGCCCGCCCGCTCCAGTTCGGCGAACAGCCGGTTCACGCCCTGGTTGCGCGCCACGTCGACCTCCAGGGTGGTGGTATCGAGCATGCGCAGCGGATACCCGTCGATGACGGGTGTCAACTCGATGGGTCGCTCCAGGTCGAGGACGAAGGTCTCGGTGTGCAGCTTCTCCAGCAGCGCCTTCATGGAGGTGTCCTCCACGATGTTGCCATTGTCGATGATGGCGATGTTGCGGCACAGGCTCTCGGCCTCTTCCAGGTAGTGGGTGGTGAGGATGATGGTGGTGCCCTCGGCGTTGATCTGGCGCAGAAACTCCCACATGGAGTGGCGCAGTTCGATGTCGACCCCGGCGGTGGGCTCGTCGAGGATCAGCAGCCGCGGTTGGTGCACCAGGGCACGGGCGATCATCAGACGTCGCTTCATACCGCCCGATAGGTCGCGCGCCTGACCGTCGCGCTTCTCCCACAACCCCAGCTGGCGCAGATAGCGCTCGGCGCGCTGTAGCGCCAGTTTGGGCTCGATGCCGTAGAAGCCGGCCTGGTTGATGACGATCTCGATCACCGGCTCCCACTGGTTGAAGTTGAACTCCTGAGGTACCAGGCCGATGCACGCCTTGGCTTGCGGCAGTTCGCGGTCCAGGTCGTGGCCGAACACCGTGACGCTGCCGCCGCTCTTGTTGACCAGCGAGCAGACGATGCCGATGGCGGTGGATTTGCCGGCGCCGTTGGGGCCCAGTAGGGCGAAGAAATCGCCTTCACGCACGGTGAGATCGATGCCGCGCAGCGCGATGAAGTCGTTGCGGTAGGTCTTGTGCAGATCGCGGATGTCGAGGGCGGTGGTCATGGGGACTTCAAGAATTGCCAAAGCCGGACATTATAGACCGCGCGGGTGGGGTTTGCGTGGGGGCAGCCGCTTCGAACTGTCTTTTCCTCGGCGTCTTGGCGAGAAACATCCGGGTTTTCCGCTTGTTATGCTTTGTGGCGACGTGCCGTTGTGGCGTGGGTTAGTATTGGGTTGATCTCCAACAATAAACAAGACCGATAACCCATGCCGTCGACCACCGCCCGCCAACCTGTGCACTACGCCTGGATCATCGTCGCCACCGGCAGCCTGATCATCATCGCCTGCCTGGGTTTCGGGCGCTTTGCGCTGGGTATGCTGCTGCCCTCCATGGGCAGCTCGCTGGGGCTGGACTACGCGCAGATGGGCTTCATCTCCACCGGCAACTTCGTGGGGTATCTGAGCGGCGTGCTGCTCAGCGGGTTGTTGACGGCGCGAGTGGGGGCACGGCGCCTGATCGCTATTGGCCTGACCGTGGTGGCGGGCTCCATGATGGCGGTGTCGCAGGCGCACTCCTACCTGCAGGTGCTGGTGTTCTACGTCATCACCGGCCTCGGCGCGGGGACGGCCAACATACCCATCATGGGCCTGATTCCGCACTGGTTCGAGCGCTCGCTGCGCGGAAGGGCGGCGGGCTTCATCGTCAGCGGCAGTGGTCTGGGCATCGTCTTCTCGGGCTGGCTGATTCCTTTCGTCAACCTCCAGATCGGTGCGGAGGGATGGCGCTGGAGCTGGCTGGTGCTGGGGGGGCTCTCTCTGGCGATAACCGTGATCGCGGCGCTGACTATCCGCAACCGGCCCGAGGAGTTGGGGTTGCAGGCGCTGGGTGAGGGGCAGGCGGGGTCGGCCCCCGCACCGTCGGCGGCGCACACCCACCACAACGGACGCATCATCACCCACCTGGGCGTGGTCTACTTCCTGTTCGGATTCACCTACGTGATCTACGCGACCTTCATCGTGACGTCGCTGGTGCATGAGCGCGGTTTCACCGAGGCCTCCGCGGGGCGGTTCTGGATGTGGGTGGGGGCGATCAGCATCCTCTCCGGGCCGCTGTTCGGCACGCTTTCCGACCGCCTGGGGCGCAAGCTGGCGCTGATGATGGTCTTCGCGCTGCACACCGCCGCCTACTTGATGGTTGCGCTGCCGCTGCCCGACGGGTTCGCCTACCTCTCGATCTTTCTCTGGGGTATCGGGGTGTGGAGCATCCCTTCCATCATCGCCGCGGCGGTGGGTGACTATCTGGGTGCCGCGCATGCCGCCGCCGCCTTCGGCACTATCACGCTGTTTTTCGGCGTGGGGCAGATCATCGGGCCGGGGCTGGCCGGCCTGCTGGCGGACGCGTCGGGCAGCTTCGCCTGGAGCTTCGCCATGGCGGCGGCGATGACGGCGGTGGCGGTGGTGATGAGTTCGGCGCTGCGGCGACCTGCGTGACATTGACTATCTTTACCCGGTAGTGGAGCGTCGTTTTCGGTAAGCGGAGCTCCTTTGCCGAGTAAGGACTTCGCATGGCTACCAAACAGGCGTCGCAAACCACCAGCCAACTCATCGTCCGCACCGCGCGCAACGCCGACATCCCGGCCATCAAGGCGCTGGTGGGCAAGGTGTACCCGGAGATGGGGAGCTATACCAGCAGCCAGCTGCGCGGGCAGATCAACAATTTTCCGGACGGTCAGTTCGTCGCCACGTTCAACGACCGGGTGGTCGGCTATTGCGCCACATTTCGCATCGGAGGCGAGACGGCGCTGAAGGCGCATACCTGGACGGAGATCACCGGCGGCGGTTTCGCGTCGCGTCACGATCCCCAAGGCGAGTATCTCTACGGATTGGAGGTTTGCGTCGACCCGGAATTCCGCGGCTACCGCATCGGTCAACGCCTCTACGACCGGCGCAAACGGCTGTGCGAGGAGCTGCGCCTCAAGGGCATCGTATTCGCGGGCCGGCTGCCGACGCTGCATCGGCGGTTGCGCCGCTACAAGAGCGTTGCCGACTACGTCGAGCAGGTGCAGCGCAAGCAGGCGCGCGACCCGGTGCTCAACTTTCAGCTGCGCAACGGTTTCGAGGTGCTCGGCGTGTTGCCCAACTACCTGCCTGGTGACCGCGAATCCCTGGGCTACGGCATCCATCTGCTATGGCGCAATCCCAAGATCTCCGACGAGGAGATGGCGGGCAAACGCAAGGGCTACGGCGAACGGTTGCCCGATACGGTGCGCGTGGCAACGGTGCAGTATCAGCAACGGCGAGTCGGGTCGTTCAGCGAGTTTCTGGGTCTGGTGGAATACTTCGTCGACGTGGTGGCCGACTACCGCTCGGACTTCGTGGTGTTCCCCGAGATGTTCACGCTGCAACTTCTGTCGATCGAAGACCAGGAGCTCAACCCCGCCGAGTCCATCGAAGCGCTCACCAAGCACACTACGCCGCTCAAGGATGCGCTGCGTGACATGGCGATTCGCTACAACATCAACATCATCGGCGGCTCCCATCCGACCCGCATGCCCAACGACCGGGTCGAGAACATCGCCTACATCTTCCTGCGCGACGGCACCGTACACGAACAGCCGAAGATCCATCCGACGCCGAACGAGGTCTACTGGTGGAACATCGAGGGCGGCAGCGACCTGCACGCGATCCAGACCGACTGCGGTCCCATCGGCGTGCTCATCTGCTACGACTCCGAATTCCCCGAACTGGCGCGCCACCTCACCGACCAGGGCATCCAGATCCTGTTCGTGCCCTTTTGCACCGACGAGCGCCAGAGCTACCTGCGGGTGCGCTACTGCTGCCAGGCGCGCGCGATCGAAAACCAGGTCTACGTGGTGATGTCGGGCAACGTGGGCAACCTGCCCAACGTGCACAACATGGACATCCAGTACGCCCAGAGCGGCATCTTCACCCCTTGCGACTTCTCCTTCGCCCGCGACGGCATCGCGGCGGATACCACGCCGAACGTGGAGACGGTGGCGATTGCCGACCTGCGGCTGGAGACCCTGGTGATGGCGCGCAACAGCGGCACGGTGAAGAATCTCAGCGATCGCCGGCACGACCTCTACAGCATCAACTGGCGCAGGCGGTAGGAAACCGGCCCCATGAGCGGCCGGGGG
>JBNKCG010000041.1:0-11293 GCA_050287605.1 Gammaproteobacteria bacterium | reverse complement strand
TGACACCTTCGCGGTTAGCGCCGCTTCTGCCTGCACTCAGGGCTTGTCGATATTTGGGTATTGCGCAAAACCGACACGACTCAATCAATGATCTTGTTCAGCGGCAGTTCGATGATTCCCCGCGCGCCGGCGGCGGAGAGCCGCGGGATCATGTCGCGCACGTGTTTTTCCTCGACCACCGCGCTGACGTCCACCCACGATTCGTCGGCCAGGGTGGAGATGGTGGGGGTGCCTGTTAAAGGGGTCAGTGCCTGTTAAAGGGGTCAGAGCCCTTTAATTCGGGCTCGTGACACCTTCGCGGTTAGCGCCGCTTCTGCCTGCACTCAGGGCTTGTCGATATTTGGGTATTGCGCAAAACCGACACGACTCAATCAATGATCTTGTTCAGCGGCAGTTCGATGATTCCCCGTGCTCCGGCGGCGGAGAGCCGCGGGATCATGTCGCGAACGTGTTTCTCCTCGACCACCGCGCTGACGTCCACCCACGATTCGTCGGCCAGGGTGGAGATGGTGGGGGTGCCCAGCGACGGCAGGATGTCGAGCACTTGCTGAACGGCGTCGCGCGGTACGTTCATGGCCAGCATGACGCGGGTGGAGGCGGCGATGGCACCCCGCAGCAGCATCAGCACGCGATCCATCTTGTCCTTTTTCCACGGCTGCGCCAGGGCATCGCGGTTGGCGATGAAACGCGGCGTGCTCTCCTGCACCACGTGCATGACGCGCAGGTTGTTGGCGCGCAGGCTGGAGCCGGTTTCGGTGACGTCAACGATGGCGTCGGCGAGGATGGGCGGTTTCACTTCGGTGGCGCCCCAGGAGAACTCCACATGGGCGTCGACGCCGTGCTCTTTGAGGAAGTGGTTGGTGAGGCCCACCGCTTCGGTGGCGATGCGCTTGCCCTGTAGGTCCTTCACGCTCTGGAACTCGGCGTTTTCCTTTACCGCCATCACCCAGCGCACCACGCCGTAGTTGGGCCACGGCGCCTTGAGATCGGCCAGCTCCTGCACGTCGGCGCCGGTCTCGACGATCCAATCGCGCCCGGTGATGGCGCAATCGAGCACGCCCTGTTCCACGTAGCGCGCCATCTCCTGCGGGCGGATCAGGATGCACTGGATCTCCGCGTCGTCGATGCTCGGGTAATAGGAGCGCCCCGAGATGTTGAGATTGAAGCCGGCGAGCCCAAACAGCTTCTTGGTGGTCTCCTGCAGACTACCCTTGGGGATACCGATGCGGAGGATGTTGGTGTCTTCACTCATGTCGTTGCCTATTTACCGTAGACCTGTTTCGGATCGAAGACCTGCTCGCCCACGTCCGCGACGGCGCCGTTCTCGATCTTGCGGAAGAAGCAGCTGCGCTTGCCGGTGTGACACGCCGCGCCGCCGACCTGCTCGATCTTCATCAGCACCGCGTCGCCGTCGCAGTCGATGAAGAGCTCCTTCACCTTCTGCACGTTGCCGCTCTCTTCGCCCTTGTGCCACAGCTTGGAGCGCGAACGGCTCCAGTAGACCGCTTCGCCGCAAGCCAGCGTCTTGCGCAGCGACTCCTCGTTCATGTTGGCCACCATCAGGATATCGCCGCTCTCGGCATCCTGGGCGATGGCCGTGACCAGGCCGTTGCCCTTGGAGAAATCCACCAGCTTTAAAATGTCTTCGGTCGTCATTGCTAATCTCGGTTGCTGAAAAATGGTAGGTCGGGTTAGCGCAGCGTAACCCGACTTTGTTCGAATCGGCCAAACGTCGGGTTACGCTGCGCCAACCCGACCTACGTGCTGCAAGGTCAAAAGCGGGTTACCACTAAGTACACGAAGTACACAAAGTAGTTCGATTTTTAACTTCGTGAACTTTGTGTACTTTGTGGTAAATGGGGTTTTGTCGCTCTACAGCGCTGCGATCTTGGTGCGCTGCGCTTCCAGGTTACCCAGCGAGGTTTTCATTTCCGTGACGCGCTGGCGCTCTTTCTCCACCACCTCGGCTGGCGCGCGGTCGACGAAGTTGGCGTTGCCCAGCTTGCCTTCGCCACGCTCCACCTCTTTTTGCAACTTGCCGATCTCCTTGTCGAGACGCGCCAGCTCCGCTTCCTTGTCGATGAGGCCGGCCAGCGGTATCAACACCTTCATCTCGCCCACCAGGGCGATGGCCGATTCGGGAGCGTCGCTGTCCGCCGGGGTGATGGATTCGGTGCGGGCCAGGAACTGCAGCCAGGCGGCGTATTTCTCCGCGCGCGCCAAGTCGTCGCCGGAGGCGTTTTCCAACAGCACCGGTAGCGGTTTGCTGGGGGCGATGTTCATCTCGCCGCGGATGCGGCGGATGCCCATGATGAAATCCATCACCCAGCGCATCTCCGCTTCGGCTTGGGCGTCGACGCGCTGCGCGTCGGGCTGCGGATAGGGTTGCTGCATGATGGTGGCGCCCGCTTTGCCGGCCAGCGGTGCGGCGCGCTGCCAGATCTCTTCGGTGACGTAGGGCATCACCGGGTGGATGAGGCGCAGCAGGGTCTCCAGCACGTTGACCAGCGTCCAGCGTGTGCCGCGCTGCTGGGCGGCGCTGCTGTTGCCGCTGGTGAGCACCGGCTTGGAGAGTTCTAGGTACCAGTCGCAGTATTCGTTCCAGGTGAATTCGTAGATCGCCTGGGTGGCATGGTCGAAGCGGTAGCTGGAGAGCGCTTCGTTGACCAGTTGTGCGGCGTTCTGCAGACGCGACAGTATCCAGCGGTCGGCGCTGGAGAGTTCCGTTTCGCCGCCCTGTGCACCGCAGTCGTGGCCCTCGGTGTTCATGAACACGTAGCGTGCGGCGTTCCACAGCTTGTTGCAGAAATTGCGGTTGCCTTCCAGGCGGCCCATGTCGAAGTTGATGTCGCGTCCCGGCGAGGCGAGCGCGGCGAAGGTGAAGCGCAGCGCGTCGGTGCCGAAGGCGGGGATGCCGTCGGGGAATTCGTCGCGGGTCTGCTTCTCGATCTTCTTCGCCATCTGCGGCTGCATCATGCCGGTGGTGCGTTTCTTGAGCAGCGCGTCGAGATCGATGCCGTCGATGAGGTCGATGGGGTCGAGGATGTTGCCCTTGGACTTGGACATCTTCTGTCCGTGGGCGTCGCGCACCAGGCCGTGGATGTAGACCTCGCGGAACGGCACCTCCTCCATGAAGTAGAGGCCCATCATGATCATGCGCGCCACCCAGAAGAAGATGATGTCGAAGCCGGTGATGAGTACCGAGGTGGGGTAGAAGACCTTGAGCCGTTCGGTCTGGTCCGGCCAGCCCAGGGTGGAGAAAGGCCACAGCGCGGAGCTGAACCAGGTGTCGAGCACGTCGTTGTCCTGGGTCAGCATCAGGTCGTCGGCCAGGCTGTACTTCTTGCGCACGTCGGCTTCGGATTCCGCCACGTAGCAGTTGCCTTCGTCGTCGTACCAGGCGGGGATGCGGTGGCCCCACCAGATCTGGCGCGAGATGCACCAGTCCTGAATGTTCTCCAGCCACTGGTTGTAGGTGTTGACCCAGTTGGCGGGAACGAACTTGATGTTGCCGCTGGCCACGGCATCCAGCGCCGGTTTGGTGATGGCGCTCCAGCCGCCGGGGCTGCCGTCTTCCAGAACCTCGCGGGTGAGATCCACGAACCACTGGTCGGTGAGGAAGGGTTCCACCACCGCGCCGGAGCGGTCGCCGCGCGGCACCATCAGCTTGTGGTCGTCGATCTTCTCCAGCAGGCCCAGCGCCTCGAAGTCGGCCACCACCTGCTTGCGCGCGTCGTAGCGGTCGAGACCCCGGTACTTCTCGGGTGCGTTGTCGTTGATCTTGGCGTCGATGGTGAGGATGTTGATCATCTCCAGCTCGTGACGCTGGCCGATGGCGTAGTCGTTGAAGTCGTGCGCGGGCGTGATCTTCACGCAGCCGGAGCCGAATTCGGGATCGACGTAGTCGTCGGCGATGATGGGAATCTCGCGGCCCGTCAGCGGCAGCATCACCGTCTTGCCGATCAGGTGCTGGTAGCGCTCGTCGTCGGGGTGCACCGCCACCGCGGTATCGCCCAGCATGGTTTCCGGGCGGGTGGTGGCGACGATGAGGTAGTCCTTGCCGGCCGCTCCCTGTGCCGCGTCGGCGAGCGGGTAGCGCAGGTGCCAGAGGTGGCCGTTCTCCTCTTCGGAGACCACCTCCAGATCGGAGACCGCGGTGTGCAGCACCGGGTCCCAGTTCACCAGCCGCTTGCCGCGGTAGATGAGGCCGGTGTCGTAGAGACGGATGAAGACCTCCTGCACCGCCTTGGAGAGCCCCTCGTCCATGGTGAAGCGTTCGTTCACCCAGTCCAGCGAGGCACCCAGGCGGCGCAACTGGCGGGTGATGGTGCCGCCGGATTCGGCCTTCCAGGTCCAGACGCGGTCGATGAACGCCTCGCGGCCCAGGTCGTGGCGGGTCTTCTGCTCGGCGTTGAGCTGGCGCTCCACCACCATCTGGGTGGCGATGCCGGCGTGGTCGGTACCCGGCTGCCAGAGGGCGTTGCTGCCGCTCATGCGCTGGTAGCGGATCAGGGTGTCCATCAGCGTGTTGTTGAAACCGTGCCCCATGTGCAGGGTGCCGGTGACGTTGGGCGGCGGGATCATGATGCAGTAGGGCTCGCCCGTCCCGGAGGGGGCGAAGTAGCCCTGGTCTTCCCAGGTGTTGTACCAGCGCTGTTCGATGGCGTGGGGGTCGTAGGTCTTGTCCATTCAGCGGTTCCGCCGTATTCGCGATAAGAGAAATCGTGGTGCCAAAGAGAACGGACCGGGAGTGCCCGGTCCGTCGAAAGTGGCTGATTATAGCTGCAATTTCTCTGTGGCTTAAGCGCGGATATGGGCTTTGGGCGCGGAGATGCCGGAATGTCGGCATGGTTTCTGCTACGGAGTGGGTGAGCCAACCGGTCGCCGAGGGTGGACAAAACAGTGGATTTGAAGCCGCAGCTGATCGTCGTATCCGACCTGGACGGTACGTTGCTGGACCACCACACCTATGAGTACGGGGCCGCGATACCGGCGCTGCAGTACCTCAACGCGCTGCGCATTCCGCTGATCCTCTCCAGCAGCAAGACGGCGAGCGAGATGCACGAGATCCGCGAACGGCTGGAGCTGGCAACGCCGTTCGTGTGCGAAAACGGCGCCTGTATCTACCTGCCCAAGCGCACGGGCGGGATGGATCGCGTCGCCTTTTCGGTTCCTCGGGCCGAAATACTGGATCGTCTCGCCCAGATCCGGCGGCACCACCCGTTCCGGTGCGTCGGATTCGCCGAGATGGGCGTCGACGAGTTGGTTCGGCTGACCGGGCTGCGTCCGGAGCAGGCGGTGCATGCCCTGGAGCGGGAGTTCACCGAACCGCTCTACTGGCAGGACACCGAAGAGAATCTGCAGCACTTGCGCACCCATTTGGTGCGTCACGATCTGGAGATGGTGCGCGGCGGACGCTTCGTGCACGTCATGGGATCGAGCGACAAGGGCAGTGCCCTGGCCTGGCTGCGCCGCTACTTCGCCGAAATCAGCGGTCGCGCCGTGGCGGTGCTGGCCCTGGGCGACGGCGAGAACGACGTGGGGATGTTGCAAGCGGCCGATTTTCCCGTGGTCGTCCGGTCACCGGTCAATCCGCCCCCGGTCGTGGATCATCCGCAATGCCGGATCACCGAGGCGGTCGGACCGGAGGGGTGGAATCGTGCGGTCCTGGAGCAGTTGCGCCGACTCGCACTAATCGAAGACCCGGGGGAGTAATCTTGTGGCGGACTTCTATCAAAACGGCATCATCACCACCTTGCACAATCTCTCGCATCGTCCCCTGGAGGAACTGGAAGGGGAGCTGACGCGCTTTTCCCGCGACCGGCCGCTGGGGCTGGTTCTGCCCTGCCTCTACTCCGAACTGGAAGGGCCGGCGCTGGAGAACATCGTCGATCATCTCGCCAAGGTGCCTTACCTGCGCCAGATCGTCATCGGTCTGGATCGCGCCGACGAGGCGCAGTACCGCCATGCGCTGGAGTTCTTCTCGCGGTTGCCGCAAGACCATGTGGTGTTGTGGAACGACGGTCCCCGCCTGCGCGATGTCGACCGCCAGCTGGAGGAGAAGGCGCTGCATCCGCGCGAGGCGGGGAAGGGACGTAACGTCTGGTACTGCCTCGGCTACCTGCTGGCGGCGGGCAAGGTGTCATCGGTGGCCCTGCACGATTGCGACATCCTGACCTATGATCGCGAATTGCTGGCGAGACTGATCTACCCGGTCGCCAATCCCAACTTCAACTACGAGTTCTGCAAGGGCTTCTACGCGCGGGTTGCCGACGGTTCCATCAACGGCCGGGTGAGCCGCTTGCTGGTGACGCCGTTGCTGCGCGCCTTGAAAAAGATCTTCGGGTTGGATGAGTACATCGAATACCTCGACAGCTATCGTTACCCGCTGGCCGGCGAGTTCTCGCTGCGCACGGACGTGATCAACGACATCCGCATTCCCAGCGACTGGGGTCTGGAGATCGGCGTGTTGTCGGAGATGAAGCGCAACTACGCCACCAACCGGCTGTGCCAAGTGGACATCGCCGACTGCTACGACCACAAGCACCAGCCGCTCTCGTACGACGACGAAGGCGCCGGGCTATCCAAGATGTCCATCGACATCAGCAAGGCGATCTTCCGCAAACTGGCCACCACCGGCGTGGTCTTCAGCGAGGAAACCTTCCGGACCATCAAGGCCACCTATTTCCGTATCGCGCTGGACTTCGTGGAGACCTACAGCAACGATGCCGCCATCAACGGCCTGACGGTGGACATCCACAAAGAGGAAAAGGCGGTGGAGCTGTTCGCCATCAACATCATGAAGGCGGGCATTCACTTCCTGCAGAATCCCATGGAGACGCCGTTCATCCCCAGTTGGACGCGGGTGAACAGTGCGCTTCCCGGCTTGGCGCAGACCTTCTTGCAAGCCGTCGAAGAGGATCATCGGAGTTTTCACTAGGACCGATATGAAACCCGCGGAACGCCTTCAAGCGCTGCGCATTCGCGTACGCGAGCACTTGTCCACCATCTACCCGGCGGCGGAGACGGACGGGTTGGCGGATCGGGTGCTCGATGCCATGGGGCTCGCGAGCGAGTGCCGGCGCCCCAAGCGCCTGGACCGGCTGTGGGATCAGACCGACGTCGCACTGATCACTTACGGCAACAGTATCTACAACCTGCATCAACCGCCGTTGCGGACCTTGCTGCGCTTTCTGGAAAACCATCTGGGAGACGCCGTCACCATCGTCCACATTCTGCCGTTTTTCCCCTACAGCTCCGACGACGGGTTTTCTGTCATCGATTACCTGCAGGTCAATCAGAGCCTGGGTGACTGGCACGATATTGAAGAGCTGGCGCGGCACTTTCGCATCATGTCGGATCTGGTGATCAACCACTGTTCCAGTCGCAGCCTCTGGTTCGAACGTTTCAAACAGCAACAGGAGCCGGGTAAAGATTACTTTTTCACCGCCTCGCCCGAAGACGATCTGAGCGCGGTGGTGCGCCCGCGAACCAGCCCCCTGCTGCGAGAGGTGGAGACCAGCGACGGCAAGGCTTATGTGTGGTGCACCTTCAGTCACGACCAGGTGGATCTGGATTTTTCCAATCCCGAGGTGCTGCTGGAATTCGTCGCTATCGTCCGCTTCTACCTGGAGCGCGGCATCCGCATCTTCCGTCTCGACGCCGTCGCCTTTCTATGGAAGGAGATCGGCACTCCCTGTCTCAACCATCCCATCACTCACGAGATCATCCGGCTGTTCCGGCTGCTGATCGAACACCACACGCCCGACGCCATCCTGATCACCGAAACCAACATTCCCAACCGGGAAAACCTGGCTTACTTCGGCAACGCCAACGAGGCGCACTGGATCTACAACTTTTCCCTGCCCCCGTTGCTGGTGCACGCGCTGGTCAGCGGCAGTTGCCGCCACCTGAAAAGCTGGATGATGAGCATGCCGCCGGCGCAAACCGGCACGGCCTACTTCAACTTCATCGCCTCACACGACGGCATCGGCCTGCGGCCGGCGGAAGGGCTGCTCAGCGAGGAGGATATCGCCGCGCTGGTGGAGACCATGCAGTCGTTCGGCGGCAGGATCTCCTGGCGAACCCAGGAAGACGGGAGCAACAAACCTTACGAGATCAACATCGCGCTCTTCGACGCCCTCAAGGGAACGGTACATTGCGGCGCCGATGAATGGCAGGTGCGCCGGTTTCTCTGCGCGCACGTGATCATGATGGCCGTGGAGGGTGTGCCCGCGTTCTATATCCACAGTTTCCTGGCGACGGAAAACGACAGCGAACGCGTGGAACGATCGGGCAACAACCGCGCCATTAACAGGCACTTGTGGGAGGAGCAGCAACTGCTGGATCAGTTGAACTCCGGCGGTGAGCGTGCCGCCGTCTTCGAAGAACTCAAGAAGACCATCGCCATCCGCCAGCGGCAACCCGCGTTTCACCCCAACGCCACCCTGTTCACGCTCCACATGGAGGATGCCGTGTTCGGGTTCTGGCGCCAGAGCATCGCGCGCGATCAGAGCATCTTCTGCCTCAGTAACATCAGTCACGAACCCGTCGAACTGCTGCTCGCCGATATCAACCTCATCGTCACCGACCGCTGGTGGGACCTACTCAGCGGCGAGGAGTTCGACGACCACCACCAGACGCTGACGTTGCAGCCCTACCAATCAGTCTGGATCTCCAACAAACCGTACTGACAGTTAGCTCGCACAGGCGGGCTAGTACTTCTCGCAAAATCCTCCGCGCGCTGTGCCAAGCGCGCATATTTGCACTATACTCAACCCGCCAACGATATCGCCATTATTGTGACTATATTTCTGATTGATGCGTTGTAACTCAATGTTCTTGATAAGAATATGAATGATTTCAAACCAGACATAGAAGCCGCCAAATCAAAAGACAATGTGGTGCAGAATAATGACAGGGGAGAGAGCGCCAGCCTGATGGAGCCCCTTGTCCTGTCAGCCGGCTCGCAACACCGGGAGGAGCTGAACGATCTCGCGATCGATCTGGCGACGGCGTCTGCGGGGTTTCGGCGTAGCTTGCCGGACGGTGTGCTAACGGCACTGGCCGATCTTGTCCGGGCCATGAACTGCTACTACAGCAATCTCATTGAAGGGCACGACACCCACCCTATCGATATCGAGCGCGCCCTTAACAAGGACTACAGTGCCGATCCCGAGAAGCGCAATCTGCAGTTGGAGGCCGAGGCGCACGTGACGGTCCAGAAGTGGATTGATACAGGTGGGCTGAGAGGGCGGGCCACGACCGTGGAGGCCATTCGGGAAATCCACCGGCGATTCTGTGAATTGCTACCCGACGAGCTGTTGGTCGTGGAGCATCCGACGACGAAGGAGAAGCTGAAGGTCGTACCGGGGGAATTGCGGAAACATGATGTTGAAGTCGGTAACCACACGTCGGTGAGCCCGGGTGCGGTGCCGCGCTTTCTCGCACGCTTCGAACAGGTGTACAGCAGTCTAGGGAAGTCGGAAACGATCCTGGCCGCCGCCGCCGCGCATCATCGCCTGGCATGGATACACCCCTTTCTTGATGGCAATGGGCGGGTCATCAGGCTGATGTCCTACGCAACGCTGCACGACACGCTCGATACGGGGGGCGTCTGGTCGATCGCGCGCGGTCTTGCACGCAATGTTGACGCGTACAAGCAGCATCTCGCGAATTGCGACCTGTCGCGGCGCAACGATCTCGACGGCAGGGGGAACCTCAGCGAGGAGACGCTTGCGGGATTCACGCGCTTTTTCCTTGAGACGTGTCTTGATCAGGTCAGGTTCATGGAGGACTTGGTGCAGCCGGAGAAGTTGCGTACCCGCATCAAACTCTGGGTCGATGAGGAAATCGCCCTAGGCAACCTACACGAGAAATCCGGCCTGATCCTTGACGCTATCCTCTATCGCGGCATCCTGCCGCGCGGAGACGTAGTGGATTTGCTTGGCGCAAGCGCGCGCACTGCAAGCCGGGTCGTGTCCGGCTTGATTGAATACGGGGTCGTGATATCAGAGACATCGAAAGCGCCTTTGCGTATCCACTTTCCTGCGGCACTCGCCTCCCGGTGGATGCCGGGGCTGTTCCCTGAACAGCGAAGGTAAAACGAAATTGGGGTCTTTCCTTATTGACGCTAGGAACCAAGATGAAAGACTCGATACGGTTTCCGGCTTGGTCTAAAGGTCGGTAGTGAGTAGTGAGAGGTCGGACCTGCGCAACCCTTTGACTACAGCGAAGAATATGATCAAATCGGGGTCAAAATACGGCTTAGAATTTCCATTTTGATCCCAAAATGGGAATCTATAGGGAGGAACGGATGCCTCGCGCGAATCGATTTCATCTTCCAGGCCACGCTTGGCATATCACTCACCGCTGCCACTGGCCGGAATTCCTGCTCAAGTTTGCCCGGGATCGGCGACGATGGAAGTACTGGCTGTTCGAGGCACGTAAGCAATACGGGCTTTGTGTTCTGAGCTACATCGTCACCTCGAATCACGTACACCTTTTGGTACTCGACCGAGGCAAAGGCGAGATTGCCCGTAGCATGCAGTTGATCGCGGGGCGCACCGCGCAGGAATACAACCAACGTAAACAGCGCCGCGGTGCGTATTGGGAAGATCGATACCATGCGACGGCGGTAGACACGGAGGGGTATTTGGCGCGATGTATGGTCTATATCGATTTGAACATGGTACGTGCCGGTGTTGTCGCGCATCCAGCTTCATGGGAGGTGTGCGGCTACCAAGAGCTACTGGATCCCAGTGCCCGATATCGGATCGTTGATGTGGAGGCGCTGATGGATTTGCTGGGTATTAACGAGCTGAGTCATCTCCAGAACCTCTATGCGTCTTGGATTAACGAAGGGCTCAGCGCCGAGAACTCCCGCCGTGATGGTCGTTGGACCGAAAGCCTGGCAGTGGGGAGTAAGGCGTTTGTGGAGCAATTTCAATCGCAAATCGGTAGTCACGCTGTACACCGAAAGCTCTTGCAAGACGGTTCTGGCTGCAGAATTTGCGAAGCCGTACCCAGTTACAACGACAATTTTGGGGTCGAAATGGGCGTTCTAAGCACTGAGAATGCCGTTTATCTGGGAGATTTGTAATGAATGTAATGGGTTGAGCAGGTCCGACCCCTCGCTCACATGCCGCCTCACTGATAACGTAAATTATCTTTCGCACTTTTGAAGAGGCGGTGGCCTCTGTGGTTAAGTTGGAACTGCGAGATTTCAACGACCACGTCAGGAGACCACCACCATGAGTAACGATACCAGAACGCTGAACAAGGTTGTGCAGAT
>JBNKCG010000040.1:0-62415 GCA_050287605.1 Gammaproteobacteria bacterium | reverse complement strand
TCGATGCCGAAATCCGCCGCCTGGAGGAACTCGGCCAGCCGGTCTGCGACGAGACCATGGAAGACCTCAAAAAACAACGCGTCGGCCTCAAAGACCGATTATTCATGGCGCTGCGGCAGTAGCTGCCAGCGCAGCCCCTCTTAAGGGCAGCACACACTCCGCATCGCCGCGGCGGGGACGCACCTCCAGAAAGACTCGTGCTTCCCGCGGTGCCGTCGCCCCGCATCCGCGGCCGGATCTACCGCCCCGCGCCGGGTTTCGCCGGTGCGCGCCATGTCGTACAACCTGCCCGAAGCCGATGAAGGAGTCGTTACGGTGCATGCCAACATCCCGGTCCACTTGGTTGTCGAAAGCCGTATCAATCAGGTCGATTTCGACAATCTCGGCTTCGGTAACGATTTTTCCGACCATGTCTTCGTCACGGACTATCGGGACGACGCTTGGCGTGACGCCCGAATCGAACCCTACGGCCCCATCACCCTGGAGCCCGGAACCGCCTCCTTGCACTACGGCCAGTTGGTCTTCGAGGGGCTGAAGGCGTTTCACGGTGCCGACAGCCGGGTGCGCCTGTTCCGGCCCGAGGCCAACGCCCAGCGGCTGCGCCAGTCGTGCCAGCGCCTCTGCATCCCCCCGCTGGATAGTGACATCTTCTGCGACGGCGTGAGCGCCCTGGTGGCCGTGGACCGCCAATGGGTTCCGCAGCGTTCCGGGCAGGCGCTCTACATCCGTCCCCTGATCCTGGGCACCGAGGCCCACCTGGACGTACGCCCCTCCACCGCTTACCGCCTGATCGTCATGACCTCGCCGGTGCGTGAGTATTTTGCCGGCGGTTTCGCGCCGGTCGCGCTCAAGGTGGAAGAGCGCTACACCCGCGCCGCGCCTGGCGGCGTGGGGTTCGCCAAGACCGCCGGCAACTACGCCGCCAGCCTGCTGCCCACCGCCGAGGCCCAGGCCGCGGGCTACAACCAGGTGCTGTGGCTGGACGGGCGCGAACACCGCTACGTGGAGGAGGTGGGACAGATGAACATCTTCTTCCACCTGGGCGACCAGGTGCTCACTGCGCCCCTGGAGGGCACCATCCTGCCGGGCGTGACCCGCGATGCCGTGATCACGCTGCTCAAGGAGTGGGGAATCGCGGTACAGGAGCGTGCCGTCGCCATCGACGAGATCACCTCCGCTTGTCGCAGCGGAGAGCTGCACGAGGCCTTCGGCAGCGGCACCGCCGCGGTGGTGGCGCCGGTGGGACGCTTCGGCTACCAGGGAGAGGACTACAGCGTTCCGGCCGCATTCGAGGGTGGATTGGCGCGGCGCCTCTACGACGAAATTCTGGGCATCCAGTACGGGCGCATCGCCGACCGCCACGGCTGGCTGCGCGAGGTGGCGTAAGAATCAGTCCGTCGCGGCGTCGCCCAGCATGAACGCCATCATCCGGTGTCCCGGATCGAAGGAGACGCTGCCGGCGTCCAGCAGGCGCTCGTCGTAGGCCACATTGGCGTCGGGCGCGATACCGGTCCCGCACATGGCGAAGGGGATGGGCGCGCGGGTGTGGGTTTTCAACGCCACCGGCGTAGGGTGATCGGGGCAGGCGACCGCGCGGTACTCGCCCTGGCTCTCCAGGTAGTCCAGCACCGGGCCGACGATCTTGGCGTCGAAGTCCTCGATGGCCTTGATTTTGTAGTCGAGCCGTCCCGCGTGGCCCGCTTCGTCGGGTGACTCCACGTGCACACACATGATGTCGTGGCGCCTCAACCCCTCGATGCAGGCGGCGGCCTTGCCGTCGTAATTGGTGTCGATCCAGCCGGTGGCGCCTTCCACCTCGAAGCGTTCGAAACCGATGTTGACCGCAATGCCCTTCAGCAGGTCGACGGCGGAAATCATGCCGCCGCGCTTGCCGAAACGGCTTTCGAAGCTCTCCACCGCCGGCCGCCGCCCCTGCCCCCACAGCCACAGGCTGTTGGCGGGCTTGAGTCCCCGTTCCGCCCGCGAAAGGTTGACCGGATGATCGGCAAGGATGCGCCACGATTCGCGCATCAGCCCGAGCACGGTGTCGGCGCCCTCGCCCTTTGGCAGGTAATCCGCCACAGGACGATCGGAGATATCGTGCGGCGGCGTGCACTCCATGCCGGTGACGCCCCCGCTCCAGACCAGCAGATGGCGGTAGCTGACGCCGGGATGGAAACGCAGGGTATCCGTACCGAGGCGCTCGTCGACGAAGCGGATTAGTTCGGCCGCCTCCTCGGTGGTGATGTGGCCGGCGGAGAAATCGCCCATCACGCTGAAGTCGTCGTCCAGGGTGACCAGATTGCAGCGGAAAGCGACGTCCGCCGCCCCCAGCTCCACGCCCATGGCCGCCGCTTCCAGGGGGCTGCGGCCGGTGTAGCAAGTGCTCACGTCGTAGCCCAACACGCCCAGATTAGCCACGTCGCTGCCCGGAGAGTAGCCGGGTGGCGTGATCTGGCACCAGCCGCCGATGCCGGTGCGCACCATGCGGTCCAGGTTGGGGGTGTGCGCCACCATCAGGGGGGTTTTGCCGTCGAGCTCCGCCATGGGCTCGTCGCTCATGCCGTCACCTACGAATACCGCGTATTTCATGGGGCGCCTTTTACCGATGCCGAAGGGGGTCGCCCGAAACCGCAACCTATAAGCTGAGATTCAGGCAGCATAAACCGGCGCAATGATAGCGCAGGCCACGGGACGCCGGAACCGCCGCCGCAAGGGCCTGATGTCAATCAGTCGAGGGTCTGCTGGGCACGCAGACAGAGCGAGCGCAAAATGCCCGCCGTGGCGCCCCAGATGCGGTGACGTGGGTGAGAAATCTCGTAGAAGTGGCGCTCGCGGCCCTGATGGACCACCGCCTGGCGCAGGAAGTTCTCTTCGCGCAACACCCGATCCAACTCCAGTTCGAACACCTCGGCCACTTCGAAGGGATCGGGCTGCAGCGCGAATCCGGGGTTTACCAGTCCCACCACGGGCTCGATGTCGAACCCGGTCACGGTGCGGTAGCGATCCAGGTAGCCGAGTATTTCGACGTACTCGCGCCCCAGGCCGATCTCCTCTTCGGTCTCGCGCAGTGCCGTCTCCAGCGTGTTGCGGTCGCTCGCCTCCCTACGTCCGCCGGGAAAACTCACCTGACCGGCGTGGTCGTTAAGGTGTTCGGTACGCAAGGTCAGCAGCACCGTCATACCCTCGGGGCGATTCACCAACGGCACCAGGACGGCGGCAGAGGTATAACTGGAGCGGACGGGCGCGGTAGGATTGAGGCGGTAATCGCCGGCAGAGACGCCGAGGCGGAACCGATCCGTGTCCGGTTCGGGATTCAGCCAACGGGTTATCCGGTCACGCATCGCCGAATACCGACGCTGGGAATCGAGTAGGGCTTTGGCATGCACGACGTCAAGTGTACCCCATAGACATGAGTGTCACCGTCAACTACTTCGCAAACTGTCGCTACTTTTCTTGACGATGTTCCGCCACCTGGAGTTGCAGGAGGCGCCCGTTATGACTCCCTTTCTGGCACTGGGTTCGGCCGGATACGCAAATTCTTGACCTCCACCCGTCACGCCGTTTGCGGTTACGCCCATCGCGTCGGCAGCCCCGCGCCGAGCATCCGAACCGGTATTGGCAAAAAGGCCGCCCCGAGGGCGGCCAGGGTGTACAGCCTGCCGACACCGCATCGGCCGCATCGGCAGGACGTTACCTCGGGGTGCTCAGCTGAACACCTCACCCTTGCGTACACCCAGCGCGGCGAAAATGCGGGCCAGCGGGCAAAACCGGGTAAACGCCGCCTGGAAAATATTGACCCCCACGAAGGCCGTAAACCACAGCCAGTAGGGGTGATGGAACTGCGACAGCGCCAAGCTGGCGAGAATGAATACCCCGGCAAACGCAAGCACCCAGCGATCAACGTTCATCGTGTGATTCTCCTGTATACGGTGAATGAAATTGAATTATCAGAATATTAACATTTACTAATATACTGTCAACTTCCGTTTCCCTCACCGCCCCCGTTGCCGCTATTCACACCTACACAGGGGCCTGACCTGCTGGCAGATTCACACCACTCAGCGCCCGGTTTCCCGCGCTTCGTCTGCAGATATATTGATCTGAGTCGTAATTCGAGGGGTTCTCGCTGTGATATGTTGCGATGCGTCATTACAGATTCGAGTCAGCACCGTTTCATTGAGATGACACCATGCACTTGCAAACAAACGATTCGGCCTACGCGGAACTCAACGAAACCACCCGCGAATACGCGCTGCGCTGGGTGGAACTGAGTTCCCACGCCGCCACCAGCGGCGTGACGCGTGAGTGGCACACGGCGCTCCAGTGGCTGGACAACGGCCTGCGCTTCCTGCACCGCAACGCCGGCCAGGACGACTTGGGGGAGTGGCTGAAGGAGCAGAGACATTTGGCGCAGAACTGCAGCGAGCAGCTCGTTCAAGACGTGCGCAATACCCTGCAAATCGCCGAGCTGACCAACGCCGAGCTGGCGCACTGGCAAAACCGTTGGAGTGCTGCCTGGTTGCGCTCCGTGTTGTCGGCTTTCTGAACCCGGCGAGCGACGCGGACTTCCCACCGCCGCACCCTGCGCCGACGGCCCGGGCTTGTTTAACGCACGTTCCGTCGGTATTTTCAGCGCTTTTGCGGGTCCGATTCGACGATGCGCTACATCTACCTCCATGGGTTTTGCTCGGGCCCGTCCACCTTCAAAGGCAATTTCTTCCGCGCCCGCTTCGCCGAGTTCGGCATCGAGCTGAATACGCCCGATCTGAACGGCGGCGATTTCGAACACCTCACCCTCAGCAGCCAGCTGGCGGTAGTCCGCCCCCTGCTCCGCGCCAGCGACGAACCGGTCACCCTGATCGGCTCCAGCATGGGCGGCTACCTGGCCGGTCTGCTCGCCCAAGAGTCTGACGTCGTCGAACGGCTAATCCTGATCGCACCGGCGTTTCGCTTTCTCGCTCGTTACCAGGAACTGCTGGGCGAAGAGGCGCTGCGGGCGTGGCGCGAAACCGGCCGGATGGAGGTCGAGCACTACCAGTACGGCGAGAAGCGCCTCTTGGCCTACGACCTCGTCGAGGATGCGCAGCGCTATGAGACGGTCCCGCTCGATCGCCCGCTGCCGGCGCTGATCTTCCACGGGCTGTTCGACGACACCGTTCCCTACCACTTCAGCGTTGACTATCTGCAGGGCAATCCCCGCGCAGAGCTGGTAATGTTCCCCTCCGACCACAGCCTCAACGCCGAAATCGACCGACTATGGCACTACACGGCCAGCGAACTGGCACTGTAAGGCGGACGCCGCGTCGCCACGTCCGGATGCCATCGTCAGACGGCAGCGCTGCCCGCTTATCATGGGTTGATCCCAGGCACGCGGGACCAGCCGGCCAACCATGACACCCGGATACGACTTCCGTATCGACAACGAATCCGCGCTGGCTGCAGCGCTTCCCGAACTCCTGGGCGGCGGCACACCCATTCCCCACTCAACTCATACCGGCTCCCTGGACCTGCTCGACAGCTTCGACTGGCGTCTCTATCACGCCGGCCTCGGCCTGCGCGTGGAACGCCTGGGCGGGGTTTCGACGTTGCTTTGTCGCGACGTGACCAATCCCGAACGCACGCTTACGGTCAACATCGACCGCTCGCCGCACTTCTGGACGGAGCTCCCGGATGGGCTGCTACGACGCCGACTCGCGCGCCCCTTGGATATCCGCGCCATGATCCCGCGGCTGACCGTGAACCTCCGTCGCAGCCTCTATCCGCTGTTGGACGGCGAGCAGAAGACCGTAGCGCGGCTGTACTGGGAACGCCTTTCCCAACGCCGTGCCCGCAAGACACTCTCCCTGCTGCGCATCGAGCCGCTGCGCGGATATCGCAAGAGCGCCGATGCCCTCGCGCAGCGGCTGAAGGCCCTGCCCGCCGTCACCCCGCTCGAGTGTCCGTGGGAGGTCGAAGCGTACCGTTGGGCCGGTCTCCAGCCGGGCGACTACGAAAGCCGGCTCAACGTCGCATTGCAGCCACAGATGCGCAGCGACGCCGCCTTGCGTACGCTGCTGGAGGATCTCACCCGCGCTCTCGAACTCAACGCGCCGGGCCTGCGAGAGGCCATCGATACGGAGTTCCTGCACGACTACCGGGTGGCGGTTCGGCGCATCCGTTCGGCGTTGAGCCAGTTGAAGGAGCTCCTGCCGCAGCGCACCCGCGAACGCTTCCGCCGCGAGTTCGCCTGGCTGGGCGAAATCACCGGTCCGGCGCGCGACCTGGACGTCTACCTGCTCAATTTCGATCACTACCTGTCGCTGCTCCCCGCGCCGCTGGCCGCCGACCTGGAGCCGCTGCGCGCCTTTCTCTGCGATCGCCAGCAGCAGGCCTACCGGGAGCTCGTCGCGCACCTCGACTCGGCACGCTACCGTCGCCTGCTCAGCGCTTGGCATCGCTATCTGGCCACACCGCTACCCGCGCACTCGCGGCTGCCCGGCGCCATGCAGCCGATTATCGCAGTGGCCGACCGGCGCATCTGGCGCGCCTACCGCAAAGTGGTCAAAGATGGCCGAAAAATCCACGACGACAGCGCGCCGCAACAGTTGCACCAGTTGCGCATCCGCTGCAAACGACTGCGCTATCTCCTCGAGTTCTTCCGCTCGCTCTATCCCAAACGCCGCATCGGCGCCGCCATCGAGGGCCTGAAAGAGCTGCAGGACGTACTGGGGCGATTTCAGGATCTGGAAGTCCAGCAGCACGCCCTGCACCACTTCGGCGAACAGATGAGCCTGGACGATCCGGCGCACAACCCCACCCACCGCGCCCTCTCTGCGCTGATTGCAAAACTGCAGATGCAGCAGCACGAGACCCGCGGCCATTTTGCCGCCCGTTTCCAGCGCTTCGCTGCGGCAAAGCAGCACAAGGAATTTGCCGCGTTGTTTCACACAGCAACCGCGTCCGACCCATGAAGATCCTGGCCAGTTACAACATCAAAGGGGGCGTGGGCAAAACCGCCACGGCCGTCAATCTCGGTTATCTGGCCGCCCTGGGCGGAGCGCGCACGCTGCTGTGGGACCTCGACCCGCAGGGGGCCTGCAGCTTCTACCTGCGCATAAAACCCAAGATCAAGGGAGGCGGGGGGAAACTCATTGCCGGCAAAGTGGGGCTGGCCGAGCGCATCAAGGCCACCGACTACCCCAACCTCGACCTGCTGCCCGCCGACCTCTCCATCCGCAACTTCGACCTGATGCTGAGCGAAACCAAGAAACCGGTGCGGCGTTTCGCCAAGCTGTTGGCGGCATTGGAGGCGGAATACGACGTGATCCTCCTCGACTGTCCGCCCGCCCTGTCGCTGATGACCGAAGCGATCTTCGCAGCCGCCGACGCCGCACTGATCCCGCTGGTCCCCACCACCTTGTCGGTGCGAGCGCTGGCGCAGATCCTGCGGTTTCGCGAGGATCACGCGTTCCGCGATATGCAATTAATCCCGTTCTTCTCCATGGTCGACCGGCGCAAGAAACTGCACCGCGGGATCGTCGAAACTCTGCCCCAACGCCAGCCCGCCATTCCGCCCATCGAGATCCCGTACTGCAGTGAGGTGGAACGCATGGGCATCGAACGCGCGCCGGTGGGCGCCTACGCGCGCCATTCGCGCGCAGGGCTGGCCTACGCGGCGCTGTGGGAGACGGTGGTCGCGCGCCTGGGCGGAATCTGAGCCCGACGCCCGCTGCTACAAACGGCGTCCGCCAACGGGACGCAGCAAGCCGGGATCGCGTTTGGCGCGCTCGATCTGCCCCAGCAGCCGCCCCTTGTCCTTGCCCAGCACCCCTTTCAGCACCAACGAATTGGAAGCGTGATCGCTGCGGAAGATGGTTGCCTTCAGATCGGTCGCCGCAATGAACTGCTCCATTTCATCCAGCGAGCGGGCCAGATCCAGCGCCTGGAAATCGGCGCCGAAAGCGTCGCGGAAGCGGGTATCGCCGCGCGGAAACATCACCACCAGCACCGCCGCGTAGCGTGGCTGGGTCTCGTTCAACACCCGGGCGGAGCCGAGCGCATGCTGGCGCGACAGCAGTGCGCCGCCCAAACCGTTGAGAATCATCACCGAGGCATCGATCCCTGCGGCGTGCGCATGCAACAGACCATCGACGCTGCTGCGCTGGGTCTCCCCCTTGTCGACCCGCCTCAACACCTCGTCGTCGCCCGACTCCACGCCCACGTAGACCAGGCGCAGACCGGCGTCACGCAATTCTCCCAGTTCGGCGCTCGACTTTCGGCTCAGTTGGCGCGGCAAGGCGTAACACGAAACGCGCTGCACGCCCGGTAGGTGGGTGCTAATCTGCTCCAATATCGCCAGCAACCGGCGCGTAGAGAGCGTCATGGCGTCGCCATCCGCTAAAAACACGCGGCGTACGCCGCCCAGGTGCTCGCCCAGATGCCGGATTTCCTTCCCCAGCTCCGCTTCCGGCCGCGGTCGGAAACGCTTGCTGGTATACATCTCGCAGAACGTACAGCGGTTCCAGGAGCAGCCAATGGTGGCCTGGATGATCAGCGAATCGGCTTCGCTGGGTGGCCGGTACAGCGGCTCGTCGTAATGGATTGGCAATGGGTGCATGATGGCGAATCGTCGGCGGAGAATCCTTAACAAGCGAACGGATATTGCTTTCCGCATAAATACAAAGTATTTTAATGAGTCACAATAAACATACTGATATTTATAAGGGGCGTCAGACCCTCGCGGCGCCAACTTTCTCGCGTAAGGGCGAGCTATGATTTTGGACGGATCCTACGACCTGCGGCTGGTCGTTCTTTCGGTTGTCGTCGCCGTCTTCGTATCCTACACCGCTTTCGGATTGACCGGACGCGTCGCAGACGCCACCCAGCCTGCACGAGGACGATGGCTGCTCTACAGCGCGCTGGTGTTGGGTGCCGGCATCTGGTCGATGCACTTCATCGGCATGCTGGCGCTGCGATTGCCTGCGCGCGTCTCCTATGACGCCACGGTCACGCTGCTCTCGGTGCTACCCGCCATCCTCGGCGCCCTGCTGGGACTGCATTTTGCGAAGCCCTCCGATTCGGGGCGGCAGCATATAATCCTGGGCGGCATCTGCCTCGGCAGCGGTATCGCCGCGATGCACTACACCGGCATGGCCGCCATGCGCGTGGCGGCCACCTACAGCTATACCCCCGAGCTGCTGGCCCTCTCAGTGATCATCGCCGTCGCGATATCGGGCGCCGCGCTGCGCCTCACCTTCGCCATGAGCCAGTCCACGGCGCCACGCACCGATCGCCACGCCTTCGCTGGCGCGCTGGTAATGGGCATGGCCATTGCCGGCATGCACTACACGGCGATGGCCGCCGTTTCGTTCGTCGCAGCCGAACCGTCGGCGGCCGCAACCGATGCCGGACTCGATCCCTTGTCGCTGGCCACCCTCGTAGCCGCCGTTACCCTGTCGATCCTGGCCGTCGCACAATCCATGTCGCGCATCGACCGCACCATCGCCGAACGGGAGAAGGACCACGCGCTGGAACTGGAAGCGATCCGCACCGATCTGGAGAAGCAGGTCCAGGACCGGACCCAGCGGCTGCGCGAAGCGGTGAGCCTGCTCAAGCGCGACATCAAGGCGCGCGAAAACGCCGAACTCGCCCTCAAGACCGAAAAGGAGCGCGCAGAGGTCACGCTCAGCTCCATCGCCGATGCCGTCGTCACCACCGACCACGAGGGCGGGGTGGAGTTTCTCAACCCGGCGGCGGAACGCCTGCTGGGCTGGGGTCAGGATGAGGCCAAGGGCAAGACCCTGATCGAAGTGTGTCGGCTCTCAGAAGACCCGCGTACCGACACCGCCATCAAGCCGCTGGACCCGGGTTTCCGCGACCCCGTCGGCGCCGCACGAACGCGCTTCGTTTTGCACCGGCGCGACGGACGCCGCCTGGTCGTTGAAGAGGCCACTTCACTGCTGCGCGACGAGCACGGCAACCCCATCGGCACCGTCATGGTGCTGCATGACGTCACCCAGGCGCAGCGCATGGCCGACGAGTTGCGCTACCACGCCTCCCACGATGCGCTCACCGGTCTGGTTAACCGCCGCGAGTTCGAACGACGGCTGGAGAATGCGCTGCGCTCCGCGCGCCAGGAACACAACGACCACGCCCTCGCCTACATCGATCTCGATCAGTTCAAAGTGGTGAATGACATCTGCGGGCACATCGCAGGCGACGCGCTGCTGCGCGAACTGGCGGCCGCTCTGCGCGAAAAGGTGCGCGACAACGACACCCTCGCGCGCCTGGGCGGCGACGAATTCGGCTTTCTCCTTGAGGGTTGCCCGTTGAAGAAGGCCGAAGAGGTGGCGGAAACCGTACGCCGCACCATCGACGAGTTCAATTTCAGCTGGAACGGCAAGACGTTCTCCATCGGCGCCAGCATCGGCCTGGTGCCCATCAATTTCGAGAGCGACACCGTCGCCGGCCTGATGAGTGCCGCCGACATCGCCTGCTACGCGGCCAAAGATCTGGGCCGCAACCGCGTCCAGGTCTACCATCCCAGCAACGAAGAACTGGCGCGACGCCACGGCGAGATGCATTGGGTGGCGGGGGTCAACAAGGCGTTGCAGCAAGACCGCTTCATCCTCTTCGCGCAGACCATCAAACCGCTGCGCGACGGCAGTGGTGCGCTACCCCATCGCGAGATCCTGATCCGCATCCTGGAGAAAGACGGCACGCTGATCCCACCCGGCGCCTTCATCCCGCCCGCTGAGCGCTACGACCTGATGCCCAAGGTGGACCGCTGGGTCGTCACCCACCTCTTTTCCAGTCTTGCCGCCTACCTGGAGGCACACCCCGAAGAACAGGATCTGATGCAGAGCATGGGCATGATTTCGGTCAATCTGTCGGCCGCCAGTATCAACGACGAACTGTTCCTGCATTTTCTGCGCGACCAATTCTCCGAGTTCGCCATTCCGCCGGAGGCGATCTGCTTCGAGATCACCGAAACTGCAGTGATGGCATCGCTGGACCGCGCGCGCAACTTCGTGCGCGAAGTACGCGACATGGGCTGCCAACTGGCGCTGGACGACTTCGGCAGCGGCATGTCGTCGTTCAACTACCTGAAGAACCTGCCCGTCGACTACCTCAAGATCGACGGCGGCTTCGTCCGCGAACTGGTGCGCGACACCGTGGACCAGACCATTATCGAATCCATCAACCGCACCGGTCACGCGCTGGGCATCCGCACGGTGGCGGAGATGGTCGAAGAACACGATTCCATCGAGATTCTGCGCCGCATCGGCGTCGACTATGCGCAGGGTATGGCCATCAGTCCGCCGCGGCCCCTGTTCCAGCCCGACGCGGTAGTCGAAGCCCGCGGCGAAAGCGAGATCAACGAAGATCTGGAAACCACGCTGGTGGAATTGGAGCGCTCGCGCCGCAGCGAATGGCCGAAGACGCTCCAATAGAAGCCGCTTCCGCACCGGTAGCACCCGATGCATCGCCGGTAAAAACCAGATCGGCCATCCTGTGAATGTTGCGCCCCGTCGTGCGCATACTACTTCGCAACGGAATGCCCTATCACGCTTTCGTCGAACCCGCCAGAAAAACCCACGTCAGCATCACCTTCTTCGAGGAGTTTGGCGTTCCGGGCACAAGGCAGACGCTCTCCAACGTCGCCGTCGCAAAGAGCCTCACCCGTAAACAAATCAAGCGGCCGCGCGAAGCCGGGTTTACCGAGAACGTCTAGATCGATAAGCGCTACAAGCGGATCGATATCGGCACCGCGATCTCGTACGACCCGACCATGGCTGAGATCGAACTCGAACACTGACACCGCGCTGCGGTGCCCGAGCCTGAAATCGGGCGCCACTCACCCGTGCCGTCTCCCCGGCACCGTGTTTGCATCATCCATCCCGCATGAGCCGGCGACTGCCGGCAAGGCGCACTGAACCTCGGAAATTTCCCATTACCGGGAATCCATTTCCGGAATTCGGGACCTACACACGTTTTGCCGCCCGCCCCAGGCACGGCGAACAACCAAGGCTGCAGCCATGAACGCGACACCCACACAGCGAAAATCACCCCTCGCCCTGATCGCCGGATTTGCCTTGCTAGCAGCCTGTTCACAACAGCCGGACACCACGCCGACACTGGTCCAGACGACCGCGCAGCCAGCGCAGGCCGACACCTCCCTCAATGCACACGCAGCCGCCTTGCAGCAGGCACTGCGCAACAAGCCGACCTCCGCGGTCAACACGGGTGTAGTGCTCAGCACCGACGCCGCGGCTGGCTACAGCTACATCCGGGTCAAAGTGGATAGCAACGAAGTCTGGTTGGCCTCGACACAGGCGGACGTCAAACCGGGCGATACCATCTCCTGGGGCGACTACGCGGTCATGCGCGACTTCACCAGCAAAACTCTGAATCGCACCTTTCCGGTGATACTGTTCGTCTCGAAGGTGGTTCCGGGCCACGCGGCGGCACCCTCGACCCATTCGGGCCGAGTGGTCGCGGTTACCACAGGCGGAGGCTACAGCTTTCTGGAAGTCGAGTCCGGGGGTGTCAAGGAGTGGTTAGCAGCGCCCGAAACGCCTCTGAAGGTCGGCGACCGGATCACCTGGGACGGTGGCGCGATGATGAGCAACTTCGCCAGCAAATCGTTGAACCGCACCTTCGACAAGATCGTCTTCGTGGCCGGTGTCAATGTCGTAGCGCATTGATTCGAGGGAGTGGTCGGGAAGGACCAGTAGCGGGACAGCGCGGGAGTCTCGGCGGTCATCAGGTGAGAGGCTCCTGTCTCCGCCGAGCACCTCCCTCCCGTAGCCGAATGCGGACCGCCCGGAACAGGGCGGCGCCGCTGCGGGCAGCGTCACTGCCCGTTCGAAACCATATACTCCACTGCGCTTCTCACCTCCTTATCCGAACACTCCATGCAAGTGCCCATCGGGGGCATGGCATTCTTTCCCGCCTTGACGGTGTCGACCAGCGCATTGACGCCCTTGGCTATTCGGGGCGACCAAGCGTTGGCGTCGCCGAACTTGGGCGCCTGGGCAACCCCCGAGGCGTGACAGACAAAGCACCTGGACTCGTACACCTCTTTGCCCGTCTTCTCGGCCTGCGCGGCTCCAGTGAACAGTGCGATGACCGCGGTAGCGGCAACGGCTCCGATTAGTTTGTTCATTCAACGACTCCGCATGGCAGTTTATGTATTTGCAGCCTCTGCACTAGCAATCATCGTGCCGCCAATCGCCTCACCGCCGGACGCGCCTTCGGGCATCCGGCACCATCACGCACAAGGGGATCGAATCATTGACTGAAACGCGTCGTGTACTCCTCCGCGAGCACCTTGGCGCGCCGCTGTTCCTCCGGCGACAGTTGCTGCAAAACCTCCACCATGGGCGTCACCGCCTCCTCCACGCCCTGATGGGCCGCCACGGAATACCACACGTAGGCCTGCACCAGATCCTTAACGGCGCCGTTGCTGCCGTCCCGGTAGTGATCCCCCAGCACCAGCTGCGCATCGGCCGACCCTTCGCGGGCAAGCCGCTCATAATAGTCGGTCGCTATGCTCTCCTCGGCCGGCGCATTCGTATCGGCGCTCCATAACGGCTGCCATCCCAACACCAAGGACATGACAAGCAGACTCCGTATCGCGATTTCTCTTGGCCACATAGCAACCCTCCAGGGAAAATCCTTAGCAACACACCAGGTTCTGACCTGCCACCGATCGTCGCCAAACACTTTCCAAACCCAGCGAACGATTTCACTATCACTCAACGTCGGTCAGACGGTTCAGCTCGAACCGCAACCAGAAATCCTCCACCTCCCCGAAGGGCTTGAAGCGAAAAAAGAGTCGCGGAACCGCCCAAGGCGAGTGACCGATGCCCAGTTGCACGGCGGGCCGCAGCGTGCGCACGAACGCGACGACTTCGGCGAGCTGCCTCTTCGACATCATGGCTCCCCAGGCCGGCATCGCACCGACACCATTGGCGACGCTGCGCATAAGCACGGAATCCAATTTTTCCATCCGCTCGCCAAGTGCAAACGAGGGCGAGTGGACGTAGTACGCGATGCCATTGAATCCGTGACAACCCCCGCAGAACGTCTGATACAGATAAGCCCCTTCCGAAGGCCACGTCCCGGCCCCGCCGTCATCCGGCGTCGGCAGCGGTCTCCGAGACACCGCCTCGGCTTCGGTGGCGACCGCCGCACGCTCCGCCAGAACCAACCAATCGCGCGCCTCCGCCGCGTTTCCGAAGTGAGGTGGAACGCCCGCCAGCTTACCGGAGTGCAAGAGCGCAAGGTTGCGCCGGGCTACGCGGTTGCCGGCATCGGCGGCGCGGTGAAACCAGTAGTGCGCGGATTGCAGGTCCCTGGGCACACCTTCGCCGTGATAGAACATGAACCCGATCAGGTTCTGAACCTCGGGGTCCCCGGCAACGGCTTGCGGCAGCAATCGCTCGTAAGTCGTCATCGGCTCAGCATGAACCGGCGACGCAATACCACCGACACCCGTCGTCAGCGCTACCTCCAGCAGCAATATCGCCGCTCCTCCGATCCGGCGACTCAACGAGAACAAGTACCCACCCCACCCAAGCCAATTTCGCCTACGACTTCGCAACTATTGCATGACGTATGCCAAGTTCCCCAAACCCGCAACAAAAGCAAAGTCGGAAAAACGCACACACCAATCCCGGGTTCGAACTGGCACTGAATGTGCTGTTCGATATAACAGATCGGTCATCCAACCGATCGGCGCGACTCGGTGAAACAGCAGGAGGCGGGACCATCAGACGACTATGAACAATGTATTGCTCTCGCTGAGTAGCCTTTTCGAGGTGTTGCCGGACGCAGTGCTCGTGATTGACGGCAGCGGACAGATCGTTCATGCCAACGACCGGGTAACGCCGACGCTGGGCTACCTCACCGACGAGCTGATCGGCAAGCCGCTTTCAGTCCTGATTCCCACTCGGTATCGCGCCCGCCATCAACAAGAGGTGGCGTTGTTTCATCGCCATGGACATCCGATCGTGATGGGATCCCGGCCCATTCTGCACGCGCTCCATCGCTCGGGCATCGAGGTTCCGCTGTCCATCTCTATCACCAATCTCAACCTCGACGACGAACGGTTTTCGGTGGCAATCCTGCGAGATGCCACACCGATGCGCAATCAGCTCGAAGAGAATACCGCGTTGGCGGAACTCGATCCGCTCACGGGGTTGCGCAACCGACTGGGGCTCTCACGCTGCATACAAGCGGCGCTGCAGTTCAAGCAGCCGTTCGCCCTGCTTTTCGTTGACCTAGCGGAATTCAAACCGTTCAACCACAGATACGGGCATAAAGTGGGCAACGAAGTCCTGAAACTGATTGCGCGGCGGCTTCAGCTTCACACTCGTCGATGCGACGCAGCGGCGCGCTTCGGGGGCGACGAATTCGTCATCCTACTGTGCGATCTGGGCGACCCCGACCTGCTTGCGCGTCGCGCAACGGAGATCATCGCCCAACTGCAGAAACCTTTCAGGCTAGTGGGAATCAGCGGTTCGGTGCAGGTAAACGTCGGCGGTGCCATCTATCCTCGGGACGGCGCGACCGAAGAGGCGCTGTGGAGTCTTTCGGATCAGAACATGTACGTAGCGAAATCCTCGGGTTCCCACTACTTCTATCGCCCCCATTCCGAGAGCACATCGGTCAATTTCACTTGATGCGGGTTATCAGATCGCGACTCCGCTCGTTGCGGCCGAAATCGACCCCGCCGGTAAGGCGCCGACCTGCGCGGCCAGCGGTTTCCGCGGCCCCGGGCAGGGTCGCGCTGGCGGCGGTTGTCGCCTGCTGCGTCCTGCTGTCCGGCTGCAACACAGCGACGGTCACACCGCGCCCGGATACCACACCGGCCAGATGGCCGCCCCCGCCGGAAAAATCCCGCTACGTATACGAGGCCACGCTGCGGCGCAACCGCGATATCGAAATCGCAGACGGCGAGCAGCGGCTGAAACAGCTCCTGGTGGGCGATACCCGTCCGAACATCGGCATGATCAAACCCTACGACGTCGCCGCCCGCAGCGGGCGCATCTATGTCTCGGACACGCAGCTTAACCTGATCCACGCTTTCGACGTTCCGCGACGCCGCTACTTCCAGTTTGGCTACCGGCGCGAAGGCGCGCTGCGGAATCCGTTGGGCATCTCCATCGGTGCCGATGAACGGATTTACGTCGCCGATTCGGCGGCGCGCCGGGTGGTCATTTACGACCCACTGGGACTGTACCTCGGCAGCGTTGGATCGGCGGAAGAGCTTGACCGCCCCACTGCCGTCACCGTCTCTCGGGACGGCCAACAGATCTACGTGGTGGACACCGGAGGTATCGGCAGTCAACGCCACCGCGTAGCGGTCTATTCCCCGTCCGGCAAGCTCCTGCGCATCATCGGTCGGCGCGGCGCGAGTCCGGGCGAGTTCAACCTTCCAACCGACATCGCCATGGACAGCGATGGCACCCTCTATGTACTGGATTAGGGCAACTTCCGTGTCCAGGCATTCGACGCCAACGGCGAGCTGCTGCACCACTGGGGTGGGGTCGGAAGCGGATTCGGCCAGTTCGCACGTCCCCGGGGAATCGCCATCGACCCGCGCGACCTGATTTACGTTTCCGACTCCAGCTTCGCCAACGTTCAGGTGTTCGACCGCCGGGGTCGACTGCTGTTGCCGGTGGGTAACAAGCACAGCGACGACGGACCGGGGCGTCTCGCGCTTCCCGCCGGCATCGACTGCGACGAGACCGGTCGTCTCAACATCGTCGATCAGCTGTTTCGCAAAGTGGGGGTGCTCCGGCCGACGCGTCCCTAGGTGATCGCGCACCTCTCAGCACAGATCCCGCCACGACGAATTTCCCGATTTAGAGACTCCGCCTCTCAATTTCGGCAATTTATATAGGTTAAACCGTCCCCAACGGCGTCGCGACATCCGCTGATAAAGGTATGCATCTTGCCTACCAAGGGGCGTGACCCGTACATCAGGAAGTGGGGCCTGTTCCATGCGAGCAAACCAGACGTCCACCTTGGGTATGCTGTTGCTCGCCGTGTACGGCGGTGCGTGTTTCGGCGATGGCGACCTACCCACCCGGTTTTCCAACGCCGGCGGCATCATCAACACGCGTCACAACCTGACACAGTCCACGATCGGCTCAGGTGCGGTCAACATGAACCCTTATCGCAACGACTACGACCAGGTCTGCGTCTACTGCCACACCCCGCACGGCGCCAGCGGACAGGTCGCGGCCCCGCTCCGGAACCGCACCGCCACCACGACCGGCTACACTACGTACGATGCGCTGGGCACCAGCACCCTCAGCAGCACGGTCACCACACCCGGCGTCAACTCGCTGACATGCCTCTCATGCCACGACGGAACTCTGGGCATCGACTCCATTATCAACATGCCCGGAAGCGGCCGTTACAGCACCGCGCAGGAGACCGTGCAGAACAATGCCTCTCTCGATACCTGGACCAATGCCGGCGGACCGGATGCCACCGTTCACATCGGCTTAAACGCCGCCACCCCTGGCGACGGCTGCCTCGCCTGCCATTCCCCGGGCGCGGGAGTGGTGGGAGCAGGTGCCACCGACTTCACCGTGTTCGCGCTCGGCACGGACCTCAGGGACGACCATCCGGTAGGCATCAACCTTCCTGCGACGCGGCTGGGGGTCGACTTTTTCAACCCCACCGGCACATCCGCCGGCATCCGTTTCTACGACGGCAACGGCCGGGCCGACCCCGGCGAGGTACGTTTCTACGATTCCGGTGAGGGGCCGGAGGTGGAGTGCGCCTCCTGCGACGACCCGCACGGAGTCTCACACGCCGGTCATGGCGGCACCATCAATCCCACTTTCCTGCGGGTCAGCAACAACGGCAGTGCGCTCTGTCTGACTTGCCATGATTTCTGAAATGCCCGACACAACATGACCCGTGAGCAACGAATCCGTTTTTCCCATCACGCCACCGAGCTGCAGCCGAGCATCGCGGCGCGACAGCGCATAATCCTGTGTCTGCTCCTGAGCGCCGCAATCTTCGTCGCCGATCTGCGGCTGCCGTGGGACATAGCGAGCGGCGTGCCCTACGTCTGGGTGGTGCTACTGGCGCTCAGACTGCCCGATACCCGTCATATCTACGCCATCAGCGTTATGGTGTCGCTGTTGGTCGTGCTGGGGTTCGCGCTACCCCAATCCGGTACCTCTGTCGGGACGGTGGCCGGTAACCGTCTGCTTGCACTCTTCGCAATCGGGGTGACACTGATGCTCGGCGTGCGCCAGCGCAACACCCTGTCACGCCTAAAAGAGAGCGAAGAACGGTTCGCAACCCTGACAAAGAGCACCCCCCTCATCATCTGGCAAGCCACGCCATCCGGCACCTGGAACCGCGTCAGCGACTGGTGGAGGTATTTCACGGATGACACGCCAACCGCATGCGCGACTGACTGGATCGAACGGGTCCATCCCGAAGATCAAAACGCGGTGTGGCGCAGCTACAACCAAGCCGTATCGCAAGGCGAAACGTTCGAGATCCAGTGTCGGCTGCGCGACCAGATAGGCGGGCATCGCTGGAACCTGATGTACGGCACGCCGCAGCGTGACCAGGCGGGAAGAGTATCGGGCTATCTGGGCATGTTCGTCGACATCGACGAGCATGTGGCGGCCGAACAGCGCCATCTCACCAGCGAAGCGCGCTATCGCGCCGTCACAGAAGCAATGCTGATTGGGATCGCCGTCTGCAACGAGCGCGGAGAGATCGTGGCGACCAACCAAACCGTCTCGCGATTGTTCGAGACTCCCGTCGAGGGAATCGTCGGACGCAAGCTCTGCGATCTGATCTCGGAGCCGAAGTGCGCATTGAAGGGCGATTGTCTCCGGCGCTTCAGCGTCGACAACCTAGCCAATCCGCGGATAGCAGAGACGATGGGGATACGAAACGATGGCACCCGTTTCCCGATGGAACTGTGCGTCTCGACCTACTACGAAGTCGGCGAGCGCCAGCACATCGCCGCGATACGCGACATCAGCCGTCAAAAAGGCGCCGAGGCGGCGCTAAACGAATTCCGGTCGCGCCGCCAACACCGCGACAAGATGGCGGCCATCGGCCGCCTCGCCGCCGGACTACTCCATGAAATCGGCAATCCGCTCAGCGCCATCTCCGTGCTGGTGCGAGCCGGTCAGGACGAGTTGCGCCGCGGCGAGCAGGGGGAGCGGTCGCGGCTTTCCGAAAAGCTCGACGAGATCGCGCACTACGTGCAGCGGATCGTTGGCGTGACGCGTGACATCTCCGAGTTTGCAGAGGTCGCGCCCTCGCACCGCGTGGCGACGAATATCAATGAGCTCGTCGGCAGAACCTGCCGTCTGGTGTCGTACGAAAATCAGGACGCCCCTGCCCCGATCTCTCTCGCACTCGACCCTGCGTTGCCGGCCCTTCGCCTGGTAGCCGACCATATCGTGCAGATGTTGCTGCATTTGCTGCAAAACGCCATCGACGCCTGCGCGCGGTCTCCGCGCCCACCGCAAATAGAGGTTCAAACCTTGTGCGAAGCGGGCAACGCCATCGTGCGCATCACCGACAATGGTTGCGGTATGCCCCCGGAAATGGTGGTCCATTCGCAGGAGCCGTTTCTCGCCGGGCGAACGGCAGGCAGTGGAATGGGGCTTGGCTTGGCGCTTTGCCACGCGTTGGCCGCCGAGTACGACGGTCAGATCAGCTTCGATTCGGCGCCCGAACAAGGTACTATCGTGACCATCACCCTCCCGCTGCCGACGCGCGCAAGCACCACGGCACAACCCGTCAGTGACGGTGTTGCTCTCCTTCGTCATGGTGCTGCGTCGATTTAGCCCCGCCACCATCGGTGCCTAGCAGCTCGCCGGGACGAATGAAGCTCCGCAGCACGTATTCGCTGATGTCCGCGATCTGCTGGTCGCTCAGCACCTTTTCCCACGCCGGCATCTCGGATCCGACCTCTCCCTTGGAGATGGACTCGAAGAGATGCGGCCTATTGAGGCTCGCACGGGCCGCAGGGTGCTTGAAGTCCCGCGGTTTAGGCAATATGAAATAGGCGCGCGGCCCCTGCCCGTCACCGTCTTGACCGTGACAGGGAACGCAGTTCTGCCGGTACAGCGTTTCACCGTTGTGCCGATTGGCGTCAAGTTGCGCGGGATAGGCTTCGGCGAAGTAAGCGGCCAAATCCCCGGTCGGCACCGCATGGTGGTGGACACCTTCACCATGATCGACTGGATCGGCACTCGCGGTCGCCGGCTGCACCTCATCATCGATGTTCATGAAAGTGCGGCGGACGTAGTCCACAACGGCGGCGATCTGCACTTCGCTGAGCTGGCTCTTCCATGGCGCCATAGCCGTGTTGGGACGTCCATAGGTGACGGAGAAGATCATCCGCGCGCGTGTCAACTCCCTGCGCGACACCTCCGAGCTGAAATTGCGCGGCGAAGGAAACAGACTGTTCGAAGCGCGACTCACACCGTCTCCCCGCTCGCCATGACACACCGAACAGAAGTCGTGGTAAATGGATGCCGCATCGGCGGACGGCGCCGCTGCGGCACCCCTAACGACACCAGTCGGGCTCGTGACAATCACAAGCAGGATCAACGTCAGCATTCTGCACATAAGACGCTTCCTATCATTGTGCCAAAGGCTTGGCACTGTTCGTGCGTAGAAAACAACAGCAACTCCCCTATCAGGCGATTCGCACGTTCTCCATCGCCGGCGTAGGCATTACGATTCTGAACCGGGCGCCCGCACCGAGCTGCGATGCGACCTCGATGGTTCCGCCGTGCGCTTCTATGATCGATCGGCACAGCGTTAATCCGAGCCCGGTCCCTTTGCCCTCCGGTTTGGTGGTATAGAACGAGTCGAAGACCTGGCTGCGCGTCTCTTCATCCATTCCGTGCCCGTTGTCCTCCACGGTCACCTCCACGTGGTGCGCGGAGTAGCGCGAAGCGACCGCCACCCGCCGCTGCGCCGGATCGGTCGACTGCACCGCATCCCCGGCGTTGACGAGCAGGTTCATGATGACCTGGGTCATCTGATCCTCGATCCCGTTCAACGCCGGAATGGAAGCATCCAGATCGAGATTGAGCCGGATCGATTTCCAGCGCGCGTCGTACCGAACGAGTCGGGCGGTACTGCGTATGACGCTGTTGATATCGAAAAGCCCCTGCGTTCCGGGGCGATTGCGCACGTACTCGGAAATGTCCCGCGTAATGCCGCCAAGACGCCTTGCCTGTTCCAGTATCATGGCGAGATGACCGCGCGCCGGTTCGTCCCAAGTGCCGTCTCCGTGAGTCACGCGGCGTTGCAGATCCTCCACCAATCCCTGTATTGCCGCTATCGGATTGCCCACTTCGTGGATGATGCCGGCGGCCAGCAACCCGACTTCCGCCATCTTGGTTCGGTGGAAAAAGCGCAGCCGTTCCGACTCGTGCTTGCGCTCAAGTTCGCGGCGCTCGGTGATGTCGCGGATTACCCAGATAAGGCGCTGCTGTCCGCTCAGGCTGCTGCTCATCACGATCAGTTCCGTCGGAAAGCGTGTACCGTCGGAACGCGTCAGCTCCAGCTCGAACCGCAGCGGGGGATGGCTCTCCGGGATGCCGTCCCCGGTGGACCGGTCCACTGGATTCGCATCACCCAGCGATGTCCGCGGTATCAATTCGTCGATGTTCGATGCCGCCGCATCGGGCGGTAGATTGAACAACTTTGCGGTCACCGCGTTTTGCCGTTCGATCGCCCCATCAGCGTCCGTGGTGACGATACCGTCAAGAACATTGTCCACGATCTGGCGCAAATAGCGCTCGTTGTCAGCCAGTTCGCGCACGACATGACGGCGTCGCACCGCATGCTGTGCGAGGTACCAGCTGCCGAACAGGGGAGCAATCAGCAATATCGGCGCAAGCAGCATGAACTTCTGCGCAAAGCGCTCACGCGCGGCGATCAACTCCTCGTGCGGTACGTGTGAAATAACCTTCCAATAATCCGCCTCGCGCTCCGTCGCCGATGCGGGATACCGCACACCGGCGGCGCCGGACACCTGATAGCGACGCAGGATCTCGGCAGGGTTCAGCGTCGTGAAGGTAAACAGGCCGCTCTCCGATTCCACCTCGCCACCCTGCACACTCCACAACTGTTGCCAGACTTCGGGAAAGAGGTCCTGGAAGCCGATTCCCCACCACTGGGAGCGGCTCGCCGTCGACACCCCCTTTGGACGACCCACCAGAGTCCCCGCCCGATCCACCAACAACATGGTTCCCCCCTCACCGGTGTCGATCAACAGTTCCGTAATCAACGTGCGCATCGACAGCCCAGCCACCACGAAGTGACGTTTGCCCGTCGGCCCTACCGCCAACACGCTTGCAAACGCGACCTGCGGTTGAAACCAATCGCCGCTGCCTGCCGCCGACCCGACGGACAGCCTCGAAACCCAGATTTCGCCGACGTTGAGATCGAGGATTCCCGTCCAGGGGCGCATCCGCAGGTTTTCGCGCACCGTGCTCGGAACGTGCACCTGCTGACCGTCGTCGCTGCAGACGACGCGTGCGGTCTCCGCCCCGTCCTCATCCAGAATGCGGAAAGTTTGGTAGCGACTAAACTCGCGGCAGTAGATATCGAAATGCTCCAACGCCTCTTCAAGGCTGAAATCGCCGGCCGTTTCTCCCTGCTCAGCATGCGCCAAAACCATTTCGCGCAGGACGCGCAGATCGCTCGCCACCCCGTGAATCCCCGCCGAGATCATCTCGCGGCGCATGTCCAGGTGATGCTGCTCGGTGTGATGGATGTCCTCTTCCGACATCTGTACGTCGAGGTGGTAGAAAAAATAGACGGTGATGGCGGTTGCCAATCCGATGGGAAGCGCGTAAAGCAGAAACCGCGCCAGCAACTCGCGCAGGAAAAGACTTCTCCAGACTGACTTCAGTGATATCTGCGCCATCGGGCCGTTCCGGTCATCGCGTCACTTCTTGGGAAATCCGTCGAAGCGCGTCACGCCGCCATAGCTCCCCACCCACAGGTCTTTGCCGCCGCCTATCGCCAACGAAAAGACATTGTCGGCGTAGAGGCCGTCGCGCGCTCGGAACACCTCGAACGCGGTGCCGTCGAAGCGCGCCAGCCCCTTACTGGTGCCCACCCAAAAGTTGCCGTCGCCATCCCGCTTCAGCATGAAGATATGATTGGCCGGAAGCCCATCGGCGACCGTGAAATTTCTCCACGTACGCCCGTCGAAGCGCGTCAACCCTCCACCCCAGGTGCCGCACCAGACGACACCGTCCGTCCCCACCTCGAGCGCAACGATGTAGTTGGGGTTGTAGGCAACATCCACGTTGCCCAGCCCCTGCTCGGCCTTTTGGCGTGCGTGGTGGCTGGATTCTTTTGCCGGGTCACGCGTGAACTCGATCTGAGTGCGCACCTTTTCGTAGGGGGCACCCAATCCATCGGCGTGCGCCCAGTTGTCCCACCGCCCGTCGGCATAGCGCGCCAAACCGCCTTCAGTGGCCATCCACACCTCGCCGCCAACACCGGCACGCAGGCCGTACACCCAATCGTTGGGAAGACCACCCTGGGTATTCGCGACGGTATACGTCTCCCACGCCGCAACATCGTCGAAGCGACCGCCACGCACCCGGTTCGCCCCCGACCAGGTTGCGATCCAGACGTCGCCATTGGACATCCGTAAAACGTCGTACACGAACGCGTCGGCAAGACCGTGCTGAATGTTGTAGTTGCGCCACGTCTCCTTCGCGGGATCGAGCAGCGACAATCCCCCACCGTAAGTGCCCACCACCACCTGGTCATCCAGTTTGCTGATGTGAAAGATGCCGTTGGAGAGCAGTCCGCTGCGTACGTCGTAGAGATGGTAATCGTCTCGCGTCGTATCATATTTGACGACACCTCCCGAGGTTCCGATCCAGACAATGTCGCCGTCGGCCAACATCGCTTTCACGTTGCTGTTGCCGACGCGATAGTGGGTGTACTTGTTCTTGGAGAAGTCGGGTTGAACGCCGGAAATCGGCGGATGCGCTCTGCCGTCCGGGAGATTGCCCAAAGGGGCACCCGCGACCGGCAACGTCTGAGCGCCGTCAGTCAGCGGTGGGTTCTGAACGTCGTGAGCCGCGGACCCGGAGGATCCCGTGCCCAGATAGTACGCACCACTCCCCACAGCCGCTATCAGTACCGCCATTCCCATCGCAACCACTACCGTTCGAGTCGCCACCACCGTCACTTCCCCTCATTGCGTTTCACGCCCGTGCGGCCCATCCGAGTGACGCCACCGCGCGTACCGATCCAGATCTCGCCGCTGGCGTCGTCAGCGACCACTGCATAGACGTTGTCGTCGAGCAGTCCATGCCGCTTGTCGAAGGTCTGCCAGCGGCTGCCGTCGAACCGCGACAACCCGCGATTGGTGCCGAACCAGAAGGTTCCGTCACGCCCCTGCGCAATGCTGTAGACGATATTGCCCGCCAGACCGTCGGCGGTACTGAGATTGCCCCAGCGCCCGTCGTCGAAGCGGCTGACACCGCCGCCCCAGGTACCCGCCCATACCGTCTGGTCCCGCGCCACCAATATGGAAAAAACGTAATTCGGGTTGTAAGTGGCCTCACCGCCGCGCAGCACACCGAGGTCGTGTCGCGAACGCGTGCCCAGTCCGGTGTTCTTGCTGGGCGGCAGTCCCTGGCTGTTGGGTGCACCCAACCCGTCGTCGTGCGTCCAAGAGCGCCACTGTTGGCCATCGTACATGCTCACGCCGCCTTCGGTGCCAAACCAGACCCGCTGTCGCGCATCGACCGCAATGCCGTAGACCCATTCATTTATCAGTTCGTCGACGAAGGTCTCCATCGTCCCCGTTGCGAGATTGAGCCGGTTGGCGCCCGCCCAAGTGCCCACCCACAGGGTGTCGGTGCCCTGATTCGCGAACGAATAGACCCAGTAGTCGGCGAGGCCATGCATCGGGAAGTACGTCTTCCACTCGCCGTCCTTGTAGCGGCTCATGCCGCCCGCATTGGTCCCGAACCACTTGTGGTCGTGCGCATCGACCGCGATGGCGAACACGTACTCGTTGGCCAGTCCGTCCTTGCGCGTGAAGGTGCTCTTCACCTGTTGGTTGTGGAGGTCGACCTCCAGAACGCCCACCGACGTGCCGATCCACAGGCTGCGGGACCTGGATTCGACTGCCAGAGAGCGCACGTAGACGTTTGCACCGACGTTGAACGATTCGATCACGCCGTAATCGGACGCAACTGCCCCCATCGCGGGGGCTGTTCCGGTCTGACTATTGGACGACGCGCCGTCGCAGGCGCCGAGCACCGACAGTGCCACTACTACCGCGACCAGACCGCACGCGGCTCTTTTGATATCCGATATTGCTGCTATCTTTCCCTCCACCAACCGTTCCCCCGTTTGTTGCATACTGGTCTCTCATCACGACCCTACCCGGAGCCCATCGCAAATCCTCACGCGACCCGCGCAGGCCGCTCGCGATGCTAGCGCCGCGCCGCATCCTCCGAAGCCAATAGGCGCTCCAGCTCCAGGCGCGCCGGCTCGTAACCCGACTCAATACCGCGTTCCAGCCAGTGCCGTGCCGCCGCACGATCAACGGACAGGCCCAATCCGCCGTCGCGGTACGCGTTCGCCAAGGTCACGGCGGCAGGTCCGTGGCCGGCGTCCGCCGACTGTTCCATCAATCGCACCGCCTGCGCAAAATCCCGCGCAACACCCTCGCCATTGGCGTACATCGCGCCCAGTGCCAACAACGCCTCACCGTCACCGAGCGCCGCAGCGCGCTGGTAGTAGCGCACCGCCGCTTCATTCTCTTCGGACTTGTCGTACACGTAGCCCAGCAAGGTCAGTGCGCGTACGTGGCCCTCCTCGGCGGCGCGGTCGAGCAGCTCGACGGCGGCGACGACATCGCCTCGGTCATAAGCCGCTTTTCCCTCCCGGTAATCCTCATCGCCTCCCGCGGCCGCCGTCGCCATCACCAGCAGCGACAGTGAAAACATTACGATTGACCCGATCCGGTTTTCACGCATGGGCTGTACCTCCGGTCTAGTGCCTCTGTGCCGTACGAACGCCCCGCCGCTGCGATCGGCGAACGGCGCTGTTTCCGCCCGCACAGGCCGCGAACGCTCGAATTCAATTGTTATCGGAACTCTCGTCCAGCTTGCGATAGAGCGTGGAGAGGCCGATACCCAGGCGTTTCGCCGCGACCTGCCGGTCGCCGCCAACCTCATCGATAGTCTGTCGAATCCGCGCGACCTCGAACCGGCGCACCTGATCACGCAGCGTCCCCTCCGCGATCGCCGCATCGTCGTCGCCGCCTTGCGTTTCGATTCGGGTGATCTCCGGAGGCAGGTCGCTCAGCGTGATGCGATTCCCGTCCGCCAGGATCAGTGTCCTCGCGACGACGTTCTGCAGCTGGCGCACATTACCCGGCCAGCCGTAATTCTCGAGGATTTCCTCTGCCGCGGGGTCCATCGTCACCGTTTCCTGCAACCCCATGCGAACTGTCTGCTTGGAAATGAACAGATCCACCAGAGGCCGTATGTCCTCCCTGCGGTCACGCAGCGCCGGCATGTGGATGTGCAGGATATTGAGGCGATAGAAGAGATCCTCGCGAAACGTCCCGTCTTCCACCATTTGATTGATGTCCCGGTTGGTCGCAGCGACGATGCGCACGTCGACGCGCCGCGAAGTCTCCGACCCCACCGGCCGTACCGCGCTCTCCTCCAGGACGTGCAGCAACTTGACCTGCAGGGAAACGGGCAACTCGCCGATCTCGTCAAGAAACAACGTTCCGCCATTTGCCTCGACGAACAGTCCCTTCTTGGCGCGATCCGCGCCGGTAAAAGAGCCTTTCAGGTGACCGAAGAACTCGCTCTCCAGCAGGTTCTCCGGAACCGCCCCGCAGTTGACCGATATGAAGGTGCTGTCGGCGCGGCCGCTGCGCTCATGGATCTGTTTGGCAATGTAGCCCTTGCCGGTGCCGCTCTCGCCGGTGATGAGGACCGTGCCGTCGGTGCGCGCCATCTTCGCGATCAGCCGTTCGATGTCGTTCATCGCCGAAGAGCGCAAGCGGCACTCCTCCGGCGCCGCGCCATCCACCAGCGTGCGCAGGCGCCGGTTCTCCGCCTGCAGCTCCATGAGATTGCCGATCTGCTCGATGCGGCGCAGTACGTCTTCGCCGCGCAGCGGTTTCACCAGATAGTCGAAGGCGCCGGCCTTCATGGCTTCGATGGCGGTATCCACCGAAGAAAACGCGGTAATCATGAGAAATCCGGTGTCGCACTTTTCCGCGCGCGCGCGGCGGATCAGTTCGATACCATCGAAATCGGGCAGGCGCAGGTCGCAGACCGCCACATCGATGTCCCCCCGCGCCAAGCGCTCCAAGGCCCTGGCCGCGCAATCGGCCTGTTCCACCTCGTGGCCGGCCTCCGCGATCTGGGAGGCCAGCACCTGGCGAATCGCCGCTTCATCGTCGATTACCAGTACCTGCAAAACGGCCATGGCGTCCTCCTCGTAGTCCCCGGCCGATGTCCAGCATCGCTGAGGTTGATCGCTGTTCCGTGGGAATGGGTTTGACAACATCGCGGTGCATCCGACGGCTGGGGAACACGCAAGGAGCGAAGCCTGAAACGGGAACGCAGCACTTTCTCGAGACTGCACCCCCCTCCATACAGGCTAACGCCAGCGGCCGTGAAATAATTCCCAGCACTTCGCTGTCTGCGACTGATGACCGTCATACTATCTCTCATCATCCCTCACCTTCGATTCCTCGGCCCCGGCAGCGACAGATTCCCACTCCCAAAGCGCCGACCGCGCCTTGCGCGCATGGGGATCGTCCGCCGGCGAGAGATGGAGATAGGTGCGCATGGCCCCCATCGCCTCCGCCAATTTCCCTTGCCCCTCCAAGGCAATCGCCAGTCCATAGTACGCATTGCGCTGACCGGGTCGAAGTTCGATCGCGATGCGGAAGAAATCCTCCGCGACCGTGTGCCGGCCCAGGCCGAACTGCGCAAATCCCATGTTGACGTGCGCTTCGGGCATTGCCGGCGCGAGCTGCAGCAACCGGTGCAGCGAGACGCTGGCCAGGTCGTAGCGGTTCAGGTGCAGCATCGCCGTCCCCTGGCGGAACAGCTCGTCCACCACGTGCTCGCGCCGCGCGCCCTCAGCCGCTGGCGCCGATGGTCCCGACCCGTCGGTGACCGTCGCCACACCGCCGCCGGGCAGCCGGCTGATCAGCCCGCCCAGTACCGCGATGAGGGCGGCGACTCCCAACAGAGTGGCCAGGCGATGGTCTGCGCGCGGCTTCACAGCACCCCCCGATGCGGCGCCGAGCTCAGGAACGGGACACCGAAGAGGGTGAGAAACGCGACCACGAACACCGCCGCCACCGCCGTCCATCCCCACGCGGGCCGCATCCGGAACGCGGTGCGCAGATGCAGGGCAAAGCCCATCAGCAGCCAGGTCATTAGCGACCAGCTCTCCAGCGGATCCCAACCCCAGTAGCGCCCCCAGGCGTCCTGCGCCCAGACCGCGCCGGCGATGAGCATCAGCCCGTGCGCCACGAAGGCGACCGCCATCAAGCGCCACACGGCCAGATCCGTGGCCTGCTCGACCCGCTGATCCGGCGGGCGGCGCCGCCACTGCCGCACCAGCAGCACCAACGCGCTGCTGGCCGCCGCCAGCGCGCAGCCCAGAAACAGCTTGCCGGTCGCCAGGTGCAGCCACAGCCAGTAGCTGTCGAACGCCGCCGGCAGCGCACTCGCGGTGCGCGGCACCGCGCCCAACCAGACGCCCATCACCGTGAGTATCGCGAGGGCGACGGGCGCCCCGTCGCGCATCTCCCGCAGTCGCCAGATCACCAGCCCGTAGACCAGGCTGAGACTGAAGAGGCTGCTCAGCAGAATGTCGAACAGCGTGGCGAACGGCCCGAAACCGGTGCGCAGCCAGCGCTCGGCGAGCGCCACGCCGAACGCCAGCGCGGCCGCCAGCAGCCAGAGGGGAAACCGCGACACCGCCAATCGCCGCTCCCACAGATCCCGTGCCATGTGCGCCGTACCCGCCGCCAGGCCGCCAAGCGCGACCAGAACCCAGCCGAAGTCCGCAACGCCCGTCACCGCAACGGCTCCGTCAGCCGCCCCGGGCGATCGGCGAGGCGGGCGTCGGGGTGCAGCGCCTGCACGAAGTGCCAGCCGATCAGCAAGACGCCGAGACAGGCGGCGGCGAACAGCCACGCCATCGAAGGCTCCGAGTAGATCCAGTAGCCCATCCAGAGGCCGACCCCCTCGAAGCGCACCACGTCGCCGTCCACGGCAAGCTCCTCGCCCACCTCGAGCACGGTCTGACGGCCGGCACGATGGACGGTGAGCCGCGGCCGCTCGCCGGCGCCGTGCAGCGTCCAGGCGTCGTCCTCGGCAACGGTGAAGTCGGGATCGAGCGTCAGCACCAGCTCCCGCCCGCCGGGCAGGCGCCAGCGGTTCTCCTGTGCGTTTGAGAGCAGCGGAAAGCTGGGGAAATGGACGGTACCGTGCCGGCGCACGCCGTCGCCCGCCGTCCAACTCAGGTAGGCGGCAAACCCTTTGTTAGAGGTGGGATAGAAGCGGTAGCCCTCGATCAGCAAAGGCCCTTCGTCGCCGATCGTCCGGCGCGAGCTGGGAGCGCCCGGCTCCGGCAACCGCAGTGCGCTTTCGGTGCCGACGCGGCGCAGCCCCGGACCGTAGCGCACCACGATGTCCGACTGTTCGAACGCGACCCGACCGAGGCGATTGGCGTGCCAGACGCCCTGCTCTTCGACGCGCACCATGGTCGGATCGAATGCCTGCCCGGCCGCGAGTTCGACGCTGCCGGAAAACCGCGTCAGGTTGCCTATGCCCCCCAACGCCACGACGGCCAGCAGGCAGAGGTGAAATCCCAGCAGCGGGACGCGCCGCCGAATACGCGCGTCGACCGCGACGGCGGCGATCAGATTGACCGCGAGCAGCGCCACCGGTGCAGCGATCCACGGCAGCACGCCGCCCGGGCGGTAGGTACCGACGCCCACGGCAACCACCAGCGCCCCCATGGCCAGCAGCGTCACCCGCGAATCGGCGCAGCCGCGCAGCAGCGCGTTCATGGCGAGGCCGCCTGACAGGCGTCGCGCATCCAGTCCCGGCCACGCAACAAACCCCGGTCGGGATCGCCGCGCTGGAAATCGAGCGCCTGGGAACCGCAGTCGGCGTCGCTCCAGGTGCCGCTGGTGCTGAAATTGAGGATCTTCAGGCGCGACCGGTAATAGTAGGGTTCCTGCGAGTAGGAGGTGACGTTGGTCTCCGAGAACACCATCTGAATCTCGGTCCCGGTGCTCTGGCCGGCTTCGGGTCCCACGTCGTTCAGGTTCACCAGCAGTGCCTTGTTCTTCCAGCCGTGGGGCACCGCCACGTGGCACCACATGCAGCGGATGCTGCCTATCCTGTCCACGTGAAAATTGTGCAAATTGCCGCGCCCGGCGCAGCAGAAACCGGATGTGTTGGAGCCCTGGTCACTGGCGCTGCTGTAGGTGGTCTGATCGTGGCATCTGAAGCAGAGCGAGTTGTCGGTCGCGCTCCAGCCCCCTTTGAGGATGAAATCGTTGCTCGATCCATGCGGTCCCCAGGGATTGCTGCCGGTGGGCGCCGACGTGGCGGTCCCGGTGTTGGAGCCGTGGCAATCCGAGCAGTACATGGTCTGCGTACCGACGTCGCTCGCCCACGGCGCCTCGAAGGAGCTGGCTGCGGTGTTGCGCGTGGCGTTATCGCGGCCGGTGCTGTCGATCACCGGGTGCCAGGAGCGGTGGTTGTTGGTCGCGTAGGCGGACGCCCAGCCGCCCGATCCGCCACTGGCCGTCCCTTCGCCGCGATGGCCGACCGGCGCCTGCACTTCGCGCGCCTGATTGGTGTACTGGGTGAGACCGTTGGTTCCGGAAGGCGTGGCGCCGCTGGAATCCCCGAGATTGGGGCGCGTACCCAGCGGATAGACGTTGTTGTCGGAGTAGCCGTAGTCGGAGTGGCACTTGAGGCAGATCTGGTACTCGCGCGTCACGTAGGGCTGGCCCACGGCGGTGCTGGTGCCGGAACCGGGGTCGCCCTGCTTCACCGTGTAGCCCAGGGGCAGGTCGAAGAAACTCGCACCGCTGTATTGCGGCTCCACGCCCCAGGCGCCGCGCAGTACGCCCGACGCCACGTTGGTATGGCCGGCGCCGTGGGCGTGGGTCCCCTCGGTGCCGCTCCCCGCACCGGTGAACAGCTGGTTCTTGAGCACCCGGTGCGGATTGTGGCAGTCCGTGCACTCCGCGTGGCGATTGAGGGGGTTGCCGAGGCCCAGCAGCGTGCGACCCTCCGACAGGTCGGCATCGGTGACATCGTGGACCTCGCCGCCGGACTGCTGGTCGGCGCTGGCGATCGGCATGTGCCTGGACAGCCCGAAATCCGATTGAATGTCGGGCACCTCGCCGGAATCGTTGAGGATGCTCTGCGCGGCCGTGGTGTGGCACTGGTAGCAGACCTGCTCCAGCTCGGCGCTGCCCCCCGACTTGGGCGTCCCCAGCGCATTGGTGCCCTCGCGCAGCAGCCGGCGCGCCCCCTGGACGGTGTGGGCATCGTGGCAGTTGAGGCACGCCGCCTCCCAGACCCGGAGGTTGGCCGGGAATTCGCGCAGTTCGGCGGGACTGCCGGCGCCGCTCTTGTAGGTCTCGTTGGCCGCGCCGGAGGCGTGGGCCGACTGCGCCCATGCCGAGCCCAGCTTGTCGTGGCACGCGAGACAGACGATGTCGCCGCTTTCGTTGAAGGCACCGCCGGTGGGCAAGGTCGCCTGGAACCGGTTGAGGCGCAGAAACTTGATGCTGTAGCCGGGGTCGGGCTCTTCGCGGATGTGCGGATCGTGGCAGCTCGCGCACTCCACCTCACCCTGCTCCAGGGGCACTGCAATGCCCTTTTCGCCGTGCGCCCCGATGTAGTTGCTGGCCGGCGGCACGGCGGGGTCGCGCAGTTCGCCATCGGCGGAGGCCAGCGCGCTGTCGTAAGTGAACGAGATGGGATGATCGTTGGTCAGATCGACGCCGAGATTGCGGGTGAAACCGGTCTGCGCGCCTTCGCCCGGCGCCATGGCCCCGCCGGCGCCGGTGCCCTGCATGTCGATCACGCTGTTGGTCTGCCCGTTGACGACGTTCACCGCGCCGATGGCAAGCGCCCCGTCGTGGCACGACAGACACAGCTTGGAGGTGCCGCCGGGTCCTGCGGCGAGCTCGAGGACGTTGGCCTGAATCGAGCTCGACGAATAGGTCGAATAGAGTTCGCCGGAAAGTTGGCGGTTCCACAACGGCGCCCCGGGCGCGGTCTCGGCTCCGTGGGGCGTATGGCAGAAGACGCAGATCTGGCTTTCGGAGACCGCCTTCACAGGTCCCGGACCGCTGGCGGAGAGATTGTGCTTGGTCGCCGCGATATCGGATACACGCGCGCCCTGGGCCACGGGGAGCAGTGCCAACAGCACCGCGGCGGCCAACCACCGCGCCCGCGCAGCCACGCCGCGCGTCACTGCACCTCTCCCAGGAACTGAAAAACGCTCACCCGGCCGTTGAACATATCGGCGACGTAAATCCGATTGTGCGCATCGGTCCACACGCTGGTCGGCAGGTAGAATTGCCCCGGCCGCGAACCGGTCCCGCCCATGCCCATCAGGTAGCGCCCCTGCTGGTCGAAGACCAGGAGGTGATCGTAGAAGCCCTCGACCACGTAGACGTGGCCCTCGTCGTCGACGGCAACCCCTTTGGGACGGGTCAGGTTGCCCACGTACAGCCCCCGCTGACCGATGACCCGCACGGCATTGCCCAGCCGGTCGTAGACCTGGATGCGGGCGTTCAGCGAATCGGACACGTACAGATGTTCGCCGGCAAAGGCGAGATGCACCGGACGGTTGAGCTGCCCCCGACCCTGGCCAAGATGGCCGATGGTGTCGAGCAACCGCCCGCCACGGTCGAAGACCTTGATGTCGCTCGCATCGGTATCGGCAACGTAGAGCTGGTGCCGCGCGGGATCGAACGCGATGCCCGTGGGGCGTTGCAGCAAGCCCTCACCGATCCGCCCCAGGTGACGACCCGCCACATCGAACCGGAATACTGTCTTCAGTTCGGCATCCGAGACGAAGATTTCCCCCTCGGAACCGAGGGCGACGTCCACGGGGGCAACAAAACGTCGTATCGGATCGGCATACTCCCACAACCGCAGCTGTCCGGCCGGTATGTCGAAGACGAAGACCGCCTGGCGGCTGACGTCGGCGACGTAGACCCTCCCCTCCGCGTCGGTCACGCCCCCCTGCGGGCGCTGCAGCACCGCCGGCTGTTCGTGGAGCACCGCAACGCCGGTCAGCCAACTCCAGAACCCGCCGCTTGCGCTCGGGCTTTCGCCGTTGCGCGTGCGGATGTTCTGTTCTCCCAGCAGGACGCCCACGTACTGGATACGGGGCACCACGGGCGGCTTGGGCCAGAGCAGATTGGGTGCCGGCGCGTCGTCCGGAGTCAGATCGACAATGGTCGGCACCGCCGTCGTGGCACATCCCGCCATCGCCGCAATCACTGCAACGCGCGTGCATCTGCCAACGACCGCCAACACCCCGAGTGCCAGTGCCGTGACGATACGCGGCGGCGGGACACACGCTTGCCGCTTCATCCGCAACGCTACCACCGGCCGGGCCCCAGTGTGCTGTTCCCGCCGCGGATTCCGCTGCTCAATCCGGGCTTCCCCGAGTGGCACAGATCGCAGTTCTCCGTCGACCAGGCGACCTCGCCGTTGTGGCACATGCCGCAGAACCTGCCCTCCACGATCTCGGCCATGGTCACGTCGTTGGCACCCGCCCGCATCTCGAATCCCAGCTCGCTGTGACAGACCTTGCAGCGAAACCGTATCCGGTGAAACCAGTGCGAAAAGATGACCGGCCGCACCCCTTCGGATTCGGCCCGTTTGTTCAAGACCACGTCGCCGTATTCCGCCCGCACATTCCATTCCTCCGGCGCGGCCGCAGCCACGGCCAAGCAGCACAGCATGCCGACGCTGAACCCCCGCCATCCTAATGCCGGCCGACCGGACACGGTTCCGATTCCGCTACCTGCGCCAGTCCACGCTGTGACAACGGTTGCACTCGGTGAGTGGAAACGAGACAGCGCCGTGGCAGCGACCGCAGTACTCGCCCTGCAGAATCGCAAACATATTGACCGGCGTCGCTCCCGCTTTGGAGGCGAAAAGCCGTTCGTGGCAGTTGGTGCAATCGAGCCACTCCGTGTGCTGGCGGTGCGGGAAACGCACCATGGGCATCGCACCGGTATCCTGCATGATCACGTCCAGGTCGAGGCGGTTGACCTTGGTCTCCGGACGGATATTGGTGCGCGGATTGATCTGGCCCAATTCGAGGGCTTTCACCCAGTTCACCTTGTTTCCCGCGGGATCCGGACTCAGCGGCGAGAGCGCCTCGCGCGGTTCCTGCAACGTATTGATGGCCGGGCCGAACGAATCGTGTAGACCATCCTCGGCCAGCGGCAACCAGTCGTTGGCCCACACGACTGACGTACAGGCGAGCGTGGCGATCACACCGGCACGGCGCCAGCGGCAAAGACGCCATCGCGCCAAATCCCGTCGACCAAAATGAGCACATGGCATACCTCTAGCCCGGAATATAGATTCCTGCGCCGCGTATCGCGCGGACCAACTCCTTGGTCGCCTGCTCGAGAAGCGCGATCGCGCCGGCGAAGTCTCCGGAACCGGCCTGCGACTGCGCTTCCTGGCGAAGCTGCCGCGAACGCGCTACAAACTGCTCCACCATGGCGCGCTTGTGCTCATCGGGTTGTTTCTCCTCGAGCAGCACTTTCACCAGCATCAGATGTGTATCGTTGCGATCCAATTCGTAGGCGTATTCCTCTTCCGCGGACGCGAAGTTGAGCGTGCGTACCAGCGTTTTGCCGTCGCGCAGATGATCCACCGCCAATTTGGCCATTTCATAGCCGCCGTCCAGCAGGCGGCGCGCCTCATCGTGCTCCCCTCCCGCCATCAGCGCCCGCGCGCGTTTTACGGTGGTATTGATGCCGGTGATGGTCTGGGCTGCTTTCCCGGATTCATCCTCGGCTTCGGCTATCCGCTCCAGCGCCTGGATCAAAACCGCAACGCTTGCCGCGCGCGCCTCGAAGTCGCTTGCCTTCTTGTCCCGGGACTCTTGCTGCGTACCCAGCACGCGAATCGCCTGGAACATGATGCGGGACGCTTCGCTCGACAGCCGGCTCGCCGCTTCCAGATCCCCCGCGGCAAACGCCCGCTGCGCCTCCTCGTAGCGCTTGAGACCGTCCTCTCTGATCTGCTTCGCCAGGACGTTGTCGCTACCCGCAACGCGCTGTGCGCCCGATGAAGCATTCAACAGACGCGCCACGTTGCGCAGCTGATTCTCGACCTGCCCGCTGTCGACCTCGGCTGCCGCCAACATCACCGCAGCACTTTGCTCGCGATAGATCTGAGCCAGCGAAACGCCCGGCACAACCCATGCTGCCAGCAGGGCTGCGGCTCCTACGCTGTATAACAACCCTCTCGTCATATCGAAGTCAGCCCTCTACATTGGAATATGGAGACCAGCAAGCCTCAGCGCCGTCACCAACTCAAGCACTGCCTCTCCCTCCGTACCGATGGCATCGCGCTGTTGCTGAGCTCGCCACAGTTGGCGCGCCCGCTCATGAAGCTTGGCAGCGCTGTTCACTAACATGTCGATGTGATGTCTGCGCACATCGTCAAACGCCATTTCGCTCACCATCATCCCCAGCAGTAATTCGTGGCTGAGATAACGCTGCTGCTCGTAGCGGTACTCATCGTCGGGGCTGTTAAACTCCAGCTTGTGGTAGATAGTCTCGTTCGCACGCAGCCGGGTGATATTCGCCACGGTAATCTGATAAGCCGATGCGAGCAGTCGGTTAGCGCGGTCGAAGCGATTTTCCGCCGCGGCATCCGCGGCCGCTTTCGTCAACGCATCAATGCGCTCTATATCCGTTTCACCTGCGTCCAGGTTGCGCTCCTGAGCGGTGGCAGCCAACGAGTCGCGAAACGCGGTCAGATTCTGCGTCAAGGCCCGGTATCGCTGTTTCAACTCGGCATCGTCGCCAGGACCCAACCGGACGCTGCGCGTGAGGCGCGACACCTGGGCAATCGCTTCGCTCAGCAGTTGGTCGGCAAGCGTCAATTCGCCATCCTCGAGCGCGATCGTGGCACGCACCTTCAGGTCGCGAACCTTGCGCTGCACTTTCTGGTACCTCTCGTCGCTATGCTTCACTCTCCTTTCGAGCGCGCTGCTCAGAGATGCAAGTAACTTCTGCTTCTGCAACAGCAAATTGAGGCTCTGGGAAACAGCCTCACCACGACTTTCTTCCGCCATTGCTTTGTCCTGCAGCGGCGAATCGTTGGCAGACAGATCAACTGCGGCACCCGACATCATGGCCACCAAAGTCATCATTAGTCGATGCGAGCTCGTACCCACACCTAGTTTCGCGTCACCGCGACCGGCGGCTTTTTCCTTGAGTGGCATCTCCTGCACTCGGCAACCGGAAAAGCTACCTTCCCGTGGCATACACCGCATTTCTTTCCCAATATGATCTCCGCCATGGAGATCGAATTGGCGCCCTTCTTCGGCTCGAAGATGGCGGGATGACAGTTGGAACAATCCAGCCACTCGAGATGAGCTTTGTGGGGGTAGACCACATCCGGCATCGACCCCTTCACCTCGCGGACGATGTTCAAATCCATGATCATGGGCTTCTTGCTGGGGTCGAGTCGGTCGAACCGGGGCGCGATCAGCGCCTCTTGAAGTGCCTTGACCCAATCCACGTAGTTGCCAGACTGCCCCTTCGGCAGGGTGATAAAGGCCTCCCTCGGGGCCTGCAGAGCCATGGTCCCCGGGTTGTTGGGATCGTGGATTCCATCAAGCGCCGGCGGGCGATTCCGTTCCGCTGGTGGTGTCATCAAGCGATTGAACCGATTGACGCCGGTCAGGGTGACGCGTTTCGGAGTCGGCGCCGGTTCCGCCGCTGCCTTGCCGCCATCGGATGCCGCCTTCTCCGCGCCGCCCGCCGAGGTTGCCTTGGCCGACGCGGAAGGAGCACTCATGTACTGGATTGCCACTCGCAGATCTTCCTTCGTGAGGCTCGCGTCACCACCCTTCGGCGGCATGTTGCCAATGCCATTGAGCGCGCTTTCCAGCAGCGTCTCCAGTCCCTTACCCAAGCGCGGTTTCCAGTCCGCGGCCGCTCCTATCCTGGGCGCGTTTAACACGCCAAGCTCGTGGCATCCCTTGCAGACACGTTCGACAATCTTCTTGCCAATACCCGCGTCGGTGCGCGCCGGTGAGGATTCGGCCACGGGCTGTTCCGCCCCGGCGGCGCTTGTCTTTTCCTTGCCAGCGCCGCTGTTCGCCTGCACAGGAGAGCGCGCGGCATCACCCGCCATGTAGCGGATGGCCGCGCGGATATCGTCCGGCGTGATGGTCGGATTCCCTCCGCGCGGCGGCATCTTGCCGATTCCGTTGAGTGCGTTGTGGATCAACGTCTCTTCGCCTTTCTTGTAGCGCTCCCGCCATGCCGCGACATCCTGGGCTTTAGGTGCGCCCACAATGCCCATGAGATGACAGCCGATGCAGACCTTGTTGTAGACGTCTTCACCACGCTGCTGCGCGGCGGCCGCACCGGCACCCAGCGTCTGCACGATGACAAGACCGGCAAGCAGTCCGCGCAACAAACGATCTGCGAATGCCATGTACTTACTTCTTTCCATCACGCGTCTCTTTTGCCCCGTTGGAGAGCAGTTTCTGCAGCGTACTCTCGTGCACCTGCGTGGATGTGCCCGCTTGCGCCGAGTGACAGAGGTCACAGTTCTCGACCGACCAAGCGATTTCGCCGTTGTGGCAGGCACCGCAGAACTCACCGTCCACGATCTTCAGCATATTGATCTGATTGCCGCCCGCCTGAAATTTGAAACCCAGATCGGCATGGCAAACCTTGCACCGGAAGCGGATCCTGTGAAACCAGTGCGGGAACACCGCCGGCCGCATACCTGCAGAGTCCGAGAAGTTGTTGATCACGACATCCCCGTACTCCGCCGACGCCGTGGTCGGAAACCCGCCGTCCCCCAGCAAAAAAACCATCGCAACAACGAACCAACTCGCCAAGATGGCTCTGCGCCGCACGGCGCCACCCTTCCTCAATTTCGCAACCTGCTTCATATCAACTGCCACTGACCGTTTGTCGTGTGAATTTGAATGGCTAGAAAAAGTAGCGTGAGGCACTGACGACCAACGTGCGTGTCAGATCATCATCCACGTCCGTGATGGTCAATCGCGCACCCAGCTCCAACAGCCCTATCGTGTAATTGATCCGGTTGTCCCATACCGCACGCGACTCGTCGCTCTTGCCCTCATCGTCCGGAATCGATTGACGGACCGAATACTCCAGGCGCGACTGGAATCGCAGCAGCCGGACTCCCAACCACCGGTTGTTGGTATATCCGCCGCTGAGCAGTCCGAAAGAGAACTGATCCTCCTGATCGTCGCTTTTCACGCGCGTCTCACCCAGCGTCACATCGGCACTCCAGTTGCTGTGGCGACCGGTGCGGTGGTTTACGCTGCCGAGCAACGAGACGGTCTGCACGGCATCAGTGAAGTCCTCCGGGACGTCGCCGTCCGAAGTTTCCAAGCCGCTGGTGCGCGAATCGCTGACGCTGAGCTGCAAGCGCCCGATGCTACCCTCGCGGTTCCTGGTTCCGGAGATCGTGGCCAGATGCGTCAAGCTCTGAGAACGTTCACCCTCCGTGTCCTCCCGTCGGGAGATCGATTGGCTCAACCCCACCGAGAGCACCGAACCAGACGCCCCGGTGATCAGTCTGCTGACCCCGTGACGCAGCCCTGCGCTGACGCTTTGCACGTCCTCCTCGTCTCTCTGGCCGCTGTTGCCGATGCTGGTGCTCACGCCCCAGAAGTACTGCCAGGAGCCCAACGCGATGGATTCGGGATCGTAGGCCAGTGCCAAGGTTTCGAAATGCCGATCAGTCTCCCTCCCCTCGTTGCGCGACCGACTGGCGCCGGCGTCTCCGGAGACCCGAAACGAGTCGGCAATGTCGTAGTTGAACCCCAGCGACAGCAGGGCGGTGTCGGCGGTAGAGTCGCTTACCGCGTTTTCGTTCTCCCGGCGCAGCAAATTGAGGTTGGCCCGTGCGCTAAAACGCGAACCGGCGGGACGCCAGCTCAGATGGCTGGTGAGACTGGTGTTCAAGTCGCTGGTCAGTACCCCATCCCGCACTTCCTCGTCCAGCGAACGGTCGAAGGCGTTCTCCAACGAAAACCCTCCCCGGGGGTGATAGCCGTGCCGTAGGTTGAACGTCTGCTGCGTTTCGTCGCGCCGCTCCCCGCCGGCGAAGATGTCGGCGTCGCGCTGCCGCAACTGGTAGTCGACTGAGTTGTCGGCAACGCTGTGTCCTCCTGTCACCCACCACTCGTCGCTCTCTTCGTTGTCGCCGTCATTCTCCACCACGTCGTCGTGGACGTATTGGAATGCGTACCGCGCACCGCCTGTCGGGGGGCGGTACTGCTGCGTAACACCGTAGCGCTCCCGTCTCAGAGTGTTGATGTCGCCAACCGTGAGCGGATCACTAGTCTCGACACGCGAATCCGTCACCTCCGCAAACAGATCGGTGGGAAAGCGGCTGCGGTGAAAGAGATTGACGCGCCCCTCTCCCGAGAGGATGTCATCTCTGCTCTTGGACGCACCCAGCACGTCACTCTCCTGCTCGTTTTCGATCTGTGAGAGATCGAGTCTCAGGCTCGCGCGCGCGAACCAGGGACGCCACAAATAGCCCAAACCGGTTAGGTTGCCGGTCACCACCTGTTGCTGGGAATCGCTTCCCTCCTCTGTGTCGATGTCGCGCAGCGCGACGGTCGCGCGTCCGGTGAAATCCATCTCGAAACCGTGCGACACGGGCAGGTACGTGACTGCAATCACCACGCATCCAACGGCCGTTTTCACCGGGAAGGCGCATCGTTTGGTGCCCCCGCTGCGCACTCGTTTCATTTCCCATCAAGGAGGCGGTCCTCCGAATCGATCTGTTCGAGCAGACGCTCGACGCTCAACTCGTAATATCGTTCGTTGACCAGCACGTCAGCGTCGCGACGCAGTTCGTCGAGAAATCGTTTCCAGGCGCCGTCGCTCGTCTCACGCTGCCACAGCAACGCGGCGCGCTCTCTGACGCTGTCGAAGTCGTTTAATCGCGGGGGTTCACGGCCGCTCAATTTGAGCAAGGCGTAACCTTCCAACAGACGCACGGGCTCGGTGTGCTGGCCAACCTCAAGTTTTTCGACTTCTCCCTGCGCACCACCACCAAGCATGTCGCGATGCAGGAACCCGAGATCGCCCCCGCGCTGCGCGGACGGATCTTGCGAATGCAGCTTGGCGAGGTCCTCGAACTGGCCGCCCTCGCGGATCTGCGCCCACACCGATTGAGCGCGCAGACGTGCCTCCTCCCACTCTTGAGCCCCCGCCCACGGGGGTACGCGCAGCATAATGACCGACACCCGGAAGCGCTCCGGAGTGGTGAACAGGTCGGCGTGTTCGCGGTAGAAAGCCGTGATCTGCTCAACGCTGGGATCCGGGATGTCGCGGATCGTCGCTTCGAGGCGTTCGATGCGGCTCTCCTGCGTCAGGCGTTCGCGCAGTCGGGGTACCAGGACGTCGGTCTGCTTGTGCAGATCGGGATCGCCGTCGAGACGCTCGACGTATTGCTGAAGGCGCTCTTCCACCCACGCCCGATCGGGGTTGATACGGCGTTCGCCGGCGACCAGCAACAGCAATTGCCTGTCGATCAATTGCTCGCCAACGCGGCGACGGAAAGCGGCCAATTCCTCCTCGGGAGGTTGACCATGATAGAACTTGCGCCGACCGTCGTTTCGCAAGGTGGCCAGATACTCCCGGCCGGTGATCTCCACGCCACCGACAACGGCGAACACGCTGTCGTCCAATGCTGTGCCGGCGTGAACGCGGGGCACCGAAAAACAGAGCGCAATGAATAACGGAACAATTACGAGGGGACGATTGCCAAGTCTCATCGGATCGGCTCCTTCGCTCAAATACCACTTTGGTCTTGCCGCACACCCAAGCCGCACTCCGTGCGCCGTCGTCCCCACCGGTGCTACCGGCGTCGGTTGGCGCGATGGGTCTGCAGACAAGGCCAAGGGGTTGGGCCATGCCCAACCCCCTGGGGTTGCCTGGAGAGCGGGACGGGCCTTCGGTGGCCCGCCCAGCCTCGTGTTACTTGATATGGCAGGCCAGACAAACGTCGCTGTTGTTGTTGGCAATGCGCAGGAAGCTGACCGGGCGCTCCGTGTCTTCGTGCGGATCGTGGCAACTGCCGCATTCGACCGACGGACCGTTGGTGCCCGAGAAGTCACGCGTGTAGAGAATCATGTCGGTCTTGTCACGCTGATTTCCGGTGCCCGCCGAGGTGTCCACCCACCAAGCATCGCGGGTGTTGATGGACTGGTACTGCGCGACGTTGAAGTCGGGATCGCCACCGGCCGTTGCCGGATCGCAATCCGCGGTCGTACCTTCGCAGCCGCCGCCGGCGTACGCGATGCTGACGGGGTGGTCGTTGCGCAAATCCGAACCGAGGTTGGGAATCGGCGAACCGGTCATCGCGCCGATTGCCACCGGGTCGATCTCAGCGCCGGCAGCGTTGTACCCGCCCGACCCCGGTGCGTTCAGCACCACGTCCATGGCTTGCGAGCCGTCATGGCAGGAAAGACATGCCAGCGAAACCGATCCGACCGCCACTTCCGTCCCATCCAGCGTAGCGGTACCCAACGAGGAGTAGCGCTGGTACGTCGTAGTCGGCAAGGCCTTGTTCCATAGTGGGGCCGACACGCCAATGTCGGATCCGTGCGGGGTGTGACAGAAGACGCAGACCTCGGTGGTCGCCGATGTCGATGCCTGCGCAGTCCCCCCCGAGCTGAGGTCGTGCTTGCTGCCCTGTACCGCGGCCATCGCGTTTGTTGTTGCCAAAGCTGCGACCGCCGCCACTAAGGCGATTCTTGACCATGCGGTGATGTTCATTTCTATTCCCCTTGCCCCCGACTTCCTCGTGAATCGGTTTTCGAGCCCACATATCGAAAGTCAAATGTGTGAGTCCGTACCGCCGAACCAAAAACCTCGCTTTCGTGAGTGCATATCGAGTGCCAACTTCCGTGGCCCGAAACCGTCCCGCGGATCACGCTTTATCTCCCTGTTTTATTTGAATTTACCGGCCGACCATTTTGTTGATTAATTACCTCTGATTTTGCCGATATTGAGAATATCGGGTCTCGAATGTGAGAGTGAACGGAGGGTTGGGGAAGGTCGGCAGACGACGCGCCTGCAGCGCTGGAGCATTTCCGCCCGCAGGCTGACGGGAAACTCAGTAACTTGCTTCAGAGAGCCGGCGGCGGCGGCCGGCGCGTTTCATGCGCCTCGCCACGGGCACGTTTATTGCTGCCCTGTTCGGGGTGGAACACGCGCGGTGCGCAAGGTCGTGGCGCTACTGCTCCGCCAGCGGGTGGAAGGCGCGGTTGACGTAGGCGATCAAGGCACCGATCTGCTCGTCGTCGAGGACCGCTTTCCAGGCTGGCATTGAGGTGCCGGGGATCCCTTCGGAGATCACCCGCTGCAACCGGGAGCGGGTCATGGCGGCCATCGCCTGCGCATCTGTCAGGTTTCGTGGATGCGGTTCGAGAAACCGGCCGATCCAGTTGGCCCCGGTTCCGTCTGCCGCGTGGCAGAAGGCGCAGTTGGCGATAAAAAGCCGCTCGCCTCTGCGTTCCAGTTCCGACAGGTCTTTGATTTTCAGGGGGACGTCGTGACGTGCATACGGCGAAGCACCGGAATAGGCGTCGGGCGGACGCCGGTGGTCGCCCGATTCGAACCCGAACCGCGGATAGGAAAGCGCTTGGCGCTCCCAGACCGGTCCAGATTCGTTAACGCGGGCCCGATCATGACAGCTAATACAACTGTCGAGAAAAAGCCGTTTTCCCGCGCGCCGCTCCTCGTCGAGAGCCTCCCAGGGCGTGTCGAGCGCGATCTCGCCGGTGGCGAACGGAAATGCGGCGCGGTATCTCTCGTGATCGGGCCAACCGTTTTCGACGGTGTGGTAGCGGGTGTTGGGCGATCGTTCCACCATGAATTCGATGCGGACGAAATCCACCACGGCCGCGATTTCCCGCGGGGCGAGTATGTCGCGAAACGGCTTCATTGCCGTACCCGGCTTTCCGTTACCGACTGTTTCGAGCATCTCGGCCCGAGTCAGCGCCTCTGCCGGAAGTGCGGTGAAATCCCGCGGCGGGGGTATCAGAAAACGGCTGGCAAGCGTTCGGGCATCGCCGGAGTACCCATGGCAGAAGTAGCAGCGGTAGTTGTAGATACGCCTCCCTTGCTCGTGCGTGGAGTTGTCGTGCTGTACCGCTCGTGCGGGCAGAACCATGAACAGGATTGACAGAAACACGATGGTATGGGGCAGATGTGCCGACCTGCACCATGTCCGTACTCCGCCGAAGCTGTTGTCATTTGCCATGTGTAGGGGATTCCCTATGCAGCCGTATCTTGTAAAGCCTGAGAGGGTAAACAGAGTGGACAGGATCTATCGACTAGGTCGGTTAATGCCGCTGCTCGTGCTCATCGCGAGCATCGTACAAGGCTGCGCGGGCAGTCAACCGTTGCAGAAGCCGCAGCAGCCGATTCCCTACCCCTCACCGCCCGAAGCGGCGCGCTATTACTATGAACGATCGATTTACAGTACGGCAGATGTGGAAAAAGGCAGCGACGAAGACCGGTTGCGCGCCCTGCTAACGGGCTCGACGGGTAAACGGGGCATTGCCTTCGCCAAACCCTTTGACGTCGCGGTACACGACAATCGGGTGTTCGTTACCGACACGGTCATGCAGGCCATCGTTGCGCTCGATCTCAACGAGCAGCGCAGCTTCGTCTTCGGCAACAAAGGCGACGAGGGTGACGTCGGCAAGCCGCTCGGCATTGCCGTCGATCGCAAGGGAACGGTGTATGTCGTCGACAACCGCTTGAAGCGTATCGCTGTGTACGACCGGGACGGCAATTACCTGTACGCCATGGGCGGCAGCCAGGTCATGGACCGCCCCGCGGGCATCGACGTCGACCCCGCCGGAACGCGCGCCTACGTAGTCGACGTGGGCGGCGTCGGCAGCGACAATCACAAAATCCACGTCTTCGACATCACGCAGCGCCGCTTTCTACGCGACATCGCCTCGCGCGGCCGCGAGCCCGGGCAGCTCAACCTGCCGCGCGATGTCAAGCTGGGACCCGACGGTCTGCTCTACGTCAGCGACGGCGGCAACTTCCGCGTCCAGGTCTTCACCACCGACGGCCGGTTCCTGCGTTCGTGGGGAAAGGCGGGAATGCGGTTTGGCCAGTTTTCGCGTCCCAAGGGGATATCGGTGGACTCGTCCGGTAACGTGTTCGTCGTGGACGCCGCATTCGGGAACTTCCAGATCTTCGACAGCGAGGGTGATCTGCTGCTGTTCATCGGCAACCGCTCGGAACAGGACGGCGGCGGCGTGTTCATGCTTCCGGCCGGCATCGATATCGATGCCAACAACCGCATGTATGTTGTCGACCAATTCTTCAAGAAGCTGGAGATCTTCCGCCCGGCACGACCAGGAGAGCTCGCAAACGAATGACATGAAGAAGCTGGGTCGATCGAACTCGGCCGCCGCTTTGGCCACCTCGGTGGCACGTGGCTCTCTTCTTTCCGGGCCAGGTTCTGCCCACCCATTGGCACCGGCGTAGTCTCCCGCTGCTCAACCGCTCCTGCGCAGCCCCTCCCACAAGCGCTGCAACCGCTCCGGTGACACCGGTCGCGAGGTCCCCAATTCCTGCGTGAACAGCGACACCCGCAGCTCTTCGATGAGCCAGCGAAACTCTTCCAATCCCTCATCGCGAACCCCGGCGCGCTCATCCGCCGCACGGCGTTCGCTGTACAGCGTCCACAGGCGCGCCACCTCCTGCCGATGTTTGCGGTCGCGCGCCTGGTTGCCGGCCAGCTTGTCGAGCCGCAGCTCCGCGGCGTGCAGATAACGCGGCATTTCGCGCAGCCACTGCACCGGCGTGCGGCTGATGAAGCCGGGAAAGATCAGCGCATCGAGCTGCGCACGCACGTCCGCCGCCGCTTCCAACAGCTGCGGAGACAACGACGCCTTCAAGCGCTTGGCGAGGCGTTGGTGGATGCCAAGGATCTCCGCGACGATCCCGCAGATCTCACCCGCCACTTCCATCATGCGGCCGCGGCCGCGCTCCAGCAGCGCCGCAAACGCGGCCTGTTCGCGCACCGTCGATCCACCCTCGTCGAGAAAGGCTCGCTCAACGATGGCGCGTGTCAGGTCGTCGCGCAGCGACGACGCCGTACCGATGGCGCTGTAGCGCATGGCGATGGCGTCGAAGTCCGGCAGATTCTTGCGCAGGTAGCGCGCCTGCTGCGGCAGCGACAGCAGGATCAAGCGCTGCAGCCCATCGCGATGCAGCGCGAGGGCGCGCTCCGGCGCATCCGCCAGTTGAATCGCAACGCTGTCGCCCTCGTCCACCAGCGCCGGATACGCGTTGAGGACCACGCCGTGGTGGGTCACCTCCACGCGCGCGGGAAGATCGCCGAATTCCCACCCGCGCAGACCGCGGCGCTCCCACTCCGATTCGGGCAAGGCTTCGAAATGGGCCTGCGCCTGCGTCTCCATCTCGCCGCGCAGTCGGGCGAGATCGCGCTCCTCGGCGAGCACCTTGCCCTGCACATCCACCACGCGCAGATTGAGACGCAAGTGATCCGGCAGCGCGGTGCTTTCCCAGGCGTCGCGCGGCACCTCGACGCCGGTCATGCGCCGCAGTTGGCGCGCGAGGGCAACCGGCAGATCACCGTCACCCGGCGTCAGCGCGCGTAGCGCGGCCGCCGCGAAATCCGGCGCCGGCACAAAATTGCGGCGCAACGCCTTGGGCAATGCGCGAATCAGCGCCGTCACCTTCTCCTGCAGCAATCCCGGCACCAGCCACTCCAGGCGCCGCGGATCCAGCTGATTGAGCGCCGCCACCGGCACCGTCAGGGTCACGCCGTCGCAACGGTGTCCGGGATCGAAGTGATAGGCCAGCGGCAGACGCAACCCTTCCGCCGCCTCCAGGCTGGGCGGGTAATCACGCTCGCTCGCCCCCTCGGGCCGGCGCATAAGGTGAGCTTTATCGAGAAACAACAACTGGGGCTGATCACGCTCGACCTGCTTGCGCCAAGTCTCGAACGTTTTGCCGCTGTAGATCCCCGCCGGCAGGCGTTCATCAAAAAAGGCGTAGATATCCTGCTCGTCGACCAGGATGTCGCGGCGCCGCTCGCGGTGTTCCATCGCCTCGATGGCTTCGATCACCGCGCGGTTGTGGCGTTGGAACGGAGCGGCACTCTGGTACTCACCCAATACCAGGGCGTGGCGGATGAACAGCTCGCGGCTCAGCACCGGATCGAGCGGCCCGTAGTTCACCCGGCGTTTGGCCACCAGCACCAATCCGTAGAGACTCACCTGCTCGTAGGCCGCCACTTGCGCGGGGCGCTTCTCCCAGTGGGGTTCGAAGTAGCTGCGCTTGACCAGCGTCTTCGCCAGCGGCTCCACCCACTCCGGTTCGATGCGTGCCGCCGTGCGCGCGTAGAGCCGCGAAGTCTCCACCAGTTCGGCGGCCATCACCCACTTGGGCCCGCGGTTGAACAGCGTCGAGCCGGGCCACAGCATCGCCTTCACGCCGCGCGGTGCGTGGTACTCGTTCTTTTCGTCCTTGAAGGCGATGCTGCCGAGCAGCCCGCTGAGCAGCGCGCGATGGATAGCCGCATAGTCGGCTTCCTGCGCGTTGAGGCGCATACCGAGATCGGCGCTCAGGTGATGGAGTTGCTGGTAAACGTCGCGCCATTCGCGCATGCGCACGTAGGAGAGAAAGCGCTGGCGGCACAGGCGCCGCAGTTTGTTCTGGGTCAGGTGACGGCGCTGCTCCTCGAACCAGCGCCAAAGATTGAGGTAGGCGAGAAAATCGGAGTGCTCGTCGCGCCATTCGCCATGGCTTTCGTCGGCCTTCTGCTGCGCGTCGAGAGGCCGATCGCGCGGGTCCTGCACGCTGAGCGCGGCGGCGATCACCAGCACCTCCTCCAGGCAGCCCTCCCCTTCCGCACCCAACAGCATGCGTCCGATGCACGGGTCGATGGGCAGCCGCGCCAGGCGTTGGCCGATCGCCGTGAGCTTGCCGTCATCGTCGACCGCGCCCAGCTCTTCCAGCAGCCGCATCCCATCGCGAACGAAACGCGGGTCGGGCGGTTCGACGAAGGGAAACGCCTCGATCTCGCCCAGCCGCAACGCCTTCATCTGGAGGATCACCGCGGCGAGGTTGGTGCGCAGGATCTCCGGTTCGGTGAATTCGGGACGGCTGGCGAAATCCTCCTCGGTGTAGAGACGCAGGCAGACGCCCGCGCTCACGCGCCCGCAGCGTCCGGCGCGCTGGTTGGCCGAGGCTTGCGAGATCGTCTCGATGGGCAGGCGCTGCACCTTGGTGCGGTAGCTGTAGCGACTGATGCGCGCCAGCCCCGGGTCGATGACGAAGCGGATGCCGGGCACAGTGAGCGAGGTCTCCGCGACGTTGGTGGCGAGCACGATGCGCTGTCCCTGGTGCGGTTGGAACACGCGCTGCTGCTCCGCCGCCGAGAGCCGCGCAAACAGCGGCACGATCTCGGTACCGGGCGGGTGGTGCTTGCGCAGCGCCTCGGCGGCATCGCGGATCTCGCGTTCACCGGGCAGAAAGATGAGCACATCGCCGAAGCGGTCGATGTGCGACACCTCGTCCACCGCATCGAGCAACGCCTGGTTGAGATCGCGGTCGCGATCGTCGTCGTCCTCGCCCAACAGCGGTCGGTAGCGCACCTCCACCGGATAGGTGCGCCCCGAAATCGTGACGATGGGCGCATCGCCGAAGTGGCGCGAAAAACGCTCGGGGTCGATGGTGGCCGAGGTGATGATGAGTTTGAGATCGGGCCGCCGCGGCAGCAGACGTTTCAAATAGCCCAGCAGAAAATCGATGTTGAGGCTGCGCTCGTGGGCCTCGTCGATGATGAGGGTGTCGTACGCCGTCAGCAGCGGATCACCCTGGGTCTCGGCCAACAGGATGCCGTCGGTCATCAGCTTGATGTAGCCCGCGGGTTGGGTGCGGTCGGTGAAGCGCACCTTGTAGCCCACGTGCCGGCCCACTTCGCTCTGCAACTCCTCGGCGATGCGCGCCGCCACCGAACGGGCGGCGATACGGCGCGGCTGGGTGTGGCCGATGAGCCCGTCGACCCCGCGCCCCAGCTCCAGGCAGATCTTGGGCAACTGGGTGGTCTTGCCGGAACCGGTCTCGCCGCACAGCACCACCACCTGATGCTCGGCGATGGCCTGGGCGATCTCGTCCCGGCGCTGGCTGACGGGCAGCTCGTCAGGAAAGGCGATGACGGGACGATCGGCGAGGCGCCGCACGCGTTGCGCCTGCGAGGCGGATAGGGACGCCTCCAGCTTGGCGCACAAGCGATCGATCGGCTGACCGCGGCGCGCGCGCTGGGCGATGGAGTCGATCAGCCGCTGCAGCTGCGCGCGGTCCACGGCCAGACAGGTACCCAGCGACTCGCGCCACTGCGCCAGTTGCGCAGCGGAAATCTTGCCGCTTGGTGGGTGGGAGGGTGAAACGGGGCCGGGCATGGAATCGATCGGGAGCGTAAAAGCCGGTCACTCTAGCAGGGGTGCCCGCCGCCGCCAACGCAGCCCGTGCGCAAACCGGGGTGGAATCGCAGAGATCGGGACTAGGGACGCCAGCCCATCGCCCACAGCAGTTCGGTCATCACCGCCGCGAGGGGTTCGCGCAAATCGGCGCTGGCGACCAGCACGCAGCCGCACAGGCCCGGCTGCCACTCCTTCCACTGTGCCGTGCCCACGAAGTAGTCCTCCGCCACCAGTTCGCGGAACTCACGGATCAGCGGATCTTCGCCCACCTCCGTGCCGACGCGCGGCAGCCAACAGAGGAAGGGGCTCTCCTTGATGCTCAGACCGGCGATGGCCTGGGCGACGCGACGCGGCTCGAAATCGGGCGGATCGACCAGGGCAAGGTCCACGAAAGGCAGCATGCCGAGGCCACTGTAGCCGTCGCTGCGCGATACGGTCACCGTCGCTTCGGCGCGGTAGCGCAAACGTAGGTCGGAGCAAACGTGGGAATCGGTATCCCAGAGATGCATCTGGGGCAGGACACCCGCTGCAGTGAGCCAGCGATGAAGCAGCGCATGCGAGCCGGGATAGGTCAGACCCGCCAGAGGCGCACGTTGCAATGCGGAGCGCACGTAGGGGTTCAGCGCCGGCCAACGCTGGGCAGCGGTATCGCCGGCACCCACCCGCCGGCCAAACGCGCCGATGCCCGACAACCAGGCCCCGTCCGCCTGCAGGGTGTGGCGGGCGGCGCCGGCGTGGCTTTCGGCGTAGACGAACCGGTCACCGGGCTGGCGCGCAACGAGATGCGCGGCCGCGGCCAGCAACGCCGCGTGCTTCACCAGATCGCCGCGGTTGCCGGCTTTTTCGCTGTGGTCGTAACGCCGCCCTGCGGCGACCTCGCCCGCTAGATCTAACGGTGCGTCGTCCGACGGTAAACCGCCCGACGGCGCGCCGCCCGACGGAACGCCGCCCGACTCACTTGCGGATAAAGAACTGATAGGTTCCGTCGGCATCCTCTACCTTGCCCAGCAGCTCGTGGCCGGTCTGGCGCGTCCAACTGTCGACATCGCTGGGAGAGCCCTTGCAATTGCTGACCAGTTTGAGCACTTCGCCACTTTCCATCCCGTCCAGCAACCGGCCGGCTTCGATGATAGGACCCGGACAGCGCGAACCGCACATGTCCAGCACGACGTTGAAGGTCCAGGGATCGCCCTTCTGGATGCGGTAGCCCTTGCGGCCGTCGCCCAGATCGTCGGCGCCCAGCAACTGGTTGTTGGTATGACGCGCCCACGCGCGCAGGTCGTCGCCGGTACCGGGACAATCGGAGATGAGCAGCAGCACCGCCCCTTCGTCCAACTCCTCGACCATCTTCTTTGCCGCGGACAGGGGACCCGGACACACCGAACCCGTCATATCCAACGTTACGTCGGCCTTAGCCTGCTGCGTAGCTCCCATGATGTTCCCTCTGCAGAACGACCCAGCGTAGCGAGCCGTCGTGGACCTGAAATGATAACCTCGGAGGGCGAAGAATATGAAGCGCGATCCGGCCTGAGAATATGCCCCTCGGGGTAGCGCGCCTACCCCGCTGTCGAACTCGCCGTGCAGCGACTATGCTATCCCGCAGGCGTGCCACCGGTGCGCATCGACCGCTCGCAGGCGGATATAAACAGAATCCTTTCAGGGAGTTACCATGAAACTCGAGACACTGGCCGTGCACGGCGGCTACACCCCCGACCCCACTACCAAGGCGGTGGCCGTCCCCATCTACCAGACCACCTCCTATGCCTTCGACGACACCCAACACGGTGCCGACCTCTTCGACCTCAAGGTCCAAGGCAACATCTACACCCGTATCATGAACCCCACCAGCGACGTCCTGGAACAGCGCGTGGCGGCCATGGAGGGGGGCATCGCGGCACTGGCCATGGCCTCGGGCATGGCGGCCATCACCGCCGCCGTCCAGACCATCGCCGAGAGCGGCGACAACATCGTCGCCAGCTCGACCCTTTACGGCGGAACCTACAACCTGTTCGCCCACACCCTGCCGCAGCAGGGCATCGAAGTCCGGTTCGCCGACTACCGCCAGCCCGACGCCTTCGAGGGGCTGATCGACGAGCGCACCAAAGCGCTGTTCTGCGAATCCATCGGCAACCCGTTGGGCAACGTCACCGATTTCGAGCGTCTCGCCGAGATCGCCCACCGTCACGGCATCCCGCTGATGGTGGACAATACCGTCCCCACCCCCTACCTGTGCCGCCCCTTCGAGCACGGGGCGGACATCGTGGTCCACGCGCTGACCAAGTACCTGGGCGGGCACGGCAACTCCATCGGCGGCGTCATCGTCGATTCCGGGAAGTTTCCGTGGGCCGAACACAAGGGGCGTTTCCGCCGTCTCAACGAACCGGACGTCTCCTACCACGGCGTGGTATACACCGAAGCACTGGGCGCGGCCGCCTACATCGCCCGCGCCCGCGTGGTGCCGCTGCGCAACATGGGCGCGGCGCTCAGCCCGTTCAACGCGTTTCTTTTCCTGCAGGGTATCGAGACCCTGCCGCTGCGCATGGATCGCATCTGCGACAACGCCCTCCGCGTGGCGGAATTCCTGCAGCAACATCCGCAGGTCTCGTGGGTCAACTACGCCGGTCTCGCCGATCATCCGGACCACGCTCTGGCGCAGAAGTATCTGGGCGGGCGCGCCTCGGGCATTCTCACCTTCGGCGTCAAAAGCGGCCGCGACGGCGGTGCCCGCTTCCAGGATGCGCTGAAACTGGTCACCCGCCTGGTCAACATCGGCGACTGCAAGTCCCTCGCCTGCCACCCGGCCAGCACCACGCACCGCCAGCTGGGTCCGGAGGAGATGGCCAAGGCCGGGGTCTCCGAGGACATGGTGCGTCTCTCCATCGGCATCGAGCACATCGACGACCTGCTGGAAGACATCGACCAGGCGCTCAAGGCCGCGGCGTAGGTGGCTGCTCACCGGCGGGGAGGCACCGCTCGTCGGCCGTACCCCGCCGGTGAGACCCCTTTCGCAGGGAACCGGGCACCACCGGTGGTATACTTCCACCCGGAACCGAACAGCCGTCAGGGAGAACCCGACCATGGCGATCAATCCGATCTACGGCAGTGCCGTCACCGGCATCCAGCGCGGTCTGGACGGGCTGAGGCGCGATGCCGACACCATCGCCAACGCCAATACCGCCGAAGAGGGCGTCCTCGATTCCGACGTCATGGGCGCACTGATCCAGCTTGGCGTGCACCGCACCCAGGTGGAGGCCTCCGCCGTGGTCATCCGCCGCACCGACGAAGCGCTGGCCAGCCTGCTGGGCGGTTAACCGCCCGCGCTACAGGCCGGGATGCCGCGAACAACTGACCTGCCGCGCCCCACGCTCCCCTTTCGGTCGCCATGATCGTCAGCGACAACAACGCCCTCAACAGCTACCTCCGAACGCCGCCCTATTTCGGCGGTGACCGGGGCGTGCGCGGCGTCTTCGAGATCACGCCGCCACGCGCGCTCCCCAGCGTCATCCAGGAGCGCGAGACCGATCAGCCGATTCGCCAAGTCGACGAGCGGCACGGCGGTCGTGAACGCCAGAACGAGCAGGCCGCCGTCGGCGGACGCTCCCCGTCGCGCAGCGCCGCACGCCCGGGTGCCGCCTACGCGGGTCTCCCCGAGCTGCGCCTGGCCAAACCCGGTCAGCGCGAACTCGACGCCCACCTCAGCAGTCAGGCGCAAATCCGCACCCGCCTCGCCCACTCCGGTTTCGTGCCGCGCCAGATGGTTATCGCCGGCGGGCACGCCTTCGACAGTGCGGCTCAGGCGCGCGCCACGCTCAACGCCAGCAAGGTGCACCGCCAGCGCCGCTCGCAGGCGCAACACGACGCCGGCTCGCGCCGCCCACCGCTCCAGTAAAACCTGCACGCAACAGCTCTCCCGGCCAGGGTCAATCGAACCGCTGTGCCGGTTGCGGTTGTGCGTATAATGGCCGCCGTGGGGAACCAGGCAGACCGGGGAGGAAACACGCCGTGATCAACGTCAGCGACCTGATGACGACCAATCTCTATACCTTGAGCGAGAGCGATACCCTGCGCACCGCCAAGCTCGCCATGGCCGAACACCGCATTCGCCACATCCCCATCGTCGACGGCGACAACCGTTTTCTGGGCGTTCTGACGCAGCGCGACGTGCTGGCGCTGACGGTCTCCTCCCTCGCCGACCTGGACGCCGAAGAGAGCGAGGCGCTGGACACCACCATCCCGCTGCGCGAGGTGATGAGCCGCAACATACTCACGGTGGATCCCAAGACCAGCCTGCGTGAGGCGGCGGAATTGATGCTGGAGCGCAAGATCGGCTGTCTGCCGGTGGTGACGGGGGACTACCTGATCGGCATTCTCACCGAAGCGGATTTTCTCAAGCTGGTGATCCACTTGGTGGATCGCATCGAAGAGCTCACGGAAGAGTACTGAAAGACCCCCCACCGGCTTTCGCGGCTTGCGCCGCGCCTACGGCCAACCGGACGGTCAGGTGGCGTCATCTCCCGGCTTGAACGCCGGTACGGGAAACGGTGTCACGCTACCGCCTTTGCCCTCTTTCACCTCGGTGATCTTGGCCACGCCCTCCTTGGCCACCTCGTCGATACGCACCACGGCGTGCATCGGAATATAGGTGCGGCTGACGCCTTCGAATTCGCTTTTCAGCCGCTCCTCGGCCGGATCCACCAGCACCGCCGAACGCTCGCCGAAGATCAGCCCTTCCACCTCCACGAAGCCGTACATACCCGATTGCGAGACCCCCTTGGCATAGACCTCGTAAACCTTGCCCTGGTTGAAAAAGACCACTTTGAAGACGCTGCGTTTTCTGGGCATTTGGGCCTCGTCGCTGGAAACCTAACAAGCGCGGGATGCGCCACGCGCAGGGTATCACGAGCGCGGCGCCGGTGGCCGCCCCCGTAAGCGGTAGTCGCGATAATCGGCGAGGATGCGCGCATGATCGAAGGCCAGCGGTTGGGGCAGCGCATCGAGATGGAACACCCCCGCCTCCGCCGCATCGTCCAACCCCCGCGGCTCCCCCTCGCCTTCGGCCACGTAGACCACGCTGGCGGTGTGACCGCGCGGATCACGTTCAGGGTCGGAGTAGATTCCGAGCAGTGCCACCAGGCGCACGACGAGGCCGGTCTCTTCGCACGCCTCACGCCGCGCGGCCTGTTCCACGCTCTCGCCCACGTCGACGAACCCGCCCGGCAGCGCCCAGCCGTGGGGCGGGTTGCGGCGGCTAATCAGCACCACCGGTCGGCCGGGACGGTCGGTCAGTTCGATCACCGTATCGGCGGCCAACAGCGGAGTTTGGGGTCGCGACATGCAGCGCCTATTCGTAGCTGAGGACGAGCCCCTATCGTAACCAAATCCGCGACGCGGAAAACAACGAGGCGGCCCTTGCAGGCCGCCTCGTCCCAAGCGCTGCAAACTTACTGCAGCCGCACGCTGGCGTAACGCACCGTCTGTTGCGCCGTGCCGTCGTCGTACGGACCGCGCGCATGCAGCCACGTGACGGCCGAACCGCTGGCCAGCCGCGCCGCCAAGTCATCGGCAAACTGGCTGAAGCGGGTATGGAGCTGCACCCGGCCGCCCTCCCACAGCAGGAACAATCCGCCGTCGTCACCCTGCGCCACCAGCGCCGGCGCCGTGCCGAGGGTGGTCAGATCGATAGTGACGCCGCGTCGTGCCAGATGATGAAAATCACCCACACCGCCCAGCGCCAGCTCGATGCGGGTGGCCGTAATGGCGCTGAAGGCTTCGGGGTCGGCAGGCTGCCAGTTCACCGCCATCACGGCGGGAACCGTGGAGAGATCCACCACCGTCACCGCGCTGAAATCCGCAGGGGCCTCGCCGAAGGGGGTCACGAAACCACCGACCCGCACCGGCGCCAGGGGCTCGATCGCACTCAGGTCCAGCGTGCCACCGTCGATCTCGTAGTAGTCGGGATCGGCGTCGTGGGCGGCGTCGATACCGGTACCGGTGAAATCGAACAGCTCGACCCGGCGCCCGTTGATGGCCTGCACATCCACCACGAAAGGCTGCGCCGGGTCGGCGCTGGTGTCCACACTGCGGCCGCAGAACGCGGTGAGCTGCAGACGTACGAAGCCGTTACTGGCATCCAGTTGCAGATCGTCGGGATCGCTGCTGGTGAGCGTGCCGAAGACAGTCACCTGCTGTCCCACCGAAATCGCGTCGATGTCGAACGGGTCGAGCGAAAACTGCTTGCGTACCACGGTCTGGTCACTCAGCGTCACCGCGACCTCGTCGTGGAAGACGATGCTGCCGTCGCTGCGCATCAGCGTCGCGCCCTGCACCGTCACCACGTCGCCGCTGCGGCTCAGCACGTTGCCCTGGATCACGTCGTCCGTTCCGCCCGGTACGCTGCTGCCGGCGTAGACCTCGCGTGCCTGAAAGCGCCGCGACTGCCCGACGAGATCGCCGAGGGCCACCGTGGCGGTGAAGGTCGGCTCCGCCGCCAGCGCTGCGAGTCCCGCCGCCCCCTGGTAGGGCTGGCCATTGATCTCGAACAGCGTATCGGCGTCGGTCTGTACGGTCAGCGTGCCGAGACCGTCGTGCGCACCGCGCAGCCGGTGATAGAACGGGCGCAGGATCACCTGGTAGCTGCCGGCCGCCTCGTCCACGGATGCCAGCGGCCCGCGCACGCGGTGCACCTTGGGATTGGTCAGCTCCAGATCAGCCAGCAGCACCGGTTCGACAATCACTGTCACGCCGCCGCCCACGCCGAATTCAACCCGGTTGGTGGCGTTGAGATCGAAATCCAGCGTCATGTGTGCCGGCGTCCCGGGCGCGATCACCAGCGCCTGATTACCCGCCAGCTGCACCGAAACGTCCAGCGTGGTGATGGGATTGCCCACCGTATCCACCACGGCGGTGGCCTGGACGGCGCTGCCGCCAGCATCCTCCACCCAGATGGCTGCAGCGCTGTAGTCCAGGTGCAGCGTGGCCTGGGTGTAGCGGCCGGCCGGCACCGTGGCGGCGGTGAGGAACTCGGTGAGATCGGTGTACTGGGCGAAATCCACGGGGGTCGCCAAGGGCAGGGTCTCCACCACCGCACCGTCGGCGCGGGTCAGGGTGAGCGACTGCACACTCACGGTGTAGGCAGCGAAATCGCCCGGCGCATCGGTGAGCCCGATCACCACCTCGCCCTCGTCGCCGCTGCCGCCTCCCCCGCCGCAGCCGCCCAGGGCCAGCAGCGGTGCCAGCATCACCGCCGCCAACACGCGGCGCGGCCTTACCGTCCATCCCCGCCATCCCGTGCGTGGCGCCCCTGTTTCATGTCTTGCGATAGCCATCGTGCCTCTCCTTCCCTTGTGCCGAATGCAACGCCGTTCTCCTCGCGTTGCGAGCCAGATTGCCGGACCCCGCTGGTGCAGGGTCTATTCATCTCAAACGCAGTCCGAGGACATCGGTTGACAAGGGAGCGTGCCGATTCGCGATCGGGTATCATGCTCTCCCCGCAAAATCCCTCTTACGGAAAGCCCTACCATGCTGATCGTCATGGACCACCTCGCCAGCCCCGAGCAGATCGAGGCCGTCACCGCCAAGATCCGCGAGCTCGGCTATCAGCCGCAGCCCATCCCGGGCGAAAACCGCGTCGCCATCGGCGTGCTGGGCAACCAGGGCTACGTCAACGAAGAGCCGTTCCGCAGCCTGCCGGGCATCCTGGAACTGATCCACGTCTCCAAGCCCTACAAGCTGGTGAGCCGCGACTTCCACCCCCAGGACACCGTGGTCACCGTGGGTGGCAGCGTGCGTTTCGGCTGGTCGGAGGAGCCGGTAATGATCGCCGGCCCGTGCGCGGTGGAGAACCGCGAGCAGGTGCTGAGCGCGGCGCGCGCCGTCAAGGCGGCCGGCGCCAAGGTGTTGCGCGGCGGGGTGTTCAAGCCGCGCACCGGCCCGCACACCTTCCAGGGCATGGGTTACTCAGGGTTGGATCTGCTGGCCGAGGCGCGCGCAGAGACCGGCCTGCCCATCGTCACCGAGGTGATGCGCATCGACCAGCTGGAGCGCGTGGCGGAGACCGCGGACTTCCTGCAGATCGGCGCGCGCAACATGCAGAACTTCGATCTGCTCAAGGAGATCGGCCAGATCCGCAAACCGGTGATGCTGAAACGCGGCCTGAGCGCCACGGTGGAGGAGTTTCTCGCCGCCGCCGAGTACATCGTCAGCGAGGGCAACGACCAAGTAGTGCTGTGCGAACGCGGCATCCGCACCTTCGAGACCGCACTGCGCAACACGCTGGACCTGGGCATCGTGCCCTACCTGCGCCAGATCACCCACCTGCCGGTGATCGTCGATCCCAGCCACGCCACCGGCCGGCGCGAGATCATCGGCCCGGTGACCAAGGCGGCGCTGGTGATCGGCGCGGCGGGCATCATGGTGGAGGTGCACCCGGAGCCGGCCAAGGCGCTGTGCGACGGCCCGCAGGCGCTGACGCCCAGCTACTTCAGCGAACTGATGTGCGAGATCGGCACGCTGCGCGACGCGCTATCGACGGCCACCGCGGTGTGCCACCCCGCAGCGTAAGCGGCCAACCCTACCAGCCGTAGCTGAGCATCACGCTGCCGAACGGCGTCGTGTCGCCGTCGGCGAATTCGTACTGACCGAGACGCCCCGACAGCGACCACGCGTTGTCGAGCGGCAGCGATCCGGTCAACGCCAGCGAATACGAGCGGCTGCCGTCGATGGCCGATTCGGTCTGGTCCCACGCCAGTCCCAGCGAGGCGCGATCGAAGTAGTGCGTCGCCTCCAGCCGCGTGAGCGACGCTGACAGTCCCGACCCCAACCCGAAGGCGGTGGTGGTGAAGATGTAGGGCGCCAGACGCGACGTGCCCAGCTTGGTCACGTCGACCGAGTAGTCGATCTCGCGCCGGCTCACCGTCACACCCCAGTGGGCGAAACCGTGGTACCCCAGGCTCAATTCCCAGGCATCGCTGTCGAAATCGGCGTAGCGCTGCAGCCGCGTGAACGGCGGCTGCAGGTAGAAGCGCAGATCGCGCCACTCGCCGAGCAGCGTCGCCGTCCACTGCGCCCCGTTCCAGGTACCGCCCAAGCGCCACGCCTCGGTCTCGATATCGCCGCGACTGCCCCACCACTCGTATTCGAGCAGCGCCGAATAGGACGCGAGGGGATCGCTGGCGACGCCGACGCGCAACGTGTCGGCGTCGAGATCGGTATCGTCGCCCGCCAGGCGGCTGGTGCCGGCGAACAGCTGCAGCCGGTGCTCGCCCGGCAGCGCCAGATCGAGATCGAGGTTGGTCTTGTGCGACCCCTCGCCGTCGGCACCGATCTCGGCACTGATGTAGGAACGCGGCGCGACGAGATCCAACAACGAGAGTTCATCCTCCGCCGCTCGCGCCACCGTCGTCGCGATGGCCAGACAGGCTGCTGCGCCCCCGATGCTCACCACTCTCATCCGCGCCTCAGCACGCATAGTCACGCTCGAACACCGGCTCGCCCTCGTGAAACACCTGCAGCCGGTTGCGCGGCATGGTGTGCCAGCGTTCGTTGTCGGTGAGCGGCTGGGTGGCGATCACCGACACCACGTCGTCGGGCGTGGTCTCCTTGCAAAAATCCACGGTCATATCGGCGTCGATGAGGCGCGCCTCGCCGAACGGCGCGCGGCGCGTAATCCACGACAGCGTGGTACCGCAAAAAGCGTAGAGATGCCGGGCATCGCAAAGCAGCATATTGAACACACCCAGGGTGTTGAGCTGACAGCAGAGTTCGCCCACCAGCGACCAGAGCGGCCCGCTGCGTTTGGGCGGTTGCGGTAAGCGGTCGCGAATCTGGTCCAGCATCCAGCAGAAGGCGTGTTCACTGTCGGTGGTCCCGACGGGATGGTAGTGATCCAACGCCCAGCGTTTGATGCCTTTGAGCTGTCCGTTGTGGGCGAAGCTCCAGTTGCGCCCCCACAGTTCGCGTACGAAGGGGTGGGTGTTCTCCAGGCAGATGCGCCCACGGTTGGCGCGGCGGATGTGGCTGATGACGTTGCGGCTCTTGATGGGATAGCGCTGCACCAGGCGCGCGATCTCCGACTGTGCGCTGGCGCTGGGATCGTGAAACAGCCGGCAGCCCGGTCCCTCGTAGAAGGCGATGCCCCATCCGTCCTGGTGCGGTCCCGTCTCGCCGCCGCGTTTCATCAGCCCGGCAAAGCTGAAGCAGATATCGGTGGGGACGTTGGCACTCATGCCGAGAAGTTCACACATGGCTAGAGTTTATCAGGAGCTAACGTATGGGACAGATGGATTGATAAAGGCAACGGCTTTTCACCACAAAGTACACGAAGTACACAAAGCAAACCGGGCATCGATATCGGTTTGATCGTCACGGCAACGAATGCGGGACGCCAAGGCTAGCTGCGGTGGCAACTTATCCCACATGACACTGCTATGCTCCTACAGAGAGACGTCGCCTGCCTGCTCTGAGGGACCACGAAAGGCGCACATGGTACTCCGCAACACCAACCATACCTGGGGGTTCGGTGCACAATGCCTGCACTGGCTGATGGCGTTGCTGATATTCGCCATGATCCCGCTGGGCATCGCCGCAAAAAACTGGCCGCTCTCCCCTGCCAAGCTGGAACTCTTCTTCTGGCATAAATCCCTGGGTATGGCATTGCTGGGACTGGCGATCCTGCGCCTGCTGTGGCGCCTCATCAACCCGACGCCCGCGCTTCCCGTGACGCTGCCGCGCTGGGAACGCATCGCCGCCCGCGCCACCCACGGACTGTTCTACGCCGTCATGCTCGCCCTGCCGCTCAGCGGCTGGGTGATCAACGCCGCCGCCAAGGTTCCCTTCAAGGTGTTCGGGCTCTGGACCCTGCCCGCCATCGTCGCCCCCGACAAGGCCGTGCAGACCCTGGCGCAACAGATCCACCTGACGTTGTTTCTACTGCTGGTGGCGCTGGTGATTCTGCACATCGGCGCCGCGCTACGGCACCACTATCGGTTACGCGACGAGATACTGGTGCGCATGCTGCCGACCCGCTCCCGCCGCACAGGGGGAGAAGTGCGGTGACGCGACCCGCCGTTTTGCTGCTGTTACTCGTTGCCAGCCTGCCGCTGCACGCCGCCACATGGTCCGTCGATCCCGCCGCCAGCGCCATCACCTTCACCGCCACGTTTGAAGGCGCCCCCTTCGGTGGCAACCTGGGCGAGGTTACCGGCAGCGTCGCGTTCGACCCGGCACATCCCGATGCCGGACACTTCGACGTCAGCGTCGACCTGCGTCGCGCCGATACCGGCAGCCAGGACCTCAACGACGGCATGGCGCTGCCGGCCTGGTTCGATCTCTCCCGTCATCCCACCGCACGCTTCGTCAGCGATACGGTCACGCTCACGGCACCCGGTCACTACGCGACCAGCGGCACGCTCACCCTCAAAGGGATCAGCCGCAACCTAACCCTGCCGTTCAGCTTCGCGGCGGACGGACAGACAGCACAAATCCACGGCACCACCACGCTGCGCCGCACCGACTTCAACATCGGCGCAGGCGAATGGGCGACGGATGACGCGATCGGTCTGGACGTGACACTGGAGGCCGCCGTGACGTTGCGGCAGCGCGAGCCATGAGGTACCTGCGTTTTCCTATCGCACTGGCCGCGGCGCTGCTCGCCGGCTGCGTGCCCGCCCCGCAGCCATCGACACCCACGCCCGCCGCAGCCCTCCCCGCACCGTGTCGCCCAACCGCAATGCAGCCCGGCTCAAGGCTGCTGCGCTTCGATCCCGCCCGATCGCATCTGGAGATCCACGTCTACCGCGCCGGCAAGCTCGCCCGCCTCGGGCACAACCACATCGTCTCCACGCGAGCGATAGAGGGTTTCGTCGAACTGGCGGAACCCATCCAACGTTCCCGCGTCGCCCTGTGCCTGCCGGTCGCCGACTTCACCGTCGATGACACTAAACTACGCGCCGCCGCAGGCGACGACTTCAGCAGCCAGCCCACGCCCGAGGACATTGCCGCCACCCGGCGCAACATGCTGAGCGAAACGCAACTCGACGCCAATCGCTTTCCCTACGTGATCGTCACTGGCGAGGTACGCGGCGAACGCGGCACCGATCTGGAACTCACCGTTCAGTTCACGGTACGCAATCACCACTACTCTGCTCCGGCAACGGTACGCCTGGAACGTGGCTTCAAAGAGCTGATCGCGCGCGGCGAACTGCCGCTCGAGCTCACCGAACTTGGTATCGAACCCTACAGCGCGCTGTTCGGTGCGTTGCGGGTGGCCGATGGGCTGGTGGTAAAATTTGAGTTGGCATCTTCTATTTCGGATTGAAATTTGGCGCAATGCCCTTTGGTTATTGCGCCCTACGAGCTACGGATTAGGACACATGAAAGATGAAACCAAATCGGAACCCGGAGTCTTTATAGTCAAAGGCATGCGAATTTCGATTCCTTCATTGAGGCTCAGAATGGGTCCGGAGGGCAATATTGAAGCCGACATAATCGAACTTCATACAGGAGTGGACCAAACACCCCTTTGGTTAGAGATTTCTCTTGACCACGTAAACCAATCAAAGAATATCAACGATCAACTGAGGGCTGCGGTCGACGAGAACCTCACTTCCAATATTGGTCAACTTCTTCAAGAAGAATTGAAAGCTGGCATGCAAGCAGTAGCTTGTAGTTGCATCGCCGTAGATGCATTCTACGCAAATGTAAAAGGACTAATATCAATCCCAGAAAACACAATAAGGGCATGGAAGAGAAATGGAACGGCTCGGAATCGTCAAATTTCTGAAGTACTGCGTTTAGCATTTCCGATGTCTGCTCGTCGTGCTGCGTTCGTGAGGAAAGCGATACAACAGAATTTTTCGTGGCGCGATCAGGCGGTACACCCCTCCTCAAAGCAAATGCCTCCAGCACTGCACAAAACACTAAACAGAGTTACTGATAGACGATTCGCACTATTTTGCCACTACAATGCGCGAGAAATAGCCAGACTCTCATTCGTAATCATCAATTGGGCTTCCAAAAACCCGCCTTCCAACAAACACGAAAACCTCAAGAAATACTGCGAGATTCTATCTACTCGTATAAGCCACTTAGAGAGCGAATGGAACGAACGTTTTGGCGAAATTCCTGAGGAAACGGACACCAAACTTAGCCCCAAATCTGGGAGCTCAAAGCAATAGAGGACTGTAGGGCTCAGTAACCGAGGGGCATTGCGCCGCATGGTTTTCCTGGTACTACTCACTTCACACCCAACTATCGCCGAACCCTTCATCACGGCGGAATCTACTTCTTCACTGTCAACCTACTGAGAAAGCATCGCGAAAAATCGTCGACCGGCCAATCACCCTTTCCCGGTTTTCAGCTACTTCGTGAACTTTGTGTACTTCGTGGTAAATGGTTTTTAAACCCCACTCTGCTATCATCCCCCGCCTACCTCACCCTAACCACCTACCCAACCCATGAACAACATCGTCCTCATCCAGATCTCCGGCGACGACAGTCCCGGATTGACCGCTTCGCTGATGGCCGTGCTGGCCCAATTCGAGGTGGAGATCCTGGACATCGGTCAGGCGGTGGTGCACAACACCCTGTCGCTGG
>JBNKCG010000039.1:0-14518 GCA_050287605.1 Gammaproteobacteria bacterium | reverse complement strand
GAAACCGGGAGCCAGCGCCAGCGAAGCGGAGATCATCGCCTTCTGCCGCGAACACCTGGCCGGGTTCAAGATTCCGCGTACCGTAGTGTTTGGGTCGTTGCCCAAGACCTCAACGGGGAAGATTCAGAAGTTCGTGTTGCGTGATCGCGCAGGGCAGTTGTAGGAGCGGCGGCAATCGCGATTGGGTTCAGTCTTGTCTCTCGCGTGGATGCAGGAAGTAGATCAAAGCAGGCTGCTCGAGTCGAGACGCCAAGAGCGCGAAGGACTTCTTAGAACCATTTCTGCGAGAACCCGCGCGTGCTACAAGGCTAGACCCTGTACTTTGCCAAAGAAGCCTTCGGCGCTATGCTCTTAGGTTATTGCACCCCATGACCCGCAATTTCTTTCATTGCTTTTTCTGAGAGATTAAAATCAAACTTAATTAGGTCATCTGTTCTCGCGCGGATACTAGCCAATGACTCTTCAAAGCGCTCATTAGATATTGACTGGATATGCTCGATCGCCATGATGGTGGCTTCCACTGAAGCCATCATCAGAAACTGTAGCCCGTCGTCCCGGGGCCCCCAGTTGAGCTCATTGATCGTAGTATCGTCCAAGAACACACGGTATTCTTCGAGATCGGCTACATACGAATGCACTGTCCCGCTCAGGAGCGCATACACTGTAAGGTACCAGCACTCCAAACCCGCCCTCTTCGCCCACTGTACCGTCTTTATTTCTTCTATATTATCTTCATTGATTTTAGATTGTACCTCTTCCATGAGGTGCTTGGTCGCGGGATCTTCCAACTCTCTAATCAATTCTGAACCTAGTCGTTCCGCTTTTCGGAAGAACTTCCGCTGGTGAATCCAGTGACTCTTTACAAAATCATTTGCACGAGCGGGCTCTTTGACGATTGCGACTAACGGAAACAGCGTATCGAGCATTGAACGGGCAAGGACTCTTCCCTGAGTTACCATCCCACGCTCTGCCATAAGAACCACCCCCTGGAATGCATGCACGAGCCGAATGTAGAGGAGGGTCGGAACCAACTCTTCAACTGCTCGGTTGTGGGCGTCAACGGTAAATAGAACCCGCATCGCCAAACGATTGGTGTCGGTACTGAGATCGAGCCAACTGGAATTCCTTTTGCGGCTAGCGTCTATCCATTCCTGAACCTGAGGATCCAGAAACCCATCTTTCTCGAGCAACCCAGTTTCGTCCATTGCGTAGTCTCATGGGGCCGAAAAACGGCAACAGGTCGTAGGGAAAATTGCCCTTCGGTTATTGCGCCCTACTGTGCTATTAGACAAGCGATTGCTTATCACCTTCTAGATGCTCAACAAAATATCCGTGCAACATCGTATAGCGAAATGCCAGCTTTGAATTTTGCGCCAGTTGGTGCCTTTTTAACTGTTCATCTATAAATGACTTGGCGTGTATATAGACCATGTCGTCCACACCATCCATTAGATGATTTCGGAAGCACTCCCCAAGATAGTTTACGATTGCTCTTCCATCAAAATCTCTCGCAAGCATATTTAAGCTAGCCTCAGCCGTTTTTGCTGTGATTTGGCACTCTAAATCGCTCTTGGTGCATTTCGCATGCGCGTAACTATCCAAATAGGTGACAACTTCTTCTGAAAGCACGACGCGTGGATATTGGGCAACATATGATTCGAGCTCATAGGCATCTGCTATCGCCTTCCCGTAGAGTTCGTTTTCATGTAACTCGGCCGCGATACCAATGGATATACCGATTCTGACAGGCCTTTTCTTGGCCAACCCCAACAGACAAAGCACTCCGCAGGCAGCCAGTGCTCCATAAACTCCCCTTAAAGGGGAATAGTCCTCATCAGTTCTCAGTGGGATATATATGACCAATCCATCCGAAAAGTGCTGAAACTTAATTTCTGCGTTGCTCAACTTTCCGAGGTCTGGCAGCACATTCAATTGAACGCTTTTTTCATTTTTCGTAAATGAACTAAAAAATTCGTATGCCGTATTTTGAAGATCATGAACAGCTCCAACCGTATCCTTGACAACTTGGACAAACTCCGCGTATTCAGGACCACCTGCCTCACTGGGTAGAGCGCTCAACCTTCTGAGTCTTTCCCGCTGGCCAAGAAGATCAACGAACGCTACTAAGTAGTGGCCGAATATAAGCGCACCGCTATTTTGAGTGTTCATTCTCAAACATCGTGACTAGTCGGCCCAACGTAACTCGTTGAGCCTTAGAATATTTGCCCCAGAAATACAGCATCTCCATCACTTAGAGAATCCATTTCAGCCCGCGTAGGGCGCAATAACCGAAGGGCATTGCGCCGCATGGAGTTCCCAACAGCCTGATCCAACGCCAAACTGTCGCCACAACCACCCACCACGGCTGCCGTACTTCTTTACCGTTCATTCATCTGCCGCACAGACACAGTAACGAGTGGTTATCAATCCGATCTATTCACATTCGGCGCAATGCCCTTCGGTTATTGCGCCCTACGAGCTCTATTAGGACGCCGTGTCTGAAAGAAATGTTATAGCGGCTCCGCGTAACCGGCCACTTTGACCGATTGATCGGGTAACACCCATAGCACCTCGATTTCGAGCTTGCGGAGTGCTGGCGCCACTTGGTTGACAAAGGCTTCGTGAAAATCGCTATTAGGTAGAGCCACCGCTGATCGACGGCAGGTTCCCACCGTTTGAGCCGCGCGGAAGAACGCCTTGGCGACATGGGCGTGGACCTGACTCCGCTTGAACGGATTGCCGAAATTGGCTGTGTGGGGTTTGGAGCTGGTCTCACCCTTGGCTTCCACTACCAATTCACGCTCCCCATCGGCCGAGCGGGCAATGATGTCATCGCCGCGCTGGGTTTCGGTCAGACGCTGTTCGATGACGTAGCCCTCCGCCTCGAGATAGCGGCATACGGCGTCAATGACCTCAGACTCGGTGAGCAAACCCGGCACTTACCTTCTCCTTGGATTAACTGCGGGACTGTGCACAACTGGCGTCCGCTGCATCACAAGAGCAGGTCTCGCATCGCAGCATCGCCTCTATCTTGGCACTGTTGCTGATCATCTAGTTGCAAACCCGTTCGCGACTTCCGCCGCTCCCAATCCCCTCCACAACATCCCCACTACCGCCCCAACCCCAACGGATCGTCGGGGTCCACCCCCTCCATATACGGGATACGCCGATCGCGGTGTGTCACCTGGTAGACGCAGCCCATCCAGTTGCCGATCACCGCTTCGGCGGTGTCGTGCCAGGTGTTGCGCAAGCGGTCTTCGATCTCGTGTTCGGGAAACTGGGGGGCTGCCTCTCCGCGTTCGCGCGCGCGTTCCACGCGCAGACGGTATTCGTCCAGCAGCGCACGCTGACCCACGCCGAAGTAGTGACGCGGGAACGGCGGGTAGTCTTCGCGTTCGCCACGGATGAAGCGCCCCACTTCGCGCTTGTACTCCTTGAGCAGCGAGACGGTGTCGTATTCGGGGTGGCCCTGAAACATGACGATGCGCAGACCGTCGGCGCTGGTGACCAGGTGCACGCCGCCTTCGTCGCTCTCCGCCAGAATCCGCAATCCCGGCGCCTCGAACTGTTCGCGCGTGACGGTGTTCCAGCGCGAATGGGGAACGGTGAAGTGGGTGTTGATGTCGTTGACCAACGGGTGATGCTTGCTCAGCAGGCGATGCTCGAATACGCCCCACAGCTTGTCCGGCCGCGGAATGCGCCGCTGGCCGTAGTGAAACTGCATCACCGCGTGGGTGGCGAGGCACGAGCACAGGGTGGAGGTCACGTTCTCCGACGCCCACTCGAACACCTCGATCAGCGGCTCCCAGAACGCCTCCTGCGCCAGATCGGGATAGGTGACGTTGGCGCCGGTGATGATCAGCGCGTCGAGACCTTCCTCGCGGACCTTGGCGAACGGCTCGTAGTAGCGCTCGATATGCTCGCGCGCCGCGGCACTGCGCGGCAGGCCGTCGAGCGTGAACGGATGCACGTAGAACTGGGCGATGGGGTTGCTCTCCCCCACCAGGCGAAAGAACTGGCGCTCGGTGGCCGCCAAGGCGCCGTCGGGCATCATGTTGAGCAGACCGATATGCAGTTCGCGGATGTCCTGGTGCTTGGCCCGCTCGGGGTCGAGCACGGGCACGCCTTCGTCATGCAGGCGATCGAAGGTCGGTAGTCCGTTGTGTGCAACTAGCGGCATTGCTGTCTACTCACTCTCCCGGTTGTCCGGTTTGGTCTCGTATCGATCAGCCCTTGCGGGCGATGGCGGTTTCCATCAGCGCCAGAAAATCGCTTTCGTCGCGCACCTGCGCCACCTCCTTGGCGGTGACGACGTAGCCGTGCGGCTCGGCGATGGCCTCGTAGCGCGGCACGCGCGCGTGAAACAGGCGCGGGAAGATCCAGCGGGTGAATTCATCCGGATTCATCTGCGCGGCGTAACTCAAACCGGTCTCGGCGAGGTAGGCGCTCAACTGCTCCTCCAGAAACGCGGGACGGAAGTAGAGCGGCTTGGGGTCGCTCTCGGCGCGCTCCACCAGCTTGCGCTCCTCCTCGGCGTCGGTCACCTGGATGTAGAGGATCAGGGTGCGCTCGACCAGCAGGTCGAGCATGGCGGGATCTTCCATCTCGCACAGGCTGCCGCCCACGTCGTTGACGAAGTGCTTGTAGCCGTAGATCTTCTGCGCCTTCTCGATGAACTCCGGCACGTCGTTCATGGCGGCGATCTCCGCCTGGCGGTAGAGCGCCTGATGGCGGATGAAATCGGTAAGCGCCACTCCGCCCTGCTCGGGGTCGCCCAGCTTGCCCACGAACGAAAGCACCGGCCCCAGGTCGTCGACCTTGATGTTGTTGCGGATGTAGATCCAATCCTTGCGCAGCAGCTCGCGCAGGAACGGCACCCGCATCGCCTGCTCCTTGATCTGGTCGAGGATGGGTTCGTCCAGGTAGCGGGTGCCGATGCGGTAGTCGCCGGAGTAGTGGAACCAGTCGTGACGGCGCAGCTTGGCGGAGAGGTGGGTCTTGCCCACGCCCGACATGCCCAACAAGGTGATGCACTTGTTGTCCCAGGCCCGGAATTGGTCAACGCTCAGCCGCACGGCCGTCTCCTGATGTCTTTACGCTTAAGGGGGCAATACTACTAGAACCTGTCTCGGAAGGTCACGGCATGCGGTTCCCCCTGTTGCGGTGAGAGAGGGTACTTTGAAAACGCTCAGAGCAGTTCGCGTGCGCGTTCGTAGAGCTCCTTGAGGGTGATGCGCGCCTCCTGCAGTGCCGGTTCGGACCACGCGGTGGGATCGGCCCAGTAGTCGCCGGTGAGCAGGCAGCGCTTGGCGAGATCGGGGTCCACCTTGCGCAGGTCCACCGCCGCCTCGCTCCACAGGCGCGACAGATTGCGCTCGCGGTCGTGATCGGGGTGCTTGCGCCGCTTCATGGTGGCGAGATAGGCCTTGGTCTCGTTGGCCGCCAGGTAGACGGAGAGCAGCGCGCGACGGTAGCGCTCTTCGTTCTTGGCCCGCTCGTCGCGCGCGGACTTGAGCCATCCGAGCACGTTGTCGAACAGGCGCATCAGAGTGCCGGCATCGATCATCGGGGGCGCGATCTCCTGGAGTATGAAACGGCGGCGGTCAACGGGCTGTTCTCTCGTCCATGGTTGAGAAAGTGACGCCGCGCTACGGCTTGCGCTCGTTGACGCCGATCCGGAACAGTACCTCATCCAGCAGCCGTTGCGGAAGCGCGCGGCGCAAGACGGCAAACAGGTGGGTGGGGACGGTGACGTAGTAGCGCGCCCTGGGGCGCCGCGCCTCCAGGGCGTGAACGACCCGCTTCAGCACCGCCTCGGGCGGCAGCGTGAACGGGGCGACCGGACCCGGCGTCGTAAACCGGCGCGCCATGTTCTGGTACGCCTCGCGGTGAACGCTGCTATCGGCGGCCACGTTGCGCTGAAACGCGGCAAACGCGTTGGCGCGAAAGCGGCTGGTGATGGGACCCGGTTCGATGAGTGAGACGTGGATACCGCTGCCGCGCAACTCCAGGCGCAGCGTATCGGTCAGCCCCTCCAGCGCGAACTTGCTGGCGTTGTAGGCACCGCGGTAGGCCATGGCCACCAGCCCCAGCACCGAGCTGTTCTGCACGATGCGCCCCTCGCCGTGACGGCGCATGGCCGGGATCAGCAGCGTAGTGAGCTCGTGGGTGCCGAACAGGTTGGTCTCGAACTGCTCGCGCAGCACGGTGCGGGTCAAATCTTCCACCGCGCCGGGTTGTCCGTAGGCGCCGTTGTTGAACAGCGCGTACACGCGCCCGCCACTCCGCCCGAGGATCTCGTCCACCGCCGTGCGGATGGAGGCGCTGTCGGCGAGATCCAATACCAGGCTCTCCAGTCCCTCGCCGCGCAGCCGCTGCGCATCCTCGCCGCTGCGCGCGGTGGCGAAGACGCGGTAGCCCCGCCGGCGCAACCCGTGGGCCACGCAGTGGCCGATGCCGCTGGAACAACCGGTGACGACGACGGTGCGCCCGTCCGATGAACTCATACCTGTGGGTACCGGCTATTTGGCGAGGTAACGCATGCCCTCTTCCAACCCTTCCAGGGTCATGGGGTACATGCGCGTGGGTCCGATGATCTCGCGAACCACCTGAACGGAGGGGATCTGATCCCAGTAGGTGTCCTGCTGCGGATTGAGCCAGATGGTCTTGGGATAGGTGGCGATGAGGCGCTGCAGCCACACCTGGCCGGCCTCCTCGTTCCAGTGTTCCACCGAGGCGTTGGGATAGAGGATTTCGTAGGGACTCATGGTGGCGTCGCCGACGAAGATCAGCTTGTAGTCGCTGCCGTAGGAGTGCAGCACCTCCCAGGTGGGCACGGTCTCGTTGTGGCGGCGCCGGTTGTCGCGCCACACGCGCTCGTAGACGCAGTTGTGGAAGTAGTAATACTCCAGGTGCTTGAACTCGGTGCGGCAGGCGGAAAACAGCTCCTCGCAAACGCGGATGTGATCGTCCATGGAGCCGCCCACGTCGAGAAACAGCAGCACTTTGACCGCGTTGTGGCGCTCGGGGACCATCTTCAGGTCCAACAGCCCGCCGCGGTCGGCGGTGGAGCGGATGGTGTCGTCCATGTCCAACTCTTCCGCGGCGCCGGTACGGGCGAACTGGCGCAAGCGGCGCAACGCCACCTTGATGTTGCGCGTACCCAGTTCCACCGAATCGTCGAAGTTGCGGAACTCGCGCTTGTCCCACACCTTGACCGCGCGGCGGTGACGCGATTCGTGTTGGCCGATGCGCACCCCTTCCGGGTTGTAGCCGTAGGCGCCGAAGGGCGAGGTGCCGCCGGTGCCGATCCACTTGCTGCCGCCGTGGTGGGCGCCGTCCTGTTCCTGCAGCCGTTGGCGCAGGGTCTCCATCAGCTTGTCCCAACCCATGGCTTCGAGCTTGCGTTTGTCCTCCTCGCTCAGGTGGCGCTCCATCATTTTGCGCAGCCACTCGGCGGGAATCTCGGCGGCAAACTCGGCTCCCAGATCGGGGATGTCGTTGAAGAAAGCGCCGAAGGCGCGGTCGAAGCGGTCGTAGAGCCGCTCGTCCTTGATCAGCACCACGCGCGCCAGAAAGTAGAAGTCGTCCAGGCTGGGCGCGGCCACGCGCTCTTCCATGGCACCGAGCAGATCCAGGTACTCGCGGATGGTGACCGGCAGCTCGGCGGACTTCAGATGGTAGAAGAAATCGATCAGCATGGAGGGACAGGCGAGCCGTGATCAGTTGCGCCGCGCCATGAACGCCAGCCGTTCGAACAGGTGCACGTCCTGCTCGTTCTTGAGCAGCGCACCGTGCAGCGGCGGAATCGCCTTGCGCGCATCCTTGCCCTTGAGCACTTCGGGCGGGATGTCCTCGGCCATCAGCAGTTTGAGCCAGTCCAGCAGCTCCGAGGTGGAGGGCTTCTTCTTCAGGCCCGGCACTTCGCGCAGTTCGAAGAATACCTCCATCGCTTCGCGCAGCAGCTCCTTCTTCAGCTCCGGGTAGTGGACCTTGACGATCTCGGCCATGGTCTCCTTGTCGGGAAAGCGGATGTAGTGGAAGAAGCAGCGGCGCAGGAAAGCGTCGGGCAGCTCTTTTTCGTTGTTGCTGGTGATGATCATCAGCGGCCGGTGGCGCGCTTCGATGAGCTGCTGCGTTTCGTGGACGTAGAACTCCATGCGATCCAGCTCGCGCAGCAGATCGTTGGGGAATTCGATGTCGGCCTTGTCGATCTCGTCGATGAGCACCACGGTCTGGCGTTCGGAATCGAAGGCATCCCACAGCGCGCCGCGTTTGATGTAGTTGGCGATGTCGTGGACGCGGTCGTCACCGAGCTGCGAATCGCGCAGGCGCGACACGGCGTCGTACTCGTAGAGCCCGTGCTGCGCCTTGGTGGTGGACTTGATGTGCCACTGCACCAGCGGCCAGCCGAGCGCGCGCGCCACTTCGATGGCCAGCATGGTCTTGCCGGTGCCAGGCTCGCCCTTGATGAGCAGCGGACGCTGCAAGGCGATGGCGGCATTGACCGCCACCATCAGCTCTTCGGTGGCGACGTAGGTATCGGTTCCGGTAAATCGTGTCATGGGGTTCTGCTGTCTCTTCGTTACGTCTCGTTAAAACTCATTCGCCGCGCCACGTGGGCGTGCGCTTTTCCAGAAATGCGTCGATGCCCTCCTCGGCGTCGCGCGCCAGCATGTTGCGGGTCATCACTTCGCTGCAATAGGCGTAGGCATCGTCCAGGCCCAGTTCGGCCTGTCGGTAGAAGGCCTCCTTGCCGATGGCCAGCGTGAGCGGCGATTTGGAGGCGATGCCCTGCGCCAGGGCGGCGACGGTCTCGTCCAACTGCTCGGCCGGTACCACGCGGTTGACCAGCCCCATCTCGTAGGCGCGCTGGGCGCCGATCATCTCGCCGGTAAGCAGCATCTCCATGGCGTGCTTGCGTCCCACCGCGCGGCTCAGCGCCACCATGGGCGTGGAGCAGAACAGGCCGATGTTGACGCCCGGCGTGGCGAAACGCGCCGCGTCGACGGTGACCGCGAGATCGCAGGTGGCGACGAGCTGGCAGCCGGCGGCGGTGGCGATACCGTGAATGCGCGCAATCACCGGCTGCGGCAGCCTGACGATGCTGGTCATCAGCCGCCCGCACTGGGAGAACAGCGCCTCGTAAAAGGCGCGCTCGGGGTTGGCGCGCATCTCCTTGAGGTCGTGGCCGGCGCAAAAGGCCGGGCCGTTGGCCGCCAACACCACCACGCGCACGGAGCGATCGTCACGCACGGCATCCAGTTGCGCCTGCAACTCCGTCATCAACCCTACCGAGAGGGCGTTGCGCGCCTGGGGGCGGTTCAGGGTCAGGGTGCAGACGCCGTCGCGGTCGCTGCGCAGGACGAGATCGTCGTCGAGGGAAGGGTTCGCGCTCATATCGGTTACCTCGTAGCGGCTGGAGCGGGATCAGATGACCCACTGTTTCTCGGTGACATCCTCGGGGGGAACCGGCCGCGGCCGGCCGTTGCCGTCGACGGCGACGTAGATGAAGGTCCCTTCCGTCACCTTGACCAGATCGCGGGTGCGCATGCGCCGCACCCAGGTCTCCACCCTGATGGTGATGGAGGTGTTGCCCACCCGGCCCACCCGGGTGTAGCAGCTCACCTCGTCGCCCACGAATACCGGCTTGAGAAACGTCATGGCGTCCACGGCCACCGTGACGACGCGGCCCTGGGCACGTTGAATCGCGGCGCTGCCGCCCGCGATGTCCATCTGCCCCATCAGCCAGCCACCGAAGATGTCGCCGTTGGGGTTGGTGTCGGCCGGCATGGCGACGGTGCGGATCGTCAGCTGACCGCTTTCGGCCAGCTCGGCGTAGTCGGAACCCATATCTCTCCTACTTTAGATAAGCTTTGCTGAGATGACGGAAGCGATCGGTGCCGGCCTTGTGCGCCCACTCGAACGCCACCATCTCGCGGCTGACGATCTCGGCCCCGGCCTGGCGCATCCGCGCCAGCGCCAGCTCCGCGTTGCGGGGATCGCGGGACGAGACGGCGTCGGCGACCACGAACACCGATTTGCCCGACTCCGCCCCCAATCCCATCAAGTCAAGCACGGTTTGCAGCACGCAGACGTGCGCCTCGATACCGGCCACCACGATCTGCTCACGCCCCGCTTCCAGCAGGCTGGCGCGGCACTCCTCTTCGGCGACGCAGGAAAAGTGCACCTTCTCCATCAGCTCGCCGGCCTCGACCCGGCTGCGCAGCTCCGCGACGGTGGGACCGAGCCCGCGTGGATACTGTTCGGAGACCCGGCGCGGGACGCCCATGTCGCGGGCGACATCCAGCAGCCAGGCGCAGTTGTCCACCACGCGCTGATGCTCGTGGATGGCGGGAACCAGTTTTTCCTGCACATCGACGACCAGCAGCAACGAACGTTCAGCGTTCAACAACATAGGCGAATTCACCTGCGGTTACCGGGAATCCCGGGAGCGGAAAGAGACCATCACCCTGCTCTATCTTTACGTTTACGTCAATTGTATATAATCTGCCCGTGGAAGACGTCGTCCGCAGGATTTCAAGCACCTCATGACCGGTACCCCAGCGTTGAACAAGGCCCGAACCTACAGCATCACCGAACTGTCGCGCGAGTACGACGTCACCACCCGCGCCATCCGCTTCTACGAGGATCAGGGGCTGCTGCAGCCTACGCGGCGCGGCCGTACCCGCGTCTACTCCAACCGCGACCGGGTGCGCCTCAAACTGATCCTGCGCGGCAAGCGCCTCGGCTTCACGCTGCAGGAAACCCGCGAGCTGTTCAACCTCTACGACTCCTCGCCCGGCGAGGTGGGCCAGATGCAGTACTTCCTGCAAAAGATCCGCGAGCGCCGCGCCATTCTCCAGCAGCAGCAGCAGGACATCGAAATGCTGCTCCAGGAGCTCGACGCCATCGAAGCCCAGTGCGAGGGCCAGCTGCAGAAGATCGCCGTCGCCGAAGAGGCCTAGCCGCCCCCCCCGTTCTGGTCGTCCAGCATGATACGCGCACAGGCCGCGCGCGCCGCCTCGTGGCCCTGCTCACCAAGGCGCGGCAGCAGCAGACTCTCCCCGAACACGTAGGCGTAGAACAGATAGGCGCGCGCCAGCGCCTCCTCCTGACTGCACCCCAGATCACGGAACAGTCCGCCGACCCGCTCCAGGCGGTACTGATCCACCTGCGCCACCACCTCGGCCGCCCCGGCGTCGCGCCGTGCCCAGTCACGGATGGCCAGCTCGATGGCGCGCCCCTTTTCGTTGCGCGCGCCGGCATAGAGCGCCAGCAGGTCCTTGAGCACCTGGCGCGCATCGTCGCCCGCTGCGCGCTGCGTCTGCCGGTCGATGACCGCCATGCGCCCCGTCCGCCACTGTTCCAGAACCGCGGCGCAGAGATCCGGACGGTCGCGAAAATGCCAGTAGAACCCGCCCTTGGTCACCCGCAGGCGCTTGGCCACCGCCTCAACCCGCAGCGCTTCCACGCCGCCTTCGGCCAAGGCGTCGAGGGCCGCTTCGATCCACTCCTGGCGCGACAGCTTGGGCGCTTTTTGCGGTTTGCTCGTCATGCTCCGATTCCATACGGGGGCGTATTGACAGCGCCCGGGCGGTTACTATACGGTAGCGTATAGACTGACGGCAGATCAGTCAAAAACTAGACTGCGGGTGAGGAGAGCGGGCGGCGCGATGAGCGATTTCCAGGCGCAAGACGACCACTACGCCGAGCGGGTGCGTGCCAGCTTCGCGCGTCAGGGCGTGATGGAGTACCTGGGCGCCGAGCTGGCAGCGGTGTCGCCGGGTCACTGCGAGATCCGCCTCCCCTACCACGAGGGCTTGAGCCAGCAGCACGGCTTCTTCCATGGCGGCATCGTCGGCACCATCGCCGACTCGGCGGCGGGTTACGCCGGCTACTCGCTGATGCCGCCCGACGCCAGCGTGCTCACTGTGGAATACAAGATGAACCTGCTGGCCCCCGCCGATGGCGAGCTGCTGATCGCTAGAGGGGTGGTGGTGAAGGCCGGCCGCAACCTGGTCATTACCAAGGCCGACGTGGCCGTGGTCAAGGAAGGCCACGAAAAGCCCTGCGCCACGCTGCTGCAGACGCTGATGACTGTCGTCGATCGTCCGGACCTGAGCCCGGGCTGACCCCTACGATTTTGCGAGGACACACCATGCACGGAGTGAGTTATCCCACCCTCGATTTCCAGCTCTCCGATACGACGGAGATGCTGCGCCAGTCGATCTACGACTTTGCCCAGGCGGAGATCGCCCCGCGCGCCGCCGAGATCGACCGCAGCAACGAGTTCCCCAACGAGCTGTGGCCGCGCATGGGCGAACTCGGCCTGCTGGGCGTCACGGTGGAGGAAGCCGACGGTGGCGCCGGTATGACCTACCTCGACCACGTCATCGCCATGGAGGAGATCAGCCGCGCGTCGGCCTCGGTGGGGCTCTCCTACGGCGCCCACTCCAACCTCTGCGTCAACCAGATCCGCCGCAACGGCAGCGCCGAACAGAAGCGCAAATACCTGCCCAGGCTGATCAGCGGCGAACACATCGGCGCCCTGGCCATGAGCGAACCGGGCGCCGGCTCCGACGTGGTGAGCATGCGCCTGCGCGCCGTCAAGCAGGGCGACCGCTACGTTCTCAACGGCAACAAGATGTGGATCACCAACGGTCCCGACGCCGACACCCTGGTGGTCTACGCCAAGACCGACCCCGAGGCCAAACAGCGCGGCATTACCGCCTTCATCGTCGAGAAGGGTTTCAAGGGCTTCTCCACCGCCCAGAAGCTGGACAAGCTGGGCATGCGCGGCTCCAACACCGGCGAATTGGTATTCCAGGATTGCGAAGTGCCCGAAGAGAACATCCTGGGCGGACTCAACCGAGGAGTGGCGGTGCTGATGAGCGGACTCGACTACGAGCGCGCGGTACTCGCCGGCGGTCCGCTGGGCATCATGCAGGCGTGCCTGGATGTGGTGGTGCCCTACCTGCACGAACGCGAGCAGTTCGGCAAACCCATCGGCACCTTCCAGCTCATGCAGGGCAAGCTGGCCGACATGTACACCACGCTCAACGCCTGCCGCGCCTATATCTACGCCGTAGCGCGTGCCTGCGATGCGGGCAAAACCAGCCGCAAGGATTGCGCCGGCGCCATCCTCTACGCCGCCGAGAAGGCCACGCAAATGGCGCTGGAGGCGATCCAGTGCCTGGGCGGCAACGGCTACATCAACGAGTATTCCACCGGGCGCCTGCTGCGCGACGCCAAGCTCTACGAGATCGGCGCCGGCACCAGCGAGATCCGCCGCATGCTCATCGGCCGCGAGCTGTTTCAGGAATCGGCGTAAGGCGGGAGACGCAGGCGTGAGCGAGCTGATCCCCACCTACCGCGGCACCGTCTACCCGTGGCACTGCGACCACGTGGGCCACATGAACGTCATGTGGTACGTGGGCAAGTTCGACGAGGCAACCTGGAACCTGTTCACCACGCTGGGGATCACACCGTCGTACCTGCGCAACGAAAAACGCGGCATGGCCGCGGTACAGCAGAACATCACCTACCGCCGCGAACTGCATGCCGGTGATACCGTCACCGTGCACACCGGCGTACTGGAGATGCGCGAACGGGTGATCCGCTTTGTGCATGAGATGCGCAACGTGGAAACCGACGAGGTCGCCGCCGTGGCCATACTCACCGGCGTACACCTGGACGCCGAGCAGCGCAAATCGTGCCCCTTCCCCGCGCCGATCATGGAGAGCGGGCAACGGACCATCGTGAACTACATGCTTGACGGCGTCGCCCAGTAGGCGCGGCCCGTCGAACCGGATGCAAACGTAGAGGAGTCTGAAATGAACAACGATCCCATCGTCATCGTCGGCGCCGCCCGCACCCCCATGGGCGGTTTCCAGGGTTGCCTGGCGCCGCTGGCCGCGCCGCAACTGGGCGCCCACGCCATCCGCGCCGCGTTGCAACGCTCCGGCGTTGCCGCCGCCGACGTGGAAGAGGTGATCATGGGCTGCGTGCTGCCCGCCGGCCAGGGCCAGGCGCCGGCGCGCCAGGCGGCGTTGGGCGCGGGCCTGCCGCTGGGCGCCGGCTGCACCACCGTCAACAAGATGTGCGGCTCGGGGATGAAGGCGACCATGTTCGCCCACGACCTGCTGGTGGCGGGCAGCAACAACGTCATGGTGGCAGGCGGCATGGAGAGCATGACCAACGCACCTTACGTCCTGCCCAAGGTGCGCGCCGGACTGCGCATGGGACACGGGCAGGTGCTCGACCACATGTTCGTCGACGGCCTGGAAGATGCCTACGACAAGGGCAAGCTGATGGGCGTCTTCGCCGAACAGTGCGCCGAAAAATACGGCTTCACCCGTCAGCAGCAGGACGAGTTCGCCATCGCCTCGCTGACCCGCGCCCAGCAGGCCATCACCGACGGCACCTTCGCCAAGGAGATCGAACCCATCGCGGTGCCGACCCGCAAAGGTGAGGTGACGGTCAGCGACGACGAGCAACCGGGCAACGCCAACCTGGA
>JBNKCG010000038.1:0-14432 GCA_050287605.1 Gammaproteobacteria bacterium | reverse complement strand
GACGAAATCTGGCTGGACAAAATGGAGGGGTGGACGCGCTTCAGCCGCGCCCAGAAACGTCGACTCTACCGAATCTTCCTAGTATGCGCGGTGGGCGTCAGCTACCTGATGGACACCGCGGTATATGCCCTATTCGCCCTGGCCGGTACCGCCGACTGGCTGCTCGTCGCGTGCTACGGCGCGGCCGGTCTCGGTCACGTCGCGCTCTTTTCAACGCTCCACTGGGCGGGTTTCAGCGATCGATTCGCCAATTCCCAGTTGGTCTTGTGGCAAATGACCTACGCAGTAGTGGTCCAGCTGGCGGGCATGGCCTATGCGCCTCAGCTGGCGCCGATATTCATCGGCATCATGATCGTCGTATTCGCCTTCGGCATCATGCGCATCGAGTTGCGAACCGCGCTGCTCTTCTGGGGACTGGTATTCCTGGGCGTCACCCTAGTGCTGGCGCTACCCCAACGCCCGTCCCTGGGCATCGTGGAGCCGACCCGCTACGAAGCGGTGCTGTTTTGCGCGAGCTACGCCCTGATCGTGTTACGCAGCCTTCTGCTTGGCTACTACGCCACAGTCATACGCGCCAAACTCTATCGGTTGAACTGGGCGCTGGAACAGGCGCGCACCGATGCCGAACACCTGGCCTCGCACGATCCGCTGACCGGCGCCCTCACCCGACGGGCCATTCTGCCGCTCATCGAGCAAACCATGGTACTCGGCATTCGCGACGGGCAATCCTGTAGCGTTGCCATGATCGACATCGACCTGTTCAAGCCCATCAACGACCGGCTCGGACACCTGACCGGGGATCAGGTGCTGAAGCGGCTGGTGGAGCGTATCCGCGAGTGCTCGCGCGATATGGACCACCTGGGCCGCTACGGCGGTGACGAGTTCATTCTCATCCTGCAGGGCGCCGACCGCGCGGCTGGCGTCCAACTGGTGGAGCGCATCCGCGCCACCATCTCCGCAACCGACTGGTCGGACATCGCGCACGGCCTGCAGGTCAGCATCTCCTGCGGAGTTACCGGCATCCAGGCGTCGGACGAAGTCGACGCCATCCTCTCGCGCGCCGACCGGGCCCTGTACGGCGCCAAGAGCGGCGGGCGCAACCGCGTATGTGCGGCGTAGCCGAATGCAGCAACGGAGAGGTGACAACGCGGGGATCGCAGAGCGCGCCCAACATATAGACGTCCGGAAGCAACACAACCCAGTGGCCCACTGGCACCGCTTCACGGGCACCGCAGCCATCGGAGCGAGCATCATCGGCGGAGTGGGTCGTGTAATGCCGTGCGACGCAAACGCCGATGCCCTATCGACGTCGGGGAAATCCGCTCCCAAATCGCAACGCACGATCCCCGTAACGATCGCATTCCCTACCCGCGAGGTAGGTGATAACGCAAGGTTCGAAAAGATTTTTTTCGTGCGAAATGCGAAATCGGTCTGTGCATTGAGTATTAGTATGCGCTAATATTCAACACATCTTACACACGGGAGGTGTAAGGCGGTGATGGGGATGCCGGCTGACCGCCGGCAATCACGAATGACCTGAAGTTTGGGGGAAGGATGCTGAAGGCGCGCGACGTGTCGCTGCTCGTAGTGGTCCTGGTCGTCTTTTGGTCGGTGTTGAACGGTTCGTTGGCACCCGATGTCCTGGCAGTCGGTTTCGCGGCAGCTATCCTCATCTCACTGCTCTTTTCGGGCTCCAGTTTTCTCTCCGGTTTTCAAGCCACGCCGCGTGCCTTCGGCGCAGCGGTTATCTATCTCTTCTATTTCCTCACGGAACTGGTCAAGGCCAACCTGCGGCTTGCGGCCATCGTGCTGTCGCCGTCGCTACCGGTGAAGCCGGGCATCGTCAAGGTACGCACCCGGCTCAAGAGCCCCGTGGGCCGATTGCTGCTGGCCAATTCCATCACCCTGACACCCGGCACGCTAACGGTCGAGCTGGACGGCGAGTGGCTCTACATCCACTGGGTGACTGTGGAATCCACCGATATCGAGGCCGCCACCACCAGCATCGTGGCCGGGTTCGAGCGCTACTTGGAGGTGATGTATGGCTGAGACGCTGGTCACCCTCGCCGCCTGCCTCGCCGGCCTCGCTCTGCTGCTGGCGCTGTGGCGCTTCGTGGTCGGCCCCTCCGCCGCCGACCGGGTGGTCGCCTTCGACGTGATGACCATCGTCGCCGTCACGGGCATCGCTCTGCTCGCCCTGGTCGGGGGACGGGGCATCTACCTGGACGTGGCGCTGGTCTACGCCCTGCTCTCCTTCCTCGGTGTCATCGCGGTGGCACGCTACCTGGAGCGGGGGCTGTGATGCTCGCCGACACCCCGCTCACCCTTCTCGGCGGGCTGCTGCTGGTGGCCGGCGCCGCGTTTCTGTTTCTCGGCGGCCTGGGTCTGGTGCGCATGCCCGATCTGTTCAACCGCATTCAGGCCGGCACCAAGGCGACCACGCTGGGCACGCTGCTGACCCTGGCCGGCATCGCCTGCCTGCAGCCGGCGTGGACCCTGAAACTGCTGCTGATCGGCCTCTTCATCCTCTTCTCCAATCCCCTCTCCTCGCAGGTACTGGCCCGCGCCGCGCACCGTATCGGCACCGAGAAGAGCGACAAAACGGTCGTCGACCGTCTTGCCGAAGACAGCGGAGAGCCGCAATGAGCGCCCTGCCACTGGCCATCGCCGCGCTGCTGGCAACCGCGATGATCGTCGCCGCGCTGGTGGCAATCCGCACCCATGCACTGCCGGTGGCCATACTCGCCGCCGGCCTGGTGAGCCTGCTCGCTTCGGTGCTGTTCGTGCTGCTGGCCGCCCCCGACGTCGCCATGACCGAGGCGGCCATCGGCAGCGGACTCACCACCTTCCTGTTCTTCTTCGTGCTCGGGCGCATCCGCGGGGGCGCAAAAGACCACCGCGTGGAGGCCGCCGATGATTAAGCGCTTCGTCGCCCTGCTGCTGGTGCTCCTGCTGGGCGCGGTCTTCTGGCAGCTGCTGATCGGCTACCAGCCCGACGCCGAACTCAATCTCACCGGCCACTACTACGCCGAACACACCGCCACGGACGTGGGCGCAGCCAACATCGTCACCGCCATCATCGTGACCTACCGCGGCCTGGACACGCTGGGCGAAGTCACGGTGCTGTTCCTCACCGCCGCCATCGTCGGCCTGGTACTGAGCGGCAGCCGGCGCCGTGAAACAGCGCGCGTACTGACCCCGGTGGGCGAACTGCTGACCACCGGAACCCGGCTGCTGGTGCCGCTGATCCTGCTGCTCGGTGTCTACATCTTCGTCAACGGCCATCTGACACCCGGCGGCGGCTTCCAGGGCGGCGCGGTGATCGCCTCGGGCGTGCTGCTGACCCTACTCGCCGATCCGCTCAAGCACTTCAGTCACCGCTTCATCGCCACCGTCGAATCGCTGGCCGGCACCTTCTACGTTGGCATCGGTCTGCTCGGCCTGATCCTCGCCGGCGGTTTTCTCGACAACCGCATCCTGCCGCTGGGTGAATTGGGGCAGCTACTCTCGGCGGGGGCGATTCCGCTGATCTATTCGCTCATCGGTCTCAAAGTCGGCGCCGAGTTCTCGTCCATGCTCGCGGACCTCTCCCAAACGGAGGAACTGTGATCGCGCAAATCGCCATGGCGGCTGGCTTCATCCTGATCCTCATCGGTCTTTACGGCGCGCTCACCAACCGCAACCTGCTGCGCATGATCGTCGCCTTCACCATCGCCGACGCCGGCGTCAACATCGTCATCGTTGCCGTCGGCTACCTGCCCGGCCGCACCGCACCCATTCTCGATCAGGCGGTGCCCGCCGCAGAAGCCGCGGCGCGCATCATCGATCCGGTGCCGCAGGCGCTGGTGCTCACCGCCATCGTCATCGGTGTCGGCATCACCGCGCTGATGCTGGCCTACGCGTACAAACTCTTTGAACGCAAGCGCTCCCTCGATATCGGCAAGTTCACGGAGCTCAAATGGTAAGCGCGATCCTCATCATCGCCACCGCCCTGGGCGCCGCCTTTCTGCTCGGCCTGCTCAAGGACACCTGGCGCCACGCCGGCTACGCGCTCACCCTCGCCGCCCTCGGCTTCATGACCTGGATCGCCGCCAGCTGGCTGTTGGCCTTCGTCGTCGAAGGCATCGCTCCGGTAGAGATCTACACCGCCGGCACGCCGCCGCCCTTTGCCATCAACCTGCGCATGGGACTACCCGAAGCGGCGCTGACGCTGATCGTCTGCGCCACCGGCCTGCTCTCGGCGCTGGCGCTGCGCGAGACACTCGTTCGCCTGGGCCGTCGCGCCATGGCGGTATGGCTGATCGCCGTCATGGCCTATTGCGGCATCATCCTCACCCGCGACGCCTTCAACCTGTTCGTCTTCTTCGAGCTGGCGGCCATTGCCACCGGCGGCCTGATCCTGCTCTCCGAGGACGAACGCGCCCTCGCCGCCGGTTTCAAATACCTGGTGGTCTCGCAAGTCATCTCCATCCTGCTACTGGTCGGCATCATCTTCGCCTACCACGCCACCGGCACCCTCAACATCGACGGCATGAGCGACGCCTCGCTGGGCCTGCTGCCCAACGGCGCGCTAGCCTTCTTCCTGATCTTCATCGCCCTGGTGGCGGAGCTGAAGCCGGTGCCGGCCAACGGCTGGGCACTGGATATCTACGAGTCAGCGCATCCGGCTTACTCGGCGCTGTTCTCGGCCGCCGGTGGCGCCGCGGGGCTCTACGCCGTAGACAAACTGCTGGCGGCGGGCGGCGCGGCCTGGTTGCCGGTCGCCACAGGCATTGGCATCGTCAGTTTCGTGGCTGGCAATCTGCTGGCGTTGACGCAGCGCAACGACCGCCGCCTGCTCGGCTACTCCTCGGTGGCGCAGATCGGGCTGATCCTGACGGTGCTCGGCCAGCGCGACGTACTCGGCGACCTCACCGGTTTCGTTGCCCTCGGCCTGTTGGTCGCCCACGCCGTCGCCAAGGCGGGGCTTTACTGGCTGTCGGGATTGATCGCGGACCGAGAGCTCACGGGATGGGCGGCGTTGCGCGGCCATCCGCTGCTGCTGTTCGCCTTCGCCTCGTTTCTCTGCCTGCTGATCGGCCTGCCGCCCTTCCCCGGCTTTTACGCCAAGTGGGAGCTGGCGCGCGTGCTCGCCGCCGAGGGGCGCGTAGTGCTGCTGGCCTGGATCCTGTTCGGCGCGCTCATCGAAGCCGCCTACCTGTTCCGCTGGTTCGGCTACGCCATCAAGCGCGACAAACCGGACACGGCCGTCTCGTGCGCACCGGGCGGCGTGCTGGCGGTAAGTATCGCAGCGCTAGTGGGCTGGGCGCTGGGCTACCTGTGGGGCGATCTCGCGGGGCGCACCAATCTGCTGCTCACCCTGCCGCTACTCTTCGCGCTGGCGTTCTTCGTGCTCGAGTGGCTGCCCGCCTGGAGCAAGAACGCACTCGCCATCGTCGGCATGGTGAGCTACTTCCTGCTCACCTATGGTGGCTACGATCCGCTGCGGTTGATCTTCTTCGTCATCTTCCTCGTGGGCGGTGCGGTCACGTTGCTGGCCAGTTTCCATGCCCACGGTCGCCGCGTCGGTTTCTACCCGGCGGCGATGTTGATGTTCGCGGGCATGACGCTGCTGATCGAGGCCACCGACACCTTCGACTTCTTCGCCGCCTGGGAAATTCTCACGGTGGGCTCCTACTTCCTGATCCTGCGCGGCAAACACTCCGAACCGCACGCCCTCTCCTACCTGGTCTTCTCGCTGGGCGGCGCCTTCCTGATCCTGACCGGCTTCGCGCTGGCGGCGCAGGGCGCCGTCAGCATCGAGGTGGGCGCGCTGCACGCGCTGACCGCACCGCTGGCACCCTGGGTCTTCCTGCTGCTGGCCATCGGCTTCATGACCAAGACCGCCGCCATCGGGTTGCACATCTGGCTGCCCGGCGCGCATGCGGAAGCCGAAACCGACGTCTCGCCCATGGTCTCGGGCATCCTGCTCAAGGCCGGCCTCTACGGTCTGTTCGTGCTGCTGATCAACATGGGCCGCCAGGAACTGTTCGGCATCGACCTCACCCACGTCATGCTCTGGATCGGCGCCATCACCGCGCTGCTGGGCAACCTGATGGCCATCTTCCAGGAAGACGCCAAACGCCTGCTCGCCTACTCCTCCATCGGCCAGATGGGCTACGCGCTGTTCGGCCTGGCGTTGATGAATCATCTCGGCTGGCTGATGGCGTTGATGTTCGTCATCAACCACTACATCTACAAATCGATGCTGTTCCTCTCGGTGGGCGGCATCGCCAAGCGCACCGGCACCCGTGCCATGTACCAGATGGGCGGCCTGATCACGCTGATGCCGCTCTCCTTCATCGCCGTGCTGATCGGCATCATCGCCATGTCGGGCGTACCACCGCTGTCGGGCTTCGGCGGGCGCTGGATCTTTTACAACGCGATCCTCGACTCCGAGGCGCGGCTGCCCATGGTGCTGATCTTCCTCTCCGGCCCCATCGCCTTCCTCTACCTGTTCCGGCTGATCCACACCCTCTTCCTCGGTCAGTTGAAGGACGAACACCGCAAACTCAAGGAGGCGCCGTTCTGGATCGTACTGCCGCAGATGATCTACGTCGTACTGCTGCTCGCCTTCGCGGTGGTGCCGGGGCTCGCGCTGCGCCGCGTCGACCAGTTCATGAACCAGTTTTTCCCCAACGGCGGCCTGAGTTGGGAGGGACTGCACATCAGCAGCGTCTACGGGTACTGGGAACCGGTTTCCATCATGATCATCGTCGGGGTGATCTTCATGACGCTGTTTGCCTGGCTGCTGTTCGTCAACCGCAAGGCGCAGAAGGTCAAGCAGTTCAACATCGTGTTCGCTGCCGAACGGCCCTACCGGCCCGAGACCACCCACTTCGCCTGGAACTTCTTCGCCCCCTACCGCAAGGCGCTGGGTTTCATGGCACAGCCTTTCGTCACGCAGTTCTGGGGTGCCGTCAGCGACGCGCTGCACAGCGGGGCGGACGTGGCGCGGCGCTTCTACACCGGTAACGGCCAGACCTACGCGGTGCACTTCGTGGCCTTCGTGGTCATCGTCTATCTGTTGAGCGCCGGGAGTCTGTCGTGAGCTTCGACCCCATGAACTTCGATTGGATGAAGATTCCCTACGCGCTGCTGACGCTGTTCATCGTCATCAACTTCGGTTTCCTGCAGAACGCGCTGATCCAGAAGATTGCCGCGCGGGTGGGCCGCCGCCACGGCATCCCGGTATGGCAGAACTATTGGGACGTGCTCAAGAACTACGGCCTGCGCAGCTCCGTCACCCACGGCGTCATGTACTACCTGGGACCGGTATTCCGGCTCTCGGGCGGCGTCGGCCTGCTGCTGTTCGTACCGACGATTTACGGCTCGGAGATGTTTTCCAACTTCTCCTTCGCCGGCGATCTGATCCTGGCGCTCTACTTCGTCTTCTTCGGCACCCTGGGCATGGCGCTGGGCGCCGCCGAAAGCGGCCACCCCTACTCCGCCATCGGCATCACCCGCGGCCTGTCGCAGGTCACCGCTGCCGAACTACCCTTCGCCTTGGCGGTGTTCTCGGTGGCGTTGCAGTACCAGACACTCTCCATCACCGACATCGTCGCCGCCCAGCAGGGCAGCGTGCTCAACTGGACCGTGTTCACCAACCCCCTGGCGGTGGCCGCAGCGATGCTCGGCTTTCTCGGTTCCATGATGCGCCCGCCCTTCGACGTGGTGCTGGCGCCCCAGGAGATCCCCATCGGTCCGCCCACCGAGTACCACTCGTCGTACCTGGCGTTGATGCAGACCAACCGCGCCATCTTCCCCATCGCCAAGATCGTCATCTACATGAGCCTGTTCTTCGGCGGCGCGGCGAGCTGGCCGGTGTTCTTTCTCAAGGTATTCCTGATCTATATGTGGTCGGCCTTCGTGGGCGTGGTGTTCCCGCGCTTCCGCGTCGAGCAGTCGATCCGCTGGTTTCTGATTTGGGCGGTGCCGCTGGGCGTGCTGTCCATCGTACTGATATGAGCAAACCATGAAACCGGAATTGATGAAGCGTACGGTCAAAGGCCCCGACGGACAGGAGTTCGAGGTCGAGCCGCTGCGCGACTACTACTGCGAGTGCGCGCCGACGGTAATGCCGCCGGCCTACATCAAGATCGTCGAGGATCTGTTCAACTGGGCGCGTTCGCAATCGCTGTGGATACTCGGCTTCGGCACCGGCTGCGGCGCCATCGAGATGCGTCCGCTGATGACGCCGCGCTTCGACGCCTACCGCTACGGCGTGCAGTGGCGCCCCACACCGCGCCAGTCCAACCTCTTCATCATCGCCGGCTACCTGTCGGTAAAGACGCTGAAGCGCGTGATCCGCTCCTACGAACAGATGCAGAACCCCAAGTACGTGGTGGGTCTCGGCTCGTGCACCATCAACGGCGGCATGTACTGGGACTCCTACAACACCATCAAGCGTCTCGACGACTACCTGCCGGTGGATCTCTACATCGCCGGCTGCATGCCGCGCCCCGAGGCGCTGCTGGCTGGTTTCCAGGAGCTGAAAAAGATCATTCGCGCCGGCAAGGCCGAAGGCGCCAACCAATACGCCGAAAACTTCGACTGGTACAAGGCCAACCAGAAGAAGGTGATCCACGACTGGGACATGCCCGATTACAACTGGTGACGCGATGAACCTGCGAGATCTCTACAAGCGGTTGCGGACCCTGTTTCCCCTCGGCGAACTTACCGAGCAGCGGCCTGATCTTGGGTTCGTTACCGTAGCGGCCGAAAACCTGCGGCCGTTGCTGGTGCACATGCGCGACCGCGAGGGCTTCACCCATCTGGTGTTGCTGACGGCGGTGGATTGGATTGAGGAGGAGCGCTTCCAGCTCACCTACCTGCTCAGCAACCGCGGCGCCGCCTGCGACCTGGGCGTGCGCGTCACAATCCCCCGCCCGATCGACGGCCTGGCAAGCATGGAGAGCATCCACGATCTGTGGCCCACGGCCGCCACCTACCAGCGCGAGCTGCGCGAGATGTTCGGCATCGATTTCCCCGGCAGCCCGCGCATCGAGGAGGACTTCATCCTCGAAGGTTGGATCGACAAGCCACCCTACCGCCGCGATTTCGATACCAAGCAGTTCTCCGATGAGAACTTCAACCACCGCCCGGGACGCGAATCCCACGATCCCGAGCAGTACATGAAACAGAAACTCTATCCGGACGGGCAATGAGATGAACTACGTACCCGACCGCAGCCAGTATCCCGCTCAGAAGAGTGACGGGTCACTGGACATCGACCTCACGTCGGGCAAATACCTGAAACTATGGCAAGGACCGCAGCATCCGGGCATCACCGGCAACATGTCTGTGGAGCTCACCGTCTGCGGCGACGAAGTGGTGGAAGGCAGAACCCACGTCGGCTACCTGCACCGCGGTTTCGAAAAACTGATGGAGCGACGCACCTTCATCCAGTGCTTTCCCATCGTCTGCCGCATCTGCGTGCCCGAGCCGGACTTCAACGAATACTGCTACGCCGCCGCCGTTGAAGAGCTGGCCGGCATCGAGGTGCCCGAAAAGGCCAACTGGATCCGCACCCTGATCCTGGAGATGGGCCGCCTCAACAGCTACATGATGTACCTGGGCGGCCAGTCCGGCGCCTTCGGCCTGGGGGTCATCGGCCAGTGGACCACCTACGTGCGCGACCTGATGCTGGACCGTTTCGAAGAGCTGAGCGGCGCGCGCATCTACCACATGTTCATCCTGCCCGGCGGCGTGCGCGACGACCTGCCGGACGGATTCGCCGGCCGCATGGAAGAGACGCTGCGCGAATTCGAACGCACTATGAAGGACGTACACGAAGTGATGTTCCACAACGCCGTGTTCAAGCGCCGCGCCGTGGGACTGGGTGTCATCGATGCAGAAATGATGGAAGCCTACGGCGTTACCGGGCCCAACGCCCGCGCCGGCGGCGTCGCCAAGGACGTGCGCAAGGACCAACCCTACCTGGTCTACCCAGAACTCGATTTCGAACCGGTCACCGGCAGCGACTCCGACGCCTACACCCGCGCCGACGTACGCCGCCGCGACGTGCTCATGTCCATCGACCTCATTCGCCAGATCCTCGCCAAAATGCCACGAAAAGGCCCGGTGATGACGCGGCTTCCCAACGTGTTGCACTGGAAGATTCCGCGCGGCGAAACCTACGTACGCGGCGAGTGCTCGCGCGGCGAATACGGCTACTACCTGGTCACCGACGGCAGCGGCTATCCGCGCCGGGTCAACGTGCGCGGCCCCTCCTACACCCACGCCATGGCGCTGCTGGAGCGGCTGATCGTCAACGTGAACATTTCCGACGTCGCCGGACTGATGGTGTCGCTGCACACCTATCCGCCGGAGATCGAGAGATAGCCATGAGTGCCCGCGACCTCTTCTCCCCCTTCACCGCGTGGAAGTACCTGTTCCGCGATCCGGTCACCATCCGCGACCCGCTTACCGAACGGCCCGGCGCCCCACGCTACCGCGGCTTTCACCAGAACGACATCGAAACGTGCATCGGTTGCGGCACCTGCGAGACCATCTGCCAGAACGCCGCCATCGACATGCTGCCCGCACCCGGGCGCGAACCCAAGCCGGGCGACTCCGGCTTGCGGCCGCGCATCGACTACGGGCGCTGCTGCTGGTGCGCGCTGTGCGTAGACGTCTGCATGACCGGCTCGCTCACCATGTCCAACGAGTACATGTGGGTGGACGCCGATCCCGACGCCTTCCGCTTCATGCCCGGTATCGACGCCAAGTCGTGGGATGCGAGCGAACTCGGTTACCGCCGCCCCGAGGGTCACCGCCTGACCGAGGAGACCCGCATCGGCATGGGCGAAATGGAACCGGAGGCACGCATCGATTCGTTCGCCGAGATCGTCCACGGCTACGACGTCGCCCAAGCGAAACTGGAGGCCGACCGCTGCGTCGCCTGCGGCCTGTGCGTCGCCACCTGTCCGGCGCACATGGCCGTTCCCGACTACATCGCTGCCGTGCGCGACGGCGACTACCAGCGTGGCGTCGCGCTGCTCTACGAGACCAACCCCTTTTCCGGCATCTGCGGCCGCGTCTGCACCCACAAGTGCGAGACCACCTGCGCCGCGCGCCATGAAGGCGATCCCATCGCCATCCGCTGGCTCAAACGCCACATCATGGACCAGGTGTCGGTTGAGCAGATCCGCCGCGCCGTGGGCGCCCCCGCTGCGGCCAGCGGCAAAAAAGTCGCCATCATCGGTGCCGGTCCCGCAGGTCTCACCGCGGCCTTCGACCTGGCCAAACAGGGTCACGCCGTCACCGTCTTCGAGGCGCTGGACAAACCGGGCGGCATGACGCGCTGGGGTATCCCCGAGTACCGCCTGCCCTACGACACCATCGATCAGGACGTGGAGATCATCCGCTCGCTGGGCGTCGAAATCCGCTGCAACACCCGTGTCGGGAGCGACGTCACGCTGGAGCAATTACACCAACAGCACGACGCGGTGCTCATCGCCCTCGGCTTGCAGCTGGGCCGCGCCACGCGTATTCCCGGCAGCGACCATCCGGACGTGCGCAAGGCCGTCGACCTGCTGCGCCAAGCCACAGCGGGCGAGGACTTCGGAACGCCGCGCAGCGCGGTGGTCATCGGCGGCGGCAACGTCGCCATGGACATCGCCCGCACGCTGGCGCGCCTGCAGAAACAGCGCTACGGTGAAGTCAACGTCACCGTCACCGCGCTGGAAGAGTTGGAACACTTCCTCGCCGATCCCGACGAGATCAAGGAGGCCGGCGAAGAGGGCATCGCCATTCTGGAGACGCGGGGCCCGCAGCGTGTCGCCGTCGAAGGCGACGCCATCACCGGGCTGGTCACCTGGCGCGTAGAGTCGATCTTCGACGAGCAAGGACGCTTCGCGCCCAGCTACGACGAGAGCGACGAGCAGTTACACTCCGCCGAGATGGTGATCGAGGCCATCGGCCAGATGAGCGATATCGCGCTGCTGGGCGACGCACTCACCGAGAAGCTGGCGTGGAACCGCGGCCGGTTGCAGGTGGATGCCGGCGGGCGCTGCAGCGAGGCCTGGCTGTGGGCGGCCGGCGACATGGTACGCGGTCCCGACGTGGTCTCCGCTGTTGCTGACGGCCACCGCGTCGCCACCAGCATCCATACCGCGCTGACGACAGAACAGGAGAGCTTGCCATGAACCACGAAGGCAGCCCGCAGAGCAAAAACCGCCTCGAAAACAAAAGCACGGTAGGTGAGATCCTGGACGTCGCCATCGGCTTCGAGCGCGTTGCGCGCGACTTCTACAGCGGGTTGATCCCCAAGGTCAGCAAACGCATCCGCTACCTGGTCGAAGAACTCGCCGCCGAGGAACAGCGCCACTTTGAACTGTTCAGCGAACTGGCGCTGCGCGCCGATTTGGCGGCGCAGATCGCCGAAGAGATCGCGCGTCCGACCAACGACAGCAAGTTCTCCGACTGCCTGCACCTGCCCGAGCTGGGCGAGCAGCCGGACGATCAGGCCGTACTTCAGTACGCCATGGGCCGCGAGCACACCGCCATGGTCCACTACGGCGAACTGGCCGAAACCGCCCCTTCCGGCCCCATCCGCGATCTGTTCCGCTATCTCGCCAACGAAGAGACCAAGCACAAGATCGAGCTGGAAAAACTCTACTACGAGATCGTTCACCGCGGCGGCGGTGTCTAGCGGCCTTCCCCGCCCCCGCGCCTCATCCCCTTATTAACAGACCGCCAACCTACCCCGCCAGTGCGCCTTGGACCCAGCGCACGATATCGGTCGTGCCCATGGCGCCCGCCTGGCGGGCGACCTCCCTTCCGCCGCGAAACAGCACCAGGGTGGGAATAGAGCGAATGCCATACTGCGCCCCCAGCGACTGTTCCTCCTCGGTATTCACCTTCGCCAGCCGCACGCGTGGTTCAAGCTGACGTGCAGCCAGTTCGAAGGCCGGTGCCATCATTTTGCACGGCCCACACCACGGCGCCCAGAAATCCACCAGCAACGGGATATCACTGCGCGTGACGTGCCTGACGAAATTGCGCGCCGCCAGTGGCAACGGATGCCCGTTGAACAGGGGCTGGTGGCAGTGGCCGCACTTGGCGCCATCGCCCAACCGCTGGGCGGGGATGCGATTGACGCTGTCGCAGGTGGGACAGACGATGTGCAACGATTCACTCATAACCCACTCCGGCCGACCGACGGCCTCATAACTCCAGGCGCCTGAGACGCGCCCGCATCGCATCCAGCTCTTCTAGCAGATCCAGCGCCAGGGCCGCGCCCGCCACGTTGACACCCAGGTCCTGCTCCAGGCGCAGGGCGCAGCGTACGCGCCACACGCTCAGGCCGCGGAACCGCCAGCGCGCGGGACCGCGTCCCCGGGGTTCCACGACGCCCTCCTCCACCAGCTCGAACACCCGCTCGGCCGGCACCCGGCAGACGCGGCACAACTCGGCCAGCGTCAACTCCAACTCCTCCTCCAGCACCTCGCCGCTCAGCAGTGTCGTTGGCTTCTTGCGCATGGCATTCACACTCCCAGACGCGCGCGTGGATTGAACGGCAGCGCCTGCGCCAACTGCCGGTAGGCGGCCTTGGCGGCCTCCGAATCGGCCGGCGGCAACGCGACCTGCACCACCACATAGAGATCGCCCGGCGACTGGCCGGGGATACCGCGCCCCTTAAGCCGCAACTTGCGTCCGGTGGCCGAGCCGGCGGGGATCTTGAGATCCACCGCCCCGGTGGGCGTGGGCGCCTTGACGGTAGCCCCCAGCGCGGCCTCCCACGGAGCGACGGGCAGATCGAGAAACACGTCGCTGCCCTCCACGTGGTAGTACGGGTGCGGACGAAACTCCACTTCGAGATAAAGATCACCGCGCTCGCCCCCGCCCATGCCCGCTCCACCCTGGCGCGCCAAACGGATGTGCTGTCCCTGGTGCACCCCCTTGGGCACCCGCACGCTGAGGGTGCGCTCCTTGAGTTGCGGCCGTTGATCGGTACCCAGCTCCGTGTGACGCAGAGTGATGGTGCGGCTGGCGCCGTGGTAGGCGTCCTCCAGATCGATCATCACCTTGGCGTAGGTATCCTCGCCGCGCGAATGGAACTCGCGCTGGCGAAATCCGCCGTGGGCGAATCCGCGACCGAACAGACTCTCAAAAAAGTCGCTGAACTGCGACGCATCGGTGTCGGTGAAACCGCCGCCGCGAAACTCGAAGCCCTGATCCCAGCCAGGCGGCGGGCGAAACTCCTGGCCGGCCTTCCAGTTGGCCCCCAACTGGTCGTAGGCAGCGCGCTTCTCGGGGTCCTTGAGCACCTCGTAGGCTTCACCCAGCTCCTTGAAACGGCGCTCCGCCTCCGGCTCCTTGCTCACGTCCGGATGGTATTTGCGCGCCAGCTTGCGGTAGGCGCGTTTGATCTCATCCTGGGTGGCGCT
>JBNKCG010000037.1:0-70907 GCA_050287605.1 Gammaproteobacteria bacterium | reverse complement strand
GCCGTGCACCAGCACGACCGCTTCGCCGGTGGGCTGCGAGGGTGGACTTTCCGAATCTCCCATATTTTTGACGTGCCGAATCAGGGCAGCGCCAGCATATTGTCCAGCGCCACGCGTGCCTGTACGGCCTCGTCGGCGGGCACGCTGATGCGGTTGACGACGTTGCCTGCCACCAGGTTTTCCAGCGTCCACAGCAGATGCTGGGGATCGATGCGGAACATGGTGGAGCACATGCACACCGTGGGCGACATGAAGTGCACCGATTTGCCCTCGGGCGCCATCTGCTGGTGCAGGCGGTTGACCAGGTTGAGCTCAGTGCCCACCAGCCAGCGGCTGCCGGGTTCGCTCGCTGCGATGGTCTTGATGATGTTCTCTGTGGAACCGATGTAATCAGACTTCTGGCACACCTCGAAGCAGCACTCGGGGTGGGCGATCACCTGGGTTTCCGGGTGTTGGGCCTTGAAACGGTCGATCTGGTCGGGCTGGAACATCTGGTGTACCGAGCAAAAGCCCTTCCATAGGATGATGCGCGCCTTTTGGATCTGCTCCGGGGTCAAGCCGCCCAGCGGGTGGTCGAAGTCCCACACCACCATCTGGTCGAGGGGAATATCCATCGCGTAGCCGGTGTTGCGCCCCAGGTGCTGGTCGGGGAAGAACAGCACCTTTTCGCGCTGGGCGAACGACCAGTCGAGCACCTTGCGGGCGTTGCTGGAGGTGCAGACGATGCCGCCGTGGCGTCCGCAAAAGGCCTTCAGGTCGGCCGCGGAGTTGATGTAGGTGACCGGCGTCACCTGTTCGTCGGGGTTCAGCACCTCGGCCAGTTCGCGCCAGCAGCGCTCCACCTTGGCCAGGTTGGCCATGTCGGCCATGGAGCAGCCCGCGGAGAGGTCGGGGAGGATGGCGACCTGGTCGTCGCGCGACAGGATGTCGGCCACCTCGGCCATGAAGTGCACGCCGCAGAAGACGATGTACTTGGCGCCCGATTCGGCCGCCTGGCGCGAGAGCTTCAGCGAGTCGCCGCTGAAATCGGCATGCTGGAACACCTCGTCGCGTTGGTAGTGGTGGCCGAGAATGACCAACTCGTCGCCGAGAATGCGCTTGGCCTCGGCGATGCGGGTGTGGCATTCGGCGTCGTCCAGCAGGGTGTAGTCGTCAATGTTGAGGGCGTTGGCTAGCATGGTGAGGCTCCTGCGAGGCCGTGTCGGGAGTGCTGTCGTTGCGGGTGAAGTCTAGCGTGGTCGGCGCTGGCGTGCCGCCGACTAGCGCGAGGATGGCGATGCGGTTGGTCCACGAGGAGGCGGTGCGCGCCGCCTCGTCTCTCGGCAACCATTTGTAATCGAGATGCTCGTCGGGGTTCAACCGTACCGGGGTGCGGTTATCCAGGATCAGGCGAAACACGTGCTCGCGGTTGTAGCGGACGTCCGGCGCGTAGCGGTGGCGCCACGCAGCGATGATGGGAAAACGGTTGCTGATGCGGCAATCCTCCAGCGCGTCGCCGCCGTCGATGCCGGTCTCCTCCAGCAGCTCGCGTCGCGCGGCGGCAGCAGGCGTTTCATGGTCGTGCAGGCTGCCGGTGACCGATTGCCAAAAGCCGCGCGGTTGGGTGCGTTCCATTATCAATACGTCGCCCGCCGCCGTGGCTACGACCACCAGTACCGAAACCGGACGTTTGAATCGTTGCGCCGTGGTTCCCACCTCTAGGGCATGTGCTTGAGCCGGATGTTGAGCTCATCGAGCTGCAGTTTCGAAACCGGCGCAGGCGCCGAGGTGAGCGGGCAGCTTGCGGTCTGGGTCTTGGGGAAGGCGATCACGTCACGGATGGAGCTCGATCCGGTCATCAGCATCACCAGGCGGTCGAGGCCGAAGGCGATGCCGCCGTGGGGCGGGGCGCCGTACTTGAGGGCGTCGAGCAGGAAGCCGAACTTTTCGCGGGTCTCCTCCTCGCCAAGACCGAGCAGGCCGAACACCGCGTTCTGCATCTCCTCGCGGTGGATACGCACCGAGCCGCCGCCCACTTCCACGCCGTTGAGCACCATATCGTAGGCGCGCGACAAGGCGTTACCGGGATCGGCCAGCAGCGTCTCGGGCTCTGGGTCCTGGGGGGCGGTGAAGGGGTGGTGCAGGGCATCCCAGCGGCGGTGGTCCTCGTTCCACTCGAACATCGGGAAGTCGACCACCCACACCGGGCGCCAGCCGTGTTCCACCAGGCCGTTGTCTTCGCCCAGGCGGATACGCAGTGCACCCAGAGCGTCGTTGACGATGCGCGCGCTATCGGCGCCGAAGAAGATCAGGTCGCCGTCCTCGGCGCCGGTGCGGGCGAGGATTTCGCTGATCACGGCGTCGGGCAGGAATTTGAGGATGGGCGACTGCAGTCCCTCGCGCCCTTGGGCGACGGCGTTGACCTTGATATAGGCGAGGCCCTTGGCGCCGTACAGGCCGACGAACTTGGTGTAGTCGTCGATCTCCTTGCGGGTCAGCTCACCACCCTTGGGCATACGCAACGCCGCCACGCGTCCCTTGGCGTCGTTGGCGGGGCCGGAGAAGACCTTGAATTCGACTTCCTTCATCAGATCGCCCACGTCCACCAGCACCAGCGGGATGCGCAGGTCAGGGCGGTCGGAACCGAAGCGGCGCACCGCCTCGGCGTAGCTCATGCGCGGGAAGGGGGCGGGTAGTGCGATCTCCAGGGTCTTGGCGAAGAGCTGGCGGATCATCTCCTCCATCACGTTCATGATGGCGTCCTCGTCCATGAACGAGGTCTCGATATCGAGCTGGGTGAACTCCGGCTGGCGGTCGGCGCGCAGATCTTCGTCGCGGAAGCAGCGCACCACCTGGTAGTAGCGGTCCATCCCACTCATCATCAGCAATTGTTTGAAAAGCTGCGGCGATTGGGGCAGGGCGTAGAACGAACCAGGGTGATTGCGCGCCGGGACCAGGTAGTCGCGCGCACCCTCGGGGGTGGCCTTGGTGAGGAAGGGGGTCTCCACCTCCAGAAATCCTTCGTCGTCGAGGAAGTTGCGCAGGATGCGTGCGACCTGGGCGCGCAGGCGCAGTTTGCGCTGCATGACCGGGCGGCGCAGGTCGATGTAGCGGTAGCGCAGGCGGGTCTCGTCGTTGACGTCGATCTCGTCCTCCACCTGGAACGGCGGGGTGTCGGCACGGTTGAGCACCTCCAACTCCTTGACCAGCACCTCCACCTGCCCGGTGGGCATGTTGGGATTTTCCGTGCCCTCGGGGCGATTGCGCACGCGACCGCGCACGCGCAGCACGTACTCTGAGCGCACCCGTTCGGCGGCCATGAACGGCTCCGGGGTGTCGGGGTCGATCACCACCTGCGCGATGCCCTCGCGGTCGCGCAGATCGATGAAGATCACCCCGCCGTGATCGCGCCGGCGGTGGACCCAGCCGCTCAGTTCAACCTCCTGATCCAGATGGGAAATGTTCAGCTGGCCGCAATAATGGCTGCGCATGGGGCTTCGGTCCTGTTTGGGCGTCGGGAAAAACGAGAAATGTTACGGGTTTGTGGGGGTGGTAGGCAAGGCAGGTGGGGGCTAGGCCTCAAAACGACCAAGGCCGGGCAGAGCCCGGCCTTGGATGGGTGATCTGTCTGCGGACTATTCGCCGACACACGAGGCGCAGGTCGAACTCTTGGAGTCGGCACACGCCGGCGGTTCCTTGTCCTTCTTGGCCACGTTGCGCTGACCGTCTTTCTTGAAATCGGTCTCGTACCAGCCGCTGCCACTCAGGCGGAAACCGGCTGCGGAGATCAGCTTCTTGAGTGCCGGTTTCCCGCACTGGGGACAGTCGGTGAGCGGTGCATCGCTCATCTTCTGGATGGCCTCCAGTTCGTGGCCGCAGTCGGTGCAGGCGTATTCGTAGATCGGCATAGGGATACCTCGTGCAACGGATTCGGTGACTTGGGACGAAATATGGGTGCGCGCCAAGTCCAATTCAAGCCCGACGATTATAGGTGAGTAAAGGCGAAAAGACACCGTTTTTCAGTGGGTTCACCAGGACGGGCGGCGGTGTGCGGGTGAGAGTGGCCGGGTTTCGGGCTACACTGTGCGGCCCCGGGTCACCCCACCGAAGCAGGCCCACGGAATATCGATGCACGTACGCTACACCGCACCCCCGCGCAAGAACCGTAACGACTGGCGCACCATCCGCTCGCTGCTGCCCTACCTGTGGCACTACAAGGGACGTACCGCACTGGCGCTGGCATGCCTGATATTCGCCAAGGTGGCTGCTGTGGCGGTGCCACTTGTGCTCAAGGAGTTGGTGGATGCCCTGGATAGCACGCGCCATCAGTTGCTGGTGGTGCCGCTGGCGCTGTTGGTGGGCTACGGTGGGCTGCGCCTGGCGGGGGCCCTGTTCAACGAGCTGCGCGACGGGGTGTTCGCCAAGGTGCGCCAGGGCATCGTCCGGGTACTCTCGCACCAGACCTTGGAGCACCTGCACACGCTGTCGCTGCGTTATCACCTGGAGCGCAAGACCGGCGGCTTGTCGCGCGACATTACCCGCGGCACCCAGGCGGCCAGCACGCTGCTCAATTTCATGGTCTTCAGCGTTTTGCCCATCATCGTCGAGTTCGTGCTGGTGGCGGGTATCCTGGCCACGCGTTTCAACGTCTGGTTCAGCGTGGTGACCTTCGGGGCGGTGGTGCTCTACATCACTTTCACATTTGCGGTGACCAACTGGCGCATCCAGTTTCGCCATCGCATGAACGCCATGGACTCCCAGGCCAGCGGTCAGGCCATCGACAGCCTGATGAACTACGAGACCGTGAAGTATTTCGGCAACGAGCGCTACGAGCTGCAGCGTTACGACGCCAGCCTGCGCGAGTGGGAGGATGCCGCGGTCAAGACCCAGACCTCCATGTCGGCGCTCAATTTCGGCCAGGGAACGATCATTGCCATCGCGGTGACGCTGATCATGATTCTCGCCGCTGACGGTGTGGTGACGGGAACGCTGAGTCTGGGCGACCTGGTGATGGTGAACGCCTTTTTGCTGCAGCTGTTCATTCCCCTCGGATTCCTCGGCGTGGTTTACAGTCAGCTCAAGCACGCGCTCTCCGACATGGAGATGATGTTCGAGCTGCTGGAGCGCCGTCCCGAGATCCACAATAGCGCCGACGCAGCGCCGCTGCAGGTGCGCGGCGGCGAGATCCGTTTCGAGCAGGTCGATTTCAGCTACAACCCCGACCGTCCCATTCTCCACGCGGTGGATTTCGTCGTACCGGCGGGGAGCAAGGTGGCGGTGGTGGGGCCCAGCGGGTCGGGCAAGTCTACCCTGGCGCGGTTGCTGTTCCGCTTCTACGACGTGAGCGCGGGGCGGGTGCTCATCGACGGACAGGATGTGCGTGCGGTGACCCAGGAGAGCCTGCGCGACGCCATCGGCATCGTGCCGCAGGATACGGTGCTGTTCAACGAGTCGGTCTTCTACAACATCCAGTACGGTCGTCCCGGCGCGTCGCGCGAGGAAGTGGAGCGGGCGGCGCAGCTGGCGCACATCCACCACTTCATCGCCGCGTTGCCGCAGGGGTACGAGACCGTGGTGGGCGAGCGCGGCCTGAAACTCTCGGGTGGGGAGAAGCAGCGCGTGGCTATCGCGCGCGCCATTCTCAAGAGTCCGCACGTCATGGTCTTCGACGAGGCCACCTCGTCGCTGGATTCGCACTCCGAACAGGTCATCCAGAGAGCGCTCAAGGAGCTGGCCGAGCATCACACCACGCTGGTCATTGCCCACCGGCTCTCCACCGTGGTCGATGCCGACCAGATCCTGGTGCTGGAGGAGGGGCGCATCATCGAGAGAGGCACCCATGACGCCCTGCTGGCGCAAGCGGGGCGCTACGCCGCCATGTGGGAGCTGCAGCTCGAGGAGCGGCGCGAGGCGGCGGAGGGCGAAGGCGCGCCGGTTGCCGCCAACGTGTAGCGCAATTCCCACCGTGTTCGAATTAAATCGGAGCGATTGTCGGGCGGTGGATGGCCAAAATAGTGGCGATGATTCATTGAATCTTTTGATTTTCAATTATTTGATTTGTAAGTGCCGCTTGAATTAATCCATCGTGTCCGATAGATTAACACCGCTCAACTCCTAACCAGCCGGGGAACATGATTTCCGAAAAGGATCAGTGCGAGGAGGTCCTCGTGGCTATCCGGCGCATCGTGCGCGCCATCGATCTGCACTCGCGCAAACTCATCCAGCACCACGGCATCACCGGTCCGCAAGCCCTCATCCTCAAGAGCCTGCTCGAACAGCCGGGCACGGCGGTGGGTGAACTCGCCCAGCGGGTCAATCTCAGCCAGGCCACGGTGACCGATATTCTCGACCGGCTGGAAAAGCGGGCCCTGGTGATGCGCTCGCGTTCGTCTGCCGACAAGCGCCGTGTGCTGGTCTATCCCACACCGGCGGCGGATCAGCTGATCAAGAAGGCACCGTCGCTGTTGCAGGATGCGTTTGCGGCACGTTTCCGCCAACTGCAGGAGTGGGAACGTACGCAGATGCTGGCGACGCTGCAGCGCGTAGCCGCCATGATGGACGCCCAGGAGTTGGACGCGTCACCGGTGCTGACCCCTGGTGCCATCCTGGATGCCAACGGCAATGAGTCATCCCCAGCCGCCGGCTGAACTCGCATCCCTATCAATTCAACGTCCCGCCGAATGCGCAGCCATTCGATTGCGGATGCCATTCATCTCGTTTGCAGGTAGTGATTTGTGTGTGGAATAGCAGGAGAGATTCGCTTCGATCAACAACTGGCCGATAACGGCGCGGTTGCCGCCATGAGCGCGGCGCTGGCGCCGCGCGGTCCCGATGCCGGCGGTCAGTTTCACCAGGGGCGGTTGGCGTTCGGGCATCGGCGGCTGAAGATCGTCGATCTGAGCGAGCACGCCCAGCAGCCCATGGTGGACAACGAGTTGGGGCTGGGGATCGTGTTCAACGGCATGATTTACAACTACCCCGAGCTGCGCCGTGAACTGGAGGGAAAGGGCTACCGTTTCTTCTCCAATGGCGACACCGAGGTGGTGTTGAAGGCCTATCACGCCTGGGGCGAAGCGTTCGTGCAGCGCTTTCACGGCATGTTTGCCTTTGCCGTGTGGGAGCGCGACTCGGGACGGGTATTGTTGGGGCGCGACCGGCTAGGCATCAAGCCGCTCTACTATTGCCTGCGAGACGGTGCGCTGCGGTTCGCCTCGACGCTGCCGGCGCTGCTGCGGGGCGGTGAACTCGACACCGCCGTCGACCCGGTGGCGCTGCATCACTACATGAGCTTCCACTCGGTGGTGCCGGCACCGCTGACGATACTGCGCGGTGCGCGCAAGCTGCCGCCGGCTACCCTGATGCGCGTCGAACCGGATGGGCGCACTACCGAGCACCGCTATTGGAGCCTGCGTTTCGAACGCAGCGAAGCCGATCGGCGGCGTAGTGTCGGCGAGTGGCAGGCGCTGCTCGCCGATGCGCTGATGACGGCGGTCAAGCGGCGCTTGGTGGCCGACGTGCCGGTGGGCGTGCTGCTTTCCGGCGGGGTGGATTCCAGCCTCATCGTCGGGCTGCTGGCCGAACAGGGGCAGCAGGGGCTCAACACCTTTTCCGTCGGCTTCGAATCCGTCAATGACGAGGCGGGCGACGAGTTCCGGTATTCCGACTTGGTGGCGGAGCGTTTTTCGACCCGCCATCATCAGATCCGCGTCGACGCACGCGAGACCCTGGAGCAGCTGCCGCACTGCATCCGTGCCATGTCCGAGCCGATGGTGAGCCACGACAATATCGGCTTCTATCTGCTGTCGCGCGAGGTGGCCAAGCACGTCAAGGTGGTACAGAGCGGACAGGGCGCCGACGAGGTCTTCGCCGGCTATCACTGGTATCCGCCGCTGATGGAGAGTGCCGATCCTGAGGGCGACTACGCGCGGGTGTTCTTCGACCGCGATCACGCCGAGTACTGCCGCGCGGTGGGTGAAACGTGGCGTGGCGACGATCACAGCCGGCGCTTTTTGCACGAGCAGTTCGCCAGCGATGACGCCGTCGATCCCATCGACAAGGCGCTGCGCCTCGATACCACCGTCATGCTGGTGGACGACCCCGTCAAGCGCGTCGACAGCCAGACCATGGCGTGGGGCTTGGAGGCGCGCGTGCCGTTTCTCGATCACGAGCTGGTGGAGCTGGCTGCGCGCATGCCTGCCGAACACAAGGTGGCCCACGGCGGCAAGCACGTTCTCAAAGAGGTGGCGCGCAATTTCATTCCTCACGAAGTGATCGACCGTCCCAAGGGGTATTTTCCGGTGCCCGCTCTGAAGTACCTGCAGGGGTCGTTTCTTGAGTACGTACGCGACACGCTGGACAACCGGGCGGCGCGCGAGCGCGGGTTGTTCAACGCCGCTTACATTGACGAGCTGTTCGCGGCGCCCGAACAACACATCACGCCCCTGCGCGGTTCCAAGCTGTGGCAGGTGGCACTGCTGGAGCTGTGGTTGCAGGGGCAGGAGATCGGTTAGCGGGAGGGATGCCTCAGATGGTCAAAAAACACCGCTTCGAACGCCGCAACGCCCCCTCGGTGCAGAATTGGCGCCATCTGCAGGGGCCGGCTGCGGATCAGTACGAGTCCAACATCGCCGTCGATTGCGGTTGGGGACGGTTGGTCTTCGCCCACACCTTTGCCAGCAACGTGGAGCTGGCGCGCATGCTGCAGTCCGAGCAGGCGGGACGGCGCGACATCGGCATGTACCTGCGCGATCCCCATGTGGTGATCGCCATGGCGCCGCAGGAGCTGTTCCTCGATCCCTCGCACACCTACCGATTGTGGCTGGACCGCTATCAGCCCAGCGACGAAGTGCCCAAGGGGTTCATCGTACGCCGCATGCTGTCGCACGATGATGCGGCCGCGATCAACGCGCTCTACGCCAAGCGCAGAATGGTGCAGGTGGAGCCGGGCTTTTTGTGGCGGAAACGCGATTCGCGCACGCTCGCTTATCTGGTGGCGGAAGAGGTGGGCAGCGGGCAGATCGTCGGCACGGTTACCGGTGTCGATCACCGCCAAGCGTTTAACGATCCGGAGAACGGCGCCAGTCTGTGGTGTCTGGCGGTGGACCCGCAGTGTGGAATCCCCGGCGTCGGTGAGGCGATGGTGCGTTTTCTCGCCGAGTCCTACCTCACTCGCGGCCGTACCTTCCTCGATCTCTCCGTGATGCACGACAACCGTCACGCCATCGCCCTCTACGAGAAGCTCGGTTTCGTGCGCGTGCCGGTGTTTGCGCTCAAGCACAAAAACGCCTTCAACGAACCGCTCTACATCGCTCCCAAACCGGAAGAGCAACTCAACCCCTACGCCACCATCATCGTCAACGAGGCGCGCCGCCGCGGCATCGCGGTGGAGGTGATCGACACAGAAGAGAACTACTTCAGCCTCTCGCTGGGCGGCCGCACCATCGTCTGCCGCGAATCGCTGTCGGAGCTCACCACGGCGGTGGCCATGAGCCGCTGCGACAACAAGCGCGTGACACGCCGCCTGCTGGCGGAGGCGGGGCTGTCGGTTCTGCCGCAGCAGATCGCCGCGTCGCGCGCAGAGAGCGAGGCGTTTCTCGACAAGTACCAGCGACTGGTGGTCAAGCCGGCGCGCGGCGAGCAGGGGATGGGGATTAGCGTCGACGTTCGCGCGGCTCCGGAGCTGGAGCAGGCGGTGGAGCTGGCGCGTCGCCACTGCGATACGGTACTGCTGGAGCGCTATGTGGAGGGCCAGGATCTGCGCATCATCGTGATCGGATACGAGGTGGTGGCGGCGGCCGTGCGTCGCCCTGCTGCGGTCACCGGCACGGGCCGCCACACCATCCGCCAGCTCATCGAAAAGCAGAGCCGGCGACGCGCGGCGGCGACCGGCGGCGAGAGCCGCATTCCGCTCGACGGCGAGACGGAACGCTGCGTGCGTGCCAGCGGCTACCAGCTCGACGACGTACTGGAGGTGAATCGCGAGCTGGCGGTGCGCAAGACCGCCAACCTGCATACCGGCGGCACCATCCACGACGTGACGGCGCGCCTGCATCCTCGACTGCGCGAGGCGGCGGAAGCGGCGGCGCGGGCGCTGGACATCCCCGTGGTGGGGCTCGATTTCCTGGTACCCGACGTGGCCGGCGAGCAGTACGTGATCATCGAAGCCAACGAGCGGCCCGGGCTGGCCAATCACGAACCGCAGCCGACGGCGCAGCGCTTCGTCGACCTGCTGTTTCCGCAAACCGCCCCACGCACGCTGCATCGGGAATACCGCGCATGAACCTCCCTGCCATCGATCGCGGCTATCTGCTGGACATCCTCGCCCGTCTGCTGCAGACGCCCAGCCCCACCGGCTATACCGACCGTATCGTGCACCTGGCTTGCGATGAGTTGGAGCGGCTGGAGATTCCGTTCGAGTTGACGCGGCGCGGCGCCATCCGCGCCACCATTGCCGGCGAACGCTCCAGCCCCGATCGCGCCATTGTCGCCCACCTCGACACCCTGGGCGCCATGGTCAAGGGGCTCAAGGAGAACGGACGCTTGGAGGTGGTGCCCATCGGTCACTGGAACGCGCGCTTTGCCGAAGGTGCCCGCGTCACGGTGTTTACCGACGAGCGCCCCTACCGCGGCACGCTGCTGCCGCTCAAGGCGTCGGGACACACCTTCGGACCCGAGGTCGACAGCCAGAAGGTGGCGTGGGACAACGTCGAGGTGCGCGTGGACGAGATGTGCGCCAGCCGCGCCGACCTGATGCGGCTGGGGTTTCACGTGGGCGATATCATCGCCGTCGACCCCATCCCCGAGTTTCACCACAACGGCTTCATCAACTCGCGCCACCTGGACGACAAAGCGGGTGCGGCGGTGGTGTTCGCCTTCGCCAAGGCGGTGCGCGAGGGGGGCATCGTGCTGCCGGTGGATTGTCATCTGCTGTTCACCATCTCCGAGGAGGTGGGGTCGGGCGCCTCGGCGGTTCTGCACCAGGACGTCGCCGAGATGGTGACTATTGATAACGGCACCACTGCACCGGGACAGAACTCCAGCGAATTCGGCGTCACCGTCGCTATGGCCGACATGACCGGTCCGTTCGACTATCACCTCACCCACCGGCTGCTGGAGTTGTGCAAGGAGTTCGCCATTCCCCACCAGCGTGACGTGTTCCGCTACTACCGTTCCGATAGCGCGGCCGCCGTGGAGGCGGGTAACGACCTGCGCACTTCTCTCATCTGCTTCGGCATCGACGCTTCGCACGGTTACGAGCGCATCCATTGCGACGCGCTGGAATCGCTGGTGATGCTGTTGCTCGCCTACGTGCAGAGCCGCCCGCTGTACGAGCGCGACCGCTTCGATATCGGGCCGCGACCCGGTTTCCCCACGCTACCGGGGGGGTAAAATCCTTGCCGGGCTGATACTCTTGGCGCGGGGCGCGGTATCGTGTGCCCACCCGACAACATCACTTCAGCGGCGTCGCTATGCACGAAAAACGACAACACTTACGCACGGCGGTCAGCATCAAGGTACGCGTCTGGCACGACTCCATCGGTTCGGTGATCTTCACCACCCGCGACGTGTCGGATGGCGGAGTCTTCCTCATCACCAGCGGCGATCCTATCCCGCCCGTGGGCACCGTGGTGCAGGGCCAGGTCCAGGGCCCGGTGGATGATCTGCCGGTGGTGACCATGGAGGTGGTGCGCCTGGAACCTACCGGAATCGGGCTACGCTTCGTAGAGGAGCCTCCGCAAGAGGCGACTTAGGGCCTGTTAGCACTAGTCGCATAGGTCCTGTTGTGCCTGAAAACGCGCCAATCCAGGCGCGAGGAGCGAAGTTTGGTAACTCCAAATGAGCGACGAGCAACGCCGAGTGGCGTGTTTTCAGGTGCAACCCGAAGGGCTGAGCCTCCTTTTCCGCCCAGCGGCGTTATCATTCGCTCATGTAGCGGGGCTACACCTCGCTCATTCTGCCTTGCTGGACAAAAAATGAGACTCAGCAGGGCCTATGCGACTAGTGTTAACAGGCCCTAAACAGACTGATCCGTGCGCACGGCCGGGAGGAGGGTGGTTTCATGGGTTGCTGTCACTACTACGCGCTGACCGAGCACGGCGATGAGGTGTTCAGCGTCGACGCCTCGGCGATCAAATTCGGTCCCGGCGCCCTGCGCGAAGTGGGCGACGATGCGCGCGTCCTGGGACTCCGGCGGGTGGCGCTCTACACCGACGCCGGGGTTGTGGCGCAAGGCCACGTGGCGCGCGTGCAGGAGTCGCTGCGCGCGGCCGGGGTGGACGTCGCGGTCTACGACGAGGTGCGGGTCGAGCCTACGGACCGCTCGTTCGCCGCCGCGGCACGCTTTGCCAGCGAAGGCGATTTTGACGGTTTCGTCTCCGTGGGCGGTGGCTCGGTCATCGACACCTGCAAGGCGGCCAACCTCTACAGCACCTGGCCGGCCGAGTTCATGGACTACGTCAACCCGCCCATCGGCAACGGCATCGCCCCGCCGGGGCCGTTGAAGCCGCACATCGCCTGCCCGACCACCTCCGGTACCGGCAGCGAATGCACCGGCATCGCGGTATTCGATCTGCTGGCGATGCGCGCCAAGACCGGCATCGCCCACCGCGCGCTACGCCCCACCCGGGCGGTCATCGATCCCACTACCACCTATACGCTGCCGGCCAATGTGGTGGCGGCCAGCGGCTTTGACGTGTTGAGCCACGCCCTGGAGAGCTTCACCGCCATCCCCTACACGCAGCGCGCGCGACCCGACCAGCCGCACCTGCGGCCCATGAGCCAGGGGGCCAACCCCTGGAGCGACATCGGCTGCCGCGAGGCGCTGCGGTTGGCGGGGCGCTTTCTGGTGCGCGCGGTGGCCGACGCCGCCGACCACGAGGCGCGCGACGGCATGATGTTCGCCGCCACCCTGGCCGGCCTGGCGTTCGGCAATGCCGGAGTCCACATCCCCCACGGCATGTCCTACTCGGTGGCGGGTCTGGTGAAGGGGTTCCAGCCCGAGGGCTATCCTGCGGACGAACCCATCTGCCCCCACGGTATGTCGGTCATCGTCAACGCCCCCGCGGCGTTCCGCTTTACCGGCAGCGCCTGTCCCGAACGTCACCTGGAAGGGGCTCAGCTGCTGGGCGCCGAGGTGCGCGACGTGGCCCCGGAGGATGCCGGTGAGTTGGTGGCCCGGCACCTGGAGGGGTTGATGCGTGCCACCGCGATGCCTAACGGCGTTGGCGGTGTGGGCTACGATGCGGGCGATATCGGCGGACTGGTGGAGGGGGCCTACGCCCAGCAGCGGCTGTTGAAGAACGCGCCGCGCCCCGTGGACCAGACCGTGCTCGCGGAGCTCTACGCCAACGCCCTGAGCTACTGGTAGCTAGACTTGCCGGCCCATTGCGCGCGGGCAGCGTCGTCCTGTGCGGGCCGCCGGACCGCCTTCGGAGCTGTTCCTGATAATCGTCAATAACTCCCCTCTATATCCCGATTCAATATTGTGTTTGCAACCGGCGCCGGAATCTCGCCTACTACGTTCGAGTCCGCCCTCTATCCATAACGAGGTATAAACACAGGGGACGGATACCGCGCCTACCGGAGGAGGGGTGTCATGAGCGAACGACTCAACTGTTGGCAGATCAAGGGCTGCGGACGTGAACCCGGCGGTGCGGCGGCAGAGCTGCTGGGGGTCTGCGCCACCGCGGCCGCCTGCGACGCCGACGGTCTCAACGGGGGTGTCAACGGTGGTCGCATCTGCTGGGCGATCGCTGGCACCTACAGCGACGGCATCGTCCAGGGTTCGTTCGCTGCCAGCCGCCTCTCCTGCATGAGCTGCGAGGTCTTCAACCGCGTTCGCGAAGAAGAGGGTATCGCGCGCTTCAATCTGCTGCTTCCCGGTCAATTTCTGCGCGCCTGCAATTGCGGGTGATCCCGCCGCTCGCCTGACCGCATTGCGGGTTATCTCTCGCCCGCGTTTCACTGTGGAAATACTCCCGACGTCCGCGCCCTAAATGTTTGGGCCGCGGTGGCCGATATCCCCTTTGACACGTTTGACAGACCGCGTTGGCCGGGAGCGAGGCCACTGCGGGGTATGCCGTTGATCGATCCGCGTGACGAAAGCAGGGGATAACAATAAATGACGGACGGCGACCGCAGCCGCATCCCTCACTCCGACCGCCGTACGCCCGCCCACAAGGATCCCGCGCAGGCGTCACGCCTGTCCCTTTGGCGTGGGTTCCTGGTGGTCGTGTGGACCGGCGCCGTGGTCGCTTCCCTGAGCTGGAACCTACACCTCAACCGACAAGGTCTGGTCGCGCAGGCGCGCGCTCAGGCCGCGGTGCTGTTGGAGCGGGATCTGGCTGCCCGAGACTTGGTCGCGGGACTGGGCGGGGTCTACGCCGGTGCCGGGGAGGGCGCCGCTCCTGACGCCGATCTGCACCCTCTTCGCGAGCGCGACGTCACCACCGACCCGGTTGTTGCGCTCACGCTGCCCAACGCTTCGTATTTCATGCGCCTGCTTCACGGCGGCGAATCTCCGCACCTCAGCGGCGGGGCCGCGGTTCACGTCGCCAGCCTGCGCCCGCTCAGCCCAGACCATCGGCCCGATGGCTGGGAGCAGCGCGCGTTGCTGCGTTTTCAGCGTGGCGTCGACGAGGTGGGCGAAGCGGTGACGGCGGGCGCTGAGCCGCGCTATCGGCTGATGCGGCCGCGCCATGTGGAGCAGGGCTGCCTGGTCTGTCACGGCGGGCAGGGCCTGCAGGTGGGCGAGGTGCTGGGCGGTGTCAGCGTCAGCGTTCCCGTGGGGGAGCCGGGCGGCGCCTGGCCGCCCGGGCGCGAGGCGGCGCTCACTCTGGGACACGGATTCCTGTGGCTGCTGGGCATGGCGGGGCTGGTTACCGGTTTCGGTATGCTGGAACGGCGCGACGGTGAGCTGCGCCAATCGGCCTACTTCGATCCACTCACCCAGCTGCCCAACCGTAGGTTGCTGCGTGACCGCTTGCAGCAGGCATTGGCCAACGCCGAGCGCCACGACCACATGGGGGCGGTGCTGTTGATCGATCTCGACCGCTTCAAGACCATCAACGATTCGCTGGGACCGGCCATGGGCGATGCGCTGCTGCAGGCGGTTGCCGTCTGCTTGCGCAACACGCTGCGCGCCACCGATACCGTGGCGCGGGTGGGCGGCGACGAATTCGTGGTGTTGCTGGCCGAACTGCCGGCAGCGGCGGAGCGCGCGGCGGTGAACGCGCAAGCGGTGGCCGAAAAGGTGCTGGCGGCCATCGACCGGCCGTTTCGCGTCGGCCATCACGAGTTGCGCACCACCGCCGGCGTCGGCATCGCGCTGTTTCCCATGAGCGTCTCCGGTGCGGACGAAGTGCTGAAACAGGCCGACACCGCGCTTTACCGGGCCAAAGGGGCGGGCAGCGGCGAGTTTCATTTCTACCTGCCCGGCATGCAGCTGGCGGCCACACGCCGCCTGGAGATCGAGACCGATCTGCACTACGCCCTGGGACGCGGCGAACTGATGCTCCACTTCCAACCCCAGGTTGAGATCGGGAGCAACCGGATCATCGGCGCGGAGGCGCTGTTGCGCTGGCGCCACCCGCGCCGGGGCATGGTGTCCCCGGGCGACTTCGTCCCCGTCGCCGAAGAGACCGGCATCATCGTGGCGGTGGGCGACTGGGTGCTGCGCGAAGCGTGCCGCTCGATTCGCCGCTGGAGCGAAGAGGGGATCATCGGGCCGGGATTCCGCCTGGCGGTGAACGTCAGCCCCAAGCAGTTCCGCCAGTGGGATTTCGTCGAGCGCGCGGCGACCATCATCGCTGACAGCGGCGTCGACGCGCGCTTTCTGGAGCTGGAACTCACCGAAGGCGTGCTGGTTCACGACGTCGAGGATGCGGCGTTCAAGATGGAGTGCCTGATCGAGTTGGGCATTCGCTTCGCCATCGACGACTTCGGCACCGGCTATTCGTCGCTGATGTATCTCAAACGCTTGCCCGTTGAGGTGTTGAAGATCGACCGTTCTTTCGTCGACGGTATTTTGAGCGATATCAACGATGCGACCATCGTCGAGACCATCCTCGCCATGGCGCAGCGCTTTGGCCATCACGTGATCGCGGAGGGTGTGGAGCAGGAGGGACAACTGAACTTTCTTCGCACGCATGGCTGCGACGCGTATCAGGGCTATCATTTCAGCAAACCGCTCGGCGCGGCCGAATTCGTTACCCTGACGCGACGACAACCCCGCGGCGCCTAAGCGGGGTGCGCGGGCGCCGCTCCCGCGAACAGAAAGGATGCTCACTCCCGATGCCGCTTGTCTTCCTGGTGATGCTGGTGGTCGCGGTCGTGTTCATGGTCCAGATCGGACTGCTGAGCGTCGCCTTCGACAAGCTGGGCCTCTCGGCCGACGCCGGCTTTCTGCTGCTGCTGAGCTCGCTGGTGGGCAGTGTGGTGAATCTGCCGCTGTTCTATATCCGCTCGGATCCGCCGTCGCCGGGTCTGCTGGACCGGTACCGACGCCGTTCGCTCCTGTTGCCGCCCCATTTCCGCCCCGGCCGGACATTGCTAATGGTCAATGCCGGGGGCTGTGTCATTCCGGTATTTTTCAGCCTTTATCTGCTGCGCAACACTGAAATCCATGGCGGTGCGGCCGTGGTCGGTAGCGCGCTGGTGGCGCTGCTCTGCCGCTGGGTGAGCCGTCCCATCCCGGGGATGGGGATCGGCCTGCCGCTGTTCGTTGCGCCGCTGGCCGCGGCGGCGGTGGGGGTGACGTTGGATCCCGGCGCCAGCGCCCCGCTGGCATACGTCTGCGGAACGCTGGGGGTGCTGATCGGGGCCGATCTGCTGCGCCTGGACGACATCCGCCACATGGGGGCGCCGATGGCCTCCATCGGCGGGGCGGGCACTTTCGACGGGATCTTCATCACCGGTATCGTGGCGGCCCTGCTGGCGTGACGGGGTGGGTGGGATATTGGCATATTAGAAGATTCTAATATAGAATGGCGTCCACTTTACTCAGACCTTGAGAGAGCCGAACGATGCAGAGCCCCTTCCAACGTTGGTTGATTCTCCCCGTCACGCTGGCCTGGAGCGTGCTGGCGGGCGCGGCCGAGCTGCAGACCGCCACGCTGGCCTACCAGACGCTGCCGGAGCAGCGTACCTTCGATGCCACCGTCGAAGCGGTCAATCAGGCCACGGTGTCGGCTCAGATCGGCGGGCGCATCGTCGCCATCAACTTCGACGTGCACGACTACGTGCCGCGCGGCAAGGTGATCATCCGTCTCAAGGACACCGAGCAGCGCGCGCAGAGCGAGTCGGCAAAGGCTGCCCTGCGTGAGGCCGAAGCCCGGTTCAGCGAGGCGCAGACCGAATTCGAACGCGTCGAGCAGATCTACGCGCGCAAGCTGGTGGCCAAGTCCGCTCTGGACCGAGCCAAGGCCGATCTGCAGGCCGCCAAGGCGCGAGTCGATTCGGCTACGGCGGGTGTGCAGCGCGCCGAGGAGCAGTTGGGATATACCGAGGTGCGTGCCCCCTACGCCGGGATCGTGGTCAAGCGCATGGTGGAGGTGGGCGAATCGGTCACCGTGGGCCAGCCGTTGATGACCGGGTTGTCGCTGGATCAGCTGCGCGTCACCGCCGCACTGCCGCAGCGCGTGGTCGCTCACCTCAATCGTGAGCTGGGTGTCATCGTCCTGCTGCCCGACGGCACGCCGCTCGCGGTGCCCGGGCCGCAGATCACGGTGTTCCCTTTCGCCGATCCCGCCACCCACACGGTGCAGGTACGCGTGGAGCTGCCGCCGCGCATCGAGGGACTGCAGCCGGGCATGTTGGTGAAGGTCGAGGTGCCGACGGGCGAGCGGCGCACGCTGCTGATCCCGCGCTCGGCGGTGGTGCGCCGCAGTGAGCTGACCGCTGCCTACGTGGTGGCTGACGACGGCGCGGTCTCCCTGCGCCAGATCCGGGTCGGCGCGCCGGGACCGGATGACCAGATTGAGGTCCTGGCCGGTCTGCAGGAGAACGAGCGCGTGGCGCTGGACCCGGTGGAAGCGGCGCTGGTGCTCAAGCAGGGAAGGGCGGCTCGGTGAGCGGGAATCTGGGCATCTCGGGGCGCGTCGCGCGCGCTTTCCTGCACAGCGAGATTACCCCGCTGCTGGCCTTGGTGGGGCTGTTGCTGGGGCTGTTTGCGGTATTGGTCACGCCGCGCGAGGAAGAGCCGCAGATCAACGTCACCCTCGCCAACGTGTTCGTCCCATTCCCGGGTGCTGCAGCCGACGAGGTTGAGCACTTGGTCACCACGCCGCTGGAGCAGGTGCTCTCGGAGATCGAGGGGGTCAAGCACATCTATTCGCTGTCGCGCCCCGGTCAGGCGGTGCTGAGTATCCAGTTCGTGGTGGGGGAGGACCGCACCCGCTCCATCGTCCGCCTCTACAACGCCATCTACTCCAATCAGGATTGGCTGCCCGCCAACCTCGGCGTGGGGCAGCCCATCATCAAGCCCGTGGGCATCGACGACGTGCCCATCGTCGCCGGTACCTTGTGGACCGACGATCCCAACCGTGGTGCCGACGACCTGCTGCGCGTCGCCCACGCCATCGAGGCGGAACTCAAGCGCGTCCCCGGCACGCGCGACATCGACTCCATCGGCGGTCCCGACCGGGTGGTGCACGTGGAGTTCGATCCGCAGCGCATGGCCGGCTTGAACGTCAGCCTCGACGACCTGCGCCAGGCCTTGGGCGGTGCCAACCGCTCCGCCGAATCGGGCGCCTTGGTGGCGGACGACCGCGAAATCACGGTGCAGGCGGGGCAGTTTCTCTCCACTCCCCTGGAGGTCGCGCGGCTCATCGTGGGAATGCACGGCGATGCGCCCGTCTACCTGGAAGACGTGGCCGAGGTGACCCTGGGTCCCGATCAGCCCGAGCAGTACGTCTGGTTCGGCACCGGGCCGGCTGCCGCAGCGAAGGGGATCGCCGAACAGGGCACTTTCCCAGCGGTTAGCATTGCCGTGGCCAAGAAGCCCGGCACCAACGCCGTCACCATTGCCGACCAGGTGATCCAGCGTTTCGAGGCGCTGCGCGGCACCTTTATTCCCGAGGGGATACACGCCACGGTCACGCGCAACTACGGCGCCACCGCCGACGACAAGGCGAAGACGCTGATCAAGAAGCTGATCTTCGCCACCGCCTCGGTGGTGCTGCTGGTGCTGTTCACCCTGGGGCGGCGCGAAGCCGTCGTGGTGGGCAGCGCGGTGGTGATCACCTTGGCGGCTACGCTGTTCGCCTCGTGGGCGTGGGGTTTCACCCTCAACCGCGTCTCGCTGTTCGCGCTGATCTTCTCCATCGGCATCCTGGTGGACGACGCCATCGTGGTAGTGGAGAACATTCATCGCCACTGGGCCATGGGCGACAAGTCGTTGATCGAGGCCATCCCCATTGCCGTGGACGAGGTGGGCGGCCCCACCATTCTCGCCACCTTCACGGTGATCGCGGCGCTGCTGCCCATGGCCTTCGTCACCGGCCTGATGGGGCCCTACATGAGCCCCATCCCCATCAATGCCAGCGCCGGTATGCTGATCTCGCTGGCGGTGGCCTTTGTGGTGACGCCGTGGTTTACGCACCGCATGCTGCGCCACCAGGCCCACTCCCACAACGCGCACGGCGAGGAGGAGCAGCCGCAGCTCTACGGCCTGTTCCAGCGCCTGGTGGGTCCGTTTCTGGATGCCGAAAAGGGGCGCCGCCGGCGCCGGCTGCTGGCCCTGGCCATGGTAGTGCTCATCGCGCTGTCGGGAGGGATGGCGGTGGTCGAATGGGTGGTGTTGAAGATGCTGCCCTTCGACAACAAGTCGGAGTTTCAGGTGGTGGTGGACATGCCCGAAGGCACCGCCGTCGAACGCACTGCCGCAGTGCTGACCGAACTGGGCGCCGAGATCGCCAAGGTGCCGGAGGTGACCGATTTCCAGGCCTACGTGGGTACCGCCTCGCCCATCAGTTTCAACGGTCTGGTGCGCCAATACTATCTGCGGCGCGGTGCCAACGTGGGCGATATCCAGGTCAACCTGGTGGACAAATCCCAGCGTCACCGCAAGAGTCACGAGATCGCGTTGGCGGTGCGCGGACCGTTAGCCGCCATCGGCGAGCGCATGGGCGCCAACGTCAAGGTGGTGGAGGTGCCGCCCGGGCCGCCGGTGATGTCGCCGTTGGTGGCCGAGGTCTATGGACCGGAATACAGCGGTCAGGTGGCGGTGGCGCGTGAACTGCGCAAGCGCTTCAGCGCCACGCCGGACGTCGTGGATGTGGACGACAGTATCGAGACCGCGGCGCCCAAATGGGTGCTGCGCGTCGACCGCCAGCGCGCGGCGCACCTGGGGATCGCCCAGCAGGATGTGGTGGCAGCGGCCAGCGCGGCGCTGGGCGGTGAAGATGTGACCTACCTGCACGACACCAAAGCCAAGTACCCCATCCCGGTGCGTCTGGAGTTCCCGGTGGCCGACAAGGCTGCGCTGGCGTCGCTGCTGGACCTGCGGCTACGCAGCCGCAGCGGGGCGCTGGTGCCGCTGGGCGAGGTGGTGGAGGTGGTATCGGGGCAGCGCGAGCAGGTGGTCTACCACAAGGATCTGCTGCCGGTGGTGTTCGTCACCGGTGATCTGGCGGGCAAGCTCGACAGCCCGCTCTACGGGATGTTCAGCATCTACGCCGATCTGATGCAAGATCCCATCGAAGGCGTCGGGTTGTTGCCCCAGCACCTCATCGCCCAGCCGGACAACCCGTATCGCTACAGTGTCAAGTGGGACGGCGAGTGGCAGGTGACCTACGAGACCTTCCGCGACATGGGCATTGCCTACTCCGTCGGCTTGGTGTTGATCTACCTGCTGGTCGTGGCACAGTTTCGCTCCTACTTGGTACCCCTGATCATCATGGCGCCCATCCCGCTGACCGTGATCGGTGTGCTGCCCGGCCATGCGCTGCTCGGGGCGCAGTTCACCGCCACCTCGATGATCGGCATGATCGCATTGGCGGGCATCATCGTGCGCAACTCCATCTTGCTGGTGGATTTCGTCAACCAGGAGCTGGCACGTGGCGTCGAGTTTGCCGAAGCGGTGATCCGCGCAGGCGCTGTGCGCGCGCGTCCCATCGTGCTGACGGCGCTGGCGGCCATGTTGGGTGCGTTCTTCATTCTCGATGACCCCATTTTCAACGGGCTGGCCATCGCGCTGATCTTCGGCATCCTGGTCTCGACGCTGCTCACCCTGGTGGTGATCCCCATCATGTATTACGCCGCCATGCAGCGCAGCTACGTAGGTGATGGCGAGTGAGCCACGTGATAAGGTCGTCTTTTGGAGGATCAGGATAGTTGATACCATGCGGGGTCTGATATAAGAAACAGACCCCGCACACGCTGCGTCGCGAACAGGTCCGATGTGTCGTCTGACGGGGTTGCGGAGACAGGACGGACTATGGCGGATCGACGGCTACAGGTTTTTCGCACCGTTGCGCGGTTGTTGAGCTTCACCAAGGCGGCCGAAACGCTCCACATGACCCAACCGGCGGTGACCTTTCAGGTGCGCCAGTTGGAGGAGTACTTCGGCACCCGCCTGTTCGATCGCACCCACAACCGCATCAGCCTCACCGAGGCGGGCAAGCTGGTGCATCGTTATGCCGATCGCATCTTCGAACTCTATACGGAGATGGACAACTCGGTACGCGAGATGACCGGCGATCTCAGCGGCGTGCTCACCATCGGCGCCAGCACCACCATCGCCGAGTACATGCTGCCCGCGCTGCTGGGCGACTTCAAACGCCACTACCCCGAGGTCAGTATCCAGCTCAAGGTGAGCAACACCGAAGGCATCGTCTCGATGGTCGAGGGCAACACCATCGATCTCGGTGTGGTGGAAGGGCCGGTGGCCAACAAGAATCTCGCGGTGGAGGTGTGCCGCGTCGATCAGCTGGTGGTGATCCTGCCGCCCGATCATGCCCTGGCCGATTCGCGCAAGCTCAAGATCGGCGATCTGTTGGACTATCCGTTCATCGCCCGCGAGGAGGGTTCCGGTACCCGCGAGGTGATCGCCAATTATCTGGAGAAATGCGGCCGCGACCCTGGCAGTCTCAACATCTCCATCGAGTTGGGCAATCCCGAGGCGATCAAGGGCGCGGTGGAGGCGGGCATGGGGGTGTCGATCATCTCGCGTGCCACGCTGCACAAAGAGGTGCAGTTGGGGACGCTGCGGGTGATTCCCCTCGATCCACCCCTGGAGCGCGAGTTTTCTTTCGTGCATCAGAAACAGCAGTTCCGGCATCGCGTGATGGACAAACTGCACGAGTTCGCCCAGCGCTATTGCGAAGAACACCCCAACGACCGCGCCTGATGACGTATCGCATAGTCTGCCGTTCGCTGATCTGCCGCTGGTCGCGGCTGCAGAGGTGTTGACGAGTGACGGACGCCGAAGATCGACTGCTGGCTCGCTTTCGCCTCCTCGAAGCACGCGATCGGGAGACGTTGCTGGTGCTGGCCGAGTTCCTCGCCGACCGCGCGGGAGTGGCAATTGACGATTCGGCACCGCACGAAGAACCGGTCGCGCTGGAGCGGCCCGCCCACGAAACCGTCGTCGCTGCGCTGCGCCGTCTGCGCAGTACCTATCCCATGATCGAGGCGCAGGCGCTGCTGCACCGTGCGGCCGGTTTGTTGGCGGAGCATACGCTGCAGGGGCGCGATGCCGTCGCGGTCATCGACGATCTCGAGGCGTTGTTCGCCGACCACTACCAGCGTTATCAAACCGATAAAGATGCTCCCCGCAATGCTTGAGATACTGCGCAACTGGTACGCCCGCCACCTCTCGAACCCCGAGGCGATGATGCTGGCGTTTCTGCTGGTGGTGGGCTTCGGCATCGTGCTGGTGTTCGGCACCATGATCGCACCCCTCATCGCCAGCATCATCATTGCCTACCTGCTGGAGGGTGTGGTGGGTCTGCTGGTGCGTCGCGGGGCGTTGCGCTTGCCGACGGTCATCCTGGTCTACACAGCGTTTCTCGCGCTGCTGGTCATTACCCTGTTCGGATTGCTGCCGCTGCTGTCGCGGCAGTTGACGCAACTGGTGCAGGACCTGCCCGTCATGATCAACGAGGGCCAGAAGGCGTTGTTGCGTCTCCCGCAGGCCTACCCGCAGATCATTTCCGAGTCCGAGATCAACGCGGTGCTGGGTCACGTGCGCGGCGAACTCGCTAACTGGGGCCAGCGCATGCTCTCCTATTCGCTGGCCTCCATCATTGGGCTGTTCACGCTGCTGGTCTATCTGGTGCTGATGCCGCTGTTGGTGTTCTTTTTGTTGAAAGACAAGGAGAAGATCATCGTCTGGATCAGCGGCTACATGCCGCGAGCACGCGGATTGGCGAATCAGGTGTGGGAAGAGGTCGATCTGCAGATCGGTAACTACATCCGCGGCAAATTCTGGGAAATCCTGGTGGTGTGGGTGGCCTGCTACATCACCTTCACCGTCATGGGGCTCAAATTCGCGGCGTTGCTGAGTTTCGTCGTCGGCATCTCGGTGTTGGTCCCCTACGTGGGCGCGGTGGTGGTGACGTTTCCGGTGACCCTGGTGGCCTATTCGCAGTGGGGCCTGACGCCCGATTTTTGGTACCTGATGCTTGCCTACCTGGTGATCCAGGGCCTGGACGGCAGTCTGCTGGTACCGTTGCTGTTCTCGGAAGTGGTCAATCTGCACCCGGTCGCCATCATTACCGCCGTGCTCGTGTTCGGCGGGGTGTGGGGGTTCTGGGGCGTGTTCTTCGCGATTCCGCTGGCAACATTGGTTCAGGCGGTGCTGCATGCGTGGCCACGAGTGCCTGGTGAGGCGCCGACGGTGGCGGATGGAACCTGAGGCATCAGCGGTGCGCAGGGCTTTGCATTTGGTAAAAGCGAAATCCGTAGCCACGAGTCGCACGTAAGTGCGCGAAGTTGAGAATACGGATTCGGGCTAACTCGTTTTCCTATTTCTTGAGGGCTGGTCGAAACACCAACGCCATCGTCCGGCCGGATTTGATCCCGTAGCCAGGGACGCCAATGCCATGCATATCCCAGATTGCGTGGGAGTGAGGATTCTTTCGGGTGCTCACGCGTTGGTATTTCACGTGCTTTGTGGCGAGTGGTCTTTGGTTCGCTGGTTGCGTGTTCGCTAAATTTCCCCCCTTCCTGCCGTGGCTTGGTTTTCCCGAGACGCCGCCGGCTCCACAGGTAGCCAGACTGTGAAGGTGGTTCCGCTTCCGGGAACGCTCTGCACATCGATGTGTCCGCCGTGTCGTTCGATGATGCCGTAGGAGACCGAAAGGCCCAGTCCGGTACCCTTGCCCACCGGCTTGGTGGTGTAGAACGGGTCGAATACCTTGGCCATGACCTCGGGCGACATCCCCGAGCCAGTGTCGGCGATCTCGACGGCGACTTGGTCGCGTTCGCACCGGGTGCGGATGGTGATGGTTCCGCGTTCCGGGATGGCCTGGGAGGCATTGACCAGTAGATTCATAAATACCTGGTTGAGCTGCGACGGCAGGCATTTCACCGGCGGCAGTTCGCCGTACTCCAGGATGACGTCAGCCTTGTGTTTGATCTCGTTGCGCACCACGTTGAGGGTGCTATCGATGCCCTGATGCAGATCGACTTCGTGCCACTCCTGATCGCCTGGGCGCGAGAAGTCGCGCAAGTCGCTCACGATGCGTCGTACCCGCTGGGTGCCGTCGATAGATTCGTCGATGAGGCTGAGGATGTCGCCGCGTATGAATTCGATGTCCACTTGCTGCTTGATCGCCTGCAGCGGGGCCAGAAGTTCGGGTTTGTCCCCCAATGCCGCTTCACACGCCTCGTAGGCGTCGACGAGTTGCATCAGCCCAGCGATATCTTTGCTGAGAGTGTTCAGGTTGGAGTTGACGAAGGCAATGGGGTTGTTGATTTCGTGGGCGACGCCGGCCGCAAGCTGACCGATGGAAGCCAGTTTCTCCGACTGGAGCAACTGAGTGTGCGCCTCCTCAAGCTTGTTCAGCAGTTGACGCTGCTCCTCTTTTTCCCGTTCCAGACGTTCCTTGGTGTTGCGCAGGGCGCGGGTCATCTCTTCGTTTTCGCGCAGTGCAGCCTCCAACTCCCGGGTGCGATTGCGTACCTGGCCTTCCAAAACGATGGTGGTTTGAAACAGCCCGAAGTCGGAACCCTGCGCGGTCATGTCGCGCTCCGCGCGGTTCATGAGTGCGTTGATGATCTTGTTGAGGCGCGCGATCTCACCGTGCATGGCCGCTTCGTTGTCCTCTCGTTCCATGATCACACCTCGTCCTCGAGTAATCCGCCGATGGCGATGCCGGTCAAGGTCTGGTTGACGTGCAGTCCCCCGTATTGTTCACCGTAGGTGCTGAAACCGATAGCGTTGTGGTTGCGCAGTACCTCTCCGACACGTTGCTTTTCGCCCAACTGATCGATCTCCAAACTGCGCAGGATGCAGTCACAGGTGAACATCAGTTGCGGTGTGCCTACCTCTTCGCGCACCTGCGCCAGCGCCTTTTCCAGGTCTTCGAGCAGATTGACACCACGCCCAACGCGTAGCACCAGTCCCTCCTCGATGGCACAGTAGAAGGTGATACTGCCGTCGTCGTTGATGCTCTGGATAGAGCGTACGTAGTCGGCCCCATCGATCAGAACCACCACTGGCGAACCGGCGTAGTGCATCGGTTGCAAATTTCCGGGGGTCATTCCGACCAGTCGGGCATACTCCTCGGCGGCTGGCAGGCCGTTGATTTCGCGAACGATGCGGCGCGCAGAATCGGCCTCGGTTACCACCATGCGCTCGTCGGTGGAGACGAAGTGCTGGGTCTTGAGCAGGGTCATGGGAAAACGAGTGCAGACCAGCGCCAGCACGGCGCTGTCGGTATGGAAGGCGCCGCCGTGAAATACCCACGTGCGTTCGAATTTGAGGTCATCGCCGGCTGAACCGCCGATCACCGGGATTCGCCCCAACCCGTCCTGAAGGGCGCGGGCTACGGGCTCTTCGCGGATTGACAGACCGTCGATCAGCAACAGGGAGAAGGGACTTCCCGTATTGCCTGGATTGCGACAATCCTCCAGTTCACGTAGCAGCTCTTGGGCAAATTCGCGGCCGGACTCTGGTGTGAATTGTTGTAGACCTTCCAACAGTCCCGCCACCGCGGTGCAGGTGCTGGCAGGGAAACTGGCACCGGTGAGACTTTTGGTGATGTATCCAGCCGGACCGATCTCGCCGGCCGTGGTGCACCCGACCAACGGCACTGCACCGAACAGGCGATTGAGTTCGTCGGCCAGGGCTTCGAGATCGTAGTTGCTGGAACAGAAGAAGACCACCAGCGCCATCTCCGGTTGGGCGACACCGGCGTGGAATTCGCGTGCTGCTTCGCGGGCCTCGGTAGCGCGGGTGTGCGCTGTGCGGATTCTGTCGTGGGCCATCCATTCACCTCCTGTGTGAGTAACATTCGGCCGTCAGCGGGCGTTCATGGCCCGTCGCCACGGTGATCGGTTCGCACGTACCCATGAGCGGTGCGCCCTACCTATCGGAGTTCATCGACTGACAGTCGAAAATATTTAGCTGGCGCCTTCCGTGGTTATTGGCGACGAAGGGGGGCCGATCCCTGCCGGGGCGGATTCCTCCTCTTGCCAGCGCGCGTGGAGCCTATAAGACCTCGGATGCGTAGTCGGCCAAACGCGAGCGCTCGACCCGTTTCAGCGTGATGTGTCCGCTGTGCGGCCAGTGCTTGAAACGGTCCACCGCGTAGGTCAGTCCCGAGGTAGTCTCGGTGAGGTAGGGCGTGTCGATTTGCGCCACGTTGCCGAGACACACCACCTTGGTGCCGGGGCCGGCGCGGGTGATGAGCGTCTTCATCTGTTTCGGCGTCATGTTCTGCGCTTCGTCGAGGATGATGAAACGGTTGAGGAAGGTGCGCCCGCGCATGAAGTTCAGCGAGCGGATCTTGATGCGGCTGCGCAGCAGATCGGCGGTGGCGGAGCGTCCCCACTCGCCGCCCACCTCGCTCTTGGTGAGCACCTCCAAGTTGTCCATCAGCGCTCCCATCCACGGCGTCATCTTCTCCTCCTCGGTACCGGGCAGGAATCCGATGTCCTCGCCCAGGGGCACGGTGACGCGGGTCATGATGATCTCGATGTAGCGATTCGCTTCGAAGGTCTGCGCCAAGCCGGTGGCCAGCGCGAGCAGCGTCTTGCCGGTACCGGCGGCACCCAGCAGGGAGACGAAATCGATCTCGGGATCCATGAGCAGGTTCATCGCAAAGTTCTGTTCGCGGTTGCGCGCACTGATGCCCCACACCGAGTGCTGTTGCTGGCCGTAGTTCTCGACCACTTCGATTACCGCGCTTTCACCCTCAGTTTGGCGCACGATGGCTTCAAACTTGCTCTCGTCCTCCAGGTAGACAAATTGTGCCGGATGCCAGCTGCTGACCTCGGGACCGGTGACACGGTAGAAGCTGCGTCCCTCCTCCTGCCAAGATTCCAGCGATTTGGCGTGGTTGTCCCAGAACTCGGTCTCCAGCTGCGCGTAGCCGGTGAACAGCAGGTCCATGTCGTCCAGGACCTGGTCGCTGCGGTAGTCCTCGGCGGGAACGCCCAGCACCGAGGCTTTGATGCGCAGGTTGATGTCTTTGGAGACCAGCACCACCACGTCGTCGCGCTGGTTCTGCAATGCCAGGGCGGTGGCCAATATTTCGTTGTCGTGGCGGTGGCCGGGCAGGGAGTCGGGCAGCGGTGAGTTGAGGATCTCGGTCTGGAAAAAGAGCTTGCCGCGCTGCGCTTCCGGATCGCTGCCGTTGATGGTGGAGGGGAGCGCTAATCCGCGGTCGATCTCCTCCTTGCTGGCGCCGCTCATCAGATCGTCGAGAAAGCGGCTCACCTGCCGCACGTTGCGCGCCAATTCCGAGGTGCCGCGTTTATTGGCATCCAGCTCTTCCAACACCACCATGGGCAGGAACACGTCGTGCTCCTGAAAACGGAAGATGGCGGCGGGGTCGTGCATCAGCACGTTGGTGTCGAGAACGTACAGCCGTTTACCGGCAGCGCTTTTGATCATGGCTCACCGTGGAGGAGTGATAATCGTGATGGAAACGCCCGCGCGTTGCGGGCCTTGTGGAATGCGGCGACCAGGTTACAGCTCCTTCACCGCCGCGAGCACTTCGGCGACATGGCCGTCGACCTTCACCTTGCGCCATTCACGGCGCAGGATGCCTTTGGCGTCGATCAGGAAGGTGCTGCGCTCGATGCCGATCACCTCTTTGCCGTACATCTTCTTGGGACGGATGACGTCGTAGGCACGGCACAGGGTTTCATCCTGGTCGGATAGCAGGTCGAACGAAAACGCCTGCTTGGCCTTGAAGTTTTCGTGTGCCCTGAGGCTGTCGCGGCTGACGCCCAAGACGACGGTGTTGAGTTTGGCGAAAGCCTTGATGTTGTCCCGAAAATCCTGCCCTTCGCGGGTGCAGCCGGGTGTGCTGTCCTTGGGGTAGAAGTAGAGCACCACGTGGCGGCCCTTCAAACCGGCGAGCGAAATGGATTGATCGCCGGTGGCGGGTCGGTCGAAAGCCGGGGCCGGTTTGCCGATGACGGGTGTTGGCATCGGGGGTTCCTCTTGCTGGACGGATGGGCGGCGTCGGATTACGACTTTAGCGGTTCGATCACGGCGTCGACGTTGAGTTCGTCGCAAAAGTCCAGGAACTCGTCGCGCAGCGCAGCGATCTGCAACTCGGAGGGAATGTCCACCACCAGCCGCACCGAAAACATGGGTGCACCGGTGTGGGCGGCAGCGTAGCTGCTGGTGGTCATGTCGTCGATGTTAATGTCGCGCGCCGAGAAAAAATGCGCGAGGTTGTAGACGATACCGGGGTGGTCCAGGGAAACCACGTCGACCGCGTAAGGCATCAGGTCGTGGCGCGGGCGCCGCCCGTCGGTGCGCTTGGCGGTGACGGTGAGTCCCAGTTCGGCGCCGGTGCGCTCCAGGCTGTTCTCCACTTTGGCAATGTTGTTCCACTGGCCGGAGATGAGCAGGATGACCGCGAACTCTCCGCCGAGAACGGTCATGCGGCTGTCCTCGATGTTGCAGCCGCCGTCGAGCACGGCCTTGGAGAGCCGGTCGACGATGCCCGGGCGATCTTCACCGAGGGCGGAGATGACGAGATAGTTGAGCATGCAGTTTCCGTCGGTTCGTGGGGTGGTTCGGCGGAACCGGATCGCTTTGGTGCCGGATCAACCGTGGCGCAAGTGTACCATCCCGCCTGCCGGGCGATAACTGGGCGCGCCGTGCGGGGAACCTGTTGCACCCGAATCGATCTCAGCAAGGTGGTCAGGGGCAGCCCATTCGGCTTGGCCCGCGAGGCGCCTTGTCTTCGCCGGGGTGGGTCAGTACCATGCCCTATTTCCGTAGATGCGGGGAGAGCGAAATGTTTCAGGGGAGCATGGTGGCCATGGTCACCCCCATGCAGCTCGACGGGGCCGTGGATGTCGAAGCCCTGGCGCGGCTGGTGGAGTTCCATGTGGAGAACGGCACCGATGCCATCGTTGCCGTGGGCACCACCGGCGAGTCGGCGACGTTGGATGAGAAAGAGCATCTCGACGTCATCCGTCGCGTCGTGGACCTGGCCAAAGGACGCATCCCCGTCATTGCCGGTACCGGCGCCAATTCGACCCGCGAGGCCATCGAACTGACCCAGGGCGCGATGCAAGTGGGTGCCGATGCCTGCCTGTTGGTCACCCCTTACTACAACAAGCCGACCCAGGAGGGGCTGTACCAGCATTTCAAGGCGATCGCCGAAGCGGTGGCCATTCCGCAAATCCTCTACAACGTACCCGGACGCACGGCGTGCGACATGCTGCCCGAGACCGTGGAGCGCTTAGCGCCCATCCCCAACATCGTCGGGGTCAAGGAGGCGACGGGTAGCGTCGAGCGTGCCCGCGAGATCCTGCAACGTTGCGGGGACCGAGTCGACGTCTACAGCGGTGACGATGCCACCGCCATGGAGCTGATCCTGGCCGGCGGCAAGGGCGACATCTCGGTGACCGCCAACGTGGTGCCCAAGGCGATGCACGAAATGTGTGCTGCGGCGCTGCGGGGTGATCGCGCGGGCGCCGAGTCCATCAACAACCGTTTGGCGCTGTTGCACAAGAACCTGTTTCTGGAGTCGAATCCCATCCCCGTCAAGTGGGGACTGGTGGAGATGGGCCTGATCCCCGCAGGCATCCGGTTGCCGCTGACGCCACTGGCGGAGCGTTTCCACGAACCCCTACGCGCAGCGATGCGGGAGGCGGGCGCCCTGTGATGCTCTCTTTCCGCGCAGTGCCGGTACGGCTTTTCACCACGCTCCTGATTCTGACCCCGCTGCTGGCGCAACTTGTCGGCTGCAGCGGCGACGGTTTTGTACGCGAGCGGCGCGTCGACTACCGCCAGTCGCGTACCGTCGGGCGGCTGGATATCCCACCCGACCTGACCCAGGTCGAAGCGCGCGGTGGCGGGGATCTCGCGCCGGCCAACGCATTGGGCACGGCGACTTATTCGAGCTTTTCCGATGCGCAGAACGCCGATGCGCAAACGGTCGGTTCCAGTGTATTGCCGCGCCCGGAATCGGTGCGCGTGGAGCAGGACGGCGCCCGCCGCTGGCTGGTAGTGGACCAGCCGCCGGAGAAGGTTTGGCCGGCGGTGCGGGAGTTTTGGCTCAACCAGGGGTTTCTCATCAAGCGCGAAGACCCGCGTCTCGGCATCATCGAGACCGACTGGGCGGAAAACCGCGCCGACATTCCTCAGGGGGCGCTACGCCGCTGGTTCGGCAAGGTATTCGACTTTCTCTATTCGGCCCCAACCCGTGACAAGTATCGTGTGCGCCTCGAGCGTGGCACCCGGCCGGGAACCACGGAGATCTTCCTCTCCCAGTGGGGGGTCGAACAGGTGGTCACCGGCCGTGATAACGGTGAGTTTTCCAGCGGCGAGCAGACGCTCTGGGCCCCTCGCCCGTCGAACCCGGAGTTGGAGGCGGAATTCCTCAACCGGCTCATGGTCTACCTGGGGGTGGGAGAGGAGCAGGCGAAGCAGCAGCTCGCCGCCACTTCGACGCCCGCCGAACCGCGGGCCCGCCTGGTCGACGGTCCGGACGGTGGCCGTGTGCTGGATGTGGACGAACACATCGATCGCGCGTGGCGCTTGACCGGCATTGCGCTGGACCATCTCGGTTTCGTGGTCGAGGACCGCGATCAGCGTCAGGGTACCTACCTGGTGCGCTCGGCGGAGCCGCTGGGCGAGCTGACCAAACAACCGGGACTACTAGCCAAACTCGCCTTCTGGCGCGACGATGAAAAGGCTGCGCTGGAGAACGCGCGCTTTCTGGTGCAGCTGACCGCGGCGGGCGGCACTACCACGCGCGTCAGCGTCAGTCCGGAAAAAGAGGCGTCGCCCGACACCACCAAAGCGGCCGGCAAGATACTCGCCTTGCTGGAGGAGCAGCTGCGCTGATCGACCGTCTCGGTCGGCGTCGTTGGCAGCCTCTCGCATGCGCGTCGCTTCGTTGGGCAGCGGCAGCCGGGGGAACGCCACGCTGGTTGAAAGCGGCGATCTGTGCCTGCTGATCGACTGCGGACTCTCGCTGAGCCGCGTGCGGCAGGGCCTGAACCGCCTGGGACGCTCCCCGGACGATCTTACCGCCATCGCGGTCACGCACGAACACAGCGATCACATCGCCGGCGTTGAGCGCTTGGCGCGGCGTCACGGGTTGGCGGTGTGGATGACGGCGGGTACCGCGTCGGCGTTCAGCGCCGCGGTGGACCTCGACGTGCGGATCTTCTCCTCGCATCACCCCTTTGCGCTCAACGGAGTCTCCCTGTATCCGTTTCCGGTGCCGCACGACGCCCGCGAACCCTCCCAATTCGTCATCGATGACGGGCGCTGCCGCTTTGGGGTGCTCACCGACATCGGCAGCGTTACCCCCCATGTGCTGGAGTGCCTGGCCGACTGCGATGCGTTGCTGCTGGAATGCAACCACGATGCCGATCTGCTACGTCGGGGCGATTACCCGCCACAGCTCAAACGCCGCATCGGAGGCGACTGGGGGCATCTCAACAACCAGCAGGCAGCCGATCTGCTCGCTCGACTCGACCACGCGCGGCTGCGCTGCGTGATCGCCGCGCACCTCAGCGAGAAGAACAACCACCCCGATCTCGCCGTGGCCGCCCTGCATGCCGTGCTGGGCGACCTTGGGCGGCTGCGCGTGGCCGATCAGGAGACGGGGCTGGATTGGGTGGAGGTGGATTGATGGGGCACTGTTTCGCCGCCATCCCTAACTTCTTGAAAATCTTGACCACAAAGTAAACGAAGTTCACAAAGTTAGAAAAACGACAAACGGCATAAAGACTCGTGAATTGATTGAAGGCGGGGGCTGGTTTTCTGCAGTTTAACTTCGTGCACTTTGTGGTAAGTCGGTTTTTTTGGGGTTTTCGCGGTTTAAGCCGTCACCGGCTTCCAGTATCATTACGCCTCCTTCTCCTCCACCGTCCGACCGCCAGAGAATCCGATGCTGCGACTGCGTGGTAGCGCTGCCCTTTCTCCGTTCCGCCTCGAAAAACTCCTCCAGCAGCTCCGTTCGCGGGTATCCGAGATCGCCCGGGTGGCGGCGGAGTTCGTTCACTTCGCCGAGCTGGAACAGCGCTTGGAGCGCGAGGAGCTCGGCGTGTTGGAACGCCTGCTCACTTACGGCCCGCGCGGCCAGACCGTGGAGCCCGAGGGGCAGATGCGCCTGGTGGTACCTCGCATCGGGACCATCTCGCCTTGGTCGAGCAAGGCCACCGACATCGCGCGCAACTGTGGGCTGAACAAGATCCGGCGTCTGGAGCGCGGCGTTGTTTACTACTTCGCCACCCAGCGCGGCGAGGCGCTGAACGAGACCCAGCTGACGGCGGCCGAGGCGCTGATCCATGACCGCATGACCGAGACGGTGCTGAGCGACCTCGAAGAGGCGCACGCGCTGTTCTCGCATGCCGAACCGGCCCCCTTGGGCGGGGTCGATCTGCTGGGTGGCGGGGCACCGGCCCTGCAGCGGGCCAATGCGGAACTGGGGTTGGCGCTGTCCGACGACGAGATCGCCTATCTCATCGAGAACTACCAGGCGCTGGGCCGCAATCCCACGGACGTGGAGCTGATGATGTTCGCCCAAGCCAACTCCGAGCATTGCCGGCACAAGATCTTCAACGCCGACTGGATCATCGATCACGAGCGTCAGGATCACACCTTGTTCGGCATGATCCGCAACACCCACCGTTGCAGCCCGGACGGCGTGCTCTCCGCCTACAAGGACAACGCCGCGGTCATGGAGGGGCACCGCGCGGGACGTTTCTATCCCGACGCCGCCAGCGGCGAGTACCGCTACAGCGACGAGGAGATCCACATCCTCATGAAGGTGGAGACCCACAACCACCCCACCGCCATCTCGCCGTTTCCCGGCGCGGCCACGGGTTCGGGAGGGGAGATCCGCGACGAGGGTGCCACCGGGCGCGGCTCCAAACCCAAGGCGGGACTGACAGGTTTCTCCGTCTCCAATCTGCGCATTCCCGGTTCCGAACTGCCTTGGGAGGGGCACTACGGCAAGCCGGAGCGTATCTCCAGCGCGCTGGAGATCATGCTGGAGGGACCCATCGGCGGCGCTGCCTTCAACAATGAATTCGGTCGTCCCAACCTGTGCGGCTATTTCCGCACCTTCGAAGAGCAGGTGCCCGGGCCGCAGGGCCCCGAGGTGCGCGGCTATCACAAGCCCATCATGATCGCCGGGGGGCTGGGCAATATCCGGGCCGACCATGTGGCCAAGCGCGAGATTCCACCGGGTACGCCCCTCATCGTGTTGGGCGGACCGGCCATGCTCATCGGCCTGGGTGGCGGGGCCGCCTCGTCGGTGGCCAGCGGAGCCAGTGCGGAGAATCTCGACTTCGCTTCCGTGCAACGTGGCAATCCCGAAATCCAGCGCCGTTGCCAGGAGGTGATCGACCGCTGCTGGGCGCTGGGTGGCGCCAATCCCATCCTCTCCATTCACGACGTGGGGGCGGGCGGACTCTCCAATGCGCTGCCGGAGTTGCTCAACGACAGTGCCCGCGGCGGGCGTATGGAGCTGCGCACCATCCCCAACGATGAGCCGGGCATGTCGCCCAAGGAGATCTGGTGCAACGAGGCGCAGGAGCGCTACGTGCTGGCCGTCGAACGTGAGCGCCTGGCGGAGTTCGAGGCGCTGTGCGAGCGCGAACGTTGCCCCTACGCGGTGGTGGGCGAGGCCACGGAAGAGCGCCAGTTGGTGGTGGGCGACGCCCACTTCGACAACACCCCCATCGACATTCCCATGGAGGTGCTGCTGGGCAAGCCGCCCAAAATGTTGCGCGACGTCAATCACCACCCCCATCCCAAACCGGAATTCGAGACGGCAGGGATCGATATCGGCGATGCGGTGCGTCGCGTGCTGCGCCTGCCCACGGTGGCGGACAAGACCTTTCTGATCACCATCGGCGATCGCACCGTCACCGGTCTGGTGACGCGCGACCAGATGGTGGGGCCGTGGCAGGTGCCGGTGGCCGACGTGGCGGTGACCGCCAGCGGATACCGCACCTGCGCCGGCGAGGCGATGGCCATGGGCGAGCGTACCCCCGTTGCCTTGGTGCACCCGGCGGCCTCAGGGCGCATGGCCATCGGCGAGGCGCTGACCAATCTCGTAGCGGCCGACGTGAGCCGCATTGAGGAGGCGTGCCTCTCGGCCAACTGGATGGCACCGGCCGGGCATCCGGGGGAGGATGCCGCGCTGTTCGATACGGTCAAGGCGGTGGGGTTGGAGCTGTGCCCGGCCTTGGGGATCGCCATCCCCGTGGGCAAGGATTCCATGTCCATGAAGACCGTCTGGGATGAGCAGGGCGAACCCAAGGCGGTGACCGCGCCGCTGTCGCTCATCGTCTCGGCGTTCGCGCCGGTGCAGGATGTGCGGCGCACGCTGACGCCGCAGCTACGCACCGATCTGGGCGATACCGATCTCATCCTCATCGACCTGGGGCGCGGCGCCAACCGCCTGGGCGGCTCGGCGCTGGCCCAGGTCTACAAGCAGGTGGGGCACCGCGCGCCCGATCTGGATCATCCCCAGGCCTTCAAGGCGTTCTTCCAGGCGGTGCGGGACTTGGCTCGCGAGCAACTGCTGCTGGCCTACCACGACCGTTCCGACGGCGGGCTGCTGGCTGCGCTGTGCGAGATGATGTTTGCGGGCCGCTGCGGTGTCGACGTGGATCTGGACGACCTGGGCGATGATCCGGTTGCCGCACTGTTCTGCGAGGAGTTGGGCGCCGTCCTGCAGGTGCGCCACTGCGATGCCGATGCCGTGATCAAGTGGTTGCAGGATGCCGGGCTCGGCAAGTACAGCCACGTCATCGGTGCCCTCAACGGCGAGGGGCGCCTGCGTGTCCGCCACGAGCGACGCACGTTGCTGGACGAGGCGCGCCAGGACCTGCATCGCCTGTGGTCGCAAACGACCTTCCATTTGCAGGCGCTGCGCGACAATCCGCGTTGTGCGCAACAGGAGTACGACCGGCTGCTGGATGCCGATGATCCCGGTCTCAACGTCGCCCTCAGTTTCGATCCCAGTGAGGACGTGGCGGCTCCCTACGTCGCCGGTGGCGCGCGTCCGCGTGTCGCCATCCTGCGCGAGCAGGGGGTGAACGGTCAGGTCGAGATGGCCGCAGCCTTCGATCAGGCGGGTTTCACGGCCGTCGACGTGCACATGAGCGATGTCATTGCCGGGCGCCAAGTGCTGGGCGATTTTCACGGTATTGCCGCCTGCGGTGGGTTCTCCTACGGCGACGTGCTGGGCGCGGGCGAGGGGTGGGCCAAGTCGATCCTCTTCAACGCCCGCGCGCGCGACGAATTCGCCGCCTTTTTCGCCCGTCCCGATACCTTTGGCCTCGGTGTGTGCAACGGGTGTCAGATGCTCTCCAATCTCCACGAGCTGATTCCGGGCAGCGAGCAGTGGCCCCATTTCGTGCGCAACGAATCCGAACAGTTCGAGGCGCGCTTCTCGCTGGTCGAGGTCCTGGACTCGCCGTCGCTGTTCCTCTCCGGGATGGCCGGTTCGCGCATGCCCATCGCGGTGGCCCACGGCGAGGGGCGCGCCGAGTTCGCTGCGGACGTTGATCCGCAGCAGTTGCTGGACCAACGCCTGGTGGCGCTGCGCTTTGTGGACAACCGTGGAGAGCCCACCGAGGCCTACCCGGCCAACCCCAACGGATCGGGGGCCGGGATTACCGGACTCACCACGCCCGATGGACGCTTCACCATCATGATGCCGCACCCGGAAAGGGTGTTCCGCACCGTGCAAAACTCGTGGCATCCCGCCGAGTGGGGGGCCGACGGCCCGTGGATGCGTCTGTTTCGCAATGCGCGCGCCTACCTCGGTTGAACGAGGTGTGACGAAAATGTGACGCGCAGCGGCAGGTATCTGCCGTTTTTTGCCCGCATTGGCACTTGTTTACGGCCGTCGTCGCGGTAATATTCGGGTAACTTTATAATAGTTATAGATTTTTTATTTTTGGCACGCGCGATGCACTGTGATAAGCGGGTGAACCGTCATTATCTCGATTGCCTCTCGCTCCTCCTCTGCGCGACGGTTCTCCGAAAAATCTTGGGGTGCCTCACCGGCACCCCTTCTTTTTGTCGTCCCCTCCGAGCGCGCTCGGATTAGCCCTGCGCCGCGACCACGTGGTTGACCAGCGTACCGATGCCCTCGACCTCGGTCTCCATGCGGTCGCCCGGTTTCAGAAACACCTGCGGGTCGCGGGCGGCACCCACCCCGGACGGCGTGCCGGTGAGAATGACGGTGCCGGGCAGCAGCGTGAGGTCGCGACTCAGCTCGGCGATCAGGTAGTCCACTGGAAACATCATCTGGCGGGTGTGGCCGTCCTGCAGCAGCTCGCCGTTGAGCCGAAAGCGTACAGTGAGGTTTTGCGGGTCGGGGATCTCGTCGACGGTGACCAGCACCGGCCCTAGGGGGCAGAACCCGTCGAAGCCCTTGCCGCGTATCCATTGTCCGCCGCTGCCTTGCTTCTGCCACCAGCGCGCCGAGACGTCGTTGGCGCAGGTGTAGCCCAGCACGTAGTCGAGTGCCCGCTCGCGCGGCACGTTGCGCGCCGCCTTGCCGATTACCGCCACCAGTTCCGCTTCGTAGTCCACCTCGGGGCCATGCGTGCACGCCGCCGGGATGGCGACGGGCGCGTCGGGGTGGTTGAGCGCCGATGTGGGCTTCATGAAAACGATGGGCATTTCCGGCGCCTCGGAACCCATCTCCTGCGCATGCGCCACGTAATTCTTGCCGATGCAGAAGATATTGGTGGGTTCCAGTGGCGCGAGTCGCTTGCCGATGGCAACAACGGTGTCGGTGCTCGACAAGCCTGAAAAGAGCGATCCCGAAAGCAGACGTGCGTTCCCGTCACCCAGATCCTCACCCAGGTTCACGGTACCGCCAGAGTCGCAAAAGCGCACGATTCTCATGGATTTGGTCCTTTGTCACAGCCAGTGATGAATTTCCCGCAAGCGTACACCAGCCGTGCGCACGGGGAGACAGATTCCACGGCGCGCGTTTTCGGCGAAGCGCCACCCGTGGGGAGCGTGAAGATCGCCGGTGCGGCGATATTGTGAACTTTACGTGAGGATTGCGGTGCGCTTGACTGGATAAGCTGATCCTCAGATACGGCGATGTTTACCCACCGGCCACAGGAGCGCGTTCATGTTGATAAAGACCCCTGGCGACATCAGTCCCTCTGAGATCACGCCACCCGACGTGTATGCCGCCCGGCGGGAATTCCTGCGCACCTCGGCGTTGGCCGCCATTGGCACCCTGATGCCGGCACCCGCGCTGCTGCTCGCCGCGGAGGCGCAAGGGGCGGCGCTGGAGTTCACGCCCAATCCCGCGTATTCCACCGATGAAGAGGTGACCAAGAAACTCGCCGCCACCAGTTACAACAACTTCTACGAATTCGGTACCGGCAAAGACGATCCCGTGCAACTGGCGCACCTGCTGAAAACACGGCCGTGGACCGTCACGGTCGAAGGCGAGGCGGAAACGACCGGGAGCTTCGCCGTCGACGATTTGCTCGCCAATATGCAGTACGAGGAGCGTATCTATCGATTCCGCTGTGTGGAGGCATGGTCGATGGTGGTGCCATGGGTGGGGTTTCCGCTGGCGACGCTGCTCAAACGTTTCCGACCCACCTCGGCGGCCAAGTACGTCGAGTTCGAAACCCTGTTCGATCCCAAGCAGATGCCGGGTCAGCTGCGGTCGGTGCTCGACTGGCCGTATCGCGAGGGGCTGCGCATCGATGAGGCGATGCATCCGCTGGCGTTTGTGGCGGTGGGAATGTACGGCGAGGTATTGCCCAATCAGAACGGAGCACCGTTGCGGTTGGTGGTACCGTGGAAATACGGATTCAAGAGTATCAAGTCCATCGTCAAGATTCGCTTCAGCGAACAGCAGCCGCAGACTGCCTGGAACCGGGTGGCTCCGCATGAGTACGGGTTCTATTCCAACGTCAATCCCGCGGTGGATCATCCGCGCTGGAGCCAGAAACGGGAGCGACGGCTGGGTGAGTTCTTCAAACGCGATACGTTGCCCTTCAACGGCTACGCCGAGCAGGTGGCGTCGCTCTACAGCGCGATGGATTTAAGGAAGTTTTTCTGATGCCGGATCGCGAAACGCTGTTGCCCAACGCGTCATGCTGACGATGCAGCAACGCATCAACCGGGTGGGAAAGCCGCTGCTGTTCGCGTTGGCGCTGGTGCCGTTTGGGTGGTTGCTATGGAAGGGGCTGGCGGATCGATTGGGCGCCAATCCTATTGAAGCGATCACCCGTTTTACCGGCGATTGGACGCTCAGGATGCTGCTTCTCACGCTGGCGGTGTCGCCGCTCAGGAGTCTCTGCGGCTGGACGTGGGTGATGCGCTTTCGCCGCATGCTCGGGCTGTTCGCGTTTTTCTATGCGCTGCTGCATTTCGCGACCTATCTCGTGCTCGATCAGTTTTTCGCCTGGGAGCACATCGTCGACGACATCGCTGAGCGCCCCTACATCACTATCGGATTCACGAGCTTCGTGCTTCTGATTCCCCTGGCGGTGACATCCACCAATACGATGATGCGTCGCCTGGGGGGAAAGCGTTGGCAACGGCTGCATCGTTTGGTCTATGCGACCGCGGTGGGCGGGGTCGTGCATTTTCTGTGGCTGGTGAAGGCGGACTTGCGCGAACCGCTGATCTACGCCGTCATCCTCGCGTTGCTGTTGGGGTATCGCCTGCTGAGAGGCGGAGCGAATCTGTTCGCCCCGCCTCCGGCCTCCCATTCGCAACAGCGCGGATGAGTGATCCGTCAATTCAGCGTCGTGCTCACCTCGAGGGAGAAATCGCTCTCCAAGGCATCCGTGTCATAGGCCGTGACTGAGAAGTAGTAGGTGCCGTTCGTCAGGTTGTCGATGGTGTAACTCGCTAGGCTGGGATTATCCACGTTGATCACCTGCGTGTAGTTGCCCGATGCGGTTCCGTAGTGGATGTGAAAACCCGCCAGGTTGGTGAGAGTTGACCCGTCGGCACGCGTGGTGGGTGCATCCCAGGAGATTTGCACCGAGCGTGCAGAGGCGGTGGTAATGGTGACGGTCGCCGAGCGCGTCGTGGTGCCTCCCGTCCCCGTGCAGGCAAGGGTGAAGGTGCTGTCGCTGGTCAGCGAAGCGATCGTCTGGTTGCCGGAGGTGGACTTGGATCCGGTCCAGGCGCCGGATGCCGTGCAGCTGGTGGCGCCGGAGGTCGACCAGGTCAACGTCGTCGATCCACCGGAGAGTACGGAGGTGGGGTTGGCGCTCAGCGTTACGCTGGGCGCGGCCGCAACCGATACCGTACGGCTGCGGCTGGTGGTGCCACCGGGGCCGGTGCACGACAGCGTGTACGTGCTGGTGGAGCTGATGGGGCCCACCGACTCGCTGCCTGACGTCGCTTTGCCGCCTGACCACGCCCCGGAGGCGCTGCAACTGGTGGCGTCGGTCGCGGACCAGGTCAACGTCGCACTGTCGCCCGCTGCGACGGAGGTGGGGCTTGCGGAGAAACTGACGCCGGGGGCGGCCGGCGCCACCACGTTCACGGCCACCGTGCGGGAGATGCTGCCGCCGGTGCCCGAGCAGGTCAGCGTGTAGCTGGCGCTGCTGGTGAGCGGGCCTACGCTTTCTGCGCCTGCGGTGCTCTTGGCGCCGCTCCATCCACCCGAAGCGCTGCACGACGTTGCGTTGCTGGTCGTCCAGCTCAGCGTCGACGTGTTGTTGTAGTCCACGGAAGTGGGGTTGGCGCTCAGCGACAGCGTCGGTGCAGGGGGCGCGGCGACGGCAACCGTGACCGAGCGGGTGACGGAGCCGCCGTCGCCCGTGCACGCCAGCGTGTAAGTGCGGTCGCTGGTTAGCGAGCTGAAGCTCTGGCTGCCGCTGCCGGCCTTGCTGCCGGACCATGCGCCGGAGGCTGAGCAGCCGGTGACGTTGGTCGTCGACCAGGTGACGGTGGTGCTGCCCTGATAGGCGATGGACGTGGGGTTGGCATCCAGTGAAAGCGTGGGCGCAGCGGGAGGTGGATCGGTAACGGTTACCGTCACCGATTTGGATTTCTTTCCGCCTGGGCCGTTGCAGGTCAGCGTGTAGGTGCTGTCGGATGTGAGCGCGTCGGTTTGATCGCTGCCCTTTTTGCCTTTGCTTCCTGACCACGAGCCCGACCCCGTGCAGGAGTCGGCATTGGTGGAATCCCACTGCAGCGTTGATCGGCTTCCGTAGACCACGGTGGCAGGATTCGCGGTTAAGGTGACTTCGGGCGCGAGGGCCGGCGTGACCGCGACGGTGACCGATTCGCTGGTGCTGCCGCCTTCGCCGCTGCAGGTCAGGGTGAAGGTGCTGGTGCTGGTCAGCGCCGCGCTGGTTTCGTTGCCCGAGGTGGACTTGTCGCCCGCCCAGCCGCCCGAGGCCGCGCAGGAGGTGGCGTTGCTGCTCGACCACGACAAGGTGGTCGACGACCCCGAACTGATCGAATCGGGCGTTGCCGCCAGGGTAACGGTCGGCGCTGCCGCAGGGACGCCGATGGCGGACGCTTTGGCATCGTTGTTGGGTTGGGGATCCACTTCGAGGCAGGCCGCCAGTAGCGAACTGCTCAGTACAACGGTGGCGATGCGTACCAGGGTGGTACTTCTAAGCACGGTCGTGGCGATCACGTCTACATCCTCTTGCCGACATCACTGGAGTGCATCCAGCTTGTTCGGATAGCAACGTATCGCTACGCGGTGCGCGCCGTTGCGTGTGAAATCACACTCGCAACGCGATGGCGGAAATGGCATTAAGTTTTGCGTATATTTGGAGGTTCGCTCACGACATGAGTGTGATAGCGCTGGCGTTTCTTGCGGGGTTTCTGCGGGTACCGGTCGAGCAGCAATTTTTAGTACAAAAGCGCATCTGATTGATGCGCGTGAAATCTAGCGGGTTGACTGATTGCTTGACGGACCGAGGAGGTATTGCAACGGTTTCAGTTCGGCTCAGGGCGTGACAAACGGGGGCCGACTGTCGGTATAACAGCGCACTTCCGTCGATTGCATTTTGTTTGCAAGCGTGATGGGTGTCGTTGAAATTGTGCGGAACAACGGGTATCCAGTGGAGTAAGCGGCAGTTGGCTATGCGTGTCGGTGACTGCCCGCCCAGTCGCGCGCGAACTGATACGCCGTGCGCCCGCTGCGCGAACCGCGCGACAGCGCCCACTGTAGTGCAGCGCGATCCACCGTCTCGCGGTCGGCAAGGTCGACGTCGAAGCGTTGCAGCCAGCAGTGCACGATCTCGAGAAACTCCTCCTGTCGGAACGGATAGAACGAGACCCAGAGCCCGAAACGGTCGGAGAGCGAAATCTTCTCCTCGACCGCTTCACCGTGATGGATCTCGCCGCCGATGTTGCGCGCCTCGAGGTTCTCGTCGAAGTATTCGGGGAGCAGGTGGCGGCGGTTTGAGGTGGCGTAGATGAGGAGGTTGTCGGGCGCCGCGCTGATGGAACCGTCCAGTAGTGCTTTGAGCGCTTTGTAGCTGGGATCTTCGGCTTCGAACGACAGATCGTCGCAAAACAGCATGAAGCGCTCGGGGCGATCCCACACCAGGTCGACGATGTCCGGCAGATCCAACAGATCGTGTTTGTCGACTTCGATCAGCCGCAACCCGGCGTCGGCGTACTCGTTGAGCAGCGCCTTGATGAGTGACGATTTGCCGGTACCTCGCGATCCCCACAGCAGCACGTTGTTGGCGGGTGTGCCGCGCACGAACTGTTCGGTGTTGCGGCGTATCGTCTCTTTCTGACGATCGATACAGAGCAAATCGCCAAGCCGTAGTAGGTGCGGGTGGTTGACCCCCTCCAACCAACCGGGGCCGTGGCGCCGCCGCCAGCGAAACGCGATAAAATGCTCCCACTGTGGTGCGCTGCCGGTTTGCGGAAGCAGGCGGTCGATGCGCCCCAGGAGTGACAGCGCGGAGTCCAGCATCTGTTGGAGTTTGCCGTTCGATTTTTGTTTATGTTCTTTTTTGCTCATCGCAAGCACCCGGTCGGATTGTTGCGGAATTACACTTCTACGCGGTGGAGCTTCAGTTTTCCAGTCGTTTGTATTTGATGCGATGCGGCTGTGCAGCTTCGGCGCCCAGGCGTTGCACGCGGTCCTCTTCGTAGTCGGTGTAGTTGCCCTGGAAGAACGTCACCTGACTGTCGCCTTCGAAGGCGAGGATGTGGGTTGCGATGCGGTCGAGAAACCAGCGGTCGTGGGAGATCACCATCGCGCAGCCGGGGAAGGCGAGCACCGCCTCTTCCAGCGCTCGCAGCGTCTCCACGTCGAGATCGTTGGTCGGCTCGTCGAGCAGCAACACGTTGCCACCGCTGCGCAACAGTTTTGCCAGATGCACGCGGTTGCGCTCCCCGCCGGAGAGATCGCCGACGCGCTTCTGCTGGTCGGTGCCCTTGAAATTGAAGCGTCCCACGTAACTGCGCGACTGGAGCTGGTAGTTGTTGACGGTGATGATGTCCTGTCCGTCGGAGATCTCTTCCCAGACGGTTTTGGCAGCGTCGAGAGAGTCACGCGATTGATCGACGTAGGCGATCTGCACGCTTTCGCCGACCCGCAACGTGCCGCTGTCGGGTTGCTCCTGACCGGTGATCAGTCGGAACAGAGTCGACTTGCCCGCGCCGTTGGGCCCGATGATGCCCACGATGGCCCCTTTTGGGACGGAGAAACTGAGTTGATCGTAAAGCACCTGGTCGCCATAGGCCTTGGTTAGCCCCTCGGCTTCGATGACCAGGTCGCCGAGCCGCGGACCGGGCGGGATATAGATCTCCTGGGTCTCGTTGCGTTTCTGAAACTCTTGCGATGCCAGTTCTTCGTAGCGTTGCAAACGCGCCTTGCTTTTGGCGTGGCGGCCCTTGGGATTGGCGCGCACCCATTCCAGCTCGTTCTTCATGGTGCGGACGTGGGCGCTTTGCTGTTTCTCCTCCATCTCTAGGCGTTTTTCCTTTTGATCCAGCCACGAGGAGTAGTTGCCCTGCCAGGGAATGCCGTGGCCTCGATCCAGTTCGAGAATCCAGCCGGCGACGTTGTCGAGGAAATAGCGGTCGTGGGTGACGGCCACCACGGTGCCGGGAAACTCGCCCAGGAAGCGCTCCAACCAGGCCACCGATTCGGCATCCAGATGGTTGGTAGGCTCGTCGAGCAGCAGCATGTCGGGTGCCGAGAGCAGCAGGCGGCATAGTGCGACGCGGCGCCGTTCGCCGCCTGAGAGTTTGGTGACGTCGGCATCCCAGGGGGGGAGCCGCAATGCGTCGGCGGCGATCTCCAGCTTGCGTTCCAGGTTGTGGCCGTCGGCGGCCTGGATCAGGTTTTCCAGCTGCGCCTGCTCCTTCGCCAAGGCGTCGAAATCGGCATCGGGATCGGCGTAAGCTGCGTACACCTCGTCCAGGCGTTGCAGCGCCTGCTTGACTTCGGCGACGGCCTCCTCGACGTTGCCGCGCACATCTTTGGCGGGATCGAGCTGCGGCTCCTGGGGCAGGTAGCCGATCCGCAATCCGGGTTGGGGGCGGGCCTCGCCGAGAATGTCGGTGTCGATGCCGGCCATGATGCGCAGCAGCGTTGACTTGCCGGCGCCGTTGAGTCCCAGGACACCGATCTTGGCGCCCGGGAAGAACGAGAGCGAGATCTCTTTCAATATCTCGCGTTTGGGCGGTACCACCTTGCCGACGCGGCTCATGGTGTAGACGTATTGCGCCATGGTGTAGGACTTCCTGTTGCGTGGTGTGGAAAAGCCGCGATTATGCAGAAATCTTGCGTGAACGCGAGCGGGCGCCGGTGTCGGGGATTGGCCAACGAGCGGGCAGGGGCGTTATGATAGGCGAACAGTTGTGGGGGCTGAAACCCCTAAGCGGGTAAGTGGTTTGCAGATGCGTCGGCTGCGCGGCGGGGGTGGGGCATCTGCGCATAAAAACGTACAGTGGCGAGGAAGCCCAATGTCAGTGACGGCGAACCTGTCGGAAGACGGCAAAATCTATACCATTGCCATCGATGGCCGATTCGATTTCAATCTTCACCAGCAGTTTCGTGCGGCGTACGAGCGCGTGGACGCCAAGCAGGTGCACTACCAGATCGACCTGCAGAAGACCGACTCGCTGGACAGTTCGGCATTGGGCATGTTGCTGTTGCTGCGCGAACGGGCGGGCGGGGACCAGTCGGATATCGACATCGTCAACTGTCCGACGCAGATTCGCAACATACTCACCATTTCCAATTTCCACCAATTGTTCAAAATCCGCTGAGCCGCGGATCCGTGGCACGGCGCTGCGCACGCCGGCGTGCTTGGCAAACAGTGGTGGCATCCCCGATGCGACTCGCGCTATGGTAGCGCCCCTTTGATTCGGGCCCGGTACCCATGAACACACTCCCGACCAGCGCCACCTACGCCGCCGCCATGGATGAACTGCGTACGCTGCGCGACGTGGTGCGCTGGGGCGCCAGCCGCTTTGAGGCGGTTGGCCTGAGTTTCGGTCACGGGACGGACAACGCCATCGACGAGGCGCTGGCATTGGCGCTGGCCGCGCTGCACCTCGATCACTCCCTGCCGCAGGAGTACCTGGCGGCGCGTCTGACGCGCTCCGAACGTGCGGCTGTGCTGGCACTGTTCCGGCGCCGTGTCGAAGAGCGTTTGCCACTACCTTATCTGACCCACCGCGCCGGGTTTGCCGGGCTTTCATTCTACGTGGACGAGCGGGTGCTGGTGCCCCGCTCGCCTATCGCCGAGCTGATAGAGCACGGCTTCGAGCCGTGGCTGGAGGGACTGCCTCCGCAGCGCATTCTTGATCTGTGCGCCGGCAGCGGGTGCATCGGCATCGCCTGCGCCTACGCCTTTCCGGAGGCGCAGGTGGATGCCGTGGATATCTCCTCCGATGCCGTAGCAGTCGCGGAGCGCAACATTGCCGAGCATGGGGTGGGGGAGCGGGTCCGCGCCCAGGTGTCGGACCTGTTCGCGGCCCTGGGCGGCGAGCGCTACGACCTCATCGTCAGCAACCCGCCGTACGTGGATGCGCAGGATATGGCCGCGCTGCCCGAAGAGTACCACCGCGAACCGGTGTTGGGGCTGGCAGCGGGCGACGACGGGCTGGATGTGGTGGTGCGCATCCTGAGCGAAGCAGCCGACCATTTGACGCCGGGTGGTATACTGGTGTGCGAAGTCGGCAACAGTGAAACCGCATTGGTAGAGCGGTTTCCACAGGTGCCTTTCCTGTGGCTGGAATTCGAACGCGGGGGGCACGGCGTGTTTCTGCTCACCGCCGCGCAGCTCGACGAACACCGCCACGCATTTCGCTAGCGGCCGCGCACCGCGCGCGGCCCTGACCGCCCGAGGCCCTCCATGGATCAATCGCTGGTATTCGATCTCGATCTGATCAAACGCTACGACAAGTCGGGACCGCGCTACACCTCCTATCCCACCGCGGTGCAGTTTCACGACGGCTTCGGCGCGGCGGACTACCGCGACTGGGCGGCGCGCACCAGCGCCGTTCGCCCCAAGCCGCCGCTATCGCTCTATTTCCACATCCCGTTCTGCGACACCGTTTGCTACTACTGCGCGTGCAACAAGGTGGTGACCAAGGATCGAAACCTGGCCAGCCCCTACCTGGCGCGACTGCATAGTGAGATCGCACTGCAGGGCGCGCTGTTCGACCGCGAACGTACGGTGGATCAGCTGCACTGGGGTGGCGGTACGCCCACCTTCATCAGCCACGAGCAGATGCGCGAACTGATGCGCGTGACCGGTGAGCACTTCCAACTGCGTGACGATGACAGTGGCGAATACTCCATCGAGGTGGACCCGCGCGAAGCGGACCACGCCACCATCGCCCTGCTGCGCGAGTTGGGTTTCAACCGCCTGAGCCTCGGTGTTCAGGATTTCGATCCGCAGGTGCAGCAGGCGGTCAATCGTTTGCAGAGCGAGGAGCAGACCTGGGGCGTGCTGGACGCGGCGCGTGCCGAAGGGTTCAAATCGGTAAGCGTCGACCTGATCTACGGTCTGCCGCATCAGAACCTGGCGCGCTGGTCACAGACTCTGGACAAGGTGATCGCCCACCACCCCGACCGCCTGTCGGTGTTCAACTACGCGCACCTGCCCGATCTGTTCAAGCCCCAACGGCGCATCAATGCCGAGGAGCTGCCGTCACCGGCGGAGAAGCTCGACATCTTGCAACTCACCGGCGAACGGCTGGCCAAGGCCGGCTACGTCTATATCGGGATGGATCACTTCGCACGCCCAGACGACGAGCTTGCGGTCGCTCAGCGCGAGGGGACGCTGTATCGCAACTTCCAGGGTTACTCTACCCACGCCGACTGCGACCTAGTGGGCATGGGGGCCACGTCCATCAGTCAGGTGGGTGACTGTTACGCCCAGAACGTCCGCGACCTGGAGGGCTACTACGCGCGTATCGACGCCGGCGAGCTGCCGGTGTTCCGCGGCCTCGAACTGAACGCCGACGACAAGCTGCGCCGCGCGGTGATCACCGAGCTGATCTGCCATTTTCATCTCGATTTCGCCCGGGTGGAGGCGCGGTACGGCACCCGTTTCAGCGACTACTTCCACACCGAGTTGGAAGAGTGCCGTAGTCTGGAGCGCGACGGTTTGATCACGCTCGATACCGCCGGCATCCAGGTGCAGCCTGCAGGCCGTCTGCTGATCCGCAACGTCTGCATGGTCTTCGACCGCTACCTGCGCGAGGGGCAGGAGCGGCGTTTTTCCAAGGTGATCTAGACGCGCAACCACCCCCGATAGGCCGAGAACAACAACCGAAGAAACCCCATGTCTGGAAATACCATCGGCAAGCTTTTCACCGTCACCAGCTTCGGCGAGAGCCACGGCCCGGCCATCGGCTGCATCGTCGACGGTTGCCCGCCGGGGCTGGAGCTGAACGCGGCGGATTTGCAGCGCGATCTCGACCGGCGCAAACCCGGCCAGTCGCGTCACACCACGCAGCGGCGTGAGAGCGACGCCGTGCAGATCCTCTCCGGGGTGTTTGAAGGGCGCACCACCGGCACGCCCATCGGGCTGCTCGTCCACAACGAGGATCAGCGCTCCAAGGATTACTCGACGATCGCCGACCGCTTCCGCCCTGGTCACGCCGACTACACCTATCAGCAGAAATACGGGGTGCGCGACTATCGCGGTGGTGGACGCTCCTCGGCGCGCGAGACCGCCATGCGCGTGGCGGCCGGCGCCATCGCCAGGAAGTACCTGCACGAGCGGTTCGGCATCACCATCCGCGGCTATCTGGCGGCCCTGGGCCCGCTGCGGGCGGAACGCCTGGACTGGGCGGCGGTGGAGACGAACCCCTTTTTCTTTCCCGACGCCGAGCGCGTACCCGAGCTGGAAGCCTTTATGGACGAGCTGCGCAAGGCGGGCGATTCGGTGGGGGCGCGGGTCAACGTGGTCGCCGAGGGGATACCGCCGGGGTGGGGTGAGCCGGTGTTCGATCGCCTCGACGCCGATATCGCCCACGCGCTGATGGGCATCAACGCCGCCAAGGCGGTGGAGATCGGCGCCGGTTTTGCCAGTGTCGAACAGCGCGGCAGCGAGCATCGCGACCTCATCACGCCCGAAGGCTTTCTCTCCAACCATGCGGGGGGCGTACTGGGCGGGATCTCCTCGGGGCAGGCGATCACGGCCAGTGTCGCCTTCAAGCCCACCTCCAGCATCCGCCTTCCGGGCGCCTCGGTGGACGTCACGGGGGCGCCGGTGGAGGTGGTCACCACCGGGCGTCATGACCCCTGCGTCGGTATCCGCGGCGTGCCCATCGTGGAGGCGATGCTGGCCATCGTGCTCATGGATCACTGCCTGCGCCATCGCGGTCAGAACGCCGAGGTGCGTTCCGCCACGCCGGTCATTCCGGCGCAACCTTGATGGTGGCTGCAGCGGCCGCTGCTCCCTACTGGCGCCTGTCGGGTTTCTACCTCTTCTATTTCGCCACCCTGGGGGCGCTGCTGCCCTATTGGGGGCTCTACCTGCGCGATCAGGGCTTCGGCGCGCGCGAGATCGGCGAGCTGCTGGCGTTGCTCATGGCCACCAAGATCATCGCCCCCAACGTGTGGGGCTGGATTGCCGACCATACCGGACGGCGCATCCGGGTGGTGCGGCTGGCGTCGCTGGCTGCGCTGGCGAGCTTCGGTGGCGTGCTGCTGGGCTCCAGCTACTGGTGGCTGGCGGCGGTGATGCTGCTGTTCAGTTTCTTCTGGAACGCTTCGCTGCCGCAGTTCGAGGCGATCACCCTGGGCTACCTGGGCGAGCAGGCCCACCGCTACAGCCGCATCCGCCTGTGGGGGTCGGTGGGTTTCATCGGCACGGTGGTCGTCGTGGGTCCGCTGCTCGATCGTTACCAGACTGTCGTGTTGCCCGGAATTCTGATCGGCCTGTTCGCCGCGATCTGGCTCTTTAGCCTCTTCGTCCCGGAGCGTCTGGCGGACCATCGTCACCTGCCCGCGGTGTCGCTGCGGCGCACGCTACGCAGTCCGCCGGTGGTGGCACTGATCGTCGCCTGCTCGCTGCTGCAGGCCAGCCACGGACCGTACTACGGCTTTTTCACCCTCTACCTGGAGGATCACGGCTATTCGCGTCCCGTGATCGGACAGCTGTGGGCGCTGGGGGTGATCGCCGAGATCGTGGTGTTTCTCCTCATGCATCGCTGGCTGCCGCGTGTCGGCGCGCGCGCGCTGCTTCTGATCAGCATGGCCCTGGCGGGCGTGCGCTGGTGGCTGATCGGCGCGTTTGTCGATTCCCCGCTGCTGTTGTTGATTGCCCAGCTGCTGCACGCGGCCACCTTCGGCACTTATCACGCCTCGGCCATCGACCTGGTGCGCCGTTTCTTTCCGGGGCGGCTGCAGGGGCGGGGGCAGGCCCTCTACAGCAGCATGAGTTTCGGCGTGGGGGGCGCCGTCGGCAGTCTCTACGCGGGCTATTTCTGGGAGGGGTTCGCCCCCGCCTGGGCCTTCTACGCCGCGGCGCTGGCGGCCGTAATGGGGTTTTTCGTCAGTTGGGCCTGGGTGCGCGAACCGGTGGTACCGGTGGGCCAGGAGGCGTGAGCACGATGGAAGAGCGCAACGTGCAACGCACCGCCAATCCCTGGGCGCCGCGCTACTGGCCGGCGTGGCTGATGGTCGGGCTGTTCCGCTACCTGCTCATCCGCCTGCCGTTCCGCTGGCAATTGGCGCTGGGCAGGCACCTGGGGCATCTGCTGCAGCACCTGTTGGGGCGCCAGCGGCGCATCGCCGAGACCAACCTGCGGCTGGCGCTCCCCGAGTTGTGCGAGGCAGAGCGCGACGTGCTGTTACGACGCTGTTTCGAATCCATCGGCATCATGTTCTTCGAGATGCCGCTTGCCTGGTGGGGGCCGGAAGCGCTGTTTCGCCGTCTGGTCTCCGTGGAGGGGGGGGAGCACCTGGAGCGGGCGCTGCAGAGCGGACGCGGCGTGATTCTGCTCAGCGCCCATTTCACCACGCTGGAGATCGGCGGACGGCTGTTTCGCACCCGCCGTCCGCTGTGCGTCAGCTACCGTAGCGACGATGACCCGCTGGTGGATCGTCTGCTGCGCGGTGGACGTGAGCGGCTGTTTCAGCGGGTGATCCCGCGCGAGGAGGTGCGCGCGCTGATCCGCTGTCTCAAAGAGGGCAACACGCTGTGGTTTGCGCCCGATGAAAACTATGCCCGTGGCAACCGCGTCGTCGTCGATTTCATGGGGGTGCCGGCAGCCAGTAACCCCGCCACCGCGCGTTTCGCCAAACTGGGCGATGCGGCCGTGGTTCCCTTTGCGGCGTTGCGCCGCAGCGACGGCAGCGGCTACCGGCTGGTGTTTCTGCCGGCGCTGGAGGATTTTCCGGGTGGCGATCCGGTATTCGACACCGCGCGTATCAACGCGGCACTGACGGAACTGGTGCGCTTGGCGCCGGAACAGTACCTGTGGATCCAGAAGCGTTTTCTCCACGGAGAGCAAGGTCGGCGTGATACCTATGACTGTTGCTGATGCGTGTGCGGGCCGGCACCGCGATTTGCAGCTACTGTTATATGGGTTCTGAAAAGTTGCGCGTAGCTGCCGGTGTGACGCCGTTCCCGATGCGACGCAAGGAATCCGCCCTCGTCAGATTAACGACCGACAAAGCAAGGGAGATCCTCGATGCTGGAATCATTGAATCTGAACAACCTGAGCGTGGATTACCTGATCCCCTGGGGAATCAACATCGTTACGGCGCTCATCGTTTTCGTGGTCGGGCGATGGATTGCCGGGATCGTGGTCAAGGTGATCAAAAATCTGCTGATCCGGGCGAAGATGGACGCCATCCTGGTCAATTTCCTGGGGTCGATTATGAAGACCCTGTTGACGCTGGTGGTGGTGGTCGCCGCGCTGGAGCAACTGGGCGTCAATACCACCTCGCTCATCGCACTGATCGGTGCCGCCGGCATCGCGGTGGGGTTGGCGATGAAGGATTCGCTGCAGAACTTCGCCGCCGGCGTGATGCTGATAGTGTTCCGTCCCTTTGATCTCGGCCATTACGTCGAGGCCGGGGGTACCGCGGGTACGGTGGAGAAGATCAGCATGTTCAGCACCACGCTGAAGACCCCCGACAACCGCGAAGTGATCGTGCCCAACGGTGCCATCTACGGCGGGACTATCACCAACTTCTCGGCGCGGGCCACGCGACGCGTCGACATGGTGTTCGGCATCGGTTACGGCGACGACATCAAAAAGGCCAAGGAGATCATCCAGCAGGTGATCGCCGCGGACGCCCGCATCCTGAAAGACCCGGAACCGCTCATCGCCGTCGGTGAACTGGGCGACAGCAGCGTCAACTTCAACGTGCGTCCGTGGGTCAACAGCGGTGACTACTGGGCGGTCTATTTCGACCTCAACGAGCAGATCAAGCTGGCGTTCGACGCCCAGGGCATCTCCATTCCCTTCCCGCAGATGGACGTGCACCTGGACCGGCTCGACGCGGCCTGAGTGCGGCGCTGCGCCACCACGCTGTGGGCGGACGGTACGGTGCGCCATCAATCGATCGATGCTTGTTCGGCGGTCCGGTGAAGGATGCCGGGCCGCCGCCGCGGCCCACCGAACCGGTCAGGCGCCGACACCCAGCTCGTGCAGCATGGCGCGCGCGGCGTTGGAGAGCGTGCGCCGCGGATGGCAGACCACGCCCAGCTCGCGGTTGAGCGCGAGCTGCCCGGTATCCAGTATCACCAGCTCCTCGTCGACCATGATCTCGGGGATGCAACTCCAGCCCAACCCCACCGACACCATCATCTTGATGGTCTCCAGGAAGTTGGTGGCGAGCTTGGGTTGGATGGTGATCCCCAGCGGCGCGAAGGCGTGTTCCAGCACGTTGCGGGTGAAGGTGCCTTTCTCGGTCAGGATGGCCGGATAGCGGCCGAGCTGTGTGAGTTCGAAGCCGTCGCTGCGGGCCAGGGGATGGGTGCGGGCGCAGACGATGCGCAGCGGGTCGTCCCAGACCGGTCGTGCCTGGAGGTTGTCGCGCGGGGTGGAGGGCAGGGTGACGATTCCCAGTTCCAGGTTGCCGTGCTCCACGTCGTCGCAGATCGCCTCCGAGGCGCGAAACTGCAGGTCCAGGTCCACGCCCGGGTAGTGCGCCATGAACGAGCGCAGCACCGGCGGCAACCGGTGCAGACCGATGTGATGGCTGGTGGCGATGGTGAGGCGTCCGGCCACCGATCCCGACAGGTTGCTCAGGGCGCGGCGGCTGTCTTCGAGTTCTTCGAGAATGCGCTCGGCGCGCGGAAGAAGCGCGCGTCCCGATTCGGTGAGGCTGATCTGGCGCCCGATGCGATCGAACAGTCGGGTGTTGAGCTCGCTCTCCAGGGCGGCGATGCGCTTGCTGATGGCCGGCTGGGTGAGGTGCAACTGGTGCGCGGCGTCGGAGAACGAGGCGCTTTTGGCGACGGCCACGAAGGTGTCGAGCGCGGCAATGTCCATGGCTTTTCCTCCCCCCGGCGGCACGCAGGAAACGTAGTCTACGAGATTATTAAAGCTATGAAAAATATGAATTTGTAGCATGAAAAAGATGAATTTGCGTAATGCTGCAGCGCGCCGTAAGATGCTGCACTCTCACGAAACTCTCTAGATAGTTTGGAACGATGACCGGCAAGACTCTTTACGACAAATTGTGGGATGCCCACCTCGTCCGCCAGGAGCAGGACGGGACGGCGCTGATCTATATTGACCGCCATTTGGTGCACGAAGTGACGTCGCCGCAGGCCTTCGAAGGGCTGCGTCTGGCGGGGCGCCAGGTGCGTCGTCCCGACACCGTGCTGGCGGTGCCGGATCACAACGTGCCCACCGCCAATCTCGAGGGCGGCATCACCGATCCGGTCTCGCGCCTGCAGGTGGAGACGCTGGACGCCAACTGCGCCGAGTTCGGCATTACCGAGTTTCGCATGGGCGATCTGCGTCAGGGCGTCGTGCACGTCATGGGTCCGGAGCAGGGGGCGACCCTGCCGGGGATGACGGTGGTCTGCGGCGATTCGCACACCGCCACGCACGGCGCGTTCGGCGCGCTGGCGTTCGGCATCGGCACCTCCGAGGTGGAGCATGTGCTGGCCACCCAGACGCTGATCCAGAAAAAGTCCAAGGCGATGCGTATCAGCGTCGAGGGCAAGGCCGGAGCGGGCGTAACGGCCAAGGACATCGTGCTGCACATCATCGGCGTCATCGGCACCGCCGGCGGCACCGGCTACACCATCGAGTTTGCCGGCGAGGCGATTCGGGAGCTGTCGGTGGAAGGCCGCATGACGGTGTGCAACATGGCCATCGAAGCCGGTGCACGCGCCGGTATCATTGCCGTGGATCAGAAAACCATCGACTATTTCAAGGGCCGCCCCTACGCCCCGCAAGATGAGCTTTGGGACCAAGCGGTCGCTGCGTGGCAGACGTTGAGCAGCGATCCCGATGCCGTGTTCGACAGCGAGGTGAAGATCGCCGCGGCCGACATCGTGCCGCAGGTGACCTGGGGGACGTCGCCGGAGATGGTGCTGCCGGTCACCGCCGCGGTCCCCGATCCGGCCGATGCGCCGGATGCCGTGCGTCGCGAAGGGTGGACGCGCGCGCTGCAGTACATGGGGTTGACCGCGGGGACCCCGATTTGCGAGGTCGCGCTCGACAAGGTGTTTATCGGGTCGTGCACCAACTCGCGCATCGAAGACCTGCGCGCGGCCGCCGAGGTGGTCAAGGCGCGCGGCGGACGGGTGGCCACTAACGTTAAGCTCGCCCTGGTTGTGCCGGGCTCGGGCCTGGTCAAGGAGCAGGCCGAGGCCGAGGGGCTGGACAAGATCTTCACCGCCGCGGGATTCGAGTGGCGCGAGCCGGGCTGTTCCATGTGTCTGGCCATGAACGCCGACCGGTTGGAGCCGGGCGAGCGCTGTGCCTCCACCTCCAACCGCAACTTCGAGGGGCGGCAGGGGCAGGGCGGGCGCACCCACCTGGTCAGCCCGGCCATGGCGGCCGCGGCCGCGTTGGCGGGCCATTTTGTGGATATCAGGGATTAATTGAGATTGATATCGCGCAAAGACGCCAAGAACGCGAAGAACGCCAAGGTGTTGAATTGAGTCTTCGCGACCTTTGCGCGCTTTGCGTCTTTGCGCGAGACAAAGGGCTGAAATCATGAACAAGTTCGAGAAATTGAGTGCCATCGTCGCGCCGTTGGATCGCGCCAACGTGGATACCGACGCCATCATTCCCAAGCAGTTTCTGAAGATGATCGGCCGTACCGGGTTCGGCCCCTATCTGTTCGACGAGTGGCGCTATACCGATCACGGCGAGCCGGGGATGGACTGCTCCCAGCGCCCGCTCAACGCCGAGTTCGTGCTCAACCAGGCGCGCTATCAGGGTGCGCGCATTCTGCTGGCGCGCGACAACTTCGGTTGCGGCTCGTCGCGCGAGCATGCCCCGTGGGCGCTGGCGGACTACGGTTTCCGTGTGGTGATCGCGCCGAGCTTTGCCGACATCTTTTTCAACAACTGTTTCAAAAACGGCCTGCTGCCCATCGTGCTTCCGAGCGCCGAATTGGATCGCCTGTTCGCCGAGGTGGCGACGCAGCCCGGCTACGAGCTCACCGTCGATCTGCAGCAGCAGACCCTGACCACGCCCGCCGGCACTGCCATCGGCTTCGACATCGATCCGTTCCGCAAGCACTGCCTGCTGGAGGGGTTGGACGATATCGGGTTGACGCTGCAGAAACTCGACGACATCAAGGCCTACGAGGCGCGTCGTCGCGCCGAAGCGCCGTGGCTGTTTCCCGCGGCGACCGCCTGATCTTAAATAACCCGGGTTTCTCTCCGCGGCGGTGCGGCTCGCACAAAGGTATACTTTGGGCGCCGTGCGGCCAGGCGGGAGTTTCCGCATTGCGTGAGTAACGAGGAAAACATGACCAAGAAGATACTGGTACTCCCCGGCGACGGGATTGGCGTGGAGATCGTCGCCGAGGCGGTCAAGGTGCTCGACTGTCTGCGCACCGATTTCGGTCTGCAGGTGGAGATGGAGCAGGCTTTGGTGGGCGGCGTGGCCTACGATGCCACCGGTACGCCGCTGCCCGAGGAGACGCTGAGGCTGGCCAAGTCCTGCGACTCGATCCTGCTCGGCGCGGTGGGCGGCCCCAAGTGGGAGCCGCTGGACTATTCGGTGCGTCCGGAACGCGGCTTGCTGGGGCTGCGCGCCGAGCTGGCGCTGTTCGCCAATCTGCGTCCGGCTATTCTCTATCCCCAGCTCGCCAGCGCTTCGACCCTGAAGCCGGAGGTGGTGGCGGGACTCGATATCCTGATCGTGCGCGAACTGACCGGCGGCATCTACTTCGGCCAGCCGCGCGGTGTGAGCAAGCGCGAGGACGGCCAGCGGGTGGGCCTCAACTCCCTGGTCTACAGCGAGTCCGAGATTGCGCGCATCGGCCGTGTTGCCTTTGACATTGCTATGAAGCGCGGCAAGCGCCTCTGTTCGGTGGACAAGGCCAACGTGCTCGAGTGCACCGAGCTGTGGCGCGAGGTGATGATCGAGGTGGGCCGAGATTACCCGGAAGTGGAACTGAGCCACATGTACGTGGACAATGCCGCCATGCAGCTGGTGCGCGCGCCGAAGCAGTTCGACGTGATGGTCACCACCAACATGTTCGGCGACATTCTCTCCGACTGCGCGGCGATGCTGACCGGCTCCATCGGCATGTTGCCGTCGGCGAGCCTCAACGCAGAGAACATCGGCATGTACGAGCCGATTCACGGTTCGGCGCCCGACATCGCTGGCAAGGGAGTCGCCAATCCGCTGGCCACTATCCTGTCGGTGGCGATGATGCTGCGCTACTCGCTGGGCGAAGGGGCGCTGGCCGATCGCCTGGACGCGGCAGTGAGCAAAGTGCTGGACCAGGGCCTGCGGACGCCGGATATCTACGCCGAGGGCATGACCAAGGTGGGTACCGGCGAGATGGGAGACGCGGTGGTGGCGGCGCTGAGCGGTTAGCGTATTGTTGATTGAACCTTCGAGGGTTGGTGCGATGAGAGTGGGTCTGGTTGGTTGGCGCGGTATGGTGGGCTCGGTCCTTATGCAACGCATGCGGGATGAGCGCGATTTCGACCTTATCGAGCCGGTGTTCTTCACCACCTCCCAGTTGGGCGAAGCGGGTCCGGATGTGGGCAAGGGCGTGCCACCGCTTCAGGACGCCAAGAGCGTCGATGCGCTTAAGGCCATGGAGGTGATCATCACCTGCCAGGGCGGCGACTACACCAAGGAGATCTATCCGCAGCTGCGCCAGGCGGGCTGGAACGGCTACTGGATCGACGCCGCCTCGGCGCTGCGCATGAGCGACGACAGCATCATCGTTCTCGATCCGGTCAACCGCCAGGTGATCAAAGAGGGGCTGGCCAAGGGCGTAAAGGACTACATCGGCGGCAACTGCACGGTGAGTCTGATGTTGATGGCCATGGGCGGACTGTTCGCCGCCGATCTGGTGGAGTGGGTGAGTCCCCATACCTACCAAGCGGCCTCGGGGGGCGGCGCCAAGCACATGCGCGAGCTGATCCAGCAGATGGGCAGCGTCTACGGCGTGAGCCAGGATTTGGTGGACGATCCCGCCAGTGCGATTCTCGACCTGGACCGTCGCGTCTCCGACTTCCTGCGCAGCAGCGACTACCCTTGTGACAACTTCGGTGTGCCGCTGGCCGGCAGTCTGATCCCCTGGATCGACACCCAATTGCCCTCCGGCCAGAGCCGCGAAGAGTGGAAGGCGCAGGTGGAGGCCAACAAGATCATGGGGCGCTCCGATCGGCCCGTACCCATCGACGGCATCTGCGTGCGGGTGGGCGCCATGCGCTGCCACTCGCAGGCGCTGACCATCAAACTCAGTAAAGACGTCCCGTTGGCGGACGTGGCGCAGCTACTGGCCGCGCACAACGACTGGGTCAAGGTGATCCCCAACGAACGCGACCTCAGCGTGCGCGAGTTGACCCCGGCTGCGGTGACCGGGACGCTGAACGTACCCATCGGCCGTCTGCGCAAACTGACCCTGGGCAACGAGTATCTGACGGCGTTTACGGTGGGCGACCAGCTGTTGTGGGGTGCCGCCGAGCCGCTGCGGCGGATGCTACGCATCCTGATCGAGGGGTGAGCCGCACCTCAGGCGGATGGATCGAACGGAGGCGGCAATTGGACGCCTCCGTTTCGTTTTTGGCGCCAGCCCACCGGGTCGCGGGTCGACTGCCGATGCCCACGGCCTCCCGGTCGGGGAGGGGCAGCTCAATTTGAAGGTGTTCTATTTCCTCAAGTTTTGGTAAAAAGGTATTTGTAAAATATAGTTACATAAGTAATATAAAGTGCATTCTCCAATATTGGGCCTAACTGACGCGGCATTCGGTGGGGGCCGAACAAGGGTTCCGCCCATGCAGCGGGGCCGAGACATCGCAAAAAAGGGAGTGACCATGTTTCGGAAGCTGTTGTTGGCGTTGGCGATTGCGTTGTTGCCCATCGCTGGCGCGCACGCCCTCGGACTCGGCGCAATCACGCTACATTCGCGACTGAACGAACCGTTGGACGCTGAGGTTGAATTGCGCTCCGTGGAACCCGGCGACCTGGAAAAGCTGCGCGTCAACTTGGCGTCGCGGGAAGAGTTCGAACAGGCCGGGCTCGATCGTCCCTTTATCCTGGCCAGTCTCAATTTCGCCACCGCGCAGCGCGGTGACAAGACCATCGTCAAAATCACCACCAAGGAGGCGTTTCGCGAGCCCTTCGTCAGTTTTCTGCTCAAGGTTGAATGGCCGAACGGCCGTCTGCTGCGCGAGTACACACTGCTGCTGGATCCCCCCGTCGTAACCCGCGAAGCCGCCCCGGCGGTGCAGGCTCCCACAGCGGCTCCCCCGCAGATGGCCCCTATGCAGTCCACGATGCCGGCGACGCCGACCCAATCGACCACCATGCCGCGCGCCATGCCCGCGACGCGGATGATGCCGGCGGCAGCCGACGAATATCGCGTGCGCCGCGGTGACAATCTCCTGACCATCGCGCGCGATACGCTCGCCGGCGCGTCGGTGAGCGAACAACAGGCGATGCTGGCCTACCTGCGCGCCAATCCCGACGCCTTCATCAACGACAACATCAACTTGTTGAAAGAGGGTTACGTGCTGCGCATCCCGAGCGCCCAGGAGGCGCTCAGCGTCGATCAGGCGGAGGCCGTCGCCGAGGTACGACGCCAGGTGGCCGAGTGGCGGACCTATCGCCAGCAGCGCGTCGCGGGGAGCGGCGATTCCGGGGCCATGGCTTCCGCACCCCAACCGCGCCTGGAGGTGGTGGCACCCAAGAGCGAGGATGGCGCCGAGGGTGGGGGCGCCGGCAGCGAACAGGCCGCAGGCGGCGGAGCCGGCGGGCTGGACCACGAACTGGCGCTAGCCAAGGAGGCGGCCGAAGCGCGGCGGCTGGAGAACGAAGAGCTGCGTAACCAGGTCTCCGAACTGGAAGAGAAGCTGGCGGACATGCAGCGTATGGTGACGCTGAAGGTCGACGAACTTGCCGCGTTGCAGGCACAGCTGAAGCAGGCGCAGGAAGGCGCGCAGGGTACCCCTGCGGAAGCGGCTGCGCCGGCGATGACGGAATCCGCCCCTGCCGCCGCGGAGCCGGCGCCGACGGAGACGCCCGCCGCATCGGCAACCGAGCCCGCGATGCCTGAGACGGCCAGCTCCGAGGCGGCCCCCGCTGCCGAGCAGCCTGCGCCCGCGGCCGAGACGACGCAAGGCGAGGCGGCCAGTCCGCCGCCCCAGGCAGCGACACCAACTCCCCCCGCGCCCGCACCGCAGCCGGTCCCGGCGCCCGCACCCAGCTCCAAAGGCTTCGGCGACTACCTGCTGGGTATCCTGATGGGAGATCCGGTCATGCTCGGCGCGGTGGGCGGCGGCGTGCTGTTGCTGGTGCTGTTGTTGTTCTTCATGGTGCGTCACCGTGGCGATCGTGCGGCGCAACCGTCCGATTTCAGCACCGCCTTTGCCGACGATGACGGCGGGGCGGAGGGTGTCGTGCTCGACGACGACATCTTGGCAGCCGCGGAAGCCATGGAGGTCGCCGATTTCGATGAGCCTGAGGCAGAGGAGCCGCGTGCGTCCGACGAGGAGAAGGGCGGCGTCGAGCAGGTAATCGCCGAGGCAGACGTCTACCTCGCCTACGGACGCTATCAGCAGGCCGAGGAGCTGATCAAGGGCACGCTCGAAGAGCACCCGGATCGCACCGATCTGAAGGGCAAGCTTCTCGAGGTCTATTTTGCCACCCGTGACCGTGAAGCCTTCGAGGCGGTCGTGGAAGAGGTGCACGGCGAACTGCAGGCGGCCGGCGGCGCCGAGTGGGACAAGCTGCAGCTCATGGGCCAGGATCTCTGTCCGGGCAATCCGCTGTTCGGCGGCGGGTCGGGCATGATGGCAGATGCCGAAAGTACGCTGCCGCCGGGAGCGCTGGACACCGGGATCGACTTCGATCCGTTCGGTGAAGCGGCGCAGGCCGAGTCTGAGTCCGAGGCCGCGGTCTCCGACGATGACGACATGAGCGTGGAATTCGACATGGGCGGATTCGATGCAAGGGCCGTCGAGGCGAAAGCGGATGCCGAAGCCGCGGCTGAGGATGACCAAGGCCTGGATTTCGATTTTGACCTCGGTGAAGGTGAGGCGGAAGAGGAAGCTGAGCTTGAGCTGCCCGAGATCGAGGGTGAGCCGTCGCAGGCGTTGGAATTCGATGCCACGCTGTTGGGCGCGGATCAGGACGACGAAGAGGAGGAGGGACTGGATCTCGCCTTCGATGGGGCTACTGCCGCCGAGGAGGAGGATTCCGGACTGGACCTCGATTTCGGCAACGAGCCGAGCGCGGCCACCGATCTCAGCTCGACCGATTTCGATCTCGAACTGGATACCATCCAGACCGACACCGACAAACTTCGCCAGGAAGCCGGCGCACCGGCGGCCGAGGCCGAGGAGCCGGCGGCGGTGGAGCCGGACGATGCCTCGATGGCGGAAGACCGCGATTTCTCCATCGAGTGGGATATTACCGGGATGGGGCTCGAGGTTCCCGATGTCCCCGACGAGGACGAAGCCGATCTCAGCGGCGCTCACGTCGCCGAACCGACCGAAGATCTCGAATCGACCGCGGTCCTGGATTTCACGGCCGTACCGCTGGACGAGAGCGGGAGCGACGGCGAAGCCGATATGGTGGCAACCAAGCTCGATCTGGCCAAGGCCTATATCGATATGGGTGATGCCGATGGCGCGCGCAACATCCTCGACGAGGTCACCAAAGAGGGCAGCGATGCGCAGCGCAAAGAGGCGGAGAATTTGCTCGCCAGTCTCTAGATCGCGGGTCAGTAGCGCGGTAGCCGCCCCTTACGGCGGGTTTGCGCCGACAGTTGAAGGAGGGTCTCTGACCCTCCTTTCGTTTTGGACGATTCCATCGTGCCGAGGTGCGGGTAGTGAGAGTTGCGCTGGGCGTCGAATACGACGGTACCGACTTCAGCGGCTGGCAACGCCAAGCGGGTGTGCGCACCGTGCAGGAATGCCTCGAGCAAGCGCTCTCCCGGGTGGCCGACCACCCGATACAGGTGGTTTGCGCCGGACGCACCGACGCCGGCGTGCACGGCGTCGGACAGGTCGTGCATTTCGATACTGATGCGGCGCGCAGCGAGCGCTCCTGGGTACTGGGCAGCAACGCCAATCTTGCGCCGGATCTCACGGTAACCTGGGCCCGACCGGTAGCGGATGATTTTCACGCCCGCTTTGGCGCGGTCAAACGCCACTATCGCTACCTGATCCTCAACCGCTGGGTGCGCCCTGGGCTGCAGCGCAACCGCATGAGCTGGATCCACAAACCGCTGGATGCCCGGCGCATGCAGACAGGCGGCGAGTATCTGCTCGGCGAGCACGATTTTTCCTCGTACCGCGCGGTGGCGTGCCAGGCAAAGAGTCCGGTGCGCACCGTGCACCGCCTGAGCGTCGAACGCAGCGGTGACGTGATCGCCATCGACATCGAAGCCAACGCGTTTCTGCATCACATGGTTCGCAACATCGCGGGCGTGTTGATCACCATCGGCAGCAGTGAGCGTGAACCCGAATGGTCCCGCGAAGTGTTGGAGTACCGGGATCGGTCCCTCGGTGGCGTGACCGCTCCGCCGCAGGGGCTCTACTTCATGGCGGTGGAATACCCGGCGCGCTTCGGGTTGCCGCTTGGATGAACCGCAGAGGCCGTGATGCGAGGTGTTCTGGTGTATCGCGGACTGACGCGAGGCGCGCCCCGGGCGTGCCGCTGTATGGTTGAATTGCGAGTATTGGTTCGCTCGAATTTCTGGTACGCTCAACGCCTTTTCTGACAGCCGATTCCGTGGGCACACGCATCAAAATCTGTGGCATCACCCGCCCCGAAGACGGGGTGGACGCCGCTCGGTTGGGGGCCGATGCCATCGGCATTGTGTTCTATCCGCCGAGTCCGCGTAACGCCAGCGTCGAACAGGCGCGGGCGGTGGTGGAGCAGCTACCGCCCCTGGTTACCGTGGTGGGGTTGTTCGTCAATCCTGAACCCGCATTCGTCGAAGACGTACTCGAGCAGGTTGCGCTGGGGATGCTGCAGTTTCACGGTGACGAGACACCGGACGCATGCCGCCGTTATCGCCGCCCCTACCTCAAAGCAGTGCGCATGCGCGAAGGGGTAGTGCTGGAGCGGGTGATGGCCGACTACGCCGACGCGGCGGGTATTCTGCTGGATGCCTACCAGCCGGGTGTCTACGGGGGAACCGGGATGCGCTTCGATTGGGGTCGGATTCCCGCAACGCGTTCGCGACCCATCGTGCTGGCCGGCGGGCTGACGCCGGATAACGTGGCAGAGGCGATCCGCCAAGTCCATCCCGATGCGGTGGATGTGAGCGGCGGGGTGGAGGCGTCCAAGGGGATCAAGGATGCCGCTAAGATCGCCGCCTTTATTCGAGGAGTACGTAATGCAGAAGGCCGTTGAAACCGGCGCAACCTTGCCCGACGAGCGCGGGCATTTCGGACCCTACGGCGGACAGTTCGTCGCCGAGACGCTCATGCAGCCGCTGGAGGAGTTGCGCGACGCCTACCGGCGCTACTGCGCCGATCCCGAGTTCCTGGCGGAAATGGATGCCGATTTCGCCCACTATGTGGGCCGCCCGTCGCCGCTCTATTTTGCGTCACGTCTGAGCCGCGAGATCGGCGGTGCGCGCATCTATCTCAAGCGCGAAGATCTCAACCACACCGGCGCCCACAAGGTGAACAACTGCATCGGCCAAGCGCTGCTGGCGCGGCGCATGGGCAAGACCCGCATCATCGCCGAAACCGGCGCCGGCCAGCACGGGGTGGCCACCGCCACCGTGGCGGCGCGCCTGGGTCTGGAGTGCGTGGTCTACATGGGCTCGGAGGACATCAAGCGCCAAGCCATCAACGTCTACCGCATGCGTCTGCTGGGCGCCCGGGTGGTGGCGGTGGAGTCGGGCTCCAAGACCCTCAAGGACGCGCTCAACGAAGCGATGCGCGACTGGGTCACCAACGTGGACAACACCTTCTACATCATCGGCACCGTCGCCGGCCCGCACCCGTATCCCATGATGGTGCGCGATTTTCAGGCGGTGATCGGCCGCGAGGCGCGGGCCCAGATCCTCGAGGCCGAAGGGCGTCTGCCCGACGCGCTGGTGGCCTGTGTCGGCGGTGGCTCCAATGCCATCGGCCTGTTCCACCCCTTCCTCGCGGATACGTCTGTGGCGCTGTACGGCGTGGAAGCCGCCGGCGACGGCCTGGCCAGCGGCCGCCACGCGGCGCCGCTCTGCGCCGGTCGTCCGGGCGTGCTGCACGGCAACCGTACCTATTTGATGGAGGATGGCGACGGGCAGATCATCGAGACCCACTCCATCTCCGCCGGTCTCGACTACCCCGGCGTGGGTCCGGAGCACGCCTGGCTCAAGGACAGCGGCCGCGCCAACTACGTCGCCGCCAGCGATGACGACGCGTTGCGGGCCTTTCACCGCCTCACCCGCGTCGAGGGCATCATGCCGGCGCTGGAGTCCAGCCATGCCATTGCCTACGCCGAGCGGCTGGCGCAGGAGCTGGGTCCTGATCGGGTGATCGTGGTCAACCTTTCGGGAAGGGGGGACAAGGACATCCACACCGTCGCCGCGCTGGAGGGGATCGCCATATGAGCCGCATCGAGTCACGCTTTCAGGTGCTGCGCGGCGAAGGGCGTGCCGCATTGGTGACCTACATTACCGCCGGCGATCCCGGGCCCGATGCCACGGTGCCGCTGATGCACGCCCTGGTTGCCGCCGGGGCCGACGTCATCGAGCTGGGCGTACCCTTTTCCGACCCCATGGCCGATGGTCCGGTGATCCAGCGCGCCGCCGAGCGCGCTCTTGAACACCACGTCAGCCTGCGTCAGGTGCTCGCCATGGTGAGCGCGTTTCGCAGCCAGGACAGTGCGACCCCGGTGGTCCTCATGGGGTATCTCAACCCCATCGAAGTGCTCGGCTATGCCAGTTTTGCGCGCGAGGCCGCAGCGGCGGGCGTGGACGGCGTCATTACGGTGGATCTGCCGCCGGAAGAGGCGGGCGAGTTCGGTCCGGCGCTAAGCGAACACGGCATCGATCCCATCTATCTGGTGGCGCCCACCAGCAACGCCGGGCGGATCGAAACCATCGCGCGCCATGCGCGCGGGTTTCTCTACTACGTCTCGTTCAAGGGCGTTACCGGCGCCGCCAGCCTCGATACCCGCGCGGTGGCCGAGGCACTGGAGCGCATCCGTCCGCATACGGCTCTGCCCATCGGGGTAGGGTTCGGGATCAAGGACGCCGCGTCGGCGGCAGCCGTAGGGGGTGTGGCCGATGCGGTTATCGTCGGCAGTGCGCTGGTGGCGCTGGTGGAAGAACACGCCGCCGATACCGAGGCGCTGACCCTGGCCGTCACCTCGCTGGTCGCCGAGATGCGCGCCGCGCTGCCGCAGCGCGCGGCCGTCTGAGACGGGCCGGATCACTTATAATGGCCCGCGGAGCCTCCCGCCGGCCCAGCCGAAAAGGTCGATAACGCGATGAGCTGGTTTGAAAAACTGATGCCGAGCCGCATTCGCACCGAAGGTGGCGGACAGAAACGCGCCGTCCCCGAGGGGCTGTGGACCAAGTGCGACGCGTGCAACGCCATCCTCTATCGCCCCGAGCTGGAGCGCAATCTGGAGGTATGCCCCAAGTGCGCCCACCATATGCGCATCGGAGCGCGCAAGCGTCTCGATGGGTTTCTCGACGCCGAACCGCGCGAGGAGATCGGCGCCAAGCTGGAGCCGGTAGACGTCCTCAAATTCCGCGACAGCAAAAAGTATCGTGACCGCATCGTCCAGGCGCAGAAGGGTACCGGCGAGACCGATGCGCTGATCGTGATGAAAGGGGCGCTGAAAGGCCGTCCGCTGGTGGCCGCGGCCTTCGAGTTCGCTTTCATGGGCGGGTCCATGGGCTCGGTAGTGGGCGAGCGCTTCGTTCAAGGTGCGCATATCGCTTTGGAGGAGCGCATCCCCCTGGTCTGTTTCTCCGCCAGCGGCGGGGCGCGCATGCAGGAGGCGCTGTTTTCCCTGATGCAGATGAGCAAGACCAGCGCTGCTCTGGCGCGGCTGGCCGAAAACGGGATCCCCTTCATCTCGGTGCTCACTGATCCCACCACCGGTGGCGTCTCCGCCAGCCTCGCGATGCTGGGCGATGTCAACATCGCCGAACCGGGGGCACTGATCGGATTTGCCGGTCCGCGGGTCATCCAGCAGACGGTGCGCGAGACCCTGCCCGAGGGCTTTCAGCGCAGCGAGTTCCTGCTGACCCACGGGGCAGTGGACATGATCGTCGACCGCCGCGACCTGCGCGAACGCATCGCCAGCCTGCTCGCCATCTTCACCAAGCAACCTGCCTGAACCGACGGCGGCGCCGTCCCGCTTCGCGCCGCGCGAGGTCGATCTCCGCCATGCGTTTTACCCGATTGCAGCAGTGGCTCGATTGGCTGGACAGCGGTTCGACCGCGCGCATCGATCTGGGGCTGGAGCGCGTCCGCGACGTCTGGGAGCGCCTCGGGCATCCGGCGCCGCCCTGGCCGCTGGTCACCGTCGCGGGAACCAACGGCAAGGGTTCCAGCGTGGCGCTGTTGGAAGCGATCTGGGGGGCAGCCGGCTATCGGGTAGCCGCCTACACCTCGCCTCATCTGCTGCGCTACAACGAGCGGGTGCGAATCGGGGGCACGGAGCTGGACGATGCGGCGCTGTGCGAGGCGTTCGCGCGCGTCGACACGGTGCGCGGCGACGCAGCACTCACCTATTTCGAGTTCGCCACCCTCGCCGCCGTCGACGGTTTCATGCGCGCCGAGCCGGACGTGGTCATCCTGGAGGTCGGACTGGGCGGGCGTCTGGACGCCTGCAACCTGTTCGCCGCCGACGTTGCCCTGGTGACCGCCATCGGGCTCGATCATCAAGCGTGGCTGGGTAACGATCGCGAACAGATCGGCTACGAAAAAGCGGGCATCTTCCGCTCCGGGCGGCCCGCCGTGTGCGGCGATTCGCAGCCCCCGGCGAGCATCGCGGCACAGGCGGCGCAGATCGGGGCACCGCTCTACCAGGTGGGCGAGGCGTTTCAGTTCCGCTCCAATCCGCCGGGCTGGGAGTGGTGGTGCGAGGGGCGGCGCCGCACCGGGCTGCCGATGCCCTCGTTGGCGGGAACCCATCAAGTCGGCAACGCCGCAGCGGTACTGATGGTATTGGAGCTGCTGGCAGCGCGCCTGCCCGTGGGCCAGGGGGCTGTGCGCGAAGGGTTGATGAAGGTCACGATCCCTGGACGCTGCCAGGTCATTCCCGGCGAGGTGGAGACCCTGCTGGATGTGGCCCACAATCCGCAGGCGGCGCTGGCACTGGCGGAACTGCTGCGACGACGCCCCTGTGATGGCCGCACCCACCTGGTCGTGGGGATGCTGGAGGATAAAGCGAGCGGCGAGTTTGCCGCCGCGCTACGCGATGGCGTCAACGTCTGGTACGTTGGTGGCATTGCTGCGCCACGCGGGCTCGACGCGGCGGCGCTGGCGGGCCGCCTGCGTAGCGCCGGGGTCGAGCCGCGAGTGGTCGCGCCGGATGTGGCTGCCGCCTACGCCGCGGCGCAGAGCGCCGCGCGGCCGGGGGATCGCATTGTCGTCTGCGGTTCGTTCTACAGCGTCGCCGCGGTGCTGGCCGGGCCCGTATAATGGCGTCCATCGTGAAACCCAAACCCGACATATCACGCCATGGATGATCGAATTCGACAACGCCTGGTGGGCGCCGTTGTGCTGGTGGCATTGGGGGTGATTTTTCTGCCCATGCTGTTCGACACGCCCAACCGCGGCTGGCTGGGGGAAGATCGGCCGCTGATCCCCGAACCACCGGCCGAGCTCCAGAAGCTGGCCGAGGCGACGCCGGTTCCGTTGCCACCCGCTGAACCACCCGCCGCGCCACGGCCGGAGACCGGATCTGCGCCAACGCCTTCCGTCGCTCCCGCGCCAGAGGCCAAAGCACCCCCGCCCAGCCGTGCGCCGCGCCCGGTCGAAGCGGATCCGCAACTGGCGGCGTGGGCGGTGCAGGTGGGCAGCTTTTCCAGCGACGAAAACGCCACGCGGCTGCGCGACAAGCTGCGCAAGCTGGGGTTCCGGGCCTATACCGAGGCCCTGGAAGAGAACGGCAAGCAGGTGACGCGCGTGCGGGTGGGGCCGGAACTCGACGAAGAGCGGGCGCGAAAACTGCGCGATCAGCTGAAGGCCAAGGCGAAGATCGACGGTATTGTGGTGCGCCACCGGTGATACGGCCCAGCTCGGAAACAGTGTTCGCCGTAGGGCACTTTGGTAGAATGCGCAACCATGCTGAACACCGTCTCCGGCTCTGCAGTTTCACCGTTTCCTGTCTGAGTTCCGCCATCCGTCCATGACCTGGGTCGATATCGCCATCGTGGCCATCATTGCCGTTTCCAGCGTGGTCAGCCTGCTGCGCGGATTCGTGCGCGAGGCGCTGTCGCTGGCCACCTGGGTGCTGGCCTTTGTGGTCAGCTTCACCTTTGCGGCGGCGCTTGCGGCCTACTTTTCCTCCTGGATCTCGGTGCCGTCGCTGCGTCTAGCGGCAGCCTTTGCGGTGCTGTTTCTGGTGACGTTGGCGCTGGGCGGGTGGATCAACTACCTGGTGCACAAGATCGTCGAGAAGACCGGCCTGAGCGGTACCGACCGCATCATCGGCGTCGTCTTCGGTGCGGCGCGCGGGGTAATGGTAGTGGTGGTGCTGGTGTTGCTGGCGGGGTTGACGCCCCTGCCGGCGGATCCGTGGTGGGATCAGTCGCATCTGCTGGGCTCGTTCGAGAAAATGGCGATCTGGGTGCGCGGCTACCTGCCGGCGGACGTCGCCGCGAACGTGGTGTTTTGACCGGGCACGCGACCGTGTGTCTGGGGCTGACTTGAGGAAACGACATGTGCGGGATTGTCGGCATCGTCGCGCGGGGACCGGTCAACCAGGATCTCTATGATGCGCTGACCGTGTTGCAACACCGCGGACAGGATGCCGCCGGTATGGTCACCTGCGAGGGATCGCACCTGGTGTTGCGCAAGGACAACGGGCTGGTACGCGACGTCTTCCAGCAGCGCCACATGCTGCGGATGCGCGGCCGCATGGGTATCGGCCATGTACGCTATCCCACCGCGGGCTGTGCCTCGTCGGCCGAAGCCCAACCTTTTTACGTCAACTCGCCTTACGGCATCACCTTGGCGCACAACGGCAACCTGATCAACGCCGAGCAGTTGAAGCGGGATCTGTTCGCCGAAGACCTGCGCCACATCAACACCGAATCGGATTCGGAGATTCTGCTCAACGTCTTCGCCCACGAGTTGCAAACGCGCGGCAAGCTGCGCGCCACCGAAGACGACGTGTTCGCCGCGGTGTCGGGCGTGCATCGGCGCTGCCGCGGCGGCTACGCGGCGGTAGCGATGATCACCGGCTACGGTATCGTCGGCTTTCGCGATCCCTTCGGCATTCGCCCCATCGTCGTGGGGCAGCGCGAGACACCTCAGGGGGCGGAGTACATGATCGCCTCGGAGAGCGTCGCGCTCGATGCGCTGGGGTTCGAGCTGGTACGCGACCTGGAGCCCGGCGAGGCCGCCTTCATCGACAAGCGCGGCAATCTCTACACCCGCCAGTGCGCGGATAACCCTATTTATGCGCCGTGCCTGTTCGAGTTCGTCTACCTGGCGCGGCCCGATTCCATCATCGACGACATCTCCGTGTACAAGGCGCGTCTGCGCATGGGCGAGCGGCTGGCCGACAAGATCCTGCGTGAATGGCCGGATCACGACATCGACGTGGTCATCCCCATCCCCGATACCAGCCGTACCGCAGCGCTGGAGATGGCCAACAACCTCGGGGTCAAGTACCGCGAAGGGTTCATCAAGAACCGCTACATCGGCCGTACCTTCATCATGCCGGGGCAGCAGATGCGGGAGAAGTCGGTCACCCAGAAACTCAATGCCATCGATCTGGAGTTTCGCGGCAAGAACGTGCTGCTGGTGGACGACTCCATCGTCCGCGGCACCACCTCGGCCAAGATCATCCAGATGGCGCGCCGCGCGGGCGCCGAGAAGGTCTATTTCGCCTCGGCGGCGCCGCCGGTGCGTTATCCCAACGTCTACGGCATCGACATGCCGTCGGCGCACGAGTTGATCGCTCACGATCGCGAGGTGGGTGAGATCGCCCGCGAGATCGGCGCCGACCGCCTCATTTACCAGGACCTCGCCGATCTGATCGAGGCCGTGCGCCGCGGCAATCCCCGCGTCGAGCGCTTCGACGCCTCGGTCTTTTCCGGCGAATACGTCACCGGCGGCGTGGATCAGGGCTACCTCGAACACCTGGAGGCGAAGCGCAACGATGTGGCGAAAGCCCAGCGCGAACGCTTTATTGAGGAGCTGGCTGATCCCGAGGTGATGGATCTGCGCAACCACCACTGATGCTCGGGTTTGCGGGTGGCGGTTGACTTGTTCGCCCAGGCGGGCGTAATCTTCGCTGCACAGCGCCGATTTGATTTCAGCTTGCGGGCGCTCTAGAAATACGGCTAAAGCGAGTCAAGGAACCTGCTTTGGCGATCGGCTGAAAGCGGGTTTTTTTTTGCATCCTGGCGGTATCCGACCATGAATGACGACGCTGGCGACAACTGGGGATTTTCCACGACGGCGGTACGTGCCGGGCACGTCCGGACGGGGGAGGGTGAACAGGGCGAGCCGATCTTCACGTCGTCCAGTTTCGTTTTCGCCACCGCCGCGCAGGCCGCCGCGCGCTTTGCCGGGGAGGAGGCGGGCAATATCTATTCGCGCTTCACCAACCCCACGGTGCGTATCTTCGAGCAGCGCTTGGCGGCGCTCGAAGGCGGCGACTGCTGTGTCGCCACGTCGTCGGGTATGGCGGCAATCCTCAGCGTCTGTATGGCGCTGCTACGCCAGGGCGACCACATCGTCTCGTCGCGCGGCATATTTGGCACTACCAGTTCGTTGTTCTCCAACTACCTCACCAAATTCGGTGTCACCACGACGTTTGTCGCGTTGGCGGACAGTGCCGCGTGGGAGGCGGCGATCACCCCGCAAACGCGCCTGCTGTTTCTCGAAACGCCCTCCAATCCGCTGACCGAAATCGCTGATATCGCGGCACTGGCGGAGATTGCCCGTCGCCACGGCTGCCTGCTGGTGGTGGACAACTGTTTCTGCACCCCGGCGTTGCAACGGCCGCTCGCGCAGGGTGCCGATCTGGTGGTGCATTCAGCGACCAAATACCTGGACGGGCAGGGGCGCTGCGTGGGCGGAGCGGTGATCGGCGACGCCGAACGCGTCGGAAAAGAGGTGTTCGGATTCCTGCGTACCGCCGGGCCGACCATGAGTCCGTTCAACGCCTGGGTATTTCTCAAAGGCTTGGAAACGCTCAATTTGCGCATGAAGGCGCACAGTGCCGCAGCGCTGGAAGTGGCACAGTGGCTGGAACAGGCACCGGGTATCCGCAGAGTCCACTATCCTGGACTGAAGACCCATCCCCAGCATGGTTTGGCCACGCGCCAGCAGAGCGGTTACGGCGGCATCGTATCGTTTGAAGTCGAGGGGGGGCGCGAGGCGGCGTGGCGGCTCATCGATGCAACACGGCTCTGCAGTATCACCGCCAATCTGGGCGATACCAAGACCACGATCACCCATCCGGCCTCCACCACTCACGGGCGCATCAGTGCTGCAGAGCGTGCTGCTGCCGGCATTGAGGAAGGACTGATTCGCCTGGCGGTGGGACTGGAAGAGCCGCAGGACATCCTCCGCGATCTGCAGCGCGGTCTAGCGTGAGTGATCACTTATTGGGGTTTCGCAGGAACGCTCACCCTGCGGTGATCCTACGGTATCCGCTTTCCCGCACCCGATCCACCGTTCTAAGAGGAGAAAATACTCCTTTTTCCGTAGCAAGTTAGCCATAATTGGAGGGCACGCATTGCGGATCGTATGCATCGAAGTACGCAGATCCCAAAGGAGAGGTGGGTATCAATGGAACGCACGCTGCTGTTGGTGGACGATGAGGAAAACATCCTCCGTTCACTGACGCGTCTGTTTCGCCGCGACGGTTACAAGGTCTTGACCGCCACCGGTGGCGAGGAGGGGTTGGGACTCCTCGCCGATAATTCCGTTCACGTCATCATTTCCGACCAGCGCATGCCACATATGACTGGTGTGGAGTTTCTGCGTCGCGTCAAAGAACACCATCCCAACACGGTTCGCATAGTGTTGAGCGGTTATAC
>JBNKCG010000036.1:0-3839 GCA_050287605.1 Gammaproteobacteria bacterium | reverse complement strand
AGCCACTGGTGCACATACCCAAGCACCGTAGCGGCGGCGGCCTCTTCGCCGACCGCATCGGCGGTGATCGCGCACAACGCCCCGAAGTGCTCTCCCGCCGCGATGGCACGCAGCAGCGCGGCTTCCAGAGGGGCGACACTGTGCCAAGTGGGCTGTAATCCGTGGCGCCAGATACGAATGCTGTGCACCAGCGGTTCGGGCGGCGACACCGGTTGGTTGGGATCCTCAGCTTCGGAAAGCTCGCGCCACACCGGTGCCACCGCCCACTCCAGATCCAACACCACCAGAGTGGGATGAAGCGCGAAGCGCAGGTACGGCCACTCCTCCGCGCTCAGGGCCGCAAGGGCATCGGCGGTGAGCGCCGCGGCATCCGGTCCGTCGAACGCCAGGCAGATCGCCCACTCCATACGCGCCAGATCGGGGATGGCGGGGTGCGGCAGCGTTTCGCTACGCGCGCGCAGAAATTCCGGCAGGCGGTCGCCGAACCAGCGTATGGAACGAAAACTCGACGGATGCGCCGCAAGATAGGCGTCGGTAACCGCTTCAAAACCGTCGTCGCCCAACACGCGATGCAGTACCGGGTAGTTGTCGCGCAGCGTGGCGATCATCCGGGCGCGCCAGGCGTAACGGTAAACCCCCAGGCCGTGGGTATTGCCGCCCAGCGCGGGCGGCTCGGCGCCGGCGACGATGGCCTGCTTCATCTGCTGTTGGAGTGTATTCAGGCGCATGCTTGGAGTACCCCGTCGGTCAACGCATCCTCGGCAACTTCACGCACGCGGTCCAGCTCGCCCAGCAATACGGCCAGGGGCGGGATGTTGTCGTCGCGTTCGATCATGGTGGGCACCGGGCCAAGGCGGCGCAGGGTGTAGGCGTAGAGCGCGTACACCTCGTCGCGGATGGGGTGGTCATGGGTGTCGATGAGCAGCTCGCCGTGGTCCTCGTGACCGGCGAGATGGATCTGCACCACGCGCTCGACGGGCATGGCATCGATGAAGCGCTGAGCATCGAAACGGTGATTGACGCTGCTCACGTAGACGTTGTTGACGTCCAGCAGCAAACGGCAATCGGTGCGGCGGCACAGCTCGGCAATGAACTCCCACTCGGGCATGGCATCGTCCGAATAGGTGATGTAGCTGGAGACGTTTTCCAGCACCAGTTCGCGGCCCAGCACCTCCTGGACCTGCTCGATGCGCGGCACCAGATGATCCAGGGCGGCCTCCGTATAAGGCAGTGGCAACAGGTCGTGCAGATTGGTGTGATCCACGCCGGTCCAGCACAAATGATCGGAGATCCAACCCGGATCAACACGGTCAGCCAGTTTGCGCAAGGCGCGCAGATAGTCGCGATCGAGGGGGTCGGTACTGCCGATGGACAACGATACGCCGTGCATCACCATCGGATAATCGGCGCGGATACGGTCGAGAAAATACAGCGGCTTGCCGCCGGGAACCATGTAGTTCTCGGAGATGATCTCCAGCCAGTCGACCGGCTGCGGACCGCCGTCGACGAAGTCGCGGTAGTGATCGACCCGCAGACCGAGGCCGAATCCTTGAATGTGAGGTTTCATGGCAGCGGATTGTCCGTAGGGGGCGGTACCGATACGGCACCGCCCCGACAGGGAAAAAACCCGTCTCAGTTCATCGAGACGTGGCCACCGGCGTCTTCGCAATCCTGCTTGGAGGCCTTGGTTTCCCAACCCTGGCCCTTGCAGCTGTTCAGGCCCTTGCAGTCGTTGCTGGCGGACTTGCACTCGGAATGGCCTTTACAGCTGTTGGAGCCGATACATTTGACGCCCATATCCGCGGCACTGGCCGTGACAGGGGCAAGCATTGCGCCCGTCGCGAACAGAGCGGCTACGGTGGCGGCGATGGCGGCGCCCGACTTGATCTTGGTCATCGTGGTTCTCCTCGTTGATGTTTAGGGTGTTGGCCGATTCCGGCCTCTACAACCCAAAAGACCACCGGTGCGCCGGATTTCTTACAGCCGCTGCCCGCGGATTCGTCGGAATCGACAATATTCCCTTTCCGCGCTCAAATAGGGCGACAACCGGCCGATTCACTTTCCAGAGCGATAGACCTACGGCGTGTGGGTGATATGTCCAACAAACTTCTGCTTCCAACCATCTTTCTGATCCTGGGCTACGGCTTCTGGGTCAGTCCCGAGTTCAAGATGATTGCGGCGGGCGTCGCCATCTTTCTGTTCGGCATGCTTGCCCTGGAGGCAGGGTTCAACGCCTTCAGCCGCGGGCTATTGCCGCGGCTCCTGCAAGGCTCCACCGACACCACCGCCAAAAGCCTGGCGTTCGGCATCGTCACCACCACCATCATGCAGTCCAGCTCGCTGGTATCGGTTCTCACCATCTCCTTCCTCAGCGCGGGACTGCTCGGGCTTACCGCCGGCATCGGCATCATTTTCGGTGCCAACCTGGGAACGACCACCGGCGCGTGGCTCATCGCCGGACTCGGAATCAAGGTGAAGATCTCCGCCTACGCCATGCCGATGCTGGTGTTCGGCTGCGTCCTCTCGTTTCAGAAATCCGCCAAATTGAAAGGCATCGGATCGATACTGGCCGGTCTGGGTTTTCTCTTCCTCGGCATCCACTACATGAAAGAGGGTTTCGACTCCTTCAAAGACACCATCAACCTCACCGAATTCGCGGTGACGGGGTTTTCCGGGTTGATGTTGTACGCCGCGCTGGGCATCGTCGCCACGGTCATCATGCAATCCAGCCACGCCACGCTGGTGCTCATCATCACCGCGCTCTCGGCGGGTCAGGTGAGTTACGAAAACGCCCTGGCTTTGGCCATCGGCGCCAACATCGGCACCACCATCACCGCCATCATCGGCTCCATGAGCGCCAACATTCAGGGTAAGCGCCTGGCCGGCGCTCACCTGATCTTCAACCTGGTGACCGCGCTGCTGGCGATCGCCGCGATACACCCGATGATCTGGGCGGTAGATTCCGGCGCGCGGCTATTGGGCATTGCCGCCGACGACTACACCCTCAAACTGGCGCTGTTCCACACCATCTTCAACCTGGTCGGCATCGTGGTGATGCTGCCTTTCTTGAAAAAACTGGTGGTGCTGTTGGTGAAGTTGTTGCCGGAATCCGCGGAACAAGTCGACCAGCCCCGCTACCTTGACGAAGCAGCCAGCCTATACGCGAGCACCGCCGTCAACGCCGTGCGCAACGAAACCATGCGCCTGCTCAACAAGGCGCTGAAGATCGTCGCGGCAGGCATCGGCTTGAAGCGAAAAGCGATCCGGGGCAGCAGCAACCTCGCCGCCCTGGTGATAGAACACCGTCACTTCTCCGAAATCGATCTGGACGAAAAGTACGAACACCACATCAAAAGCATCTTCAGTGCCATCATCCAGTTCATCAGTACATCGTCGGTCAATTCCAACGACGTGGAGGCGGGAGACTTCTACTGGTTGCGCGACGCGAACAAGAACATCGTGGATGCGGTCAAGGATGCCAAGCACATGTACAACAACATGTCCAAATACGCCGACTCGCCCAACCCTGCGATACGTCACGGCTACGACGCCATCCGCGAACAAGTGGCCCGTACCGTCAAGGTCATCGACCAGATACGCAAATCGATGACGGGAAAACACGCGGAATTGTTGAACAACCTGGCACGCGAAACGCAGGAAAACTACGAGACCATGAACCAGACCATCGAAGCCCTGATCCGCGCCAACGCCGTCTCACCGTTGATGGGCACATCGCTGATCAACGACAGTACATACGCCTACAACATCTGCAAAGACCTGATCAACGCCTGCAATACCCTCTACGTCGCCCACAATCCCGATCTGACGGAAAGCGAGCG
>JBNKCG010000035.1:0-17681 GCA_050287605.1 Gammaproteobacteria bacterium | reverse complement strand
TTGCGCAGCTTGCGACCGGGGAGCGAGACCGTGTGGGCGAGACGCACGCCCAGCGCCGAGTCGAGGGGGAAACTGCCGAACTTCACGCCGGCCTCCGGTAACGGGTTTGCACCACTTCGGCCAGGATGGAGACCGCGATCTCGGCCGGCAGCCGGCCGCCCAGATCGAGGCCGATGGGCGAGTGGATACGCGCCAGCGCGTCGTCGTCGATCCCGCGTTCGCGCAGCCGCTCCAGCCGCTTGGCGTGGGTGCGCCGGCTGCCCAGCGCGCCGACGTAGAACGCCGGCGAGTCCAGCGCGGCCACCAGGGCCGGGTCGTCGAGTTTGGGGTCGTGGGTGAGCGTGACCACGGCGGTCATCACGTCGGGTTTCAATTCGGCCATGGCCTGGTCGGGCCACTCGGCGCACAGCGTCACGCCGGGAAAACGTTCGCGGCTGGCGAAGGCGCTACGCGGGTCGATGACGGTGACGTCCAGCCCCGCCAGCGCCGCCATGGGCGCCAGCGCCTGGGTGATGTGTACGGCGCCCACTACCAGCAAACGCGCCGACGGGGAGTAGATGCGCACGAACAATCCGTCGTCGGCTTCCAGAGCCCCCGAACGGTTGGCGACGATGCGCTGCGCAACCTCCTGCTGGGCCGCTGCCGGCAGCACCAGGTCACCGCTAAACCGCCCCTCCTCCCAATAGCACTTGGCTCCATCGCCTAATCGGGTGACGAGGGCCGCCGCACGGCGCGCCGTGCGGGCTGCGCCCAGGGTATCCAGCCACGCGGCCGCAGCGAGACTTTCCAGGTAGACGTGGATCTGCCCGCCGCAGGCCAGGCCCACCTCCCACGCCTGCTCGTCGCTGACGCCAAACTCCAGCAGCCGTGGCTTGCCATCGGCGATCACTGCACCGGCTTCCGTGATCACCGCCCCTTCGACGCAGCCCCCCGACACCGAGCCGACGAATTCCCCGGCGTTGTTCACCGCCAGGTGGCTGCCCACCGGCCGCGGCGACGAGCCCCAGGTGCGCACCACCGTGGCCAACGCCACGCCCTTGCCGGCGGAGCGCCAGTCGCGGGCACAGGTGAGGATGTCGTCGTGGATGGTACTCACCTCCGTTTACAGCGTGGCGGTATACGTCGATTGTGAGCCTCTTCGCCGTTTGGCGGAACCGTATTCACCCGGTCGCCAATACGGAAACCCGCGTTCAGGCCACCTGCGCGGGTATGGCGTTGCTGTGGCGGGCGATCTCGTTGCGCTCGTTGCAGTAGATCAGGCGCGGCTTGTGATTGAGCAGCTCCTGCTGGGTGAGCTGGGCGTAGGCGCAGATGATCACCCGGTCGCCCGGGCCCGCCTTGTGGGCCGCGGCGCCGTTGACCGAGATCATCCCCGAACCCGCCTCGGCGCAGATGGCGTAGGTGCTGAAGCGCTCGCCGTTGGCCAGATTGTAGATGTGCAGCATCTCGTATTCGTGGATGCCGGCGGCTTCCATCAGCTCGCTGTCGATGGCGCACGAGCCTTCGTATTCGAGCTCGGCGTGGGTCACGCGGGCCTGGTGGAGTTTGGCTTTCAGCAGGGTCAGCATCATGACGGAACCTCGGGAGTAAAACCGGCGCTCAGGAGACGTTCACCGGCAGATTGTCGATCAGGCGCGCACGGCCCAAATGGGCGGCGGTGAGCACCACCAGATCGGTGTCAGAGGCATCGGCGGGCACGAGATCCGCCGCGCGTCGCACCGCATAATAATCGGGCCGGAAGCCGGCCGCGCGCAGCACCTCGACGCCCACTGCCTCCAGCGCAGCGAAATCGCGTTCGCCGGCCTGCAACCGCGCCGCGGTGTGCTGCAGGGTGCGGTAGAGCGTCGGCGCCGCATCGCGCTCCTCAGCAGTGAGGTAGGCGTTGCGCGAACTCATGGCCAGGCCGTCCGCCTCGCGCACGGTGGCAACGCCTTCGATGGCCACCGGCAGGCAGAGGTCGGCCACCAGGTGGCGGATCACCAGCAGCTGCTGGAAATCCTTGGTGCCGAACACCGCCACGTCGGGTTGCGCCATGCCGAACAGCTTGGTGACCACCGTCGCCACACCGGCGAAGTGGCCGGGACGAAACGCGCCGCACAACTGGTCGGCGAGCCCCGGCACCTCCACGCGGGTGCGCAGCGCCGCTCCCAGCGGGTAGACCTCGTCCACGCCGGGCGCAAAGATCAGATCAGCGCCGTGCTCGGCCAGCCTGGCGCTGTCGGCCTCCAGGGTGCGGGGATAGGCCTGGTAGTCCTCGTTGGGACCGAACTGCGTCGGGTTGACGAAGATGCTGACCACCGCCCGCGCAGCCAGTTCGCGGGCGCGGTCCACCAGCCGCAGATGCCCCTCGTGCAGGTTGCCCATGGTGGGAACCAGCGCCACGCGCTCGCCCGCGGCACGCCACCCGGCGACCGCCGCCCGCAGGTCGGCGATGGTATGGACGGTGACCGTCATGCGAACGAATGTTCCGGACCGGGGAAGGCGCCCGCTTTGACCGCCTGCACGTAGCTGCGCAGCGCCTGGGCCACATCGCCCGCCTCGGCCATGAAGTCCTTGACGAAGCTCGGCTTGCGGCCCGGCGTGATGTTGAGCATGTCGTAGAGCACCAGGATCTGGCCGTCGGTGCCGACGCCCGCCCCGATGCCGATGACCGGGATGGCGAGCGCCGCGGTGATCTCATCGGCCAACGCGCTGGGCACGCACTCCAGCACCAGCAGGTCGGCGCCCGCCGCCTGCACCGCCAGGGCGTCGGCCACCATGGCGCGCGCGGCGTCGGCCTCGCGCCCCTGCACCCGGTAGCCGCCCAGCTTATGGACCAGTTGCGGCTGCAGGCCCAGGTGGGCACACACCGGTATCCCGCGTTCGGCCAAATGGCGCACGGTCTCCACCTGGATGGCGGCGCCTTCCAGTTTGACCATCTGCGCCCCGCCTTCGCGCATCAGCCGCGCGGCGTTGTGCAGCGCCTGTTCCGGGGTGGCGTAGGTCATGAACGGCAGGTCGGCCATGAGCAGCGCCGTATGCCGCCCACGCGCCACGCAGCGCGTGTGGTAGATCACCTCGTCCAGCGTCACCGGCACCGTGGTTTCATGCCCCTGCACCACCATGCCCAGCGAATCGCCCACCAACATCACGTCGACACCGGACGCCTCCACCTGGGCGGCGAAACTGGCATCGTAAGCGGTCAGGCAGACGATCTTCTCGCCGGCCTGCTTCATCTTATCGAGTCGGGCGACGGTGACCGCCGACGGTTTCTGTTCTGCGTGTGAACTCATCTCGCTGCACCAAAGCGAAGGGCGCGTAGTATAGCGCGCCCTTCCATAAAACGATCAGTGGGTTATTGCAGTGCACCACAGGCCCTGCAACCGGTCAAGGGCTAGAGCGCCACGGGGGCGGGATTGAAATAGTGGCGGCCGCTGCGCCTGCCGCGCACCTGCTGCAGCAGCAGCTCGTAGTCACGGTCGTTGTTGACCAGATCGATCTCGGCGGCGTTGACGATGAGTAGCGGCGCGGCATCGTAGTGATAGAAGAAGCGGGTGTAGGCCTCGGCGAGACGCTCCAGGTAGGCGGGATCGATAGTGCGTTCCGAGCGCCGCCCGCGCTGGGCGATACGCCGGATCAGCACCTCCACCGGCGCCTGCAGGTAGATCACCAAGTCGGGGGCCGGGGCATCGATCTCGACGCGGCCATAGACCTGTTCGTACAGCCACAGCTCGTTCTCGTCCAGGGTCAGTTGCGCGAACAGCCGGTCCTTTTCCAGCATGAAATCGGCGACGAACGAGGGCCGGAACAGATCCGACTGGCGCAGCGCCTGCACCTGCTGCGAGCGGGTGAAGAGAAACTGCAACTGCACCGCCAGGGCGGCGCTGCGCGGGTCCTGGTAGAAACGCTCCAGAAACGGATTGTCGTCGACATTTTCCAGCAGCGGATCGGAGCTGAAGGACTCGGCCAGGCGCCGCGCCAGGCTGGTTTTTCCCACCCCGATGGGCCCTTCGACGACGATGTAGCGTGGCGACTCTTTCGGATTCATTCTCTGGACATTTCGCTATCGAACGTGGCGACGCGCTGCAGCTGGCGGGCCGAAACGCCTCCCAACAGGTCGGTCAGCGCCTCTCCCCCCGGAAGCACCAGCTCCGGCGCGATCTCGTGCAGAGGATACAAGACGAAGGCGCGCTCCCGCAGCCCCGGATGGGGCACGGTCAGCCGATCGCTGCGGATCACCGCGTCGCCGTAGAGCAGCAGATCGAGGTCCAGGGTGCGCGCCCCCCAGCGCTCGGCCCCGCGCTCGCGGCCGAAGCGCCGCTCGATGGCCTGCAGCTGCTGCAACAGCTCATCCGCGCCGAGCGCGGTGCGCAGCTCCATCACGGCATTGCAGTAGTCGGGCTGATCCGGCGGTCCCAGCGGCGGATTGCGGTATATAGCCGAGAGCACGCCCACCGTTATGTGCGGGGAGTCGCGCAGCGCCGTCACCGCGGCCCGCAGGGTCGCCACCGCGTCGCCCAGATTGGCGCCCGCGCCAACGAAGGCGCGTACCGCAGCCGAACTCTCGAAGCTCATGCCCCTTCGGAAGGCGCCCCGGCGGATTTGCCCCGCCGGCGCCGCCGGCGCGGTTTGCGCCGCGACTGTCCCTGCTGTTCCACCATCCCCTGCTGGGCAGGGTGGTCGGCCTCCTGGAAGCGCGTCCACCACTCGGCCGTGGCGGGGTCGATTTCGCCCGCCTCGGCGCGCAGCACCAGAAAATCGTAACCCGCCCGGAAGCGTGGATGACTGGCAAGGCGCCAAGCGCGCCGCCCGCCCGGTTTCGCCAGCCGCCACTGCAGCTGCCAGATTTCGCGCATGGGAACGGAGAAGCGTCGCGGGATGGCCACGCTGGCGATCTGCAGGGCCAGCACCTCGTCCGCCGCCTGCTGCACGGCCATGGACTCGCTGATCCCCTCCTGCCCCAGCTGCGCGGCACGTTCGCGCACCGGCTCCCACAGCAATGCGGCAAACAGGAAGGCCGGGGTAACCGGCTTCTCCTCGGCGATGCGCAGGTCGGTGTTCTCCAGGGCGCGGGCGACGAAGGTGATGGGGAACCCCCGATCCTCGTGGGCCAGGCTGCGCTCGGTCTGCGGAAACAGCGGCTCGAACAGCCCGTAGTGGCGCATCAGCTCGAAGGTCTGCACGGCACAGCCGCCGAGAAACAGCTTGAGCACCTCCTCGAACAGACGCGCCGGCGGGATATCGTGCAGCAGCGGCGCCAGCTGCGCGATGGGTGCCTCGGTGTCGGGGTGGATGCGAAATCCCAGCTTGGCGGCAAAGCGGGCCGCGCGCAGCATGCGAACCGGGTCCTCGCGGTAGCGCTGTTCGGCATCGCCGATCAGCCGCAGCACCCCGTCGCGCAGGTCGGCCATGCCGCCCACATAATCAACTACCGAGAAGTCCTCGACGCTGTAAAACAGCGCGTTGACGGTAAAGTCGCGCCGCCAAGCGTCCTCTTCGATGGTGCCGAAAACGTTGTCGCGCAGAATGCGCCCATTCTCGATCTCGCGCTCGCTCTCCTCTTCTTCGCCGGCCTCATCCTGGTCGTGCAGGGCGCGAAAGGTAGCGACCTCGATGATCTCGTCGCGAAAGCGCACGTGAGCGAGGCGGAATCGGCGCCCGATCAGCCGGCAGTTGCGAAACAGATCGCGGATCTGCTCGGGTCGGGCATCGGTGGCGATATCGAAATCCTTGGGTTCGCGCCCGAGCAGCAGATCGCGCACACCGCCGCCCACCAGATACCCCTGGAAACCGGCGCTGCGCAGGCGGTAAAGCACCTTGAGGGAGTTGTCGCTGATATTGGCCCGGGAGATGATGTGGTCGGATCGCGATATGACGAGTGGCTCGGAAATCGTGCACCTCCGGCAATTCGGGCAGTGAGGGGGCGGTTGGCCGCCAAGGCCCGGCGCTGTATTCACAGGAAAAAAAAGTGCGCGTATAATACCACGCGTTAAGCCTCCCGCAGTGGGAGGCGATTTCTTTTTCAGCTCCCTTCGTCTAGCGGTCTAGGACGCCGGCCTCTCACGTCGGTAACAGGGGTTCGATTCCCCTAGGGAGCGCCACTCGGTTCAGGGCGGAGCCAGCATATGGCTCCGCTTTTTTTTGCCCCGGCTTTGCAGATTTCACCAGATAAGCCCATAGTGGCTAGCGTTGAAGAGAGGGCTGTCGTCGGCATCCACCGTACCATGATCCGCAACAACACCAAGACCAGCGATCGCAGGCGGGGGGGTATCAGGGGCATCCTGATCCTGGCCGCAGCGCTGATGGGTTTCACCGCACCCAGTCTCGCGATGCAGGAGATCGTCATCGGCGCCGGATCGGTCACCGGCCTCTACTTCAGCGTCGCCCAGAACATCTGCGACCTGGTCAACCGCTATTCCAAAGGCAAGTACGAGTGCAGCGGACGCCCCGCGCTGGGCTCGGTGTTCAACATCAACGCCGTCGCCGACGGACTGCTCGATTTCGGCATGGCGCAGTCGGACCGCAACTGGCAGGCGACCCTGGGCCGTTCCGATTGGCAGGGTAAACCGGTGGAACGGCTGCGCAGCGTCTTCAGTCTGCACTCCGAGACCGTCATGCTGGTCGCACGCCGCGCAGCGAACATCCATTCGGTGGAGGACCTGCGCGGCAAGCGGGTCAACATCGGCAACCCCGGTTCCGGACAACGCGGCAACGCCGAAGACATCCTGCGCCTGTACGGGATCGATCCCAAGAAAGACCTGATCGCCAGCGAATGGCAACAGCACCTGGCCGCCCGGGCCATCGTCGAAGGCACCATCGACGCCTTTTTCTACACCGCCGGCAATCCCAGCGACGCAGTGCTGGTGCCAGCCAATTCGGCAAAACTGACGCTGATCCCGCTCAACAGCGAAGTGCTGCTCAACTTCGTTTCCGGCAAGACCTACTACATGATGACCGAGGTGCCCGGCCACACCTACCCCGGCATCGACGCAACCGTTCCAACCTATGGCGTGCGCGCCACGCTGGTTGCCAGTACCACGACGTCCGACGAGGTGGTGTACGACGTGGTGCGTATCGTGTTCGAACATCTCGACGAGCTGCGCGCGCTGCATCCCGCCTTGCGCAACCTGACGCCCAACACGATGCTGTCGTCGTTCACGGCCCCACTGCATCCGGGCGCAGAACGCTACTTCAAAGAGCGCCGCTGGATCCTCTCCGACATCGAAAACTGATACGACTGTCGCCTGCCGCCGCACGGCGCAGCAGGTGACCGCAAGGGGTTCGCTAACGGTTGTTGGCGCCGACGGGAGTCGCTATGCTGCCGGCAACCGGCCGCGAAGCGCCAGCCGATACGCTTACCGGTCAGACAACGGGGTGGCTTGGTTGTAGCCCCACGAAATCCGGCTAGGCTTTCGAGTTGAGCCTGCCGTCTTCAGGCGATCCGCGCCAGCGCTCGCTTCGAAGGTGCCAACCCATTGCCAGCTCGAAGGAGGCATCATGCTCGGGACTGCCAAGTCGCTCCTGTCCGCCACCATCGTCGCTTGCGCGTTGATCGCCACACCCGCCAGCGCCTCACAGGACCTGCTCATCGGCGGAGGCTCCATCACCGGCGTCTACTATCAGGTCGCGCTGCACGTCTGCAACCTGGTCAACAAATACTCCGACGGCAAGTACGACTGCGTTGGCCGGCCGGCTCAGGGCTCGGTCTACAACGTCAAGGCGGTCGACAACGGGCTGCTCGATTTCGGCGTCGCGCAGTCGGACCGCAACTGGCAGGCCTACTCCGGAAACGCCGACTGGAAAGGCAAACCCGTCACCAACCTGCGCAGCGTATTCAGCATGTATCCCGAGACCGTGCTCCTGGTCACCCGCCAGGACACCGGCATCAAGTCGGTCGACGACCTCAGAGGCAAGCGCGTCAACATCGGCAACCCCGGCTCCGGGCAGCGCGGCAACGCCGAGGACGTGCTGCGCATCTACGGCATCGACAAGAACAAGGACATCCAGGCCATGGAATTGCAGCAGCACGACGCTTCCCGCGCCCTGGTGGATCGCAAGACCGACGCCTTCTTCTACACCGTGGGCAATCCCAACGCCGCCATCGAGGACCCGGCCAACTCCACCGATATCGCCATCGTTCCCATCGACTCCGACGCCGTCAGGCAGTACGTCGCCGACAAGCCCTACTACGTCATGACGGACATCAAAAAGGGCACCTATCGCGGCGTGAACGAATCGGTGACCACCTACGCGGTCAAGGCCACCGTGGTCGCCAATGCCGCCGCCTCCGAGCAGATGGTCTACGACGTGGTGAAGATCGTCTTCGAACACCTGGATGAGCTGCGCAACGCCCACGCCACGTTCAAGCACCTGACGCCCGAGGAGATGCTGGGCGGACTCTCGGCACCGCTGCATCCCGGCGCCGCCAGGTACTACAAGGAGCGGGGCTGGAAGCTGCCGAACACCCTGTAACCGCTGTACCGTCCCGACGCCGCGATCGCCGACACGCCGGCGCGCCGCCTGCTTCGGCAGAGCCCGCTCCCACTGCCGCGGCAGCGGTTTCTCCCAGGCATCGCGGTTATACTGGATTCACCGCTTTCTCCCTCTGCACCGCAGACACTCAACCGCCACGCAAAGGAGTGATCCCATGGCCAACGTCCTCGATCTGTTGGGCAACGAAACCGACTACCTGCTCGGTCATCAATGCACCGGTATCCAACGCGAGTCCCTGCATCTGCCGGGTCCCGATTTCATCGATCGCGTGGTAGCGGGATCGGACCGGCCGCCGCAGGTCCTGCGCAACCTGCAGATGATGTACAACACCGGGCGCCTGGGCGGCACGGGCTATCTCTCGCTGCTGCCGGTGGACCAGGGCATCGAGCACTCGGCCGGCGCTTCGTTCGCCCCCAATCCGCTCTATTTCGATCCGGAGAACATCGTGCGCCTCGCCATCGAGGGTGGCTGCAACGGCGTCGCCTCCACCCTGGGCGTGCTGGGTGCGGTTTCGCGCAAATACGCGCACAAGATCCCGTTTCTGGTCAAACTCAACCACAACGAACTGCTCACCTATCCCAACATCCACGACCAGACGTTGTTCGCCTCGGTGCAGCAGGCCTTTGAACTGGGCGCCGTAGCGGTGGGGGCGACCATCTACTACGGCTCCGAGGACTCGCGACGCCAGATCCAGGAGATCAGCGAGGCGTTCGCTTACGCCCACGAGCTGGGCATGGTGTGCGTGCTGTGGGCGTATCTGCGCAACTCCGCCTTCAAGCACGAAGGGGTGGACTATCACACCGCCGCCGACCTCACGGGCCAGGCCAACCATCTGGCCGCCACCATCGAGGCCGACATCGTCAAACAGAAGCAGGCCGAGGGCAACGGCGGCTACACCGCGCTCAACTTCGGCAAGACCCACAAGAAGGTCTACGAGGAGCTCACCAGCGACCACCCCATCGATCTCACCCGCTACCAGGTGGCGTGCTGCTACCTGGGCCGCGCGGGCCTGATCAACTCCGGCGGCGCCTCGGGCAGCAACGACCTCGCCCAGGCGGTGCGCACCGCGGTGATCAACAAGCGCGCCGGCGGCATGGGCATGATCTCCGGGCGCAAGGCGTTCCAGAAGCCGATGAACGACGGCGTGGCACTGCTCAACGCCATCCAGGACGTCTACCTCTCGCCCGAGGTGACCATTGCCTGAGAGCGCGCCGCAGCAGCCACTCAAGGTCGGACTGCCGCGGCGGCTCGCCGCCGCGGCCTACGACGCGCTGATTGTCTTCGCGCTGGTCTTCATCGCCACCTTCGTGATCGTGCAGATCTTCGGCGAGCCGCTGCCGCCGGCCGGTAAAGCGGCCGTGCAGATCAGCACCCTGGTGATCGCCTACGGCTACTTCGCCGGATTCTGGAGCCGCGCCGCCGGGCAGACCATCGGCATGCGCGCCTGGCGCATCCGCGTAGTCGACGAGCACAACGGCGCCGTCGGCTGGGCATGCGCCAGCCGCCGGTTCCTGTCCGCCATCCTGTCGTGGGCGATCCTGGGGCTGGGTTATCTCTGGTCGCTGGGCAATCCGCGCGGCGATGCCTGGCACGACCTGCTGTCCGGCAGCCACCTGATCCGCTGCTAGCCCGCTCACTCCCGCACATCCGATCGGGCGGTCGCCCACGCCCCCTACGCCCCTGGTATCATGCGTAACCCCGTTGTCACGCAGAAGCACCCCGTTCAACACCGCTATGGATTCGCCTACCCACACCGTTGAGATCCCGCTGCAGCAGCCGCTGCTGCGCGGCGAACAGCGGCTACGCATCGCGTTGGTGGGCCAACCCGGGTGCGGCAAGAGCACGCTGTTCCAGGCAGTCTCCGCCACCAGCATCTTTCGCGGCGAACTGGTGGGAACGCGCAAGGACTACCGCGAATCGCGCGTGCAGGTCGGCCTCGACGAAGCCTCGGTGGTGGATCTGCCCAGCATCGGCACGCTGCACCACCTGCCGGCCGACGACCGCGTCACCCTCAAGTACCTGCTGTGGGGCGACCGCCGTCCGCCGGTGAGCGACCACGAGGGCGAACCGCCGCCGGCCCCCTTCGCACCGCCGCAGGTGCTGATCCAGGTGGTGGACGCCACCGCGCTGCAGCCCAGCCTGGAGCTGACGCTGGAACTGAGCCTGCTGGGCCGGCCGCTGGTGATCGCCCTCAATCGCGTCGACGAAGCGCGCCGCAAGGGGATGTACATCAACGCCGAGACCCTCAGCCGGCAACTGGGGGTTCCCGTAGTGCCCACCGTGGCGCACATGGGCAAGGGCATCGCGCAGCTCTTCGCCGCGGCCGCCGACGCCTTCCGGCACCACACCTGCCCGCTGCCGCCGTTAGCCAGCCCACATCTGCAGGATGCGCTACAGCCCCTGGGCAAGACCCTGGCGCAGCCGGCACTGCACGAGGCGTTCCGGGTGCCGCAAGCGCTGCTGCTCATGCAGCTCGCGGCGGGCGACGACTATTTCGAAGAGGAGCTGCGCGAGCACTTCCCGCAGCTCGTCCCCCAGATCGCCGCCGCCAGAGCCTCGGCGGCAGCGCAACTGCCGCGTCCGCTGGCCGAAGAGCTGCACGCCGACCGCCACCACCGCGCCGCCACGCTGTTCGAGGACGCAACCCGCCCGCGCGCGCCCGGCGAGGGGCAGCGCTGGATGCGCTGGCTGGACGATCTGTTCCTGCACCCGCGCTGGGGGCTGATGGGCAGCCTGGCGGTGTTCGCGGCGGTGCTCTACGTGGTGTTCGAGGTGAGCACGGTGCTGGACGCCTGGAGCGCGGCGCGCCTGGGCGAGTGGACCGCGCAGTGGCAGCCGCACACCACCACGGGTGTCATCGGGCGCGCCGTCGCCGACGGCCTGATCGGCCTGGTGGGCATTGTCGTGCCCTACATGATCCCGCTGGTGATACTGCTGGTGGCGCTGGAAGAATCGGGCATCATGCAGCGCATCGCCTTCGTGGTGGACCGCGGGTTTCACCACATCGGGCTGCACGGCGGCGTGGCGGTACCGTTTCTGCTCGGCCTGGGCTGCAACGTGCCGGCCATCTCGGCGGCGGCACGCATGAGCGCCGGACGCGAGCGGGTGGTCTCGGCACTGCTCATCACCTTCGTTCCCTGCTCGGCACGCTCGGCGGTAATCCTCGCCATCGGCGGCAAGTACCTGGGCGGACTCGGGGTGTTCGCCATTTTCGCCGCCACCCTGGTGGTGATCGCCATCCTGGGGCGCCTCCTGGCGCCGCGCTTCGGCGACGCCACCCCGGGGCTGATCCAGGCCATCCCGCCCTACCGCCTGCCCTCGCCCGCGGCGCTGCTGCGCCAGACCTGGGAGCGCACCAGCGACATCCTCACCATCGTCACCCCGCTGCTGGTGGGCGGCAGCGTGGTGCTGGCCCTGCTCAGCCACGTGGGCGCCGACGGTGTGATCAACACGCTGCTGCTGCCCGTCACCAGCTGGTGGCTGGGACTGCCCGCGGTACTGGGCGTACCCATCCTGTTCGGCATCCTGCGCAAGGAGCTGTCGCTGCTCATGGTCTACCAGGCGTTGGGCACGCTGGAGATCAGTCCGCTGATGAACAACGTGCAGATCCTCACCTTCCTGCTCTTTCTCACCTTCTACATCCCCTGCATCTCCACCTTCGCGGTGATGCTGAAGAGCCTGGGACGCCGCGAGGCGTTCTACTCGGTGACCCTATCAGTGGTGGTGGCGCTGATCATCGCCGGGGTGGCACGGGCGGTGATGGAAGTGGCGATGTGGGGCAGCGGTATCGCTTGACCCGTAACACCGGGATGGATTGAATCCTTATCAACGCAGAGCAGGCAAACCGCGAGGGTGGTGCACAGCAGCGCGTAGGTCGGGTTAACGCAGCGTAACCCGACGTTTAGGGTCGAGTCCCCTCGTCCAACCAATTCGCCCCCGGTTCCAGACTTCGTACTACCCCTCCACACTGAAGTCGTCGAATCGTGATCTCGTGCGTCGGGTTGCGCTGCGCTAACCCGACCTGCATTCTCTTTGTGGTAGGCACACTTTCTTTGCGTCTTAGCTTTGAAAAGCCCAATTCATATACGGACCACGCCGCCCCTAGCGCGCGCGGCGCATCAGCCAGGCGGCCAGGCCGGAGAACAGCAGCAGCGGCAACGCGGCGGCGAACAGCGGATTCATGTCCCACACCTGCCCCAGGTGTCCCAGGCTGCGCGACAGGATCTGAAAACCGATGCCGATCAGCGTGCCCACCAGCACCCGCTGGCTGACGGGTACCGAGCGGATCGATCCGAACACGAACGGCAGCGCCAGCAGCAGCATTAACACCGTGGCCAGCGGGGCCAGCACGCGGATCCAAAAGGCGATGCGGTAGCGCTGCGACTCCAGGCCGTTTTGGCGCAGGTAGTCGATGTACTGATAGAGCCCCAGCGTCGAGAGCCGTTCCGGCTCCACCGACACCACCTTGACCAGCTCGGGATCGAGCTCGGTGCGCCACACCATCTCCGCAACATGTTCGGCATCGACCCGGTCGGGGCCGATCTCGCTGCGCTGCACGTCGTGCAGGCGCCACGCACCCCGCTGGTAATCGGCGCTGGCGGCGTGCAGGGCGCTGCGCAACTGGCGGTCGGGGCCGAATTCGTAGACCCACACGTCCATCAGCCGCGATCCGGGCAGGATGTGGCGGATGTTCACGTAGCGCTCCCCCTCGCGCACCCAGAATCCCAGCTTGGTCTTGTTGGAGAACTCCTTGGAGAGCGCCGCGGCGCGCCGTTCCTGCGCCCACTGGTCGGCTACCGGCGCCACCAGCTCGCCGAGGACCAGGGCGACGGCGATCAGCACCAGACCCACCCGCAGCACCGACGCCGCGATGCGTAGCAGCGAAACCCCGGCAGCGCGCACCACCACCAGTTCGCTGTTGTTGGCCAGGGTGCCGAGGCCGAACAGGCTGCCGATGAGCGCGGCCAGCGGCAGCATCTCCACGGCGCGGCGCGGCGTGGTGAGCGCGATGTACTCCATGGCCTGCAGCAGCCCGTAGCGGCCGTTGCCCACCTCCGCCAGCTCCACCACGAAGTCGATCACTGTCATCAGCGCCACCAGCACCAGCAGCACCAGCAGCGCCCCTTGCAGCACGGCGCGTCCCAGGTAACGGTCGAGAATCTTCATGCGGCACCGCGCCTCAGGCGGTAGCCGGAGCGGCGCATCTGCAGCACCAGCCACAGCAGCAGCACGCCGGCGTGCACCCACCACATCCCCGCCGCCAGCGGGATCACGCCGCGTGACAGCCAGGTCTCCGCCATCACCAGGATGTTGGCGTAGACGACGTAGACGAAGATGGCCAGAAACAGCTTGCTGTAGCGCCCCTGGCGCGGCGAGGTGTAGCTGAGGGGCAGCGCCAGCAGCGCCAGCAGCAGCGCGCTCACCGGCAGGGCGAGACGGGTGTGCAGTTCCGCCCAGGCCCACGTGGCGTTCATGGCGATCAGCGCCAGGGTCGGCTGGGAATCCTTGCGCAGCGACACCCCCGCCTGGGGATCGCGTTCGTTGATGCGGATGGCGTACTGCTGGAAATCGAGCACCGTGTAGTCGGCGGCGCCGGGATCGCCCTCGAAGGAACTGCCCTCCTCCAGCACCAGATAGCGGTCGCCGGTTTCGGGATCGGTACGCTCCTGGCCGCTCTTTGCCATCATCAGGTTGAGGCGCCCGTTGCGCCGGCTCTGGATGAAGACGTCGCGGTAGCGCTTGTTGTCGCGGTCCAGCGCCTCGGTGTAGAACACCACCGCACCGTCGTCGGACTCCTTGAAACGCCCGGCGCTGATGCCGGAGACATCGGCACGCTGCTCCGCCTCCTGCTTGACGCGCTCGCCGCTGGCGTCGGCCCACGGCCCCACCACGAACGACAGCACCGCGAGCAGCAACACCACCGGCACCGTGAAGTACAGCAGCCCCCGGTACAGCGTGCCGTAGCCCGCGCCGCAGGCGTTGAGCACCGTGATCTCGTTGTCGCGGTACATGCGTCCCATGGTGAGCAGCACCGCAATGAACAGCGCGGGCGGCGACACCAACGCCAGGTTGGTGATCGATTTGAGAAACAGCAGGCTGAACACCACGTCGCCCGCCAGCTCGCCCGCCGCCACCTGCGCCAGCAGCACCGCCAGGCGCGAGCTGAGGTAGATCAGCATCAGCACCAGCGTCACCGAGAGCAGCGACTTGGCCAGCTCCTTGATCAGATATCGGTTGACGACGTTCAACGGTTGGGTCGCTGCATCGGAAAGCGGTGATTCGCCTCTTCGGGCACGGTGGATAGGGGTCGCCACGCTGGCCGCATTCGCCATTTGCGATACACTTGCGGGCATTGCACGGTTCGACGCAAACCCGCGTAGGTTACGTCAGAACACTCTCCCTGAAAACCGAACTACTCCCTAGGAGCCAGAATGGAATTCCAGATCAAAACCGGCACCCCCGAGAAACTGCGCAGCGCGTGCCTGATCGCCGCCGTGTTCGAATCCAAGCAGATGGCGCCGGCCACCGCCGCGCTGGACCAAGCCGCCAACGGCTACATCGCCAAGGTGCTGCGCCGCGGCGATCTGCTGGGCAAATGCGGCCAGACGCTGCTGCTGCACCAGGTGCCGGGCATCGCCGCCGAGCGCGTCCTGCTGGTGGGCTGCGGCAAGCGCGCCGAATTCGGCGACCGCCAGTACCGCGACGTGCTCACCGCGGCGCTACGCAAGCTGCAGGAGACCGGCGCCGCGGACGCCATCAACACCCTCAACGAACTGGAACTCAAAGAGCGCGACGCCTACTGGAAGGTGCGCCAGGCAGTGGAGCTGGCGCAGGCGGCCACCTACCGTTTCGACGAGACCAAATCGAAGAAGGACGCCAGTCCGCGTCCGCTGCGCAAGATCACCTTCATGGTCGGCAACCGCAACGAGGCAAAATCGGCCGACAGAGCGCTGCGCCACGGCAACGCCGTCGCCGCCGGCAGCGCACTGGCCAAGGATCTCGGCAACCTGCCGGCCAACATCTGCACCCCCACCTACCTGGCCGAGCAGGCCCGCAAGCTGGCGCGCGGCAACGCCAAGCTCAAGGTGACGGTGCTCGACCAGAAGCAGATGGAGAAGCTGGGCATGGGTTCACTGCTGTCGGTGGCCAAAGGCAGCGTGGAGCCGCCCAAGCTCATCGTGCTGGAGTATGCCGGCGCCAAGAAGGAGACCAAACCGCACGTGCTGGTGGGCAAGGGCATCACTTTCGATTCAGGCGGCATCTCCATCAAACCGGCCGCGGCCATGGACGAGATGAAGTTCGACATGTGCGGCGCCGCCAGTGTGCTGGGCACGATGAAGGCGCTCACCGAGCTGGATCTGCCCCTCAACGTGATCGGCCTGGTGCCCACCTGCGAGAACCTGCCCAGCGGCACCGCCAACAAACCGGGCGACGTGGTGACCAGCATGTCGGGGCTCACCATCGAAATCCTCAACACCGACGCCGAAGGGCGGCTCATCCTGTGCGACGCCCTCACCTACGCCGAGCGCTACAACCCCCAGGCGGTGATCGACATCGCCACCCTCACCGGCGCCTGCGTCATCGCGCTGGGCAAGCACCCCTCGGGGCTGCTCGCCAACCACGCCCCGCTGGCGCAGAAGCTGCTCAAGGCCGGCGACTACTGCGGCGACCGCGTCTGGGAACTGCCGCTGTGGGACGAGTACCAGGAACAGCTCAAGAGCAACTTCGCCGACGTGGCCAACGTGGGCGGACGCGACGCCGGCACCATCACCGCCGCCTGCTTCCTGGCGCGATTCACCAAGAAGTATCACTGGGCGCACCTGGACATCGCCGGCACCGCCTGGCTGTCGGGCGACGCCAAAGGCTCCACCGGACGGCCGGTACCGCTACTCACCCAGTACCTGCTGGATCACTCGGGCCGCAGCGCCTGAATCGCGATCCCACAGTGTAGGAGCGGCGGAAGCCGCGAATGTTTTATTGAGTGATTAACTTCGTTTCGCGCCCAGGCGCAAAGTACGCCAAGTTCGCAAAGATTGAGCCCCGAACTCCTTTGCGATTCTTAGCGTCCTCTGCGTCTTTGCGCGAGACCAAGCCCAATGGCTTTCGCGGCTTCTGCCGCTCCTACAGTTGAAACGCCATGACCAAGATCGACTTCTACATCCTGCCCGAACAGAGCCGCAGCAACCGCGAACACCTCGCCTGCCGGCTGGCGGAGAAGGCCTACGACCGCGGCCATCGCATCTTCATTCACGCCGACTCGCACGAGCAGGCCGAGGCGGTGGACCGGATGCTGTGGACCTTCCGCGACGAGAGTTTCCTACCCCACGTCATCAGCTCCGACGAACTCGCCGACGAAACGCCCATCCAGATCGGCCACGGCGACGAACCGCGCGGTGATTGCGACGTGCTGATCAACCTCAGCCACGAGGTACCGGCCTTCTTCAGCCGCTTCCAACGCGTCGCCGAACTGGTAGGCAGCGGCGACGAAGAGCGTCAACGCTCACGCGCCGCGTTTCGCTTTTACAAGGATCGCGGCTACCCGCTGGATACTCATACGCTTAAAGCTTGAACTTGTGGGAAAGGAAAGAGGGGGAAATCGTCGGATTTGAAACGACTGAGTCCCCGCAGGAGCTGTCACAAGAAGGTGGCTCTCGCGGTGTGCATGCGCAAGTTCATAACGATTTTGAAGGTAATGGTGCGAAACAATACAACGTGACAGACAACTTAGCTTGCCGTGATTTGACATCACGGTCGCTTGTTAAGTGCCATGCTTTCGCTCCGTGACATAAAAGTTTCCCTGGTGGTAATTGAGAAGCTTACCTTTCAAGAGTTTCGCGAAGTGAGGTTCGATAACAATTTCAAACTCATCCACTTCATACCGAAGAGGTTTGTCTGCATTCTCAAAATGCTTCTCAGATATGTTGATTTCCCCAACCGAGTAAGCTCCTACCATCCATACAGCATCTTTGTCTCCAGGAGTTCCAACTTGTAACAACGACAATATGCGCCCAGGAAGTGTCTGTTCCACAAATTGCCGAATTGCGTCCTTGGCGCTTGCGCTGAGTTCGATGTCTAGCTTTCCTCTCAGGGCATTTAACGCAGAGCCAAGCCGCGAGCGAAGTCGGCGCGAAGCACCGACGTAGCGAGCCGGCTTGAGCGTGATGCGAGCGATCCACGGTTTGGATTTCCAGAGTTTAAGCTCCGATTCG
>JBNKCG010000034.1:0-23982 GCA_050287605.1 Gammaproteobacteria bacterium | reverse complement strand
CCCCCCCCCCCCCCCCCCCCCCCCCCCCCCGCCGCGTTGGGTACCCAACGCCATGACCCCCCGACGCCTGAAACTGCGCCTGGAGCGCTACCTTTTCGTGGTCCTGCTGCTCACCGCCGTGGGACTGCTGGGCTGGCTCAGCACCCGCCACGGCTTCGAATGGGACTGGACCGCCAGCGCCCGCAACTCCCTGTCGCCGGCCAGCCGCCAACTGCTCGCCACCCTGGATCAACCGGTGCGCATCACCGCCTACGCCCGCCCCGACCCGGTGCTGCGCCAGCGCGTCGACGACCTGGTGGGCCGCTACCGGCGCGTCAAACCCGATGTGGCGCTGGAGCGCGTCAACCCCGACACCGCGCCGCAGCAGGTACGCACCCTGGGCATCAACACCGACGGCACCCTGCTGGTGGAATACGGCGGACGCAGCGAAAAGGTGGTCGACCTCAACGAGCAAGCGCTCACTAACGCCCTGCAACGCTTGGCGCGCGGCGGCGAACGCTGGGTGGTGTTCCTGCAGGGGCATGGCGAGCGCCGCCCCCAGGGCGAGGCCAACCACGACCTGGGGCTGTTCACCCGCGAACTGGAGAACCACGGCGTCACGGTGCAGACCCTCAACCTCGGCAGCACCCCCACCATCCCCCTCAACACCACGGTGCTGGTGCTGGCCGGTGCCCAGGCCGACCTGCTGCCGGGCGAGGTGGCGCTGGTGCGCCGCTACCTGGAGCAGGGCGGCAACCTGTTGTGGCTGGCCGACCCCGAGCCGCTGCACGGGCTGGAACCGCTGGCGCGCCAACTGGGCATCACCTTCGCCCCCGGCGTCATCGTGGATGCCACCACGCGCCTGTTCGGCATCCAGAGCCCGGACGTCGCCCTGGTGCCCGACTATCCCGAGCACCCCATCACCCGCGGTTTCCAGCTCATGACCCTGTTCCCACGCGCGGCGGCACTCACCGTCGATGCCCCTGCGGGCTGGCACGCGGCACCGTTTCTCGCCACCGCCGCCAGCACCTGGACCGAGACCGGACCGCTGGCGGGAGAAATCCGCCGTGACGGCGACGAACGGGCCGGACCGCTCACCGTGGGCGTGGCGCTCAACCGCCCGGCGCCGGCAGACGCGGCGCGTCAGCAGCGCGTGGTGGTCATCGGCGACGGCGACTTCCTGGCCAACGCCTACCTGGGCAACGCCGGCAATCTGGACCTGGGGATGGCCGTTCTCAACTGGCTCAGCCACGACGACGCGCTGATCACCATCCCCGCCAAGACCTCCCCCGACGTGGCGCTGACGCTGAGCAAACCGGCCGCCGCCATCATCGGCTTCGGCTTTCTGCTGGGGCTGCCGCTGCTGCTGGCGGGCAGCGGGGTGGTGATCTGGCTGCGGCGCCGGCGCCGCTGACCGCCGATGCGCAAACAGGCCCTGCTCAATCTCTTCATGCTGCTGCTGGTGCTGGGCCTGGCCGCGTTGGTGCTGTGGGGACCGCAGGCGGAGAAGACCCCACCCGCGCCCGTGCATCTCACCGCGCTGCAACCCGGAGACGTGCGGCGGGTGGAGATCGCCGTCGCGGACCGGCCGCCGGTGCGGCTGTCGCGCCAAGGCGAGCGCTGGTTCGTCGACGGAGCGCAGCGCTGGCCCGCCGACGACGACCGCGTCCACCAGGTGCTGGCGCTGGCCGTCACCGTGAGTCACGCCAGCTACCCGCTGGCCGAGCTGGATGCGGCCGAGGTGGGCCTGGCAGCGCCGCGCGTGACGCTGCGCCTGGACGACACGACATTCGCGCTGGGCGCCCAGGAACCGCTCAACCACTACCGCTACGTGCAGGTGGGCGAACGCGTGCACCTGATTACCGACACCCTCATCCATCAACTGAGCGCGCAGCCCCTGGACTGGGTCAGCCCGCGGCTGGTACCGGAAGGGAGCGAGATCGTGGCGCTGCAACTGCCCGGGCTGACGCTGCGGCGCGATACCCAGGGTGCCTGGGTCGCCGATCCCCCGCACGCGCAACGCTCCCAGAAGGCGTATCAACGCCTCGCCGACGCCTGGCGCCAAGCCCGCGCACGATCGGTGACGGCGGCCGGCGGCGACCCCGGTGACGCGCTGCGCATCGGGCTCGACGCCCCGGCGGACACCCTGCGCTACACCCGGGTAGCGAACGGCAACGACCTCATCCTGGAGCGCACCGACCGGGGCCTGCGCTACACCCTCGACGCTGCGCTGGAACCGCAGCTCCTTCATCTGCCCGTCACGGAATCCACCCCATGAAACGCTACCCCCTGCTGCTCGCCCTGCTGGCACCGGTCTGGGTCTCAGCCACCGAGCTGCCGCGCTGGGAGTTCGGCGCCGGCTTCGCCTGGCTGCATCTGCCCGACTACCGCGGCGCCGACCAGTCGCGCGACTACCTCGCCCCCTACCCCTACCTGATCTACCGCGGCGAACGGCTCAAGGTCAGCGAAGAGGGCATCCGCGGACTGCTGTTCGAGTCCGACAAGGTGGCGCTGGATCTCAGCCTGGCGGCAGCGGCTCCGGTCAACAGCGACGACAACGACGTCCGTCGGGACATGCCCGACCTCGACCCCACTTTCGAGATCGGCCCCAGCCTCAAGGTGCGGCTGGGCAGCCAGCCGCAATCCCACAGCTACTGGGAGCTCAACCTGCCGCTGCGCGCCGTGGCCGCCACCAACTTCTCCCGCGGCCGCATGGTGGGCTGGGTGTTCAATCCCCATATCGACTACGTGCGCCTCATCCCCATGGAAGGCGGGCGGCTGCGGCTGGTGGTCTCGTGGGGCCCGCTGTGGGCCAGCGAAGAAAATCACGACTACTTCTACGAAGTGGACCCGGCCTACGCCACGGCCGACCGTCCCGCCTACGACGCCAGCGGCGGCTACAGCGGCAGCCGTCTCCTGGTGACCGCGGGAAAACGCCTCAACAGCCGCTGGGTGCTGGGCGGTTTCCTGCGCTACGACGACCTGCACGGCGCGGCGTTCGCCGACAGCCCGCTGGTGCGGCGCAAAGATGCGTGGATGGCGGGCGTTGCGCTGACTTGGATATTCGCGCGGTCGGAGGAGACGGTGGAAAACGACAAATGACCCTTTGTCTCTCGCCAAGACGCCAAGAGCGCCAAGGAAATGCGAAACCGGTCAATTGTGGTCTCAGTTGTTTATGATCATCCCAGCGTAGGTCCGGGTGATGGCAAACGAAGTTTCAACCGCCGTCATTCTTGCGGAGCCTTGGCGCTCTTGGCGCCCTGGCGAGAGACCATGATTTAGAAAACCTATGCCCGAACTCCCCGAAGTCGAAACCACCCGCCGCGGTATCGAACCCCACTTGGTAGGGCGCAGCGTCGCCGCGGTGATCGTGCGCCAACCACGCCTGCGCCAGCGCGTTCCCGCGCGCCTGGCGGCCACCCTCACCGGCCAGCGCATCGAAACGGTGGCGCGGCGCGGCAAATATCTGCTGGTGGGAACCGCAGCGGGGACGCTACTGCTGCACCTGGGCATGTCGGGCAGCCTGCGCATCGTGGCGGACGGCTCACCGCCGCGCACCCACGATCACCTGGACGTAGTGCTCGACAACGGGCGCTGCCTGCGGTTTCACGACCCGCGCCGCTTCGGCCTGGCGCTGTGGACGACGCGCGATCCGCTGCAGCACGCGCTGCTGCGCGACCTGGGACCGGAACCGCTGGGTGGTGAGTTCTCGGGGGATTACCTGCACGCCAAATCCCGCGGCCGGCGCGTCGCGGTCAAGCAGTTCATCATGGACAGCCACGTGGTGGTGGGCGTCGGCAACATCTACGCCAGCGAATCGCTGTTCCGCGCCGGCATCGATCCGCGCCGCGCCGCCGGCCGCATCGCCGCCGAACGCTACCGCAGGCTGGCCGCCGCCATCGTCGCCACCCTGGGCGACGCCCTGCGCCAGGGCGGCACCACGCTGCGCGACTACCTCAACAGCGACGGCGAGCCCGGCTACTTCAGCCTCCACCTCAACGTCTACGAGCGCGACGGCCAACCCTGCCACGCCTGCGGCACCCCCATCCGCCTGCTGCGCCAGGGGCAGCGCTCCAGCTATTTCTGCCCCGCCTGCCAGCGCTGAGGTGCACTAGGGTCCGACAACAGCAACGCCGAGCGCTGCACACCGTCGCGGATGGCGGTGTCGAAGGTGACGCCGCGCTGCCCCCATCGCTGCGGCGACCGTTGGTCCCGATGCAGCGTCCAGCGGCTCTCCCAATACCCTTGGGCATCGATATCCAAGGTACCCAGCAGCAGCGCGTCCGCCTCCGGTGATAGCGCCGCCAGCGAGCGCGCATCGTCCGCCGCCACCGCAGCAAATCCCACCGCCTGCGTGGCCGCAGAGCGTTGCGGAAGCCAGACGGGAACGCCCTGGCGCCCGGCGCTTTCCAGCAGCACTTCACGCTGCCCGTAACCGTCGCTGCCCTGCGCGTAGACGACGTAATCACCCACGGCGGTGCGCACCCCCAGCCACACCGCCACCAGCGGACGCCGCGCCGGCCACAGCGCGATACCGCGCTCGTGCAGCGCCGCCTTCAGCGGCTGCGCCTTGAAGCGCACGCGCAGGTAGTGCGGACGCTGGCGCGTGCCCTGCTCGTCGTGCAGCGGGATGCCCTTCATGCGATCTTCGTATTCGAAGGTCTGCACGTAGCGATGCACCTGGGTCAGCAGCGGTTGGATGCGCTCACCGCGCGCCAGCGCCGCGTCGCCGGTCAGCTTGGCGACCACCTCGACCAGGCAGTTGCGCAGGCCGCGGCTGCGCTCCGGTTCCTCGGTGCCGGTAACAATGGTCTGGGCGCGGTAGAGATCCTCCACCACCACGGCGGCCGCCGCGCCGTGCGCCACCAGGCATCCTGCCAGCACTGCCCAGCCGCGCCGGATACCCAACATCATGCGTCGAGGCGGTGGCGATAGCCGGCATCCACCCAGCAGCGCGGCAGCGACTCGCCCGAGGGGAACACCAGCGCGGCCTTGGCGAAAAACTCCGGCTCCTGCAGCTCCTCGCCGGCGTGCACGCGCCCGCGCAGCGCATCGCGGCAAGGGTCGAACAAGGGCTGAAGCTCCATAACCTCGACCAGGTTGCCGCTGCGAATCTCTTTCAGATACATGGCTCTACTCCCGCGGTAGCCGTGTCATTCAGTTTAGAACCTATCTCGACGCCCGACCTGCCCGCTCAGGAATCAGCCGGCGCGGACGATAACCTAGACTATTGGGAGTCGAACCCGTTCGACGCCCGCCAACGAGGCTGCCGATCATGAAGAAACCGTCGTCGGGCGGCGTCCTGGAAGCCAACCAACTGGCCGGAACCCGCCTGGAGTTGCTGCTGTTCAAGCTGAACGGGCAGCAGACCTTTGGCATCAACGTATTCAAAGTCCAGGAAGTGATCCCCTACCAGGGCACCACCAAGGTGCCCGGCGCGCACCCGCTGGTCAAAGGCATCGCCACGCTGCGTGGCATCACCATGCCGGTCATCGACCTGTCGGAAGCGATCGGCGCGGGGCCGCTGGCCGATCCGAGTCACGGGCGAATCATCATCACCGAATACAACCGGTCGGTGCACGGCTTTTTGATCGGCAGCGTGGAACGCATCATCAACACCCAGTGGGAGGCGGTGCAGCCGCGTCCCAAGGGGGCCGGCCGCGGCAGCTACACCACGGCCGTCACTCTGGTGGACGGCGAGATGGTCAGCATCCTGGATGTGGAAAAGGTGCTGGACCAGATCGTGCACGCCAGCACCCAGGTCTCCGCAGAACTGTTGTCACAGCGCGACGACATCCCGCGCCGCATCCTGGTGGTCGACGACTCCAGCACCGCGCGCAAGCAGATCACCAGCGCGCTTGCACAGCTCGGCATCGAGTGCATCACCGCCCCCGACGGCAAAGAGGCGATGATCACGCTGGAGAAGCTGCTGGCCGACGGCGTCAACGTGGAACAGGATTTCCTGATGATCGTCTCCGACATCGAGATGCCCGAGATGGACGGCTACATGCTGACCACCGCGGTGCGCGCCCACCCGCGCCTGCAGTCGATCTACATCCTGCTGCACTCCTCCATCAGCGGCGTATTCAACACAGCGATGGTGGAGAAGACCGGCGCCAACCTGTTCATCCAGAAGTACAGCGCCGACGACCTCGCCCAGGCGGTGCTGGCGCGCATCGACGAACTCAAGCATTGACCCGCGACGCGCGCCCGCGCGACGTCGTCGCAACCCTTCGCTGTTGATATAAGTCTCCGCGACGCCGCGCTCCCTCAGCGCGTATTCGGCCCCGGCGGCAGACCGGTTGGCGCCTCAGCGGCAACGACACTCGCCACGGACCACCCTCTCTGCACGGTTCACACGCGATTCCCGCTGGCGAACGCAACGCGGATCGCTGTGCGAGTGTCACACATCGAGTGAACGATGAAACGATTTGCGACTCGATACCGCGACCGTCCGTCGGCCGACGGCGCACAGTCCAACCACCGCTGGATTTTTCACCGCGGCGCCTGCGAAACTGCGACGCCATGGACACCACCCCGTCGACCACCCGATCCGCGCGCGCCGCGCGGCATGCGCAGCGCCGGGTAAGGGGGTTCATCGCGCTGCTGGCGGGGGTGTGGGGCAGCGTACAGGCGGCAACGCTGGAGGTCGACGTCCAGGGCCTGCAAGGCGAGTTGCTGGACAACGCGCGCGCCTACCTCAGCATCGAACAGAACCGCGACCTGCCGGATCTCACTGAGCTGCGCGTGCGGCTGATGCACGAGCGTGCCGCCGACGAAATCGCCCAGGCGCTGCGCCCCTTCGGCTACTACCGCGCCACGGTGGACGCACAGCTCGCCACCACCGCCGACGGCTGGCGAGCGACCTACCGCGTCGATCCCGGACCGCCGCTGCCCGTCGCCGAACTGGACGTGCGCCTGCTCGGCCCTGGTGCCGACGACGACGCCATGAACGCGGAGGTCAAACGCCTGCCGCTGCGCAGCGGCAAGACCCTGGTGCAGCAGAACTACGAAAACACCAAGCAGCGCCTGCAGCGCCTGGCGGCCGAACGCGGCTACCTGGATGCGCGATTCAGTGCCCACGAGATACGCATCGACCTGCAGCGCTACGCCGCCACCGTCACCCTGCACCTCGATACCGGCGTGCGCTACCACTTCGGCGCCACCCGCTTCGTCCAGCCGGAACAGGCCCTCGACGACGCGCTGCTGGAGAAATACATCCCCTACCGCTACGACACCCCGTACGCCGGCAAAGCGTTGCTCGATCTGCAGGGCGCGCTGCTCGACAGCGACTACTTCCAGGACGTGCGCATCGTGCCGCACCCCGAGCGGGCCGAGTTGCACCGCGTGCCCATCGACGTGGAGTTGACCCCGGCACCGGCGCATCGCTATACCTTCGGCATCGGCTACGGCACCGACACCGGCGCACGCGCCTCGGCCGGCTGGGAGTGGCGGCACGTCAATCCGCAGGGGCACCGCTTCAAGAGCGAGCTGTCGGTCTCCGAGATCCGCAACAGCCTGAGCGCCGCCTACACCATCCCCATCATCAACCCGCGCACCGACCGCCTCGTATTCAGCGCCGAGCACTCCGAGGAAGAGACCGACACCAGCTTCAGCCGCCTCACCACCCTGGGCGCGGCCCAGGAGCGCGCCAAGAACGGCTGGCGCCAGACGTTGTCGCTGCAGTGGCAGCGCGAAACCTCAGAAGTGGCGGACCTGCGCCAAACCACCGACCTCATCCTGCCCGGCGCGGTTTGGCAGCGGGTGTGGGCGACCGACCGCCTGGACGTGCGCAACGGCCACCGCATCTCCATCGACCTGCACGGCGGCAGCGAAACGCTGGGCTCCGACATCTCGTTTCTGCAGACCCGCATCGCCGGCAAGCACATCGTCAGCCCCTGGGACGAGGGACGGATCATCGGCCGCTGGGAGCTGGGCCACACCAGCGGTGCCGACGTGGCCGACCTGCCCGCCTCGCAGCGCTTTTTCACCGGCGGCGACCAGAGCGTGCGCGGCTACCCCTACCAGTCCATCGGCCCCACCGACGACAACGGCGACGTGGTGGGTGGCATCAGCCTGGCGGTGGCCAGCATCGAATACGAGCACCACCTCTCCGGAGCCTGGAGCGGCGCGCTGTTCTACGATGCCGGCTACGCCTTCGACGATCCCGACACCCACGTCTCGCGCGGCGTCGGTTTCGGGTTCCGCTGGCGCACCCCAATCGGCCTGCTGCGCATCGATCTCGCCCAGGCGCTGGACCGCGACGACCAGCCCTGGCGCCTGCACCTGGTGATCGGACCCGACCTGTGAAGCGCGCGCTGCTCATCGCGCTGGGCGTACTGCTGGTGCTGGCCGCCGCCGCGGGCGGCACCACCCTCTACCTGCTCAATAGCCGCGACGGTTTGACGCGCACCCTGCTGTGGGGCGCCGCGCTGCTGCCCGGCACGCTAACCGTGGAGGAGGTGCAGGGACGGCTGCGCGGTCCGCTGAGCCTGCGCGGCCTGAGCTACCACGACGCCGAGCGCGAGGTGCGCCTGGAAGAGCTGGCCCTGGAGTGGCAGCCCGGCGACCTGCTGGATCACCTGCTGCACATCAAGTCGCTGACGCTGCGCGGCCTGCAGGTCGTGCAGCACAACACCCAACCCCACCCCTACGAAGGCATCCCCAACCCGCCCTTCACCCTGATCGTCGAACACCTGGAGGCGAGTGACCTCAGCGTGCAAAGCGGCGACGCCGCACCCCGCCGCATCGACCGCATCGCCCTCGCCGGCCGCTTCGACGCGGGTGTTTACACCATCGACTCGCTGGCTGCCCAGGCGGCCTGGGGCGAACTGAACGCCAGCGGCAGCCTGCAGACCCGCGGCCGCGACCGCCTCGAACTCGATACCGCCTGGCGGCTGGCGCTGCCCGGCCGGCCGGCGCTGCGCGGCGGTGGTAGGATCGAGGGCGACAGCCGGCGGCTGACCACCACCCAGACCCTGCAGGCGCCGCTGCCGCTGACCCTGGAGGTCAGCGTGGACGATCCCTACTCCGCGGCGCCGGACTGGTCGCTGCGCACGGCCAGCGACGAACTCGATCTGCGCCCCTGGCAGCCGGCGCTCACCGCCCCGCTGCGCGACGTGGCGCTCACCCTGCAGGGCAACGGCACCTCGTTTCGCGGCGAGGCCCGCCTCGCCTACCCGCTGGCGCAGGCCGGCAGCGTGCGCATCGCCACCCGGCTGAGCGGTTCGCCCAGCGCCGTGACGCTGAGCGGACTGGAACTCGCGCCCGAGGGATCGGACGCGCGCCTTCGCCTGGACGCCAGTCTCGACCTCGCCACCGACCCGCCCGCCGCCCGCATCACGGGGGGGTGGGAGCAGTTGCAGTGGCCATTGCAGGGAACGGCGCGCATCGCCAGCCCCAAGGGCAGCTTCCGCATCGAAGGGACCCCCGATGCCTACCGCGTCGACCTTGAGGCGCCGCTGCAACGGCCCGACGCGTCGCTGGGCACCTGGCGGGCCGCGGGTAACGGCAACCGCGACGGTGTGACCCTGACCACCGTCACCGCGCAGGTGGCGGACGGTAAGGCCACCGGCAGCGGTGCGCTGCAGTGGCGCAACGGCATCAACTGGCAGGCGCAGCTGCAGCTGGCCGACATCGACCCGGGCAGTTATCTCGCCGCGTGGCCGGGCCGGCTGGGTGCCACGGTTTCCGCCCGCGGCGACACCACGCCGGTCACCCGAATCGCGATCGCCGATCTGCACGGCGAACTGCGCGGCCATACCATCGACGCCGCCACGCAGCTCACGGCAACGGCCCACGGCGTGCGCGTCGAGCAGGGCGAACTGCGCTCGGGCAGCGCGCACCTGAAGCTCAGCGGAGATATCGGCGAGTCGCTGGACCTGGCGTTCGACCTCGACGCCCCCGCATTGCAGGAGCTGCTGACCGACGCCAGCGGCCAGGCCCGTGCCCGGGGCCGGCTGCGCGGCAGCGCGGCGGCACCGCGTCTCGACGCCACCGTGCAGCTGAGCGACCTGGCGTGGGGCACCGCCCGCCTGCAGCAGGCGCAAGGCGAGATCAGCGCCGACCTGGCCGCTGCAGGCGCCGTCAAGGCCACGATCGACGCCAAGCAACTGCATTACGGTGCTCGCGCCCTGGAGCAGGCACATCTCAGCGCCGACGGTTCCGCCCAGGCGCACACGCTGCGCCTCGCGGCCCGCGGCGCCGGCGGCGAACTGACCCTGGCGCTGCACGGCGGCTACGCCGCAGCACACTGGCAAGGCGAGCTGCGCGAGGGGCGCTGGGTGCAGCCGGCCGCGGGCACGTGGTCGCTGGTGCAACCCGCCACCCTGAGCCTGGGCAGGGACCGCGTGACCCTCGCCCGCCACTGCTGGCGTCAGACATCCGCGGAGAGCGCCACTCCGCCCGGGGCCCTGTGCCTGCGCGCGCAGTGGGCGCAATCCGGCGAGTGGGGTATCGACGGCAACGCCGAGCACCTGCCGCTGGCGCTGCTCGACCCCCTGCTGCCGGGCGGGGCACAGGTCAGCGGCCCCCTGGACGGCAGCTTCCAACTGCAGCGCGACGCCAACGGCCGGCAGAGCGGCAGCGCGCAGCTGCGCCTCGGCCCCGGTTCGCTCCACCCCGGGCAGGCGGCCGCGGAGGCCCGTGTCGTGACGCATCGCGGTGGCGAACTGAACCTGCACCTGGAGGATGAGCGCCTGGCGGGGGAACTCGCGCTGCAGCTGGAGCAGGAGGGTACCCTCGCCGGGCAGATCACGCTGCGGCCCTTCGCGTTGGCGCACCCCGGCGCCCCCGACACTGCCATCGGCGGTGACCTGCGCCTGAAGCTCCCCGACCTCGGGCTGATCGCCGCCCTGCTGCCGCGCCTTGGCATCGGACCCGGCACGCTGCAGGCTCACCTGGCGCTGGGTGGCACCCTCGCCGCCCCGCGGCTCCAGGGCGAGGCGACGCTGGAGGCCCAGCAGATCGAGGTGGGTGCTGCGGGCATCACGCTCAAGGCGCTCAGCTTGCGCGCCACCTCCGACGACGGACGCCGCTGGCAGGTGAGCGGCAGCACCACCTCGGGTGGCGGAAAACTCGCCGTGGAGGGCGTCACCGAACTGGATCCGGCGCGTGGCTGGCCCACCCGCCTGCAGGTACGCGGCGAGCGCTTCGAGGCGGTCAATTTGCGCGACTACTGGGCACTGGTCTCGCCCGATCTGACGCTGCAGCTGGAACGGGGCAGGTTCAGCGTCGACGGCGCGCTGGCGGTGCCCGAGGCGCAGATCCGTCCGCGCCGCGGCGGCAGCGAAGCGCAGACCGAATCGCGCGACGTGGTCATCGTCGGCGCTCCCACCCCCGCCGACACCACACCGTTGGCCGCATTCTATGCACGCATCGCGCTGACCCTGGGCGACAAAGTGGAGTTCTCCGGCTACGGGCTGCGCAGCCGCATCACTGGAAAACTCACCCTTGAGGATGCCCCCGACAGCGTGGTCAAGGGTACCGGCGAACTGCGCGTGGTCGAAGGCAAGTACAAGAGCTACGGCCAGGACCTGACGGTGGAGAGCGGGCGCCTCACCTTCGCCGGTGGTCCGGTGGACAACCCCGGCATCGACGCGCGCGCCGTACGCACCAGCGGTGAAGTGACCGCCGGCATCCTGCTGCGCGGCACGCTGCGCGACCCGCAGGTGACCCTGTTCTCCACCCCGTCGCTACCGCAGGCGGACATCCTCTCCTACCTGGTGCTGGGCGTACCGGTCAGCCAAGCCGACCAGCAGTCGGGCGGCAGTTCGCTGCTCGCCTCCGCCGCCGCGCTCGGCTACGTGGCCGACAGCCCGTTGGTACGCCAGATCCGCCGCGGCCTGGGGATCGAGGATCTGCGCATCGAATCCGACTCCACCCGCGAGACCGTGGCCGTTACCCTGGGGCGCTATCTCTCGCCGCGGCTCTACATCAGTTACTCGGTGGGTTTGAGCGACAACGATTCGGTGTTCCGCATCCGATACAAGGTAGGCCGGAACTGGACGCTGGAGACCGAATCGGGCGCCCAGAGCGGCACCGACTTGCGTTACGTGATCGAGAAGTGATCTGGAAGTACTCAAACTGCCTTTGACCACAAAGTGCACTAAGTTCACGCAGTAACAAACCATACACACTACTCAATAGACACCGGCCCGCGACGGCCCGGCTTTTTTGGGTTTTACTTTGTGTACTTCGTGCACTTTGTGGTGAAAGGGATTTTGACTTCATGGCCACCGCGTCCGACGAGCTCACCGGTCTCGACCGCGAGGCACTGTTCCGCACCTTCAACGCTTCCCCCGAGGGGTTGAGCAGCGCCGACGCGGCGGCCCGACTTTCCCGCTACGGTCCCAACCGTATCCGCTTTCACCGCGCGCGCTCGCCGTGGCTGATGCTGGCGCGCGAGTTCGTGGCGCTGTTTCCGCTACTGCTGCTGGCCGCCTCCGCACTCGCCTTTTTCGCACACTGGTTGAGCCCCGGTGAAGGGTACGAGTTGATCGCCTTCGCGCTGGCCGGCGTGGTGGTGCTGAACGCGCTGGTCTCGTTCTTCCAGAACTACAAGGTCGAGAAACTGATGTCGTCGTTTCTCGACTATATCCCCAAATCGGTGGTCTTGCTGCGCGACGGTGAAGAAGTGTTGCTCGACGCCGCAGCGGTATTACCCGGCGACGTGATGCGCGTGCAGGAAGGCGACAAGATCTCCGCCGACGGCGTGGTGATCGAAAGCACCCAGCTCACCCTGGACGAATCCATTCTCACCGGCGAATCCGAACCCGTTGCCAAGAGCGCACTCGACGCCAACGTTGATGAACATTGCAATGTGCGTTCGGGCGCCACGGTGCTGAAGGGCAGCGCGCGCATCCTGGTTACTCGCACCGGTCGCGCCACCGCGCTCGGAGAAATTTCGGCGCTATCGCAACGCGTGCAACGCGATCTGACGCCCATGCAACTGGAGCTACGTCACTTCGTGCGACGTATCACCTGGCTCGCCCTGGGTATCGGTTTTTCCTTTTTCCTCGTCGGATTCGCCATCGGCAATCCGTTCTGGACGAATCTCATCTTCGCCATCGGCATCATCGTCGCCAACGTACCGGAAGGACTGCTGCCCACCGTTACCTTGGCACTCACCCAATCGTCGGTGCGCATGGGGCGGCGCAACGCGCTGATCAAAGACATCCTGGCCGTGGAAACGCTGGGCGCCACTACCGTCATCTGCACCGACAAGACCGGCACGCTGACGCGCAACCGGCTGCACGTGGAGACCCTCTACCTCGACTTCAATGCCGTCAACAGCCACGACCGACCTCGCTACTCCGCCAACCGCGCCGCGGCCACGCTGAATGAGATCATGGCGCTGTGCAACGACGTGATCGTCACTCAAAACCACCGCGGCCGAGCCCGGTTCACCGGCGATCCCACCGAAGTGGCGATGGCTGATTTCGTCGATGCCGAGGGGGGCTTCATCGCGCTGCGCGAACGCTTCGAGCCGGTGGCGAGCCGACCCTTCGATGCCGAGAACAAATTCATGTCCGCCACCTACCGCACCCAGGGCGGCACGCTCTACATGACCGTCAAAGGCGCACCGGAGGTGATCGTTCAGCGCTGCGTCAGCGTACACAGCGAGGGGCTGGTGCGTCCGCTACGCGCCGCGGATCGCGAGCAACTGCTGGCCAAAGCGGATCAGTTTGCCTCCCAGGGGTTACGGGTACTGGCGTTGGCCTATCGTGTGGTTGACGACAGCGAAGACGATGCCGATCAGCTGGTGTTCGTCGGGCTCGTGGCGCTGGTAGACCCGCCGCGTCCCGAAGTGCCGGCCGCTGTGCGCGCTTGTCAAACCGCTGGTATCCGCATCATCGTCATGAGCGGCGACAAGGCCGAGACGGTGAGTTACATCGCGCGCAAGCTGGGCATCGTCGACGCACCGCGCATCATCGAGGGCGACGAACTGCAAGGCATGGAACGCAGCGCGCTGATCGCCGCGCTACGCGATGAACCGGTGCTGTTCGCGCGCATCGCGCCGGAACAGAAACTGGACATCGTCGATGCGCTCAAGGAGATGAACGAGGTGGTCGCCATGACCGGCGACGGCGTCAACGACGCGCCAGCGCTGAAGCGCGCCGACATCGGCATCGCCATGGGCCGGCGCGGCACCGACGTGGCGAAGGAGGCCTCCGACATCATCCTGCTCGACGACAACTTCGCCACCATCGTCAAGGCGGTGGAAGAGGGGCGCGCCGTCTACGACAACATCCGCAAGTTCATCACCTACATCCTCACCAGCAACATCCCCGAAATCCTGCCCTTCATCGCCTACGTGCTGTTCCCCATCCCGTTGCCCATCACGGTGATCCAGATCCTCGCCATCGATCTCATCACCGACATGCTGCCCGCCATCGGACTGGGCAACGAGCCGCCGGAATCGGACATCATGTACCGCCCGCCGCGACGGCGCGACGAACGGCTGGTGAGCGCGCGCACCTTCGTGCGCAGCTACGCCATCATCGGCCCGGTGGAGGCGGCGCTGTCGTTCGGGGTGTTCTTCACCGTACTGTTTGGCGCGGGCTGGGAGTGGGGTATGACGCTGCCGGCGGACAATGAGCTCTATCGCCAGGCGGCGGGCGCGTTTCTCGCCACCATCATCTTCTCGCAGATGGGCAACGTGATGGCGTGCCGCACCAATCGCCAGAGCGCGGTTCCCACGCTGCGGCGTTTCAACGCCTGGATCAGCGCCGGGCTGGCGGTGGAACTGGCGTTCATCCTCGCCATCGTCTACACACCCTCACTCCACCGCCTGTTCACCACCGCGCCGCTTTCGCTAGAGCTATGGGGAACGATCGTGTTGGCGCCTGTGGCGATCTTCGCGCTCGAAGAATTGCGCAAGTATGCGGTCAGGCGCGGTGCTCACTGGCTGGCGGCGTAGTCATGCGAAGCTTACGGCCACCCAGTCGCCGATGAAGTGGGTGGCGACGATCACGATACCGGCGATCAACAAGTGTTCGCCGACCACCGGCAATGCGGGCGCGCCGCGGTGCCGCGCAAGCCGCCACGAGAGTGCCGTCAGCAGCAACAAACCCCACACCACCGCGACGACGATGGCGGTGTTCAACGTAAACACGAACACGGGCAACAGGAAGGTCAGCGCCACCGCCATCTTGGTGATCAAGGTGGCGATAGTGGCCTCCCAGATGGCCACCACGTGATGACCCGCCTTGGACTCTTCGGAGACGTGGATACCCAACGCATCGGAAAAGGCGTCGGCCACGGCGATGGTGACGACGCCGCCCGCCACCGCCAGCGTGGAGTGCGTGCCCGAATGCAGCCCCACCATCAACCCCAGCGTGGTGATCACGCCGGAGGTGAGACCGAAGCTCAACCCGGTTATCCACGACTGTTTCAACCCCATCGACGCCTCTCCCCAAACCCGCGCGCGCTCCCAAGAGATATTCCCCCGCTACTGAATGCCGCGCTTCTCCCATTGATAGACCCGCATGGGGGGAATGTTGAGAATTTCGGTGGCGCTGCGTTCCCGCCCCAGATAGGGGCGGCACAGCTTGGCCACCTGGCTGCTCACCTGATAGGCGACGAAGCGTCCGTTGGGTGCCAGCACCGTAGCGATCTTGGCGAGAATATGCGAGCCCACGTGATCCGGCATGGTGGAAAACGGGATGCCCGAAACGATGACATCCGGCACATCGAGCCCGTGATGACCGACGATCTCCCCGAGATCAGTGGCACTGCCCAGGTGAGCGATGAAACGCTTGTCTTCGATCTCGTTCACCAGGGCATGAAAATGCGGGTTGATCTCGATACTCAGCAACCGCGCATGGGCCGGCAACGCGCGCAACAGGGCGCGTGTCGTGCCCCCCGTTCCCGGTCCCAGCTCGACAACGGTGCGGGCAGCAACAATCCCCGCGGCCTCCACGATGCGACGTTCCAGATAGTGCGAGCTGGGGATAATCGACCCGATCTGAAGCGGGTGTTTGAAGAACTCCTGCAAAAAGACAAACCGACCATTCAGCAATGAACCAGCAGTATGTGAATTTGGCATCGGGTGAATTCCGAAAGCGTGTTGATGGCGGGCTCGGCTTCAAAACCTCCCAACCGCTGGCGCAAGCGACGACCAACCGGGTGCGCGGCAGGGATACCTCCCGCCATACCCGCCTTCGACTCCGTTGCGGAAACGGTGCTGTCCGCCGGCGCCACGCTTTCAATTCAAGCACAACGTGCCGGCATATGGCATGAAGGGTTCGGTATCGGGCCCAAGCCCGGGAGAAACGTCAGGCTGACGCCAGGTTGCGCGGTTTCCAATCTTCCGGGAGGTGGGCGAGGATGATGAGGCTGAGGATATCGTCCTGGGTGACTTCCCCGATGGGATACATGCCGACATTGACGCCGTTCTTCATCACCATCACCCGGTCGCACAGTGAGAACACGTCGTGAATGTCGTGACTGATCAGGAAAATGCCGATGCCCTCGCTGCGCAGCTTGCGCATCAGGTCCCCCACCATGGCGGTCTCGGCCGGCCCCAGTGCGGCCGTCGGTTCGTCCATGATCAGGATGCGGGCGTTGAAATGGATGGCACGGGCAATGGCGATGACCTGACGCTGCCCGCCGGACAGATTGCGCGCAATATCCGTGATATTGGTGAAATTGGGGTTGAGGCGCTGCAGCACCGCGCGGGCCTCCTCCTCCATGCGCTTCTTGTCGAGCGTACCGAAGCGGGTCTTGAGTTCGCGCCCCAGAAACAGATTGGCCGGTGCGTCGAGGTGATCGGCCAGGGCCAGGGTCTGGTAGATGGTCTCGATGCCGAGATTGCGGGCGTCGATCGGCGACTGGATGTCCGCTTGCTGTCCGGAGATGAAGATCTCGCCGCTGGTGCGCGCCATGGCGCCCGACAGGATGCGCATCAGGCAGGATTTTCCGGCGCCGTTGTGCCCCAGCACGCCGACGATTTCGCCAGGATAGAGATCGATCGACACATCCTGGACGGCACGGACGCCGCCGAACTGCTTGTAGATATGTTTCATCTCCACCAGAGGTATCGCACGGTCCATGCTACCCATTCCCCCTCACTGCGTTCGGCGATGCGCGGCCGCAACCGGCGTCGAAATAGGTACCGAGCACGCGCGCCACGCGGCCGAGCGACAGATCCGCAGGACGGTTGCCGCCGCCTGCGCGCACCGCTTCGTAGCACTCCGGCAGGAATTGGCTGACCAGCGCATGGGGTACGCCTTCCCCGAGATTGCCAAGCAGGCGTTGGTGCGCCGCCGCTACCTCGGGATGGCCGAGATAGTAACGGGCGCGGTCGGAGTAGCTGAAGATGAGCTTGTAGGCGACCGCCGCTGCGTCGCCCGTGTAGTAATCCCGCCAGTACTCCGGTTCGGCGCGCATGGCCTCGGTCAGGACGGCCCGAAAATTGGACGGCACGGCAGGCTGCAGTTCGCGCTCCGCCGCCTCCAGCGCCAGCAGGCTCTCCCGCAGGGCGAACGTGAGCCACGGCCCCACCTTGAGAATGAAGAAGTGATTCTCCACCAGACGCCTGAGGTTGGACGGAGATTGATAGTCGGTCGAGTGGGCTTCGAACACCATGCCGTCGCGGCGGCGGATGACGTCGCGCAAACCCTGGTCGCCGGGATAGTCCTCGACGGCGTCGTCGGAAAACTCCACACCCGGTTGCACCACGAGGCCGACCACCCGCGACCAGGCGTCGTGGAGTCCGTTGTCGAGAAAGGTGCTTTCAAAGACAGCGAGGGTGCGCTCGGCATCCGCCGGTGAGGTGGGGCGTAGCCCCTCGTCGTCCAGGGCGCCCCCTGGCGTCGGCACTTCGGTCCCGATGATGTAGCAAGGCGGGGGGTGAACCGAACGGGATTCGCACACCTTGGCCAACTCCACGCAGCGCCGGGCGACGACTTCATCGGAGAGCGGTGCGGCATCATCGGCGCACACGAAACTGGCGTCGAGGTGAATCTTTTCGTAGCCGGCATCGACGTAGGCCGCCATGAGGGTCTTTGCCTCCTGCATGGCACGCTCTGCCGGACCGCCTTTCCAGCGATTGGGGCCGAGGTGATCGCCCCCGAGCAGTATCCGCTCCCGGGGGAAGCCCTCCTCGCGGGCGAGGCCATGAACCAAAGCGACGAAATCCGCCGGTTTCATTCCGGTATATCCGCCGTAGTGGTCGACTTGATTCGAGGTCGATTCGATCAGGGCAAACTGCTCCCGCAACCGCGCGGTGCGAAACAGCGCCCGCAACACATCCGGGTGGGCCGAGCAGACTGAGACGGCGACGCCGGACCCGTCGCTGCGGTTCCTATCCAGCGCCTCCAGAAACTCGTCTCGCGCGGCCAGCATGGATTCACTTTGTCTGTTGTCAGCCCCGGCGGCGGCGGGGCGCCTCGGATGAGGCGCCCCGACCGCTTACTGCCGACTTAGTAGAGGACGTTCTGTGCCTTGGGGGTGTCGATATTGTCCTTGGTGACAATGACGACGCCGGTGTTGATGAACTTGTCGACCTTCTTGCCGGCAAGGATGTCGCCGATGGCCTTCACGCCGAGCTCGCCCATCTGGTACGAACCCTGAACGGCGATGGCATCGAGGGTGCCATCGCGGACGAAGTCCTGCAGGTCCTTGTTGCCGTCGAAACCGACTGCCTCGATCTTGCCGGCCTTGCCCGCCCGAACGATGGCACGGCCCATACCGACGGCGGTGGGCTCATTGGCGCCGAAGATGCCGACCAGATCCGGATGGGCGGCCAGCACGTCGGTGGTCTGATCCATGGCCTTGGCCATCTGCGCTTCGGAATAGTAGGTGCCGACGATCTGCAGCTTCGAGTGCGCGGCGATATAGTCCTTGAAACCGCCGACGCGGCCGATCTCCGAACCGACGCCCGCCACATAGGACATCACCGCGATCTTGCCTTTGGTGCCCACCTTCTCGATCAGCCGCTGGGCGCAGAGCTCACCGGCCTTGCGGTTATCGGTGGCGAGGAACGCCTGATAGTAGTCCTTGGCGCGGTCCGCCAGCATCGAGTCGATGATGACCACCGGGATGCCGGCCTCATACGCAGCTTTGACCGGCGGAATCAGCGCCTCCGGATCCGACGCGGCCAGCACGATGCCGGCAACCCCGCGGTTCACGGCGTTCTGCACCATGTTGACCTCCTCGGCCACCTGGGTTTCGGCGGCGGGACCCTGGAAGGTCATGGTGTAGCCCGGCAGCCCTTTGATGGCCGCCGAGGCACCCTTGTTCACGTTCTGCCAGAAGTTGGAATTCGTGGTTTTGACAATGACCGCGATCTCTTTCGATGCCGCCTGGGCCGTGCCCGCAAGTCCGGCGACCATGCCCAAGGCCACCAGGCCGATGGCCAGTTTCTTCATTGTGTGCGTCATTTCGATTGCCTCCTTTGCAGTGCTAAAAATATCGGCGTGACGCGCTATCTCCGGTTCCGCAAATAGTCGATATAGACGGTACCGATGACGACGCAGCCGATAATGATCTGCTGAATGAACGACGACACGCCGTTCATGTTCAGCCCATTGCGAAGAATTCCGATGACGAAGGCACCGATCATGGTGCCCAGGATGGTGCCGACGCCCCCCATCAGCGAGGCACCGCCGATCACCGCCGCGGCGATGGCGTCGAGCTCGTACATGATGCCCTCGTTGGGCTGGGCGGTGATCAGGCGCGACATCAGCACGATACCCGTCACGCCGGCCAGGAAGCCGGACAGACCGTAGGCGAACATCTTGGTGGACTCGACGTTGATGCCCGACAGCCGCGCGGCCTCCTCATTGGAGCCGACGGCATAGATATGGCGTCCCACGCCGAGACTGCTGAGGATGAACGCGACTACGATGGCGACCAGCACCATCAGGACCACCGGATAGGGAATGCCGGGAAAGACGACGTGGGGCAGACCGTTGGGTCCCATCTCGAGGGTACGGAAGAAGGAGCCGTTGCCGAGCACCCCGAACGCCTCACCGAGCTGCGACACCGGTGCGGCACCGGTCAGCTGCAGCGCCGTGCCGCGCGCAATCAGCATCATGCCGAGCGTGGCGATGAACGGCGCCAGCTTCATCCGGGTGACCACGAAACCGTTGAACAGGCCGCACATCGTGCCGACCAGCACCCCGGCGCTCATCGCCAGCGGCACCGGCCAGCCCGCCTTGACCAGAAGGGCGGCGGCCGTTCCCGACAGGGCCAGCACCGCGCCGACGCTGAGGTCGATGCCGCCGGTGATGATAACGACCGTAACCCCAATCCCGAGAAACCCGATCGAGGTCGTCTGCAAGGCCACCGTGATGCCGTTGTTGAGCGAGAAGAAGGCGCTGCTGGTGAACCCGAAGGCGGCAATCATCACCATCAGGCTGGCCAGCGCGGAAAACTTCTGCACCAGATCCTTGTGCCGCTGACTGGTCAGCCGCACCAGTTCGACGCGTTCGGCCTGGGCTGCGCTGGTGCCGTTGTCGTTCATCTCAGACTCTTGCCCCTGGTCGTTTCCCCGCGTCGCCACGACACGGTCACGAGGTACCGCAGTGTCGTGCGTCTCTTTCACGCCGCGCCCGGCTGCCTGAAGCTCTTCAGATAGATGTTGCGCATATCCGCTTCGGTAGGCTTCACCGGATTCACCGTGTGATCGGGGAAGGCCATGGCGTGCTTGATCACCGGATCGAGGTCGCTCGGTGCAATGCCGAAATCGTCCAGGTAACAGCGCAGGTTGATGCGTTCGAGAAAGGCGCCGATGTTGGCGGCAAACGCTTGCGCCGCCTGTTCGTCGTTGCCGCTACCCCCGAAGATCTTTGCCACCGTGGCGAACTTCTCCACCGCGCCCTTCCAGGTGAACTCCGCGAACGCCGGGTAGACGATGGCCAGGGATTCGCCGTGGCTCACCTGCGGGTAATGGCCGCTGATGGGCTGACCGGCGGCATGGGGCAGCGTGGTGCCCACGTTGGCGAGGCAGACGCCGGCCAGGGTATCGGCCCAGGCAAGCTGTTCGCGTGCCTCGAGATCCGCGGGATCGTCCATCACGCGTGGCAGATGGGTCGCCACCCGCTGGATCGCGTCGAGGGCGATCAGGTCCACGTAGGGCTGGGCGTTGTCGTTGATGTAGGACTCGAAGCTGTGCGTGAAGACATCGAATCCCGTGGCCGCGGTCACGCGCGGCGGCAGGCTCAGCATCAGCTCGGGATCGACGATGGCGGCACGGCACAGCAGGTTGTCGTTCCACATGGCGGACTTGTCCTGTTCCGCGGTGTTGGTGAAGACGGCGACCTTGGAAGTCTGGGTTCCGGTGCCCGAGGTGGTGCTGATGGCGACGATGGGCAGGGTCGCCGACGTCGGCGCCTTTTTGTAGTAGAGGTAGTCCCAGGCCGTTCCCGGATGGGTGGCGGCCACCGCGATGGCTTTGGCGGTATCGATGGCGCTGCCGCCGCCCATGCCCAGGCAGCCGTTAACCCCGGCATCGCGCGCTTGCTGCGCGCCTTCCTGGATGGCGCCCAGGGTGGGATTGGGCGAAACGTTGTCGAACTCCACGAAGGTCACGCCGGCGCGGGTGAGCGAGTCGCGCACCTCCTGCACCTTCTCCGGAATAGCGGCCTTCAGACCAGGATCGAGGACGAACAGCACGTGATCGGCGACCGCCTTCACGATCTCGCCGGTGGCACTGCGCGAGCCGGTGCCAAAATGCAGCCGCGTCGGCTGGTAAAAGGTGAAGCTCTTCATAGTCGTACCTCGGTGAGCGGCTATCCGCTCAAGCTGTGGTGTTCAGAAACTGTTTCACCTCCGTCAGAGGGCGATTGCCCTCCATCGGCCCCACCTGGGTAACCGACAGCGCAGCGGCGGCATTGGCCAGGGCCAGGGTTTCGCGCGGTGGGTAGTCCAGCGCGGTTAGGGCGACGAAGGTGGCGCAGAAACAATCGCCGGCGCCGGTCGCATCGATCACGTCGACGGTATGCGCGGGGAGTGCAAAGCTTTCGCCGGGCGCAAAATAGGCGCAGCCCGCGCCGCCCTTTTTCATGGCGATGCGGCCGGCACCGGCCTCAAACGCCCGGGAGACGGCGTCAGCCTCCGAGGCGCCCGGAAACAGTGCCTCCAGATCTTCGCTGCTGGGAAGGAACAGGTCGGTGCCGGCGAGAACCCGATTGACCATGGGGACGTATTCGGGGTTCGAGGCGATCTCCTTGCGGACGTTGGGGTCGTAGGAGATCCTGCCGCCGCCGGCGCGCACGGCGTCGAACAACGCCAGGATCGCCGCAGCCATGCGCGGATCGCCCAGCGACGAACCGGAGACGTGGAACCAGGAAACGCCGCCGGCAGCGATCCGCTCCAGCAGTAGCGGGTCCACCGTGAGATGGCAGGCGGCGGCGTTGGAGATATTGAAAACAAAGGTGCGCGACCCGTCCTCGTAGTAGGAGACGAAGGCCGAACCGGTGGTCATGCCGGGAAGCCGGGCGACGAACTCGGTGCCGACGCCGTCGCGCTCGAACCGTTCGAGGATCACTTCGCCGAAGGAGTCTTCGGCCACGGCGCCGACCATCAGCGCCTGGCAGCCGGTGAGGGCCGCCTGATCGGCGAATATTCCGGGAGCGCCGCTGGGAAACGGTCCGCGGAAGGTGGTGGTCTTCCGCAGCCCACACCCCTTTTCCTCGGACACAAACTCGACCAGGAGTTCCCCGGCGGCGAGTATGGTGGGCGGGTTGGGCATGGACGTCGCGGTCTGGCCGCTAGCTCATCCAGTTTCCGCCATCGACGTTCAGCGTCTGCGCTACGACATATTCGGAGTCGTCGGACGCCAGGAATACCGCCGCGCCCGCCATATCTTCAGGCAACCCCATGCGCCCGTAAGGCACTGCCAACCCGACCTGACGTTTCTTTTCGCCGATGGCGAGACCCTCGTACTTGGCGAACTGGGCATCGACTTCGTCCCACATGGGGGTATCGACCACACCGGGCGCGATGCCGTTGACGCGCACGCCCTGCCCGATGAGACCCAGCGCCGTGGACTGGGTGAGACTAATCACCGCCGCTTTGGAAGCGCAGTAAACGCCCACCAGCGCCTCGCCACGCCGGCCCGCCTGGCTGGCCATGTTGATGATCCGGCCCTTGGTGCCGTGTTCGATCATGCTGCGCGCCACCGCCTGCAGCGTAAACAACAGCCCCGCCACGTTGACCGCAAACACCCGTTCGTAGTCGGCGCGGGAAATCTCCAGGATGGGGGCGAGGGTGAAGACCGCAGCGTTGTTGACGAGGATGTCAATGGGGCCGAGTTCGGCGTTGACCTTGTCGATCATGGCGTCGATGGACGCCTGCTGGGTCACGTCGAGCTCCACCGCGATGGCACCTTCGAGGCCATCGGCGGTTTTCTTGGCTTCGGCGAAATTGATGTCGGCGACCACGACCTTGGCGCCTTCAGCGGCAAAACGCTGGCAAAACGCCTGTCCAATTCCCTGCGCACCGCCCGTTACGATCGCGACTTTGTCGACAAGCTTCATGCTCATGTGGGTTCAGCCTCCCAGGCTTGATTTCGCCGTTTCTCTGCACGGACTGTTGTTATTCGGCCCTTGCGGCCGCTTCCCGTGGCCGACCTGGATCGATATCGAATCCACGTCGGTGGGGAATCCTCGCTAGGTCCCAGTGTATCCAAGCCCATAGCACGGTCAAGCAAATTGTATTATTAATAATACACCCTCCAGCACCGGGTGTATTGAGGAGTCAGAGGGACTTCACAACCAACACAGCGGGCGCCAGCCGAACCCTACATCCGTGGGCATTTCGCCCCGGTCCGGGGCGGATCGGTGCTAGCGGGACACCACCATTACCCCCTCCACTTCCACGTCCACCCCCTTGGGCAGCGTCTTAACGCCCACTGCGGCGCGGGCCGGATAGGGCGTCTGGAAGTAGCGCATCATCACCTCGTTGACGGCCGCGAAGTTCTCCAGATCGGTGAGAAAGATAGTGAGTTTGACGAAATCGGCGAGGCTGCCACCGGCCGCCTGCGCAACGGCGGCG